>NZ_JACHXU010000008.1 GCF_014192335.1 Aporhodopirellula rubra | reverse complement strand
TTGGTTCCTGGGCGTGTCAGGCATCATGAAAGTCGAGCCATCGACGAGCTTGGCGTGCCGCCCTTTCCAAAGATGCTGTGGTTCGATGAGTCGTTGGGCTTCATTGGCGACTCCAGAAGTCAGTTCATGCAATGCGTCTTCGGAAAGCTTGGCTCGGGCGCGGCAGTAATCTCGCGTGTCCGGGTCGACATCACCAAGAGCGCGTCCGGTCAAGTAACTGCTGATTCGAGCAACGGCACTTTGACAGGAGGCTTCTTTGCCGTCCCGTAGAACCTGGCTCATGAACGCCCACAGCACGATCGCGGTGGTATACGTGCGACCAAAGAGCCCACCGTGTTTTCGAAAGACGCAAGCGATGCGTTGTTCGCTGAGGATGTCAACAAACGGCAACCCGGGCGACGTCAAGAATCCGGCAACCGTTTGGCCAAAAGTGAAGTTGCCTTGGCTCGCGGGATTGACACAAAATGCCATGAGAAAACCCTCCCTGGTCTCACTGTTTTGGCAGGCAGTAACCAGGGAGGGCTTCAAACAATGTGAGACCTGGGAGGGTTTCACCGCAAGACAAATCGCCCTGCATTGGCAATTTTAAACGAAATAGCCAACCTGCAGATAGACATCTTATGCGCTGACACCAAACCAGTCGTCAATGACAGTGCCATTCGTGCCACCCACCTACCAAACAACCTCCACCACCTCCATTTGGTGCCACCCACCTTTTATTCAGCAATTTGACGTTGTGGTCTCGTAGTATGCTCTCTGGAAAAGGACCTATCGCGTTCTCAAGCCCTCGCCTGGCACCCGTGATTCCGCGACTTTCCTGTTTGCGGCGAGGGATGAGATTGGGCAGCGCAGAGAATCAGCCTGTTGGTGTCGTCGTTTCAGAGTCGAGCAGTCGTTGAGGCTAGATAAAACAGGCAGATGCGGAGGCTTGCCCCTGGTGATGATGTTTGCCACAGCGTTCCGCGTCTTGACGCATCGAATCGGGTGAACCGACGCAGCTGGATTTGCCAAAGTACTTCTGCCAATTCCAGACAAGGTCTCGCCACATCGACGCGTCGATTCCGAGTTGTGTCAGCGTGCTCGCGAGCGATCCCGGTATCGCTGCCGCCATTCCGTCGATGCTCTGTTTCGCTGTCCATCGCAGCAGCCTCAGGTATTCGCGTAACGACACCTGCAGGAATCCCTTGTCGCTCGCTCGTACTCCTTCCCCGTTTACTTCCGCATCGCTGGATAGCTTGTCGGGCGACAGCGTCAGCGGTGCCAACCAAGCGTCGCGTTTGATCCGCTTGCCTGTCGGATTGCGCTTCTTAGCTTTCCGTTGCTCTCGAAGTTCATCAACAGGCGTTTCACGGATCTGTTTGGCCGCTTCCTGGGTGGGGACCGGTTTTAAGTCGAACGCCGCGGATTCGATCCGTTGTCCCTGGCCTGCTTGAATGCGATCAAACGCAGATGTGTGCGGAGCCTTGTCGGGGTCTGATGTCATTGCGGCCCGAACCGGATTGAGATCAACGTACATGCTGCACGCCAGCAACCCGGCCTCGTCGACAATCCGCTGTGCCTTGAACCGTCCTTCCCAAAACCGGCCCGTGCATTCGTCCTGCTTGTTTGCTAGGCGAGAAATCGGTTCCGCCAGCGATCGCATGAACCAAGAGATATCCGACATTCTCTGGCGAATTTCAGCGATCCGTTCCGCGTTGGCCGCCAAGACTTTGACTTCATGCTCGGTCGGTTCCGCAAGGTGCTCTTCCATCCGCCGTCCAGGAAACACTCGCAGCCATCGGATGGCAACCTCGGCGTCACTCCAACTGGCGACCACGTCAGGACGATTGCGCAAGATCACGTGTAAGTGGTTGCTCATGATGGCATACGAGAGCACGTCGATTCCGAAAACGGAAGCAAGGGCCTCCATTCTGCGGCGAATCCACTCTTTTCTAAATGAGTAGTCCTTCCCCGTTGCAGCATCGACACCCGCGAGAAACGCACGCCGTACGCATCTCTGCACAGCATGGACAATACAGATCTCACTCGTCTGAAACTGTTCTTCTCGGTTAGGTCTCGGCATTTTCAGGCTCGCGAAAGGAGAAGTGATGCTGTCCAAGTGTACCGATCACCCGTCTCGGGTCAACTGTTAGGTGGGTGGCACCTGTTTAGGAGAGGTTGGTGACGTCAGTTTGATTTAGGATTACTGGGCTCACTTTTCTCCCCTGTTGCGTGGTGCTTTGGTGGGCGTCAGGATAACTTGACACGAGTAGATTGAAGGGCGATTGACGTGGATGCCGATTGGGGCCCGGGGGAAACGACGTAATGCTAGCACGATTGAAGACATTTACGTTGCTCGGAATCGAGGCGATGCCGGTTGATGTCGAGGTTGACATCTCTCCGGCCGCAATGCCAAAAACAATTCTCGTTGGCTTACCTGACACAGCCGTCAAAGAATCCACGCACCGCGTCGAAAGAGCGATCGTCAACAGCGGCTTTATTCGCCCGCAAGACCGTGTCGTAATCAATCTTGCCCCCGGTGACCTACCGAAACAGGCACCCTCGTTTGATCTCCCCGTGGCGTTGGGTGTGCTCGCTGGCAGCGGTCAACTCGATGCCGAACGCCTCGAAGATTACGCCGTCGTCGGTGAACTCGCTCTCGAAGGAATTACGCGACCAATTAAAGGCGTGTTGTCGATCGCGATCGAAGCGGCCAAAGACAAATCACTCAAAGGCCTCATCGTGCCGTCGGAGAACGCGCCCGAAGCTGCCGTCGTCGAAGACCTGGAAGTCATCGCCGTCGATTCTCTAGCACAGTGCGTGGCATTTCTGTCAGGAGAAGTTGAAATTCCAGCGGTTCCAAGCCGCATCGAAGAACTCTTTGAACGCTTCAGTGAATACGACGTCGACTTCTCCGACGTCCGCGGCCAGGAAATGGCCAAACGAGCGATGACACTTGCAGCCGCAGGCCGACACAACCTCCTGATGATTGGTCCGCCAGGATCGGGCAAAACGATGCTCGCCAAACGCATCCCGACGATCCTCCCACAGTTAGTCCCCGCCGAATCCATTGAGACGACACGAATCTACAGTGCTGTTGGCCAGTTACCGGCGAAACAACCTCTCATCGCCAAACGTCCCTTTCGATGCCCACATCATACGATCAGTGACGCGGGACTCGTCGGAGGTGGCAGCCCACCTTCGCCTGGCGAGATCAGCAAAGCCCACAACGGAATCCTTTTTCTAGACGAGCTTCCCGAATTCAATCGCAAAACTCTCGAGGTAATGCGTCAACCGCTCGAAGACGGCATTGTCACGATCTCGCGTGCCCTGCGAAGCACAACATTTCCTGCCGATTTCATGTTAATCGCGGCGGCCAATCCTTGCCCATGCGGATACCGCAGCGACCCACGACGTAGCTGCAATTGCACTCCGCCTCAAATCGAGCGATACATGGGAAAGATTTCTGGCCCCTTACTCGACCGTATCGATATTCATATCGAAGTGCCCGCGGTTCCATTCGAAGAATTGTCGGCAAAAACGACGTCGAGCGAAAGCAGTGCAATGATGCGGGAAAATGTCGTGCGTGCACGCGAGGCACAGAGCGAACGATTCCGGGACAGCACGGTGCGATACAACGCCCAGATGACAAGCCGTCAAGTCAGGCAGTACTGTGAACTCGAACCGTCGAGCATTCAGTTGTTGCGGGCGGGCGTTGAGTCACTCGGCCTCTCGGCACGCGCCCACGATAAAATTTTGCGAGTGGCACGCACCATTGCGGATATCGCCGGCAGCCACGCGATCGGTGAGGAACATCTCGCCGAAGCCATCAGCTACCGAAACCTTGACGCCGATTTGTGGGTTTAGAAACACACTAATGAAACTCATTTCTCTTTGTTGCAACCACTGCGGTGCACCGATTGAAGTTCGCAAGTCTGCCAAGTTTGTTACTTGCGGGTACTGCAACGCTCACCTCGCGATTCATCATACAGGCAGCAGCTATTCGACCGAACTGCTCGAAGAGATCAAACAAACGACCGACACTCTCGTCCGAGACGTCCAGATGCTCAAGGGCGACTCGGAAATTGATCGACTCGATCGAGAATGGGAACGCAATCGCCTTGAACTCATGACAACGAATAAGAACGGTACCCAAAGCGTGCCTGAAAAGGGGACAGCCATCGCCATGGGTGGCTTTGTCGCCGTCTTTGGTGTTTTCTGGACCATTGGTGCCGGAATCGCATTTCCCCCCATGGCGTTATTCGGAATCGTGTTTGTTTGCATGGCCATATGGGGCATCATCCATACGTGCCAAAAGGCCGACGAATACCAACGGCTCAAGCAGCGGTACCACGAACGTCGCCGGCAACTGATCAACGAACGCAATCAACATCGAGGCGACCGTCACGATGGAACAATCCAGGTTTGAGTCAACTCCGCAAACGATAGACTTGGCAAAACACGCGTCTCTTTGCCACCAAGCAGCCCAATAGCCGTCGATCCACGCCCGGCCACCAACCACCGCAAACAGTTACTGTACAAAGACTTACAAAAAACACCGCTATACGATCATTTGGCAGAATGAACGTTGGTCCGATTCTTGCGTATCAGGTGATTTGATGACAAAACGTCTGCCGAATTGACGTTGAATCCAGGGCCCGCATTCGGAAATTAGCTCGGCCCGCCTCCTTCACCCAACAACACTAGTTCCACCGATGATCTATTTCCTGTTCGTGCTTCCTCCATTTTTGCTGGGTCTCTACGCCCAGTGGAAAGTTAAGTCGTCGTTTGCGGCGATGAGCAAAGTGCCGGCAAAAATGACGGGTGCAACTGCGGCCCGTCGAATGCTCGATGCCGCTGGGCTCCAATCCGTTGGCATCGAACAAGTCCCAGGGCAGTTGTCGGATCACTACGACCCACGTGCGAAAGTGTTGCGACTGAGCCCCGATGTTTATTCGGGTCACTCGATGGCTTCGCTCGGTGTCGCCTGTCACGAAGCCGGGCATGCCTTCCAGGACGCTCAGGGATACGCGCCACTCGTCGTTCGCAACCTCGCAGTGCCCGCGGCGAACTTCGGCAGTGGAATCGGCGCAACGCTGTTGTTCCTCGGTGCAATCATGGCGTTCAAGCCGTTGATGTGGATCGGAGTCATCCTGTTCTCAGCCGTGGTCTTCTTTCAAGTCGTTAACCTCCCAGTCGAGTTCGACGCGTCCAATCGTGCTCGAGCCCACCTGGTCGATTACGGATTGATCACCGCTCAAGAAGAGAAGTATGTCGCCAAAGTTCTCAACGCGGCCGCGCTGACTTACGTTGCGGCGACGCTGCAATCGATCATGACTCTTGCCTACTACCTCTTCATCTTGTTAGGTCGACGTGACTGAGAACCCATCGGTCAAACCTCAGCCCCGACCTGATTATTTTGCCGCACTGGATCCGCCCGAGTCGCTTGCGACGACGGCGGATGGCCCGTCAGGCAAACTACCGTTGAGCGATGAAATTCTTCGTCAATGGACGAGCGGCGATCTGTTCGGATTGACTCAGAGCGTCGGCATGGGATTCGATCCACGCCGCGTTCTCGGCGATCAATATTTGATCATGAGCACGCAGGGTGGTGTTCGAAACCCCGACGGCACTCCCGCCGCACTCGGCTACCATACCGGGCACTGGGAAGTCGGCTTGCTCGTCCGCGCTGCGGCAGAACAAATCGAAACCCATGGTGGTGTTCCCTTTGCCGCCTTCGTTAGCGATCCATGTGATGGCCGGACCCAGGGCACCCAGGGCATGTTTGATTCGTTGCCCTACCGCAATGACGCTGCAATCGTGATGCGACGTTTGATCCGATCGCTACCGCAACGCAAAGGCGTGATCGGAATCGCGACGTGCGACAAAGGGCTGCCCGCTATGATGATGGCGTTGGCCGGGACGGGAGACCTTGCCAATGTTTTGGTCCCAGGTGGCGTGACGTTGCCGCCCACTGTAGGCGAAGACGCGGGCAAAGTTCAAACCATCGGCGCCCGTTACTCTCGCGGCGAGATGTCGCTCGACGAAGCCTCGACCGCAGGCTGCCGTGCCTGTGGAACTCCAGGCGGTGGATGTCAGTTTCTCGGCACCGCAGCAACGAGCCAAGTCGTCGCCGAAGCTCTCGGCATGACGGTGCCGCACGCAGCACTCGCTCCGAGTGGCCAACCGATTTGGACCCGACTGGCTCGTGATTCCGCATCAACCGCCGCCGCGATGCATGCATCCGGAATGACGATGCGTGATGTGCTGACCGAGGCCGCATTCGAGAACGCGATGCGGATGCACGCCGCCGTTGGAGGCAGCACCAACCTATTGCTACATATTCCCGCGATTGCCGCCGCAGCGGGAATCCGACGTCCGAACGTGGATGATTTCTCACGAGTCAACCGAGATGTTCCACGGTTCGTCGATTGCCTACCCAATGGGCCCGTTGGGCATCCAACGGTGCGATTGTTCTTGGCTGGCGGCGTCCCCGAGGTCGCCTTGCATCTTCGCCGAGCCGGTCTGTGGAACGCCGATACCATGACCGTCTCAGGTTTGAGTTGGGGCGAGATCCTCGACCAGTGGGAATCGTCACCACGTCGAGAAGTATGCCGCGAACGGCTGCGATTAGCCGATGGTGTTGACCCTGAGGATGTGATCATGTCTCCGGCGAAGGCTCGAAAGGCAGGACTCACCAGTACAGTCTGCTTCCCCAAAGGTAATCTCTGTCCCCAAGGTTCGGTGATCAAAGCAACCTCGATCGATCCGACCGTAATCGATGACGATGGAGTTTATCGAAAACGAGGAAGGGCTCGCGTTTTCACCACCGAACGCAGTGCGATCGCGGCAGTGAAAGGTCAAACCGATTCATCAATCGAACCAGGCGACGTGATTGTTCTGATCGGACGCGGGCCGATCGGTTGCGGGATGGAAGAGACGTATCAGATCACGTCTGCACTGAAATACTTGTCGTTCGGAAAAGAAGTCGCCTTGATTACCGATGCGAGGTTCTCGGGCGTCAGTACCGGAGCGTGTATCGGCCACGTCGGCCCCGAGGCTCTCGCGGGCGGCCCCATTGGTCGCGTTCGTGATGGAGATGTGATCGAAATCGAAGTCAACCGTCATACGCTCGAAGGACGTGTGAATTTGGTCGAGACATTCGACGGCAATCCACCAACCGCGGCACTCGCGTCACGTTCCTGCCATCCTGATTTGCAGGTCGACGCTGGGATCCCCGACGACACACGATTGTGGGCGGCGCTACAACAGATTGGCGGCGGCACCTGGGGCGGGTGTGTGTATGATGTCGATGAAATCTTGGCAACGCTCGAGGCCGGTCAAAAAGCTCTCGCAAACTTAAAAAACGAAAACGATGACAATGGATGATCCGGTGACCTACTCGCCAACATCGATCGAGCGGATCGGCGAAACAGGGATTCAAATCACATGGAGTGACGGCGCGACGACCCAGTGGACCGCACAACAATTGCGAGACGCCTGTCCCTGCGCCACCTGTCGTGAAAAGCATGGCAAACTGCACGGTGACGAAGACGACGCTCCAGCGCAGCCGAAACCGATCGGCCTGCCGGTACTCAGCGCCGCCGAGGCCCAACCGACACGTATCGAAGCGATGCAGCCGGTGGGTACTTATGCCTACAACATCGCGTTCAGCGACGGTCACAATTCCGGGCTATTTACGTTCGCCCGCCTGCGTCGTGAGGACAGCGAATCGCCAACCTCGTAGACGCCTATTTTCCGATACAAAACCTGCTGAAAACGCGGTCGAGCAGGTCGTCGGTATAAACTTCTCCGGTGACATCACCGATGAGCCCTGCCGCGGTTCGGATCTCAGTGGCAACAAGTTCGTGCCCTGCCTGCATCCGCGTTGCATCCACCGCTTGGTTGATCGCTTCGATGGCTCCCATCAAAGAACCACGACACCGCGCGGCGGTTCCAATCACGCTGCCGACTTCGGTTGCGTCGACGCGTTCGGCCATGCCAACAATTTGATTACGAAGCTCATTCATACCGCCCCCCGTCAACGCACTGACGTGAAACATCTTGGCGACCTTCGGACGCAATGCCTCCGCCCACTCAGGTGAACCAGAAACTAGATCTGTTTTTGTCAGCAGCACCCAATTTTCAATCGACTTTTTGTGCGAATGAGCGTCCGCAGCAAACCCCTGCAAACTCTCCAGTGCAGTTACTGGTTGACCTTCACTCACGTCAATGCACCACAAACACAGATCCGCTCGCGAGGCCGCTTCGATTGCCTGCCACTGTGCTTTCTCCAGAACCTCCGCATCCGGATCGTTGGCCGCTCGCCATTCAATCCCCGCCGTATCAGTAACCCGAACGGCATACCCTTCGACCTCGAACGAAACCGAGATACTGTCACGGGTAGTTCCCGCCTGCTCGGTGACGATGGCCGATTCCGTTTGAGTCAACGCATTAAGCAGACAACTCTTGCCCGCATTGGGCAGCCCACGAAGCACGATTTCCAACGACGAGGAAGAGGCGGACCGTTCACGAAGCTGATCGCTCGCCAGAGTGAGCAGATCACTGAGTCCCCCAAGCCGATCGATCAGATCGCTATCTTCGATGAACTCAATATCCTCATCAACGAAGTCCAATCCCGCTTCGACGTCGGCGAGCAAATTAAGCAACTCACCGCGAACGGTCTGCAATGGGCGAGAAAGATTACCAGCGAGCTGCGAGAGCGCCTGGTTAAGTGTGCTCGGGTCTTCCGCATCGATGACACCGAGCACTGCTTCCGCCTGCGGCAAATCCAACCGTCCCGCCAAGAACGACCGCATCGTGAATTCTCCCGCACGTGCCGCTCGTCCACCCGCCGCGATCAAGCGATCGACAACGGCGTCAAGAATCGGCAGCGAACCGATCAGGTGCAACTCAGCCGAAGGTTGACCGGTGTAACTCCGCGATGTCGGCCACAACATCACATCCACTTCGATTGCACCGAGTAAATCATCAAGATCCAAACGGGAAGCAAAACGCTGCGTCCGGCGATCCGACCAATCGGTGGCGATCAAGTTTGTTCGGCGCAAGATTTTGATCACGCCCTCACCCGACATCCGCACGATGCCGCGTGGAGCAGGCGATAGTGGTGACGCGACCGCAACGATCGTGTCGTCAAGTGTAAAACCGTTAATGTCGGCCAACCTCCTGGAAGCGTATAAAACGTGTTCGCAGAGCGAGAAACGCGTATCATTGACGCCCACTGGCTGGTTTGCAACTTGAAATGGCCGTTGCCCGGTAGCTCAACGTTCTGCCGAAGGCATCCCTACGAGGCAATTTTTGCACCACGCTAGCTATTGTGCCGCGTGCATCAGCGGCTGCCCATTCGATTGCGGTGCCACCAACGACTCAAGAAAGACAATCATATCTTGCCGATTTTCGTATAACAACGAAAGAAATCGGTCGCGGGTGCCAGCGGCCTCACCGTCGTGCATCGCGATCGCTTCGAGCAATGTTTCCGCTCGCCCGTCGTGCATGTAAGGAGCCGAGTCACGCAGTCCCCACAAAGGGGCGGTCCGCCACTCTTGATTAAAATTGGTTGTCTCCATCTCTATTCTTTCATAGAGATCAACGCGAGTGCCGCCGCTGGGAGACCGACGACGATTATTGTTCTTGTCTTCTTCGCCTGCTTTCCATTCGGAATCGATCAAACGAAACGAAACCAAAGTCTTTGGTTGATGGGGCGCATAAAACTCAAACGAAGAACCTCCGCTCGCTCCCGGCGGCGCGTCGATTTCCTTTTCGAAAGGGTCCGGTAAAGGCAGCACTGTCGCAAGTCCATAATAAGGCACCGGTAGGCCCGGAATGGGCTGTGGCGGAACCGATGCTTCTACTTCGTTGCTCACTAGTTTTCGGCGTACCACGTAGGGCTCCGCGTGATTCAGGTCATATGACTCTCGCCCCATATCATGCAACAATAGGTCGCTGTAAATCCCCTTCGCCACACCCATATCACGGACGTGACATACCGCGCAACCGACGCGATTGAAGGCCGCCTCGCCGTTTCGCACCGAGGAGCGAACTGCTTGATCATGAGGCACATACTGTGTTGGTGCGGGCAGTGCGGCAACAAACTGCGCCAACGCGGTCACTTGTCCATCGGTGATGTCGAACGCGACATTGTTGTACGACCGGTTGGTCGAGTCACTGGATTGCCTCTTACGCCGTGTTTGCAACCCCATCTCGTTCGCGCACGCTTGATCCGTGAACTCAAACAGTGAGGCGACATTCGCTCGCCATCCGAATTTGCCATAGCGACCATCACGGAGCGTTGAAGGTCGACCGCTGATCTCAGGGTGGTGGTTCTGGATTCGCACCTGTTGATCGAGCAATTTGTCCGGGACCTGATCGATTAAACCGCTGCCGAACAATGCGGTCGTATTACGTCCGAACATGCGTGCGGTGATGCGAACTTGATATCCATCGATATTTTGTTCGAACACGATCGGCGACGCATTGGCGATCCGCACTTCGGCTGCATCGACCGGGCCTCCCGATTCTGCGAACTCCGCCGCTGTTTCCGCCTTCATGGCATTATTCAACTGGCGTGACAACTCGGTACCTCCGTGATGAACCAAGGGCAACACATTGACGATACTTCCCTCTGACATCACAAACCCCGGATGAAAACGGGAGATCACTTCGGCCAGCCGCGTGCTCGTCAATCCGTTTCCCTGGATCTGGATCGATTCAATTCCAATTGATTTGGCATTGAACTCCGCTTCGCCCCCGCCGCCGATGCCGCCTTGCCGGTGACAGGCTGCACAGGATGTGGCATTGAACAAAGGGCCTAAACCATCGCTGCCGAGAACAGGGTTCTGCGATTGCCATTCGTGTTCGAAGAGCTTCGCACCGACCAACAATGTGTTGGGTGCTACCGCCGACGCGCTCACCGGAGCGATTAACAAAAACAAGCAGCAGAGATACCGTATGTTCATCGTTTCACCTGTCGTATCATCGTGATAGAGCGAGCGGGTGGCTCACCATCACGAATCGGGTAGGGGCGATCAGTCGCAGATCGAAAAAACAAAAAACGCGCATGACTAGGACGACTGACATCGATCGGTCGTCGCTCATGGCGAGTTAACCACGTAGCTAATTCACGAGTGGTGACTTGGCGGATCGGCACCTCCTTGATTTCCGAATCCAGATCCTTCCACCCTAACCCGCGACGTTCGGCAACCTCAGAAACCGGAACGCGTTGTCGTTGACCGCTCCGTGACAACCGCGGCAGTTGGATTTCGAACGCAAAGGGATCTTGATCACCGTGACGCGAAATCCAATTGTCGAGAGCATCATCGCTCGCCGAATCATCCTCGTGCCGCCGCAGCGACATCATCTTGCGGTCCCAAACAATTTCGACCAAATCCTCATAGACGCTCCGCAAATCCGCGCCAGCGATAAATGGCGCCATAACCGACGTCCAAGCCAACCGTGTCGCGGAATGTTGCTCAAGAATCACGAGTCGCTCAAAGTCGCTGAGCTCTGTGAGACCAAAACGCAACTGAACGTCTTTGAGGTAAACCTTTTGTAACTGCATGGCAAGCGGACGGAGCCTCACCTTTGCTTCTTCCGTGAACCGCTCAGCCTCCTCAATCGGCCCGGCAACTTTCTGCTGCGATGATTCTCCCATCGCGACCAGTTGTTGATCAAGTTCTAACTTCCAAAGTCTATTGATCCGCTGGCGATTCCTGTCCGCGATTTGTTTTGTGAACTCGGATGGTTGCTTCGTATGCTGACGCATCCATCTCCGCGTGTCTTCAGCATCACCGATCAATACCGTCAACTCGCCTCGATCGGGAACACCAACGAAAAATTCCAGAATGCGGTAGAAGCCATCCGTAACAACGACGGCGCAACGTCCCGGCCCGGTCACCTTCTCACCGCCGGTCAATAGATGTGGCAAACCGAGCGGCCAATGCTGCCAGTAGACCGGCGCCGACGGGTGAAAGAATCCAGATGGAACGTCCGAGACGGCCCTCAAAAAGGACTTTCCGCACCAACATTTCTCTGCAAACGAAGCTCGTCGCGATACACGCCCCGATTCCCATTCGGTCGAGACGTCATTAGTGATCAAAACGACCACCAACGCTTGATCACGATTCTCCCCCGGCAACTCACCCAGCGGAGTCGACCACTGCAATTCGTCAGTCAATGCGAACGGACAAAGTCCGATCCCCATCGCCAAGAGCAGAACCCTTGCGACGTAACGCATTAAAAAATGACAACAACGATATCTCACGAGACCGTTCGTTTCGGTTGATGATAGAGAGTAAAGAAAAGCCGCCCGTTCCGCTCTATTCCGAAAGATAAATAAGACTGATCGCCTGTTCCGACGTTCAGTCCGCCCCTTCTAAAAATACGTCTCGCACCAAGATCGATTGTCGAGACACGCCACCCGATTTGAGATATCAGGCATTGTCCTTATATATCCGATGCTAAATACGCAGTCAAAACAATTCTTAACCCAACGAGCTTCAAATGTTTGGTACACGTCGCACCAAAAACTAGGCCAAGGCGGGGACATTGGTCTGCTTCAACGCGAGCGTTTTTAATCGGCGGACTTACTATGCAGACTATGCAGAGAACGTGAACGCCTATCTCAGATGAGATCCCCACGCAACGTTTAGAGATCAATTCGAAACAACGTTGGTGTCTTTACCAGCCATGCGAAAACGCAGAATCACATGACGCCCAGTCTTTCGAACAAAGCGGTAAGATCTCGCAAGGCGGCCACCAGAAACCTGTTCAAAGACGGCTTCTTACCTGACCAGTCATGCGCAACATCGACCATCGCAACGTCGACGTAAAACGGCCGCATTGATCCAACGCCGAGTCGAAACGGGTTGGTATTCAATGCGTACCGCCAAGCGAGCAATTCACGCAGACAAATGCTCATTGGCAACGCTAGATCGTTTCTGCAAATGACCTATTTTTCAAAGCTAACCATGTTCGCAAGATCGTGGTCCATCGCCTGACGATGGAGGCTGCCGAAAACATATCGATGTTCTCGTGATGCTGGCAGCAGGTCGGCCTGCGATTAAACAGCCTCCCCAGGCGGCTCCCAACACAGACAAAATCCGATAACACCGAATGGGTCACATTCGGATTTGGATCAAAAAGCACGCCACGGGTGTTCGAACAATAACGACGCCGAAACGTCTGTCTCAGGCTGCGTGAACGTCCTCGCGAGCAGGCTATCGACGAGCCGCTTGGCGAATTTGCTGAACCAAATGGGCATCCGGTTGCCGTAACGTCAAGACTTGTTCGCGAACGTTGCCATCACGGTCACGCAAAATGACAATCATCTCTGTGTCTCCCGTGTCCAACGCCGCTGCACCGAAGGCGGGAGTACTCGCGAATTGGTTCATCGCTGGCTCTTCAACCGCAGGCGGCATGGCGTCGAACTGGTTCCCCGTCACGACTTCATTACTGGCGAGCGATTGGTTGGAATCGCCTTGATAAAGACGTGACAATTGCACGCGGTCGAGTTGCCAGTGAATCGACCCTGGTCCGGTGTAAATTCCAATGTCGGATTTGTAATCGGCAGCGTTGCAAACGCCGATCAAAACGCCGCGTTCGTCGAACAATCCGCCACCGCTTCGTCCATCGATCGGTGCACCGGAAATCTCTAGGTTTGATCCACCGATGTTTTGGTTGTACTTGTTCACACCTGTGATGCGAGTGTCGCGGCGGGATGGAGGATCACCTCGATCACATCCGAAACTGAATGCCGTTTGTCCCACTTTCATCTTGTCGCTTGCGGTAACAACCTTCACGGGTTGTACGGGCATTCCAGGACGGATCGCGACGAGTCCGATATCGCGGTCGCCGGCGTCAAAGTCGACGAGTTGTCCCGTCACGGTATGAGGCTCACCTCCGACGAACAAATCCACTTCAATTTTGTCTTTGCCGTCACCATCGCGAAACAGGTGGCCACACGTCAGCACCAAGGCTTCTTCGCCGTGCACGTCGATGATCGTTCCAGTACCGGCACCATATCCACGTCCGTCGTAGACTCGCAATCGAACCGTGGCGGCATGTGCTCGTTCAACCGCGTCGGCCAGTGAGATGCTGGGCATCGCTTCCACGACGACTTCTTGTGAACGCCCAAATGAATTGTTTGCCACGTTTGCGTTCGGCGCGGTAGCGGATGTGAGCGACTCCAACGACCGCCAATCGTTGTCTTCACGTTCGCGACGGACCGAGCGATTGGCCGACGAACTCATTCCTCCGGCATGCGCTGACAGAGGTGCCAGGCGTGTTTGAGGTTCTTGAATGCGTTGTTGTTCAGACAGACTCGGCGAGCGGCGAGTCGGTGCTGCAATCTGGCTTCCCGTTGGAACGATTTTTCCCGAGGGGCTCTGCTGCAAAGCCGCTCGCAACTGAGCCGCAGACTGTGCTCCGACGAGACGAGTGACTTCGCGTCCTTCACGCAAGATGACATACGTTGGCGTACTGCGGACTTGATAACGTTGAACGAGTTGTGGTTCGGAGTGAACATCGACTTGGCGAACCGGAACACCGCGGGCGATCAATTCGGAGACGATCGGCTGCATCGCTCGACAAGGCGGGCAATTCGATGAGCTGAATTCGAGCAGAACCGCATCGGCTGAAACAGTGCCGGCGAATCCGACAACCGCCATCATGAGCAGTGTGACGCACCATGCGGGTGCAATGGTAGCGCGTTGAATTGTGGGGGTAAGTCGCACGTTTCGTCCCTCCTTGGACGCATAGAAAAGGAGTCCCGCTGCCCACATGCGGAAACAACTCAAGACATGAACCTTCCCATGCCCGTGAGATGCCGCGTGTCATTGCCAAACATGATCCTTCATGTAGGCAATCTTGCGTGGAGTGCAGCGAACGGGGATGGTCGGTGATCGGTCCCCTTGATCACAACCCCAATGAGTCAGCGAGCGATCGGAACTTGAGTTTTTTTGAGTTTCACGCGCGAAAAAACCAAAAATAGTTCGCTCCTCTATCGCCAGTTTGGCCGAACCTCGCCCGCTCCGGCCTCCTCCGCCTTCCAGCGTGCTTCAGGAATAATGCGTCGAAAGTCAGCCGCTTTGCCGCGAATCGATGCACTCATCAACAACAACCCTAAACGGACTTCCTCGCGTTTTCGCAACGGAGCTTCGATCACACCCGGAGCGAGCGACTGCGCGTTACCACGTAAAAAGACGGTCACATTGTTGAGTCCGTCGCCGAGATTAGCTCCCGCATCTCCACCGACCACGATCGTTCCCGCTAAAGCCCCCGCGCCGGTGTCATCGCCGACATCGCCTCGCACGAAAATACTGCCGCCACGCATAGCGGCTCCCACCCGCGGCCCCGCGGCACCGTAAATAGCAAGCGTGCCGCCAGTCATCGCGGCACCCAAACCACAACCAGCGTTGCCTGTTATGCGAACGACTCCTCGCCTCATCCCTTCGCAGGCGCCATCACCAACGTTGCCTTCCAAATGAACGTCAACGCCATCAAACCAGGCGAACGCAAAATCACCGAGATCCCCAACGGCTCGCACTCGCACCGATTTGGACCATCGCATGCAGGCCGCTTTCTGACCGCTGAGTCCGGTCAACTCAACAAGCGGAAATTCTTCACCGAAAGATGAGGAAGAGGAATCGGATTTGTCCTCCGTTGCAGAGACCTCAATCGCGTGTACCGCCGTTCGTAACTCATCCGAATGCAACTCTCGCAAATCAAACGTGTGGTCGGGTAAATCAGTTGCATTCATCAGCCATTTCCCTGTTCTTGAACGAGCGATCGGGCGATCGCACGGACAACGCTTTCGAGATTTTTTCCTGCCGCATTCGATACCGCGAGCACGTCTTCATGAGCCGCGGTGGCTGGCGAGTCGGGAATCGCCATGTTGGTCACCACGCCAATCGAAAGCGTTCGCAATCCAGCCCGCGACGCCAGTGCGACCTCCGGCACCGTGCTCATCCCGACAAGGTCTGCCCCCCAGCTTTTCATCATGCGGCACTCCGCCCGGGTTTCATAGTTCGGGCCGGACACCGCGAGATATGTCCCCAATGACAAACGAAATCCACCTTCTCGAGCCGCCCGCGACGCAGCTTCGGCGAACCCATTATCGCACGTTGGCCTTCCACATCGAAACGCGTTGGCAAATACAGTTTCCGACAAATTGGGGTTCGACGATGGAGACAACACAGACGGCCGATCCGCCCCGAAGGCGCCCATTTGTCCGTGAAGCATGCCGATGTGTTCATCGATCAGCACCAAATCTCCGACCCGAAACCGAGGATTCAATCCACCCGCGGCACAGCTTACGACCACCGCCGAAGGACGCATTCCAGCCATGACCGCCATCGGCCGCGTCAATTCATCGATCGAGTGCCCCTCGTATGCATGCAATCGTCCCGCCATGGCCAGCACTCGAACGGAATCGATCCAGCCCAACAAAAACTCTCCGCGGTGGCCTGACGCCGTCGAGGCCGACAATCCCGGAATACTGTCGTAACGGATCGCCGTGGGCGACTCGATCGACTCTGCGAACCCACCCAAACCGCTGCCGAGAACAACAGCCATCAACGGCAGCGATGAATCCATGAATTCGTCGCCGGCCCGAGTCCGGAACTGCTCGATCGCCCAAGGAAGCTCAAACCCGTGAGATTCAGCAGTCAAGTTTCTCGCCGTTTTGGATGGAATCGGGTGGAATGCTCACTGCGGCTCAGACAGGAGGAACAAAAGAGTCACGCAATCGACCTCATCCAACCTAGCGAGAAAGAAGCATTCCTTAAAGGCAGACAGAGGGCAAATCGATCCCGCAAGACAGCACCAATCAGGTCGCATTCATGCCTCTGGCCTAATCTAACCGTGGCAAATGATCGCGTTCCCGGCGGGGAACCCGGTGTCGGCCCGTGAATTGCTGACGAAGTATCAGCGATTTACGTGTTTTGGGCTTTCCGTTTACGCGGTCCTTTGCGATATTTTCGATTCGCGCGCACCCATCGGTGAATTGAATCTTAACCATCCACACCACGACGATCGAGACGCTTTCGTCTCCGAATCCGCCGGTTTTTTCCAGATGCACACGTTTGTCGCATCCCGGGGTTTCAGCGATCGAGCGTGTGCGTCAGCTTAGGTGAAGTAGCATGAAGTTGGAGAAAGTCAGGAACATCGGTATCAGTGCCCACATTGACTCGGGCAAAACCACACTGAGCGAACGGATTTTGTTCTACACAGGACGAATCCACAAAATTGAAGACGTTCGCGGTGGTGGTGACGGCGCGACAATGGACCATATGGAGCTGGAAAAAGAACGTGGTATCACGATCACCAGTGCCGCGACGAGCGTTCAGTACGACGGTCACCACATTAACCTGATCGACACTCCCGGCCACGTCGACTTTACCGTCGAAGTGGAACGGTCCCTGCGTGTCCTTGACGGTGCCGTGCTGGTGCTTTGCAGCGTCGGTGGCGTCCAAAGCCAATCGATCACCGTCGACCGGCAAATGAAACGCTATCAAATTCCTCGGCTCGCCTTCATCAATAAGATGGACCGCACCGGTGCGAACCCGCGTCGAGTCGTCGAACAACTCCGCGAAAAACTTGGTGCCGATGCATTCTTGGCCCAAATCCCAATCGGCGCCGAAGACAACTTCCGTGGCGTCGTTGACCTGATCGAAATGAAAGCCTACACGTTCGAAGGCGATCAAGGCGAGAAAGTCATCACCTCGGATATCCCGGAAGACTTGCAAGACGAAGCCGCGGACGCTCGCGTGAACATGCTCGATTCGCTGTCCAACTACAGCGACGAAGTGATGGAATTGCTGCTCAGCGAAGAAGAAGTCTCCAAGGACCTTATCTACAAAACAATGCGTCAGGCCGTTCTTAACGGTGCGACTCCCGTCTACATGGGAAGTGCATTCAAGAACAAGGGTGTCCAGCCATTGCTCGACGCTATCACGGCGTACCTGCCCAGCCCGCTAGATCGTGAAATCTATGGTCGTGACCCATCAGATGAATCGAAAAAGATCGAACTCACGCCAGACAAAGACAAACCTTTCGTCGGCATGGCGTTCAAAATCGTCGAAGATCCGTTCGGCCAGTTGACCTTCATGCGTGTCTATCAAGGCTCGATCAAGAAGGGCGAAGCTTACGTCAACCAACGTTCGAGCAAGAAAGAACGGTTCAGCCGAATCGTTCGCATGCACAGTGAAAAACGTGAAGAAATCGACGAGGCCTACGCCGGTGACATCGTCGCCGTGATGGGGATCGACTGCGCTTCCGGGGACACCTACTGCAGCGAACGTGATTACGCGACATTGGAATCGATGTTCGTGCCAGAACCCGTTATCAAGATCGCAGTCACGCCTCTCAACCGTGGCGACGGCGACAAGATGAGCAAGGCTCTGCAACGGTTCCGCAAGGAAGACCCAACGTTCAGCGTTTACACCGACGAAGAAACCAACGAGATCTTGATCTCGGGCATGGGTGAATTGCACCTGGAAATTTACATCGAACGGATTCGTCGCGAATATGGCGTCGAAATCGAAGTCGGTGCCCCTAAGGTTTCCTACCGCGAAAGCCCAACCAAGACCGTCGAATTCGATTACAAACACAAGAAGCAAACGGGTGGTTCGGGTCAGTTCGCTCATATCAAGGGCACACTCACCCCGATCGAATCCGAGAGCGAAGACAGCTTCGAGTTCGAAGAAAAGATTGTCGGTGGTCGGATTCCAAAGCAGTACATTCCTGCCGTGGAAAAAGGCTTCCGGGACAGCCTCGGCAAAGGCCCCGTCGCCGATTACCCGGTGGTGGGAACACGCATCGAATTGCTCGACGGTAGCTACCACGAAGTTGACTCGAGCGAAAAGGCGTTCTATACCGCCGCTCAAGGTTGCTTCCGTGAGTACTTCAAGCAAGCCGCTCCGAAGTTGCTCGAACCGATCATGAAAGTCGAAATCGAAGTCCCTGAAGACTTCCAAGGTACCGTCACAGGTGACGTCATCCGCCGCCGCGGTGTCATGCACAGCAACGACACCAACGAAGGCATGACCGTCATCATCGCCGAAGTGCCTTTGGCAGAAACCTTCGGCTACGCAACAGACCTTCGAAGCATGACGCAAGGCCAAGGTACCTTCACGATGGAACTCGCGAAGTACAGCCAAACGCCAAGCAACATCCAAGAAGACATCATTGCCGAACGCAAGAAAGAAGAACTCGCCGGCGCTCGTTAATCACGAACCGACACTGTTCTGAAAACAAGAAAGCCGGAGACAATCGTCTCCGGCTTTTTTTGTGCCCGCGTTTTCAATCCCGACATGGTCATCTAAACGGCGTCCAATTCCCAGTCTGAAAACACCACTTGCTCCCGACGAAGCCCCGCTCGCCCAAACCAAAGCATGCCCGGGAAATCCCCACTGAGATCTCGACACTGACATCACGCTATCCACGCACTCAATACCCAGGGCGGGACTCGAACCCGCAAGGCCGTATCCGGCCGGGGGATTTTAAATCCCCTGTGTCTGCCAATTCCACCACCTGGGCAGGTGTTGCCGGTTTTTGACGGCGTTGGCAGTTTAGCGAAACGGATGCAGTTTGCGTAGTCGCTGCTGGAAATTCAAAACGGCCCATTTGGCGGCCTCACTCCCTACCGATTCGGGTTCTACCGGTTGTGAGCGTATCCACTCATGTTTCCTTCCGGATTCGGCCTAGTTTCCACGATAAGCGGGGGTATGTAATCCGATTGACACCATAGTTCTACGGCAACGAGGGGCGCAGTGACGGACTTTTCAGGACTATTGTTTACATATGCCAACCAAAACCGCGAAACGAAACTCGCCGTTTGAGATCGCTCGAGAAGCGCTCGGTCATGTGGGAAAATTCCAAACGCCCCCCACACCCAGCGTCTATGAGGTTTGGTATCGATACGTCGAAGGTGTCGATGACATCATCGCGAACCTCTCTCACGCAGTCGAAGACGTCAACGCAGTCAGCGTTGACATGCTGGAACAGCTTCACAAGCAATACTGCGCCAACATCGAAGACACGAATACCGATCTCAGCGATAATCTCGCTTCCGAGATGACGTCGTTGCAGTCGATTCTCGAGTCGCAGATGAACGCGGGCAAACAGCTCGGCAGCGAGCTCGACGAAGCATGTGTGACGCTCCAAGAAGCTCCGGCGACCGCTCAAAGCATCGCCGAGTGCGCGCAAAAGATGCTGACCAGCAGCAACACGATGCAGGATCAGATTCGGAATTTGCAAACTCAATTGCAGGCGTCGCAATCGAAAGTCGAGGCACTGCAAACCGAATTGAATGAATCGCGAGCGGCGGTCATGACCGACCCGCTAACCAACCTCGGTAACCGCCGACACTTTGATTTGCATATCCGACAATCTTTGCTGCTCGCCAAAACCGAGAGTCGATGTTCATTTCTTCTGCTCGTCGATCTCGACCACTTCAAACACATTAACGACACGTTTGGTCACGACTGTGGCGACAAGGTCATCATGTATGTGGCGTCTCAGTTGACACATCTATGTCCGGATTCATCGATCTCGCGACTCGGAGGCGATGAATTTGCGATCATCCTTCGAAGCGACGATTACGCAGAGGCAACGGATACTGCCGCGGAGATTCGGCAGTACTTTGCATCGACGCCACTCAAACTCAGCGGCAGCGGTGAAGATCTTGGCAAGATCGAATTGTCGATTGGTGGAGCCCGTCTGCGCAAAAACGACGACGGACAAAGCTGGTTCGTCCGCGCGGACAAATTGCTGTATCAGGCAAAGAATGCGGGACGCAACAGCGTGATGCTTGAGCACTCACGCTGAGCGTCTTTCGCTGTTCTTCTATAACAGTTTTGCCATCGCCGCGTCGATCGCCGAAGGATCCGACGAGGCATCTTGGGAACCGTCGCCGTCGGATTGTGCCGTAGCGAGTCGATCGATCACATCGAGGTCGATCGATTCAGTGGATGTCGAATCGACCCACTTGTCTTCGACTTCGAACATGTCAAACGTCTCAAACACGACTTCATCGGCAGACCGTGTTTCGTCCGATGACGGTGCCGGAGCGACCAATGCGATCGGCTCACCGCTGGCGTTACCATTGGAGATAGAAGCCGACACCGATGGCGACGCAAGAACCGTTTGCGGTAGCGGTTCGCTCACGCTTCCCGACGTATCGCGACGATTCAGTTCATTGATCACTTGCAGAGCATCAATCTCTGAAATGATGCGGTTACCTGAAACGTCGAAGTAACCTGCACCGTAGCTCACGCCATCGAAGAGATAGGTATCTGGTGGAATCGGGTCGTCGGTTTCAACCGTCAAGTTGGCTGCATCCGGAATATTGCCGGCACCGTTGAAGCCGCCCGCACTCGCATAGCGGTTGAGGTGATTAATCACCAACAACGCGTCGAGGGCTGACACTTCACCGTCGTCGTTGACGTCGTACCGCAGGTCAGGGTTCTGCAATCGGCTCGAAACGACTTGGATGTTGACCGTCGCCAATCCACTGCGTCGGCCGTTGGAATCCGCAACGGTGTATTGGAACGAATCGCGTCCGGTAAATCCGGTCGCCGGTGTATACCGAACCGTGCCATCGGCCAGCGGAGTGATCGTTCCGGCAGATGGTCCCGACTCGATCACAATGCTGGTCGGGTCGATCGTGTCGGTGGTATTCGGATTGCCATCAACCTCATCAGGATCCGCATCATTATTGAGAACCCGGATGATGATCGACTCTCCTAGGTAGGCGAGCGTGTTGTCATCTTCCACCACTGGTGCAGGGTTTGGACTGATTGTTACGAGACCGCCTTCGCTGAGTGCCCCCAGGTCATCGCGAACGCTGTATTCGAACTGGTCGAATCCAGGGAAGTCCGTGAACGGCGTGTACACAATCGTTCCGTCCGTATTGATGCTGACTTCACCAAAGGCCGGCTGGCTGGTGATTTCGATCGATCCTGGAAGGATGGTGCCGTCGATGTCCTCATCGTTGGCGAGAACATCGATCGTCGTTGGGCCCGATGTGTTGAGCGTTGGCGTATCCGGGTTCAGAACGGGAGCATCGTTCACACCCGAAACGTTCACCGTGACGAGTACGCTGTTGCTCGTTCGAGCCGGCGTCACGCTTCGGCCTGCACGATCGGTGACCGCGTAACTGAACGAGTCGGCGAGCACAGGAGCCGGTGTGTTGGCATTCGGTGCACCCCGCAGTGATTGCAATTCACGTGCAGCGGCATCGATCGTCACCTCGCCGGTGTCGGGATCAACAATCCGACCGGTTGGGTTGTACGTTACGATCTGCGTGTCTGGATCGAACGTGACGAGTGCTCCACGAAGACTTCGCTGAACCAGGGGCATCGACAATCGCAATTCATCCGGATCGGCATCACCCAAATCGATGTCAACATCGTTGGCGAGTAGTACCGATGCAGGAATCTGAAGGATGTCGTCCTCGGTGGTTGGCGACAACAGATCACCAACAGGTGACGGGAAGTCGTTCACGGGCGTGACAACGATCTCCAACGTGACCGAGGAACTCTCAGCACCTTCGGAATCAAAGGCAACCACTTGCAACTGAGCAACGCCGTTGGCGTTTGCGGCCGGGGTAAAGGTCAAGATACCGGTAGTCGAAATCTTCGGCTGTCCCTCGGTTGTGAACAGAGCCGCATCGCTCGTGGATACCGGTGTGACGCGGAACTCAACCACTTGCGAGGATTCATCCGCAGGTCCTGGTGAGACGCTGGTTGCCCAGGTCGCCGTGTAAGGCCCGCGATCTTCGTTAACCGTCACGGTTCCCCCTGGCACGAACGACGGTGAGTCGTTCACAGGGTTAACGTTGATTGTGAACGTTCGGATATCCGAAGCAAACACGTCACCATTACCTTGGTTGTTCGGCCCTTCATCGAAGAGCTGTACCGTGAACGTCGCCGAGCCGTTCGCATTCGGAGCGAGCGTGTAGTTGAGCGACGCAGTTCCGTCGTTCACCGTCGCAGTTGGATCGACGGTAAAGAGGTCCGTGTCTCCACTGTCGAAGATGATTTCGAAGTAAAGAGGCTGACCGTCGGACGTCGAACTGCCGTTTTCGTCATCCGCCCCGGGAGGTCCGGCTTGGACGTTAGTGGCCCAGTTTTCAATCGTGACAACGCCACGGCCGTTACCGTCGTTCGAATCTTCGTCGCTCGTGACATCTCCCGCTCCGCTGAATTGAGGAGCGTCGTTGACCGGCAACACCTCGAACGTCACGGTACCTGAAGCAATCTGTGGCTCGTTGAGAATCGTGCCACCGGTTCCAACAGGAACCGTCACTCCGTCATCGGTTACGGTGTAGATAAAGTTATCGGGACCGACGTAGTTCTCACGCGGCGTGTAGCGGAAGTACGGACTTCCCGTCGTCGGTGTCACCAGGACGAGCGTTCCACCTTGAGCGGTCGTCACCGGAATCGGCTGAGTTAGCTGGAGCGACTGATTGCCACCAGGATTGATGTCTTCGGCTTCGTTGTCTGGCCCGACGCGGAACACGTCTAACAGACCAGGATTCGTACCGTCACCGTTGAGCAGTACATCGAACGATCCACCTTCAGACACTTCAAAACTAAGAGGATTCGTTTCAGGCGTGTTGAATTCCGGAGCGATCACTGGTCGATCGTTGACGGGCTGAACATCGATGGTCAGCGTCACAGGAATCGAGGACTGCAAATCGCCTCGAGTACTGTTGTCGCCACCGTCGTCGTTGAGCACGATTGCGAATTCAAACGTTCCGAACACATTCGCGGCCGGTTTGAACCGAAGCTGTCCTTGCAGGTTGATTGTCGGGAACACCTCAAAGAACTGCTCGAAGTCTGCTTCGTCGAACGTAAGGCTCGTTTCGGTGAAGTTCAGATTCTGACCCGTTCGCGAACTGATTTCATCGAACGCACTTTGAGCAGGACCGGCCGAAATTCCAAACGCAAACCCGTTGATGATTTGCAACGGTCCGTCTTCGGCGACTTCATACTGCAGATCCAACGTCGAGAATTCAGGTCGATCGTTGACCGGATTCAGGCTGAGCTCCACTTTCGAGGTCGCCGTACGCCGGTTCTGCACGAGGGAATTCGTGTCGAGCGAATACGTTTCGCCATCGCCAGGGTTGTCGTCACGCACCGTGTACTCGAACGCATCAACGGCGCCGGTGGCGTTGTTGAAGTCGGTCGGAGGCGTATACAGCAATCCGATCAACAGCGGACTGCCGTTGCCGTCAACTTCCGTCGTTGAGAAACGAGGAACCAAGGTTCCGCCGAGCGCCGTGCGATCGGGGAAGTTGAATAATTCGAGTTGCTGCGGTCCACCGGTTGGAACCTCGTCCGTACCGATGTCGCTCTCATTCGCTGGGCCAATATCGTAAATATCGAGGAGGCCGACTCGTGTGTAGGCACCAACGTTAACACTGCCTGCAACATCTGCGGGTAGTGCACGATCCCGATCAATCGGAATGAAGTAACTCCCCGTTTGGACTTGATCTGTTTGACCGTCGATTGGCTGAGTGTTGTCCTCACGCAGCGTGTAACGGATCGTGGCTTGATCAAGGAATCCGTCTCCATCGGTATCGAATCCGGTATCGACCGAATAGCCCTCATCGCTGTAGCGACCATCGATCGCGGCATCGCAAGTCAACGCGGCCAACTCAGCCGGAGTGAGATAATTCGGGTCGTTCGGGTCGTCCGAAACGTTGTTGACCACACATTCGGTCGTACCAGCGATGACCGGATTGATTCGAGGTGCGTCATTGACCGGACGCACATTGATTGTGACCAGTTGCGGAGTCGAAAGAACATTAGGGTCCGAGACTTCATACGCAACAATTTCGTAGACCAACTGCCCGAACTGATCCGGTGCAGGGAACACCGTCAGCGAGCCCTCCGTATCCCCAGGCGTGTAGTTGATAACGGGAGCACTACCCATGATCGACGCATCACCTGATACCAAACGTGGTGCCAAGAAATCGACCTGTTGGGTTTGAATTTCGTCAAACGCACCCGCTGGCCCGGCAAAGATCCGCGATACGAAATTCGATATTGTTGTCGACGAGTTGTTATCCCGTTCGAGTACGTTAATCGAAATCTGGCTATCGAAGGATGGAGCGTCATTCTCTGCACCCACGGTAATCGTCAAAGTACCTGATTCAGTCGAAACCATCGGCGGCAAATTGGTGACATTCGCTGGACTCGTGACAGTCGTCAAGCCGTCATCGATGATCTTGTACGTCAGCAGTTCACGCGCCGAGAACGGCAACTGTTCGTTGTAGTCCAACGGCGGCGTGTAATGAATGTTGTCGAAGTATCGCAAGAGTTGGCCATTGACCATCTCCTCTGCGATCGTGAAGCGGAAGATACCGCCCGCGTCGCTGACCAAACACGCTTCATTGGGACCACACGGGTCGAGCGTTCCGATCGATGCAGGATTGGCCGAAACCAAGGACGGGTTGTTCTGCAAGTTCAGCGTTCCACCGGCGACTCCGACTTCGATGATCCGCAGACCCGCGGTCTGTTCCGCTTCGTTGAACGGAGTTCCCAATCGCGGATCAAAGTCACCAGGTGCGGCAGGCAATTCACCCGCAACCGCTTGGTCGAGCACCTGCAAGGTCACCCGAGCGCGATCGGTAGGCAAGCCGATAGCTCCGATTTCGGCATTGGCGCCGAAGCCGATCGCTCGCAATTGTTCCTGCAATGCGATTGCGACTTCCGATGCCGTGCTCGTCGGAGCGAAGACAACCGCCACGTTGGCCCCAACCGACGGGATTCCCGACGTATTGAATTCGACGATCGTCTCGTCACCGGTTGCATCCATCACGCGAATCCGTTGACCGTCGATCAACAACGATCCGTCTGGGACAACAATGTTGGTTCCATTGATTTCGATACCGCTCGCCGCACGGTCGAGCGAAATTGTTTGTGCATCGCTCAGTCGCACGCCACCGGGAACGAACTTCCCGCCAACGCCGAGTCCTTGCAGTGCCGTCGCGAGATCGGCGAGCACTGTATCGAGTGAACCGACCGGACTGTACGCGATTGCGAGCGTGCTGCCCGGCGACGCGACACCCGTCACGTTGAACTCGATTACAAAATCCTGACCGTCGTCGTTGGTAATCGTAACCGTTTCGCCATCGATCAACTGTGCGAGCGGCGGAAGGATTAGATCTTCACCATTGAATTCGATCGCCGAAGCGGCATCGTTGATGACAACCGAAACGACATCGTTGACGGTAACATCCCATTCGACAAACGTCAGAGCGGTCGCGGAAACTTCCGAAGCGTTCGGATCGGTTGCGTCGTTCAGAGCGTCAGCCAAGCGAGCGGACAGATCGGGAACGGTGTCGACGCCAGAGTAGGAGACGAAGACGTGCGACGGATCACTCGCCGATCCGGTACCGAATTCCACAATTGTCGTGCCACCCGTGGCGTTATCGATCTGCAGTAACTCACCGTTCTGCAACAGAGCACCGATTGGCAGGATCACGTCACTACCGACGACGCGAATCGCCGACGTGCCGGTCTCCGCAGCAATCGAAGTAGCACCGTTGATTCGCACGCGGAATTCGGTTTGAGCCGTTGGTGCGGCGACGGAGCCAAACCCTTCAGCCAGCATCGCTGTTGCCAACGATTCCGCGATTTGCTGCGACGAGTCCGCTGCACTGATTGCGACCGGGATGACTCCCGCAGCAACACTACCAGTGGTTGTGAATTCAAAGATATGTTCTACACCGGTTGCATCTAGGACCACGACGCGTTCACCGTCTCCCAGATCAACACCGGAGGGGATCGTGATTATTTGCGACGCCGGGCTAACCACCAACGATGTCGGAGCGGTGATCTCATTAAGAACGTCCGCATCGTTGAACGTGACTTGGTTCCCTGCTGCCGTTCCGCCGAAGCCGACCGCTCGCAGAGCTTGTTCGAGACGTGCTGCGATGTCCGAACCGAATTCACCCGCGGTGTAGCGGACGACTCGATCAATACCTTGCGAGACAACACCCGTGGTATTGAATTCGATCGCCACGCGTTGGCCGTTGTCGGCGGACAAGATCAACACCTCTCCGTTGATCAGGTTGTCGGCATCCGGCAGCGTGACCGCAAAGTTCGAGATCTGAATTTGCGACGAGGCAGACGTTCCAGCACCGAGCAAGTCAGCCGCTGTAATTGTCAGCGGTGTGTCTTCGTTGGTTCGACGCAATCGGTCGTAGGCAACGGGAGCGTCATTAACAGGTGCGACGAAGATCGTCGCAGTAATCGTTGACGTCAGACCATTGACGGTTTGCGTTCCGCGATCGTTCGGGTCAAAGACGTCCGTGATATCAGTGCCTTCGTCGATACCACTGTCCATCACGGTGTAAACAAATGTGATTTCGCCATACACGTCCGCCGCCGGTGTGAACGTGATCATTCCGGTCGTTGGATCCAACGAAATCGATCCGCGGCTCAGTGTCTCAGGTGTGGCATCATCCATTCCCACGCCAACGACACGGATATTGCTATCGTTTCCGATCAACGGATCGGTTTCGTCGATCGCACCGACCGGTCCGGTCGAATCGTTATCGAGCAAGTAGGACGTTGGGAAAACGAGCACCGAATCTTCGGTTGGCGTCGGACGCGTCGCTGGGTTCGTAAAGAAGTTCAGATAGCGGGTGTTCGGAGCCCCGGTTTCGTCGGTCAATCCGACATAGTCGGTAACCAATTCAGGAGCGTCGTTCCGAGGTGTGACGCGAATTGTCGCGGTCGCGGTTGCTTCCGCAGCAGTAACCGGTTTCCTCAAGAACTGATTGCGCTGACCACCACTAATGAAGTACGGCGACGCACTGAGGTCGTCGGCACCCAGGTTGAGTGCATTGAGGTTGTCATTCAATTCCGTCGGCAGCACCGAAATACCATCATCCATCAAGGTGAACGTGAATTCGTCGAGCAACAATGCGTTGAGTGCTCCTACGTCACTGTTGAAATCATCCGCAGGCGTGTAAAGAACGCGGGTGATCCACTGTGGGTTGGTCGTGCTATTGAATTCAGCCACCAACGTTCCGCCACGACTCGTCGTGATAGTGTCGGTCGCACCGCCCGCGGTGATTGTTCCGTTAACGGTAGCGATCGATCGAATCAGGATCGTTTGATTCGATTCGTTTTGAGGCGATGTTGTTTGATTCGGGTCAAAGTCCGGTAGTGCGGACGAAACCAGGTCGGACGCGTCAATCACCAACGTCGGATCAGGTCCATTGCTGGTAGGTTCGAAAGTGACGAATGTTTCATCGTTGGCACGAGGATCATCGTTGTCCGGCAACACGTTGATGGTCACCGTTTCGAACTCGACATCGTCCGTATCAACACCCTCGGCATTCTGCTGTGTCGACAGACGATAGCGGAACGTGTCGACGCCGAAGAAGTCTTCAGCAGGCGTGTAGGTAAACGATCCGCTCAGGTCATCACCGGCCGCGAGGTCCACGACGAACTGTCCGCCCTGTGGCGTACGATAAACCAGTAGCGTATCGGGGAATGTCGATCCGTCATCATCAACGAGAATTCGCGGAAGATCAACAAAGTATCGAACAGGCAGGATCTGCGAGCCGAGGTTGTCGTTGGTCAACAACGTCTTGCCGTTGATATCCAGCGGCGGGTTCGATGCGCTCAGGGACGCGTCGATTCGCAACGGAGTGTCTTCCATGGCGATGAACCGATCGCCAAGACCTGACGGCAACGGAACCTCCACGCGACGAACGCTGACGAGGTAATCCTCGACTTCACCACCAATCGCGACTCCCGTTGGGCTGGTATTTCCAGAGTTACTCAAACGGACACGCATCCATGTGTCGATGTCAGCCACGTCACTCGGAGTGAAGATACTCAGTGTATTGAGGCCATCAACGACGGGCTGGTTGAACAGCACTTGCTCGGACGTCCCGACATCAAAGATACCGTTACCGTTGAAGTCGACCCAGGCGTCGATCAGACCACCACCGGTAACGAACACCTCAACGTTGGTTCCCACCGGATCAGCCGGGTTCAGGAATCCAAAGACTTGATCCGATTGCGACGAATCAAAGACTTTCCCGTTGTCTTCATAACGTCCGAAGAAGTACGCCGGTGGGTTTGCACCACCCTGATTGAACGTGATCACGGAGACACCGTCTTCATCGTCAATCGCTATCAAATTAACCTTCGCAGCGTCAGCGGAATCGATTTCCCCGAGGATGCTGCCACCAAAATCGCTCAGGCTCGACTCGATCGCATTCAATAATGCTTCGGCAACCTGTTCGGTCGTAAACGTCGTCTGAATCAGAACCGGAACGCTGCCCGGCCGTGGGTTTGCAGACGGATCGACAAACTCATAGGTTCGCGACCGATCCGCGGTGCGAAGTACCAACAGTTGCCCCGGAACGGGCACGGCGGAGAACGCAACCGACAACGACGATGGATCTGAATCATCGACTGTAAATCCGGCTGCGGACAAGACCGATTGAGTCTCGAGAGCAAACTCTCGTGCTCGAGTGCCGCCGAGCGAAGTCGAACGCAACTCGATCTGCTCCAATTCCGATGCATTGATCATCGCAGTCAAATCGGCTTCGACGTCGGTCACGTGAAGCTCAATTGCGGCCAACAACGAAGCGGCGACATCATCGACACCATCGCCGGCTGATATTTCAACCGCAACACCTGGTCCGCTCGGAGTGGATCCTGCGTTAACGAATTCAAACTCGTAATTGGTTGAAGTCGTGAAACTACCAGGGTTGGCCGGATCAGGCGTGCGAACGGTGAGAGTCATCACATCGCCGATGCGTGGAATCGCGGTAACGGTGATCCGTGCGAAAGTCGGGGTCACCACATCCGCAGCGACTGAAGTCGCACCGACCGTCAACACCATGTCGTCGGACACACCAACACCCGAACCCACGGGCTGGCCATCGGCTTCGGTGTCAACGTAACGGCCCAGGCGGCTCGATGAACTACCGGTCACAGCGTGGCGTGCGCCGTTTCCAGGAACGTAGTTCGAATCGGACGTATCCAGTCCCGGTGTTGGGCTTTGCAGAAGCGTTCCGTACTCCTGCGGTGCATCGCCGAAGTCGAATCGAACATCCGGCATGATGATCGTAAAGCGAGTTTCGTTATTCGGACGAGTCGGGTTAACCGGATTCCCCGCCAAATCGGAGATCGCGAGAATCGTTTCCGCAGTCGTCTCGACACCACCGACGCCACCTCGTGTCACAACGTCTTGAGTTCCCGCCAACAGCAACACGCCGCCGCCTGGTGAGAACACATCAACACCAATGCCTGCTTCGTTAATTGCCTGTTGCACCTTCGTCGCAACCGAAACGGCTGGGAACGAATTGCTAGGCGTGAAGTCGACCGGGATCGCCCCGCCACTGACGCCACCGATCACCAAAGCGTCGCCAACGACGGCTGCACCTGGGACAATATCGATAGTCGTGAATTCGCTATCCTGCCCTGATTCGGTCTCACCGAGAGTGATGGCCGTACCGCTGCGTTGGACGTTGAGTTCGTTTTCGAACGCGAGAGCCACGGCGGCTTCGAGTGCCTGAGCGATTTCCGTCGCATCGGCCGTCGGATCCACTACGACGGTAATGTTCGCTGACGTCAGTTGATCGTCGTTCGTAAACAAGAAGGTTTCCGTCTTGCTACCAACATTGACTGTAACGGTGGTTCCATCAATCGTGGATCCCGATTGCGTGTCCGGCACCGTCATACTGAGAGAACCAGTCACACCGGGTGTGCCGGTGAGTGACATTTGCGAGTTGAGCAGATCGATCATGTCGCCTTCGAGACCACCGACGGAGACCAAACCGTCGCCGATCGCAACCGCACCGCTCAAATCGATATTGGAACCGCGAAGTGCAGTCGCGATCGCTTGTGCAATTTGGTCAGGTGTGTCCGTGCGACTGAATTCGACACGACGTCGCGATGGTGTCTGATCCGCAGGATCAAACGAGTCGTTGGAGTCGAACTCGAACGTGATCGTTGTATCGCCACGGGTGTAGGTGAACTGGCCTCCGTCAACGATCGAATCCACCGTGCCCGTTTTAATCAAACCGGACGACACATTAGCCATATTAATGACGTGCCCCGGCAGTGAGGCCGTTGGGGGTACCGTCGTTGATTGGACCGCAGGCAACGTTCCCAATTGAATCGAGTCGTTGCCAACAGCAACCGGCGTGATGCCTAACAGGCTCGCATAGTTGATCGCCGTCGGTGAACTGCCGGCAAACTGCGTCGGATCGAGAACCCGCAGAATCGCGTCGCGAACTTCGGTGACGGTACCCGTAGCCGACAATGGGATCGCGACATTGGCACTCGCCACAGTACCGGTGGTGTTGATTTCAAACGTATAAGTCGTCAAACCGTTACGCGATGTGATCGAGAACGTATCGGTATCACGGAATCCACTCTTGGTATCTGTCACGACAAACGTATCGTTCTGTGGAACGCCGAGCGTGTAACCGCTGTCGAATTCAAGAACCGTTTCGCGGCCGGTGTCATCGGTCACGACAACCTGATCGCCATCGGCAATGGAACCGCCTGATTGCAGTTCAATGACCCGACGAACTTGGTTATTGAGCGTGATTTCATAAACGGCGTCTTGATTCCAAACACCTGCCAAAGGTGTCAAACGAATCGTGCGACTGTTCTCGCTGTAACCAAACGTGAAATCTCGATTAGGCAGCAACTGCTCGCCATTCTCAGTCATCAAGACAGTATCACCGTTGATGGTGTCGGCATCCAATCCGGTACCGGCCTCGTCAATCAACTGAATTTCGAAATACTCGACAAACTGATCCGAATTAACTAATCGCACAAACGATTGCTGAGGATCGGTATCGCCGGTCGTATTCGGATCCGTTGGCGACCCCGCCGCAAATTCATCGGGAGCGTCGAACGGATTATTGAGGACCGCGTTAGGACGTCGGAAGTCCGCACGATCGACCGCACCACGATCGATAAATGGGTTCAAACCAACACCGCCCGATGGTGAACCTGCGATACCATCAACACGAGGTTGCCCGTAGATATCGAAGTTCGGTGCCAGGATCGGTGAGGCGGCAATGCCGACTGGTTTCTTAACCGTATCGACAAATTCGCTTCGGTCACTGAGAGAGTTCAACGAATTGTCGATCAAGAGGCTTCCTGCTGCTGGCAGGTAAATTGATCGAGCTTCGTCTTGGAATACCGGATCGCCGTCTGGGATGACGATCGATGTTGAACTCAGTGGCAACGTACTATCGACACCATTGCGTGAGAAAACGTTACGTGCCGTGACAGTTTCATTAGCCTCAACCGAGTCGACGTCGATGCCAGTTCCGGCGTCCACGATCACGTTGTTCATCAACGTCGGTGCGGCGCGACCGCTGACTTCAATCCCGGTTCCCGCTGTGACAATCGTGTTATTGATAACGCGGCTAAACAGGTTCGGCGTGCCATACTCACCGTTGTCGTACGTACCACCACCAATTTGGATACCGACATTACCCGACCGCTCCACAACGTTGTTGTAAATGACCGCACCTGGAATCAGGCTCGTCGGGTTGGCATTGCGTGTTAGCCGTGCGCTGCCAGGACGCGTTGACGTATCTGCAAGAACACTTTGTGTCGGTCCTCCGAAGAGAGTCTGATTGGCATAGAACGCCTGCCCTGCTTCACCGATCACCGACGAGATACCGACGTCGGCTGAGTCGCGAATGAAGTTACCCTCGATGATCAACTGACCTTGGTCAGAAACCCGATTCTCATCGGTAATTCCGAAGTGATAGTCGACCATCAACACGTCACGTTCAGGCACTCCCGGATCGCCGGTCGGGCGAATCGACATGAAGTATTCACCGGATTCCGCATCGGTGATACTTATCGGCCCCTGACTACCTAAGTAGGCCGCTGTACTGCTAACGATGATGTCATAGTAGCCAGACTTCACTGGTGTGAATTGCAGATTCGCTCCCGCCTGCGTCTCACCAAACCCAAACGTCGGAGCACTAAAATCAGAGATTGCCGGAGAACCATCCGCACGTTGGGCGTACGCAAAATTCAATTCAGAGAACGTGAACTTCGTGCCCTGCTCCACGATCGCAACAAACGGCAACTGCAGCCCCTCACCGACTCGGAACAGCCCCGTGGTATCGACGTCAATGTCAATGCCTTTGCCTGCTTCGAGATAAACACGAATGGTGTCGATATCCTCTGTAGGATCACTACCGAGGATAGAACCGTCATCGGCACTTGTCAGATCCGGGATACCGATATCGACCGCGTCACCAATTTTACCAGTAACAAAGAGAGTGTCACCGTTGACGTAGCCCGGTACCGCCGCCTGAGCAAGTTCATTGCCATAGACCACGTAATCGACGGTGCCCGCATCGTGGTCGATCAATGAGACGCGACGACTCGTGTAGTTTCCAGCAAACGTCTCTTCGGCAACCATGTCCATCGTCAACGTCCGGCCGGAGCCTGGATTCACCAGAATGTTCGCCGAGATCAATCGACGTTGACCGTTCGCGTCGAAACGATATTCGTTGCCAAACAGTTCGACACGATTGGAACTGGAAATACCGCTATCCCGTCCGTCCCCTGTAGCTGCCGTGATCGCGAGCGAGTCTTGCGACTGCTGCGAATTGATTGCGTTGCGAATCTTTGCTGCAATCTGTGCAGCGGTATCTACAGGATCGAACACAACGGGAACGTTACCTGATCCCAACGCGACACCCGGCTGATAGCGACTATCGAATTCGAACGTCAATCGTTTCGATCCGTCATCGAGCACGAACGAATCGCCATCGACAAGGTCGACACCCGCAGGCGCGACAATCGTGACTGCTCCGTCGACGAGACGATCGTTGGTATCAAACGAACGCCCCGCAGAGAATGATTCATCGAGAGCGAGATTGATCGGGTCGTAGTCCTCCGGCACGCCGTATTCGTCAGCGGTCCGAATCTCGAGCGAATAGGCTCCGACCAGGATTTCATCTGGGAACTCGGGCTGAACGCTGTCCGCACGTGAATCAGGCGTGTAAGTAGGATCGAGAACGAAGTTCGAGTTCCCTGGCTCGTTAAAGTAATTCTCGTAGTACACCGCTTCGCCTCGTTCAGCGAAACCGACAATGATGTCGTCGATGTACACACCCGAAACTTGATTATTCGAAGCCGCGATCGTCGAGATATTCCCCGAACTGAATCCCGTCGGCAAACCAACGCCGAACGAATCTCCCGGCATGCTTGCGCCAAACAAGTCTTGGTTCAATCCAAATGTTCCCGGATCGGAAACGAACGCACTGAACAATCGGATGCGGTCTTCACCGTAAATTTTGAAGTTATCCTCAGAGGCCTCCAACGAGGCGTCCGTACCGAAAGAGTTTGAGAACAACTCTGTCCGCCCGAGACTCTCTGCAAGAGCTTGCCGTAAGCGTTCGGTGACTGCAACGGTGTCCATGGTCGCATCGACGATCACAGGCACTGCGCGTGTCGAAAACGTGTTCACGGTCGTCGAAACGGTTGCTTCAAAGCTAACAATGTTTGATGACGATCCGACGCGAATCGAAGACGCTTCGAGCACCAAAATTTCGCGCCCGGATGTTCCGAACTGCCGTGCGAATAGAGATGGGTCAATTTGAGCCAGGAAAGCATCAGCGACTTGTTGCGGACTGAAACCCGCCTCATAGTTGATCGCGAAAGGCGATACATCGGTTGCGTCGGTAGTGAAGTAGTACGTTTGCCCGTTTCCGATCGGCGCATCCTTGCGGAAAATGGTAATCGTCTCACCATCAGTAATGGCGGAGCCAGCAGGGAACGTGACCGGAATGGCGTAGGTATCCACCGTATCCGTAACCAGGAACGTAGTCGCTGGGTCGATACCGAGGAATCCATTGGCACCACGGCTTTCGATTCCAACACCGACAAAGTTAGGATCTTCAAGCAGTTCCGCGACCGAATTGATATTGATATCACGCAACTTGTCTACGATTTGAATGGCAATATCCTGCCCGGTATCACCTTCATCGAAGAAGATCTGAATACCACCATTATCCGCGACATTCGTACCGCGACGGACAAAGGTCATTTGAATCGCCCCACCGCCCCAGCCTGTCAGGGTGACCGATTCGCCCGTCTTGAGGTCAGCAGGGTCCGGGATCAACAATGAGAGAACCGGATCGAGGCGGAAATCCACTGCACTATCTGCCTGAGTTTCATCAAACCGGTTTGCAACCGTCCGAAGACGATTGGTGGTTCCATCAACTGGCACCGCAAACGCAGACAGCTTACTGAGCAACGTTAGACGAACGTCTTCTGCGGTTTCAGTACTATCAAACGCCAAAACATCCTGGTTGCCGATAATGAGCGGATCGGTCGTTCGTCGCTCACGCAGCGTCAAATTCGTCGTATTGATCAACGCGTCGAGGATCGGATCATTCAGATTGCCAACCGACAATCCGATCGTATCACGATCATTAATCTCGGAGCCTTCGGGAACGAAAACATCCAAGGCTTGAAGATCCGTTACCTGAATATTGCTACCCGCTTGAGGTGTGCTTACGGAAACAGTAGTTCCATAAATGATAATGCTATCGCCAAAGCGTCCGATATCGAGCGTCGTCGGCAACGCCTCTTCGGCTAACCGGCGTGTTAGCTCATCCAGGTTCGTATTCGCACCTGCTGTACCGTTACCGTTGTAGGTGACGACGCCTGGACCAGCACCACCACCAGCGTCGTTGAAGGTGACAGGATAAGGAGTGCCATCAACAGTGATCACCAATTGCTCGCCGTTGACCAATTGATTCGCAACAGGCAACTTGATCTGCACCGCCTCGATCGTCGTCGCCGAGAAATCATTGCCTCGCCGCGTTGCCGTAGGGTCGCTGCCCCCGGAAGCCGGAACATTTACTCGAACCACGTTGTCGGTTTGAACCGGATTAAGTCCCGGAGCAATTGCAGATAATTGGTTCGCCAAATCGATCGCTAATTCGGCACCGGTACTGAGATCGGTGAAATTGACCACGATATCGGCCGTGATGTTTGGATCCACACCGTCACCGTCATCGAAGACAACGACAATCGTGCTACCACCATTAACGATTTCAATGATCTCATCATCGTTGATATCAATTCCGTCGGCCAGAATGATCTGGTTACGCAGCGAGTTAATATCCGCCCGGTCGACAACGAGGCGTGTCGTACTCGGCGTTACCGTAGCGGTCGCACTGCGACTGATAAATACGAGGTCACCGTCGGAGTTAATCGACGCAGATCCGGCGGGCAACAACGCCAATATGCTCGCCGCAACTTCCGCCTTGGTTTCACCCGAATCGAAGACGATTTCATCGAGCGCGCCTGTCGCTTCGGTACTGCGGACGTAGGTCAATGTAAACAGCGTGCCATCCAGGTCGATTTCCAACACCTCACCTGTGGAGGCTTGATCACCCGAAGGAACAACTAAACGGGCTAGCCCCTCGCTGACAAGAACCGGATTGGACTGACCTGCTCGAATCCCTCCGTCAACTTGGATATCGGTTGCTGCAAGGAATGAGACTCGCCCGAGTCCGTTGGTGCGCGGTTGCGTTTGTCCCGGCATTGCCGCCGCGACTGCGTTCGAAATCTGATCACGACTCATGCCAGGTTGGTAACTGATCAAAACCTCCGGCCCCGTCGTCACACCGTCGCCCAGGAAGGCGATCTGATCGGCCGCACCGGCTATCGGAGCGGCAAGACCACCAAGAGCGATCAGCAATTCGGCAGCGACTTCGTCGGCGGTGTCTGTTGTTTCATATACGACTACACCAGGCCCCGTTGCCAAAGTTCCTGCAGGGTTCTGTTGCAAGAAGACAACCGACGTGCCACCCAACACACCCTGATCAAAGAACAAACTCTGGAAACTGCTGATCGATGCACCATTCGGTACGGTATAAACAACCGCATCAATAGGTGCGGTTGAAATTCCATCGTTCAATGCTGATGGATCAATATCGGTTGAGATTGCCGTAGCACCCAAGAACGCAACCGCGTTCCCTTCGACAACCACATCGACCTCGCCGAGCAGCGCATCGCGTATTGCTGAAGCGAGATCTGCGGCACTGCTTTCAAAACCATCGGCACTGAAGGTGACCGTGCCAGAGATACCTGGTCCACCGAAACCAGCGAAGCCGCCTGTGAAACCGAAATCAAGAAACTGAATCGTCGAAACTCCGCTCGGCGTCGTGACCTCGAGCAATTGCCCGTCAACGATTTCCGATCCACGCGGAATCAACATCCCAAGAGTCGGTGTGGTCGACGTCGCAACGGGGGAACCGCTACTGATTGATGACGGATCGGTCGTATTCCGGAAACGTGCAACAACCTGCGAACTGCCCAGTGCTTGGATATCAACGGCGTTCGAAATTAGGAAAGAATCACCATCATTGAGTTCACTGCCCGCCGGAAAGACGACGTCTCGGCCAACAATGTTCTCCAGAACAACACTAATGCCGTCATTACCAGTGATAACAGTTTGATCACGATCTTCTAGATCTTGCCCGGCCACGCCAACCAATTCAACACTGCCGAAATGCTGCTGCATTGCGCCAGCGGTTGAGAAATCGAATCGAATCCGAACATTGCTGCTACCAGCAAGCGGTGACAGGTCGGCACGTACTTGACGCCATTGATCCGCCCCATTGTCATCAAAGATCGTTTGAACAGCGATTCCCGTAGTGGCGTAATCTTCGTATTCATCGGCAGGCGCCAACTGCTTGTAATCATCGTTTGTCGCCAACAACACCCAATTGCCATCGTCGCCGGCGCCGAATACCCGGAAGCTATCCCGCTGCGCCCGCCCGGGAGCGTAATCGTCGTTGTCTTCAACCTCGATGTTGTAGGTGAAGTAGAGCGTCGGCTTATCCGCCGCGGAGTATTCTCGCAGATCAAACGGTTCCGAAATCGCGCTACCGTGACTTCCACCGGGCGCCAGCTCTCCCAGCGCATCTCCATCGGCACGTGAAAGAGTATTGGTTGCCTTCGAGTTCCCGCCATCAATTTCGAACCCAAAGTACAGGCTGTTGCCTCCTGTTGTCCCAATTCTCGATTGATCATATGGGACCTCTTGTCCGTGTCCAACATCATCAAAACGATCATTCGTTGAGTGCCACGGGTTGACTTCCAGATTGCTGAACGCAATTCCGATCGGGGTTCGCCCAACAGACGCTCCGGTGATCAGACTAAGCTCAACCGCAAAGCGTCCGTCAAGGAAGACGCGAGCGGGTTCAGTGGACAGAGTTCCGTCGTCTGCTTCAACCAACGTAAAGGCATACAGCCATCCATCAGTAGTCGTTGCAAACAGAGTTTGTCGATATGCCTGTCCCTCGACGGCTTGAGGACCAAACGTCACGCTGCTGAATATCGGTGTTGCTACATTGTGCCCAGGATGTGGCGCCACAGTCCCATAGAATTGGGTCGGAATCACTCGACCGTAACCCGCAGCTTCACTGTTCAATGGCGCGTCGATATTGTCGTTCGGGCTGAACACGTGAATGCCACCCGCGTCCGTCGTCGCAACGAGTTGATTGAAGTTGTCAGGGAAGGCTGCCATTCCCGTAATGAACCCGCCGTCCGCTCCGCGGGACGTATCAAAACGTCCCGTATCTACGATTCCGAATTCAATTTCATCCGAAGCGGGGCCATACGAGGTGTCGTAGGGAACACCGTCGGCAAAGTTGCGATCGGCATTGTTGTTGGTGCTTCCTAGCGACGTGATCTCACCATTAATCGTTGCGGCCGAGTAGACGATATTGTTCCGCAACAGAGTTGGAACCTCGCCGGCACGCCCACCATTATCACGGTTACCAACAACCCAGAAACGCTCATTTCCATTGACCGCCGAAGTATTAATCGACGAGTTTCCACTGGCACGTGGGAATGCGAGCGCGGTGACCAACAATTGAGCATTTGCGTCCGCTTCGACCGCACCGCCTGCCTCATTGTTTCGCGAGAACGCGATCCCGTCATCACCATCATTCGTGGACGCCCCATTGACCGGCGAGATATTGAGGTAGTTACCCGTGTTGCCGTTGTTGGGTTGGTTCGGCGGTAAGTTGTATGTATACAACTCGCCGTCATCTCGAATCGCCATGCTCGCCGTTGAAGGCCCGAATTGGCCGATCAAACGTTCCATCGTTCCTGTGAACGGGTTGAAACTCGCCAGCGACGTCGCATTGTTCCCCGAGATACCACCTTGGTATGAAACGAACAATCGAATGTCATCGAGCGTGTACGGAACCGGCGACGCCGCACTGAACGCGGGTTCGATGACAGGTCGTTCGGCAGTGTCGTCGATGAATCGGCCATCGACTTCAATAATCGATTCAAACGAGTCTCGCGAAAGCGGCCGGACTGAGTTCAACGGCCTCAATCGGACGTTGGGCTCGGTAGCATTTTCAGAAAAGAACTGATCGAGAACCGCGGGGACGACTGCCTCACTGCTGACGGCCACATAGTAGGTCCCTTCAGGCAGTTCGACAGGGCCAATATAGGCATCCGACGTTCCCGCTGATCCACCGCTGAGGTTAGCCATGTCGACGCCCTGCAGCGGACGACCTTGATCATCGGTCACATTGCTATCGCGGCTAACGAGAATCAAGCGCCCTTGTGAATCATAAACTGAAAGGATCGTGTTAACGCGTGCCAACTCGTCCGCATAGTCGATATCAAACGTCGTGGAGACAAATCGGTTTTCACTATCAAACGTATCAGGAGCAATCTGTTGGGCGAACAGATCGACTTGGTAGACGTCCACATCTTCGAGACGCTCGTTAAGCAACGATGAGTACAACTGAGGGTTCGATAGACTGTTGTTTAGGTTACCGATTTCACCGGTTACCACCAACGAACCGCGGTCCGACGTCAACAGGTTGCCGAGCGGCTGAGCGGTGTTTATCGAACCGTCGAGACGCGTATCCACTGCCTCGCGAGTTTGCTCATCACCGCTATTGCGATCACCCGGGGTTGGGTCGATGTAGATAACTTCTTCACCGACATCGCCCGTCAGAGGACTGTGTATCGCAGCACCGGCGACGTCGATTGCCGTCGTCGCGTACCGGATATCGGCTCCGCGAATGGTGGAACCGGCAACTTCGTCCACTGCGCTGAGTCGCAGCCCTAGTTCATATTGCCCCTGCGTTTCGCTATTGGCGCTTCGAACACGCACGTAGTAAGTCGAGTCTTTGCCGACATCACCTGGTAAAACGACACGCATGCCCGCATCAAAGACGTTCGGCGATTCAACGTTGCCACTGGCTAGTCCCGTCGGTAACGATCGCACGTCGTTCAGCGAAATGCCTTGCGACAAGGCTTCGTTAACGAAGATGGACTCGTTTCCGATCGCTTCGGCGAGTGAATTATCGCTGCGGGCGATGACCTCGCCTCCCACCGTCACAAGCTCGATGATCGTATCGAGTCCGGTCGAGGTTTCATCAATGTCGAAGTAAACCGCGGTGCCGCCTTTGGCCGAAAAACGGTAGGTATCGATATCTTGATCCGCTGCCAACGTTCCGCGAACGGTGATCCCCAATCGGAGATTTTCGTCGCCGGCATACTCTCCCTCAGCAAGTGCACCAATGATCTGTGCATTCTCAGGTGCGAGGTTCGTTGCGATGGCTCCGGCTTCGCTTCGCTCACTCTCATACACATAAGCAACGTTGCGGTCATTCGCATATGATTGCAGTTGCAAACCGATCCAATCGCCTGCCGCCGCCGTGACGATCTCATTGCCGTTGGCATCCAGCGGCAAACCGCTGTTATTCGTGTCGCGTTGCGACAGTCCGTCAGGCGTAAAGCCTGCACCGATAGAACTGTCGTTCAAACTGGTCATCACAACCGGAAATCCGGGTGAGCCGAGAACTTGCAGCGTGCCACCAATCCGGTCATCGATATCGAGCGGGCGACCGCCACCGACGAGAGTTCCCTCAGGACCAAATTTCACGACCAAAGATTGATCTGCTTCACTTCGCAGACGCAACGCGCCGTAGTAGTGATGTGTCAACGAGAAGATCGGGCCTTCAACCACGTGAACGATGTCGGTGTCGTCCCAGACGCTATCCGTCGTCACGATTTCACTGCGGACACGCATCCCGTTGATCTCATTGTTACTGAGCTGATTATCAGCCAACAACGGGCCCTGGTTGTCCAGACGGGTCACAAAACGGTCGATCATTCCCGTCGAACGTCCGGCATCCGTCACACCTTGGAACGCGAGGGCGTCCGGGTTGATGCTGATCGCGGCGCCTTCACCATCAGAGATCACGTTCCCAATCAGAACGGGCTGCGCACCACGAACAAAGATGGTCGATGAATCGTTAAAACCGCGACCAACGCGAGGATCAAACGGATCCTGAATCTCGGATTTCCCGTCTGCGTTGTTGACGAAGATCGAGTTCACGACCCGCACGTCAGCCTGCAAAATCTCCAACGCATTAAAGTTGGAAAGACCACCTTCGATCGGTGCTTCACCACCACCATAGCGAACGTCGACATGATCGAGACTTCCCGTCGAACCTTGACGGAGCATGATCCCGCCCCAATCCCCAGCAGCACCTTCACTCGCTCCATCGTTGTTGGTGTCGAATGTTCCGCCAACGCCATACTCGTCATCATTGCGAGACGTGAAAACGATTGGTTTGGAACTGGTGCCCTCGGCATAGAAGTCCGCACCGAAATTCACTTCGATCCGCGCGTTATCCATCTTGATGATCACATCAGGATCGATCGTTAGTCGCGCGTCGTAGCGAGGCAGTAATTTTGTGCCGCCGTCGGCTTGGTCGCCCAAGTTGCGTCCTAAGAACGTGCCGTCACCGAACTGGCTACGTCCGTCATCAAACAATTCAGTCTCACCCAACCGCAGTTCTGCGATCAGTGTGTAGTCGCCCGACGCAGGATCCAATCGATACACATTGGTCCCGATGAACTCCGAAGGAGCAACGGGCAGGTTCTCCAAGAAAATTGCGCCGTCTTGCCCCGATACGACCATCGTCGTGGGCGCACTCGCGCGGGTCTCGCCACCGAACGCATCTTCAAACGTAATTCGATAGTCGTAGACCCGATCCCGTTCGAGCTGCCCCGAACCATCGAAACCAGTCACGGTCACGCTGCCGGCGTCAGGTGCAGCAACGATATTGGGGGCGCCAGCCCTCGTTTGTCCGGAGTCCACGATCGACCTGCTCGATCGGTCGAGACGCTCGACCAATTCATACGTCACCACGCCACCGACGACGGTACCGCGATAAAGGTTGCGTCCAGCAAACTCGCTCGACGCAATCGGCAAGTTCTGCAGAGTGATCGCACCGCTTCCGATGAGTGTGCGACGACTGGTTGGCAAACTGACCAAAGACTCGTTGCCCTCGGTAGTCACGAACGTCAAAACGTATTCGTACTCTCCCGCCGCGAGATCTCCGGTCGACGAAGAGGTAAACGTCACGTTGCGAACATCGGGACGATCTTGGAGCAGCAACGGTCCGCCGGGTGAACCGGCGACAGTTAGAACTTGGCTGATCGAGTGGACGATATCGGTATCATCGAATCGGCCGCTCACCGTGAGTTCTTCCAACTCACCAGCGGCGGGCGTATCCACGCGAACGAATAACCCGTTGATCGAGTTGCCCGTCAGAACATTTCCGGAGATTTCGGGACCGACACGGTCGTAGTCACTCGTGAACGGCGCACCCACTTGGTAACGAGGCGAGTGAAAATTGTCTTCCCGGAAACTGTTCGGGTCCGCACTAATGGCGGCGCTAGCACCGAACGAAATGTTGTTATAGATCAACGTGGGACGACTCTCGTCCAGTTGGATCGGGGAGACCGGTGTTTCACGCACTCCCGTACGACCACCGCCGTATCGGATATCGGCGTGCGAAACGTAGTCTAGGAAAATCCCATCATTTTCCCAGTTGCCACGGCCTTCGGCGTTATCGATATCATTTCGGAACTCGATACCGGCCCAGTGACCAGCGGCGGGATTCGTTTGCAACGAGTTCGTGTCGAAACCAACCGTTTGATCATCGTAGCTGGTGAAGACAACCGATGATTCCGGCGTTCCGAGAACCTGCAACGAAGCCAATGAACGATCTTCGTCGACCGATTCACTACCAACAACAATTTTTGAATCCCGCAGTTTCAACAGCGCACCCGCGTCGATCATCACGGTAACGTTTTGAGGAATCTCAAACGTTTCGCCGTCTGAAAGTACGGCATTGCTGCTGCCGCCGCGTCCGAATTCGTAGGCACGGTTGTCGGCTTGCGCGAGCTGTGCCTCGTCAATGTTCGGTGTCCCAGGATCGTCGACAGCCGTTACCAAACCGTCCGCACCCGCCGAAGGCAACAATCGCACGAGATCGCCAGGTCGGGCAGCCGAAAGAGCACGAGAAACCGTTCGATACGGCGCATCCAAACTTCCGTCGCCGGCGTCGTTTCCGTCCGCGTCTTTGACGACAAAAATCGTACGTGGCGTGGTCGCTGCCGAATCATCCGGTGCTACCTTAAACCAGAAATTGAAATCACCCCCGGCTTCACCGTCCGCGTCGCCATCGAGACGTGTTCCCTGAGCGTCAACCAATGCGTTGGTCCCGGCAACTCCGATAGCGGAGTCAAACGTCATGCGTAGTTCATAGTCGCCCTCACTTCGACCATCGTTTGCCGTTCCAGCCTGTTCGCCGTCGTAGGAATCGTTGCCCTTGCTGCTCACGCCGACAATGTAATCACCCGCCGTCAGATCAACCCGCAAGAAAGAGTCGTCACCATAGGAATCATCGTTACGTGCGATCAGTTCAAAATTGGAACTGCCTCCGGTTCCCGCCGTCACCCGGTAGAGCTGAATCGTCGTATCGAGCAGACTGGTGCTGGTGAGTCGCTGCGCAAACGTCTCCAGTGACAAACGCCCTAGAATCGCATCGTCGGCGACGTTCTCATCGGCAGGTGCCTCTACAGCGAACGAGTAGAAGTCCACGTCGCTGCTCTCGGGACGATGCAACGCCTGGCCGATCGTGATGTCGCTCTGACTCAGGAAATCTGGCTCGCTCGGCAGTGACGGGAATCCCGCAATGTCAGCCCGTTGGCCGCCGTTGGTTCCGTCGCTAAAGTTGCCGTCGTTGCTGTAGATCTCACTGTTGGGTTCATCGGGGCTGCTACCACCGGCGGCAACGCCATCGGGCAATTCGAAGAGATTACCGATCCCGAGTAGGTTCCCAACGCCACGCAGTGCCTCGACAAACCAACTCGGTCGGTCGTCGGGCGACAAACCGTAACCGTCGTACCATCCCTCATCGGCCTCAAGAACGAGCACGCCTCGCGAAGGGTCGCGTTCGTTAACACGATACAAACTGTATGGAGTGCCTTCACCAGCACCGGTGTCGGCCGTTTCTTGGATCGCTCGCAAGTCACCAGTAACGATTTGCAAACCGGAGTCCTGCGTCTCAACAAACTTCACACCGAGATGCTGTTCGTAGAGGTCGAAAATTTCCCGAGCACGTTGTTTCTGTGCCGCCGTGATGGCAGTATCGAGCGAGCGACCTTGAGCATCGTTGCCGTAAATGGTGGCAAAGTTATACGGGAACACATTGATCCCCGTTGTGGTGTCAATGCGTCCGACCATGCTCGCATCGCGGCGATAATCGCGCGACCCCGGAGCCTCATAGGCACCTGGCCATGGCGGAACATAAGTCCCTGTGTTCTGAATCGAACCACCCTGCACCAAGACACTTTGAATTCCGCCCGCAGGATCAAAACGGATTTCTTCTGTCTTAACCGTCGGAGTCGGTCCGGCTACGGTTTCATCGACAACCACGACACCGCTGTTGCTGAACGTGTCGTTGGACGGCACCGTCGTGGGATTGCCGCTCTGATCGAGAACCTGTGTTCCCTCACCTGGAACCTGCAACACGGTGGGCGCATCAGGAAGCGAATCGCCGCTACCGACACGCAATCGGAACGTGCCGACGCCTTCCGCGTTTCCGGTCAAATTAGACAGATCATCAGAGAACTGCAAAATCGCCAACGCCTGCGTCGGATCATAGATCACTGTCGTGGGCGTCAGTCTTAAATCATCACTGTTGTCGACCGTGTCTTGGGTCATGAACAACTGATAGAACTCGGGACGAACCACCGGAAGCGTTGACGTCGTTTGTCCCGCCCCTGGAGTCGCACTGTTCGTGATCGTTCCCGCGCTCGGGTTTGACAACGGATCACGATTGAAGAAAACGTGAACCTCGTTGCGAGCCTGTGTTCGGTTCCCCGCAGGCCCCGAGATTGGCTGTGGCACCACGGCAACAACCCGCGGACCGACTTCGACTTCGAAATCGATGTTCAGTGAAGGCGTGGCGGAACTGACCTGATCAGCGGGCAGGATTGCGTTGCCGTTGGTGTCACGCAGGGCCGTGATGTTGGTGTTGATCGAACCGCCGTTGACGAACACGTCGTTGTTATTGACGTCGTCATAACCGGCGATTTGGATCCGGTAACGGTCGTCCGGCAACGCTTCGACGAAACGCGAAACGACCACTCGGTCTCCCACTTCGTCATCGGCAAATCCTTGGAAGCCGGGTTGAATCAAAAATTCGTTCCCGTCTTCAAAGGTTCCGTCCCCACCGGAACCGATGATGCGAATGCCACCGAGTGTGTTCTGGTCGAGCCTTGATGTGCCGTCGAACCGGAACGTGAGTTCGCGTGGTGCCGAATCGAGTCGGTTCTCCGCGCTCGTCCCGTCCAGCCGGATTTGGGAATCCGCCCCCGCCTCGACGCTGACCAGTCGCGGCCCGCTGATGATTTCAGCAGCGAGCAATTCACGCCGTTCAAGAGTTTGGTGCTGCAACCGACGTGACATATCGGAAGGTTTACGACGCGGGGCGACCTGGTTTCGCCGAACATCTCGACGGGAAACAGTACGTGACGCTCGCGAAAGTGGGTTTCGTCGGTGGGTCATGGTTTGACCGAAGCCTTGGAAGAAATAAATCGGTGGGGTAATAGCAGACAGACTTGGACGACGCAGGAAACTCCCTGCGCCATCCCTGAACGGAGGGGAGTCAGTTTAGTCCGTCTCGAAACTATCGGAAAATAGATCCAATAACGCGGAGTCGATCGCCTGTCCGGTCGTCTCCGAATCGGACGTTTGTGACGATCTTAAGTCGGATGCCAACGTGTCGGCAACTTGCACAGCCTTTGACTCACCCCCTGTTTGGAGGTCCATGCCAGAGGTCAGCAGCACGTCGAGCGATGTGGAAGCATCAGTCGTCGCACCCGCGGAGTTCTCGTCTTCTGACCGAAGCACGGTGTTTGCCGTCCCAAGGTTGGCGGTCGAGACACTCGCAAATGTCTGCGTTGATGCCAGCGAACTCTCAATGCTAGCCGATGTGTTGGACGCAACCGTCGTCGACGAAGCCGCAATCGGTTCGCTCGACCCGTTGTTGCCGTTGGCATCTCTCGCGTTGAGTTCGTTGATCACCTGCAGGACGTCGACGGAGTTGATAAATCCGTCACCGTTGACGTCGTAATAATCAGGCGGCGACGTCGTGAGTTCCGAGACGCTGAACGCAGTCTGATCGTTTCCACGTGCGTTGATCAGGTTCAGAACCCGCAGCGCGTCGACCGCGGTGACAAACCCGTCTGCACTGACGTCGTACTTATCAACCGGGTTTTGATAGCTCGATTGGTTGAAAGTCACAGTAACCGTGATCGTATCGCTGAGTCGGTCGGTGTCATCGATCAAACGGTATGTAAACGTATCCGTTTGACCGGCAACCGGTTGATTGCCAGTGGTCGACGTGGTGAAGGAGAACGCGCCGTCTTCACGACCGAGCAAACTAACCGTTCCCGTTCCACCAACTGGCTGAGTCAACGATCCCGGTGCGATTCGGATCGACGATCCTGGATCAGGATCGAAGTCGTTTCGCAAAAGTCCGAGAGATGGGTCGGTGATTCGCAACGTTCCGCCAACCGGCACCGAGTAAGCATCGGGGCTAGCAACACCGCTCGGTGTCACATTGCCACGAGGGGCGTCGGCGGTTGCCAAGACGACAAAGTCGAATGAGTGCGAGTTAACGAAGATTCCGTCGGACGCTTCGATCTCGACCTGGACGCTGCCCGACTGATCAGGTTTCGGTGTGATCCGCAGGGTGTCACCGACGAATTCAATGGATTGTACCAGTGGACTCGCCGCGATCTGAGCCGCAGTTGGATTACTGATCGAACCGAGTCGCCGTACCCGATAGGTCAACACGTCGCCATCTGGATCGAAGAACAATCCTTCGCCATCGACAGTCGTGCGTCGCAGGTTCGCTGTGCCCACGCCGTCCTCGAGAATTTCGAGCGGTTGGAGGCTACCGGCGACGACGGGAGAGTCATCCTTGCCCGTCACCGTAACGGTGATGTTCTGAGTCACAGCAGGACTGAGGGAATCAGACGCTCGGACGGTCAACGTTGTCGTACCGAAGGCAAACGGAACAAAGTTCAGCGTCAACTGACTGCCGTTCGTTGTTGCGGTGAACAGGTTGGTATCACTCACGGTCGGTTGTGGGAATGACAACACATCGCCGTCGGCGTCCGTGAACCACGACGTCAAATCAAAAGTAACGCTTTCGTTCGCCGCACGACGTTCTTCGAACTCGAGCGTCGATTGACCTTGCTGGCCTCGCACACCGAAGAACTCAGGCTGGTTGTTCACACCACCGACATTAATGAACGCCGTTGCTGTTGATTCGGCACCGAGCGAGTCGACCACGATGTAGGTGAATCGATCAATACCGCTGAAGTTCACACGAGGCGTGTACTCCAGATTGTTCCCAACCAGAGCGATCCGTCCGCCGCCACCTTCGGTACGTCGCGACTGAACAATCACGCCATTCTCGATGGAGGTAAACTGATCCGGTTTCAGGCTACGGGTCTGATTTTGTGGAGCCTCGGTTTCATCCGTCGGTCCAGCGGTGTCGTTGTCCAGAATACCGGCAACGGCTCCCACAGGTCCATTGATCGGAATGATCAACGGCGGATCGGACTCAGAACTACGTTCGGTTGTCTGATACGTTTCATTGTTCACCCGTGGGTTATCGTTGATCGCATTGATCACGATCTCGACTCGCCCTTGGACGTCCGCTGATTCGCTGACGATCGTGCCAGGAAGGTTGCTCTTCAAACGATCCGCCACTGTGTACGTAAACGTATCAGGATCCTGACCGTTGTAGTCTTGAGGTGGCGTGTAGAGAATCGTTCGACCGTTCGAACTGATCGTCAACGATCCGCCCTGAGTCGTTCGGAACGGCGTAGTGGCAGTACCGGCGGACAAGAAGAACAGATCCTGCTCAAGCGGTTCCGTACCCGGTCCGGCAATGTAGAACGGATCGATCAATTCACTCGCGGTGAAGACGACCGGTCCGAGACTGGTCTGGTCGGCCTGACTGACCACATTGTCTTCATTAATCGTCGCCGTCGAGATCACATCACCCGCGGTGATACCATCCTGCAACGTTGGTTCGTCGTTAACCGGCGTAACCGTAATCGTCGCGACGATCGGCGTCGGGCTCACCAACTGGTTCTCAGGTGCATTGCCGACCACGTCCGTTACCAAGACGCTAAACGAAACAACGCCTGAGTAGTCATCGTCGGCGTCGAACGTGAACGTCCCGTTACGCTGAACGTCGAGCGTCCCCGCGAACTGGCCCGACTCATCAAACAATTGGCGAGTACCGATGTCATCGGCATAAATTTGAACTCCACCCGGAGTCGCCGTGGTGACACCGACGAGCAATCCGTTGTTGTTGGTGAACGCATCCGTTCCAACATCATCCGTCGCTTGCAGGAATTCGCCCTCACGGACGGTGTACTGCGGGCTCGCGTTGCTGATCACCGGAGGTTGGCCGCCGACCAATCGCACGAGGTAATCCTCGACTTCACCGCTCAGAGCCAAACCGACCGGTGAACCCGTGCCGTTGGTCGAAACCCGGAATCGGGCGTAAGTGTTTGCCGACTGACCCGCCAACAATTTGGCGGTCGTTTCTGGAATGCCGATTGGGAATGTCCGTGTCGTTGTTCCTTCACCAAAGAACGCAGGATTAACCGTTCCTTCGAACGGCAGATCAGGCGAAATGACCAACTCACCTGGATCGTCCCAGTCACCATCGGCGTTGAAGTCGATCCATGCTTCAAGGACGCCCTCACCCGTGACCGTCACGTCGACCTGAGTGGTCAGGCTGGCGTTGAAAAGTCCCTGAGGGTTGGATTGACTCGTGAACGTCACTCCGTCTTCGTCGTCACCGCTGATTTCAAACGTCACGAGTCCTGAGGCTGAGTCCGTCACAACTCGGGTGCTGGCCGGAGTCAACGGGCTCGATTCAATCGCATCGGTGATTCCCGCAGCAATCGCAGCAGGCGTCAACAAAGCACTGTCTGCGGCGGTCAGCACGCGATCGCCGGTGTAACCCGGGACCCAAACGACATAGTTGTCTTCGTTGAAGATTCCGTCGGTATCAAACTCGAAAGTGACGACGTCCACACCCGTGTCGATGGTAAACGATTCACCATCGAATCGAGTCAGGTCAAACACATTTGACGGGTTGATGTCGATCTTTACCACACCGTTTTCGAGGCGAGGAACGAACACCGTGCCGCCGCCGCTGAACGCGATCGTCAAATCGTCGCCGTCGGCCGTCCGGACCGAGAGGGCATCCACTTCCGCGTCCACGCTCGTTCCCAGGACAGGTCCCGCACCGATAATGTGTCGAGCACCGTTGTCCAACAATCGTGTCGGGTAACGTCCCGAAACCAGTCCGACCGGATCCGGCGCGTCACCGAAGTCCAAGGCGATGTCGGCAAGGTTAATCGTGAACTGAGTCGTCCGGTCATCCCGGTTGGGTTGCAACGGATTACCAACAGCATCTTTGATCGCAGGCAGATAGTAATTGCTGACCGGCCCCTCGATGATCGAGGCGTTTTCGACAAACAACGTACTTCCGCCACGATCTTCGGCAACCAATGTCGTCGTCGGCAGTTCGCCAACTTTGTTGACACTGTTGATCTGTCGAAGCAGGACTTGTTTCACCGCTTCAGAACCGAACAGAGGTGAGATCGCGACCGGAATCGCACCACCCGGAACACCCGTAACATTTAACGTCGGTGCTGCCGAAATGTCGACTTGGGTTCCAGGCAGATCGTTCAAAATCACGCCGCCTGTTGGGATGCCGTTTTCATCCAGTTCCGCAATCGGATAGACCGTTCCGTCTTCACCGGCGGTGAACCGGAGACCGCCACTGTTGTTTCGAATCGCGGCCGCCAAGCTCTCGGCGATGTCGCCTGGAGTGCTCGTCGGCTGGAAGGAAACCTGAACATTGCCCGGTTGCACTCCACCACCGTTATCAACGGAGTCAAACTCAAACGAAACCGAAACATCACCCTGCCGGATCCGCAAGACTTCGCCGTCGCCGACGATGCCTCGAACAATGTCGATTGCAGGCGTGCCACTGACACCGGGCAACCCAGCATTGCTCACTCGATCACGACTGGTTCGGCCCAGCGAAATTTGTGTGCCGTTAACCACCGTGGCAGCCAACCCGACGGTCGATGCGTTGATCGCCGCGGCAAAATTCGTGGCCAACACGTCAGCATCATCTGCCGTGCTGTAGTTAATCACGTTGGCACCGCCAACGAATTGCCCCGCAGGCACCAGACCACCGATAGCAAACTGGAAGACAACGTCGTTGCCCTCTTCATCCGCGATCAAGAAGATGCTGCCATTGGTGATACTGTTCCCGCCGAGAACCGGCATCGACAACAACAGAGGCCCGAAGACATCCACCGTCGTGCTGCCACTGACGCCCGGTTCACCACGAACCTCGAGCGAACTGCCGAGCGTGACGGTCAACGCCAACGGGTTATCAGCATCGACGTTCACTGCGACTTGGCCTGGAGCAACGGTCTCGCTGCCCGGCAACAAACCTGAAATCAATGTGACCGGGTTGCCCGCATCATCGACGGGGTTCAGAGCGGCTTCGACTTTCTCGGCGAGATCTGTCGCCGTGTCGGTCAGCGAGTAGAGAATCGGCAAGTTGCCCGGCGTGACTCCATCGCCACCTGGGTTTTCCGCAGTACTCAAATCGAATTCGAACGTAACCCGCTCTTCGAAGGCTGCTGCCTCCGTCAAACCGATGCCGTTGAAATCAGATAGAATTCGAGCGGTCTTCTCAGCCGGCACGGTCAGATAAACGAACTGATCTTGAGCAACTGGACTGACGTTGATGCCTCGAGTCGCGATAGCCTGAGCGATCCGTCGAGCCAACTCATCGCGAGAAACGAAGTACTCACGCAGTAGACCGTTTTCGTCTTCGATCGTCTCGGTGACGTCGATCGGGAAGTTACCCGGTGTCACTTCGGCGGGGTCTGCGTCGCTGATGTCGAACTCGAAGTTGTAGAGTTCCGGCAACAACTCGCCTTCACGTAGTTCCAAGGTAAAGACGGTACCGTCGATCGGAGCGACAATCGCTCCGACTTCAAACCCGGCGGGGAAGGCGTTGTTGATTTCAATAGCTGTCGATGGTGGCTCGGGAGCTTTGCTAACGCGAATCGTGTCACCATCGAGAAGCGGGCGAGCTAACCCGACGACACGCAATTGGCCAGCAGACGTCGTAACCAATCCGTTGGAAGGCAAATCGAGATAAACGAATTCGCCATCTACGGTAGGTGTCAGCCCAAGACCCGAATCGGTAACGGTCTCGCGAATCAACTCTGCGATTTCTTCGCCGGTGAGGTTCCCCAACGTTGTGTCGAGGAAGATCTGCGTGGCGTCACTGTTTTCGAGTTGTGCGTCGAATGTGAATTCGAACACGCGTTCCACGTTGCCGTTGCTGATTGTGAACGAGTCTCCGTCCACGATGCCATTGATTCCCGTACCGACCGTTGGCACTTCAAATGCCAGGGTACGGGAGTCTTGGCCGAGCCCACCGCCAGACGTGTCGACAACGTAATCGGCCGGTGCACCGAGAACGACACGCGTTCCTTCGACCACGACATCGAAGTCGAATGCTGCGGCACGACTTGCGGGCAAATCGCCCGTTTCGCCGTCTTTGCGACGTTCCTGCGTGATCGCCGTTTGGATGCTTCGTGCGATCAGGTTGAGGTAATCTTGACGCTCTTGTTGAGCAGCCGGTGTTGCCCGAGCAGGCAAACTGCTGAGTTGCAGTGATACACCTTGAGCAGGCGATGGAGCAGCGGCACTCGTGAACGAGTCCGGCTTGCTGGTGATCGAGATCGCTGGGCCACCCGTGTTTCGGGTAATAAGCAGTGTGCTCAGATCATCGTCCGAAACACTAACGAACACATTGATGCCGTTGTTAGCGAGCGTCCGCTCGATGACTCGGCAAAGTTCGAAGATCGTTCCTTCAACCGGGTCGGCCGGGTTGAACGTAACCGGAATCGCTCCGCCGGTCGCCGTGTTGCCTTCCTGAACAAACTGGAAAACGAAGCTGTCTGTGCCGACAGTCAATCCGACTTCTTCACCGACGAGGGAAACCGTCGGCAATGAAATTCGTCGTGACCCTGGCAACAACACTCCGTCATTGTCGAATTCAAACACAACGGGATCGTTCGTGCCGTCCGAGATCAAGAAGATGTCACCGTCACCCAATCCGCCCGCTTCGGTACCGATGGACGGCACCACCAAAGTCGGTGATTCAGGCAAGAACAACTGGTATCCGGAATCGAACTCGAACACCACAGTGCCGCCATCCGAATCCGTGATACGAATTTGGTCGCCATCAGTCACTTCGCTCGGATCGGGAGCGATAAGAACGGTACGGTCGCGGTTATTAAGCGCGATTCGATACGAACGATCATCTCGCCACACACCCGCAAGTGGGATCAGCGTGATCGTGTTGCTCGTTTCGTCGTAACGGAACGTGTAATCAATACCTTCTTCGAGCAACTCATCATTTTCGAATACGGTGAGGTTGGCACCTTCACGACGAAGCCCTGGGATTTCGGCAACCTTCAACGTACTGTCGTCGATGCCGATTCCGGTGAACGGGTTAGAACCATCTCCGGTATCAACCAGTTGAATCCGGAATTCTCCAAGAACACCAGCACCTCGCTGGATGAAAGATGTCGACTTGTCACTGTCCAGCCCCGCCGCGTCGTTGTCACGGGGGTTCAGTGCCACGGCGATCGGACCGACGAAATCGGCGAGTTCCGAACTACCACGATCCTTGAAGATTGTTTGTCCCGATCCACCCGAGTTTGCGAAGTTAGGGTTATCCGCACGTTGAACACCGTTGACGTCGCGATTCGGAGTCAAGACGTTGCTAATCGGCAGACCGACGGCCGTTTTCACCGACGAAAACGAACTGCGTTCATTCAGGCTGCTCGTCGCACTGTCAATGACGCGTGAACCATTCGCGGGCAAGAAGTTATTGCCCTGTGAATCGACCAACAAGACGTCCGTGGGATCGATAAAGAAGTTGAAGTCGTCCGACTGCAACGTCACGTTCGTCGCACCCACCACATCGTCGGTCGACAACGAGGTATCGACAACATCAAACGGTGCCGTTGGATCGATCGGCCATGTGATATCGAACCGGATCTCGCTGTTGCGTGATTCGTCGTGCTGGAACACGTTGCCGTTGACGATGACTTCTTGCGGTTTGATGAAATCGTTTCCGGCAACCCGTACTCGTTTACCAAAACCGAAGAAGTTGGTTTCGTCGACGAGAATACTTTGATGCAGGTTCGACAAAACGTTGTTGAGCAAGGTTGGCGAGGCACCGCCGGTGACCCAAATCCCGCTCTCAGCGATCAACTGATCTGCGTTTTCGGCAAACTCGACACGGTTGTTATTGTCTGAGTTCGGACGGAAGTCGTTCGTGCTCAGTTTCAATCCTGCATTCATCGCCTCCGGACTCAGCTCGATCTCAGCAATGTTCTCAAACAGAACATACAGCTCGGTCGACGCAAAACCGTCCGTTAGCGTGTTATTGGGACTGAGCGTTGACGAGTTATTTTCAACTCGGTCATGTCCAAAACCCAATGGGAAGTCAGTGTCATTGAACAGTGGGTCAGACTGAATCGGGAACAGGGTGCGTGTTTGGCCGGGCCGACGACTCGGGTCGGACAGGTTCACAATGCCCAAGTTGTCACCACTTTGACCACCCAATGCCGTAGCGCGGCCACGGGCGATCGGGCCACTGCGTCCATCCGGTCCGTTACCGTTTTCATGGTTAGGCAACGCCGGGATATCAGCACCCGAAATCGGGTCTTGCAGTCCCGTCACGGCACTTGCAATCGCATCCATAATTTCAGGGACACGATAGTTCGCGATTAATGGAACGTTGTAGTTGCCATTAGGCAGGATAATGCCAGTGACACTGTTAGTGAATTCGAACGTCAACTGATTGCCCACGGTTGTCGGCACGCCACCACTGACGGGGAAGTTCGGCCAATCACCCGCGAAATCGGCAATTTGCGTTACCGTGAACGTGGTTCCCACTAAATCCGTGGCGACCGTACCGCCGCGACGACTCTGACCTTCGTTACCGTCATCGATGCTCATCACGAATTGGCGAGGAGTGTAGACCTCAATACCAATCTCGTACTCACCCGTAGCCGTACCACCGGTTCGACCGGAGAGACTATTTGGATCGTAAGACGCGTTTCCGGAGGAACTCACACCGATGAAGTACGTTCCCGTCTTCAGGGTCGTGAAATCGACGAACGGATCACGTCCGTTAAGTGCATCCGTAACCGAACCGGCCCGACCAGCTGCGGCAAACGCGGTCGAACGTGGATCGAGATAATCAGGTGCCGCCCCGTTATCAGCGACCTTGGTCTCGTTCGGAGCACCAAAGTTCAATACCTGTGCTTGGCCGAACTCGTCAAAGATCTGAACGATCGTATCGGGACCGCCCTCGATCGTATCAATATCAACAATCAATCGATCGCCGACGATCAGTTCGACCTTGTAAAGGTCAACATCGTTTTCGTCCGCAACCCCTGCCAATGCGGCCGGGAAGGTTTGTGTTGGGAAGACAAGACTCAAGAACAACTGATCGGTCGGAGTAATCAGTTGGCCGCCATTGAGGTTAACCAACAACTGTGTGTCAGAGAACGAGACGTCAACACCGACCGTCGATGCGTCACTGATTTCAACACCTTCGAGGTTACTGAAATCGCCTTCAAAGACGTAGCCATTGAAACTGCCTTCGGCCACCACACCGGTTCCGGTGTAGTTCACCGAAATCGCCGAGTTGGTGACGTCGATATTGGCGTTGACCGTTGTCGTCGGAGCACCGTCGGTCGCAAAGTTCGCGATGTTATTGAATTCGTTGCCAACCCCGACAACCGCGGTACGAGCATCGGTCACATTGGCACTGTCAAAGACCGTCCGGAAGGTGATCGATTGATCAGTCAACCCTTGCGGGATGTTGTAACCGATTGCCGCATTCTGGATGTACGGTCCGGCATGGGCACGACCGACATGCGTGACAGTCGCTTCGCTCAATATGTCGTTGTTGTCGAGTTTCGCGTCGTCGGGGAACAACGACTCCGTACCATCGGATCCGTAGACCGTGTTGTTGATGATTCGAGCGAAAGGCTGAGCGGCTTCGGCAACCGGAGCCGGTCCGACCGTGAAGTCCGTGATACCTCCTCCGCTACTTCCGTATGCGGTAGTGAAATAGATATTACTGACACCTTGCAAATACACTGCGGCATTCGGGAAGGACTCAGGATTGTCCGCGAATTGCTCGTCGAAACCACTGCGTTGTGACATCGAAGGGCCGAGGTACGCGGTCACCGATTCCGCCATGTCGTTGGTGACCAAAATACTACCCTGAATCGCTTGCTGGATCGCCAACATCAATTCAAACGACGTATACGGATAAACCGTTCCGGGAGGATTGTTGTACGCGGCAGCACTCAATTGGTGACGATAATAAATCGGCACATGACCATCGATGAAGCCGTTACCGCCCGCGGTACCACTACCGCCCGCCGTCACTGCCGCACCGCCGATGTCTTCGAACTCGAAGACCACACGGGTGCCACCGGCATCGATCGCCATCGAATAACCGTCGTTCACATTGAGGGTTGCCGAATCAATAACAAATGGACGTGTTTCGCCCTCGACTTTGATGCCCGACAATCGAGCTTGATCGATCGTGTTGTTGCGGATAACCACACCCGACATCAACCCACCGTCGACGGAGTTGTTGAGTGTTGGAAGGTTTCGCACAACACCCGCAGCAGGATTACCGACCGGCGGTAACTGCAAGAACGGGTGAGGCGAGTCGGTGCTTTGCGCGATACCGAACAACTCGTTGAAGTGATCGAGTTCCGACGGATCGCCGCGGAAGTACTCGAGATCGATTCCGCGATCGCCGGCTTCCGAATAAATTCCGATCGCGTGCACGTCACTGATCACATTATTTTCAATGATCACTTGACCTTGTGTACGCGTGACGTTCACGTCACCAACACCGTTATGGAGTACCGCAGGCATTAACAAGCGGCGGTCACCCGCATCGGTGATTTCGACATTCAATGGATCTGTTACCGCAGGACCGTCCGTGAACGATGCCAACTCGGTGAATGAACCATCGACGACGCCGAACAGGTTCAATCGATTGCCGGTCATCGTTTCGTCGTCGAGTCCGTCAGCCGAAGCGGCCTCAACATCAAGACGATTGGTTGTGTTGATCGCCGTACGAATCCGCATGGCGAGTTCCGCCGCGGTATCCGACGCACTGAACACCAAACGTTGGTTGGTGAACTTCGAGGATCCGTTGTTGTCGAACTCGAAGATCTGAGTGGTCTTACCATCGCTGAGTTCGAAAATGTCACCGTCTTGAATTTGTGACCCTGCAGGAACGACGAGCGTGACCTCTTGGGTGTGACGATCATTCGTATCAAATGAGTGCGTCAAACTTTGGGCGTTACCCGTTGGTGTCGTGAACGCGGTGGCTCGCCGCATTTCCAACTGATACTCTCCGGTCGGGCCGTCCGATTCGCCGAGGAAAGTCGTTTCACCAGGCGTGGCGTTGAACACGGTCTCACCACGTTCGGCGAAACCAACGATGAAATCGTCGAGGAACAATCCTTCGGATGATCCAACAACAACGCCATCGCTCTCATACTCAAATTCAAACTGAATGTTGGTGTGACCGGCGAAATCGCTCAGTGAGATAACTTTCTGACGCCACTGTGCATCACTGATGAAATCGGGGTTCGGATCCGCGGTTGGATCGAGCGTGAGATCAGGTTGTGTTTGGTCGAACGAGATGCCCGCCGGATTCTCCGTACTGGTGATCTTCAACGTCAGCGAATCGACCGGATCACCCAATCCATCTTCTGGACTGTCCCAGAAGTAGTTGAAGTAGAATCGCGGCAAGTCCTCGGCGGCGTAGCCGACCAAGTCAAACGTCTCGCTAAGCAGTTGACCTCGAACTTCATCATTACGATCGAAGTGGATGCTCTCGTTCGCTCCATTACCAACGATTTGATCCGTCGCCGAAACATGCATAACGTATCGGCCCGACGCGGCAGGTCCGGTGCGTGGGAACGTCAATGTGCCGTTAGGTGCCGTGACGATCTGAGTGCTGGCTTCGAGGATCCCGATGTAGTAGGTCCCTTGGTCGAGAATTCCGTCGAAGAAGGGATCGCTGCTGATATCGAAGAACGTATCACCGGCACTCCCCGTTTGGCCTTCGGTCGTGAATGACGTTGTGATTCGCCCTGGAGGATTGAGCAGCACTCGAGAGGCATCGAGAATCACTAAATCGACATCCACGCTGCCGAGTGAATCATCGCCAAAGATCGACTGGAACGGGTTATCACCTTCGTCGACATCGATGATGACGCGAGTATTGTTCTCAGTAACGACCAACTGATAGAAGTCAGCCGAGTCGCCATTCATCGTGGCTTCGATCGAGACGTGCGGGATCGTCTGCGCGGTGAAATCATCGGTACCGCCGATTTGAGGGTTGCTCGAAATCGACCACTCCAACGAATTCAGATCCAACGCACCAGCGGGACTTGCCGTGCCCTCGTTGATACGTTGAATGCGAGTGTACGGTGATTCCACATCCGTATCATTGACGGTCGGATTGAGTTCACCACGGAATTCGCTGTAGAAGGTTTGGTTACGACCTGTCTGTCCGAAGTTCGTCTTATCGAAGTTGTCGTTGATGCCGTGACCAATATCATTGGCACGCATGTTCGTGGTGGTGAATCCACCACCGATGATCGACACGTCCGTGAACAACTCGTCTTCACGAGGACCACCGAAGACACTGTCTCCGGTCGCGGCGTCATCGATTCGGTCTTCGAAAATTCGTTGGATCGAGTTAATCGGCTCACGTCGAACAGCGACATCGCTGAGCTGGGCCGGCAATCTCGCTCCGGCGGTGATCGCAACGTAGTACGCACCCTCGGGCAACGACACTGGGCCGATCAACGGATCGCTCGTTGAAATCGAACCGCGGTCGAGCCGTTCGGCGAAATCGCCATTCTCACCGAATGGACTGGATTGATCTTCGGCCACGTTACTGTCGGCACCGAAGAGAACCAACTGCGGCTCCGCAGGTCCGAACTCACCGTCGGGATCGTAGAACACGCTGATGTTCGTATCAGGACGCGTTAGGCCGGAGGCATAATCGACATCAAAGATCGTCGACATGTAGTTCGTGTTGAGGCCCTCAGTGCTTACCAACGCATCCAGGTCGACTTGGTAGAAGTCAACGTCGAGACTGTCACTAATCGAACCGGCAACACTGATGACGGGGCGTTTGCCTTCGAACAGGTTGCCAACATTTTGAGGCTGTTGGGCCGGAGCTCGCGTGTCTTCATCGAGAGCAACCGATTCGAGCACGTCGTTCGACGCTCCCAAACCGAACGGCGAATCCGCACCGGAAACCGATTCGTTCTCACCCGCTTCGCCCATCAAAGGCGATTCGCCTGGCAATCCACGAACGTGGATACCGTGGTTCGCCCACCGGATATCGGCATAGCGAACGACGCTACCGGGATACTCCTGAGCTTCTTGCAAGCGAACTTGGAACTGATAGGCACCGTAGCTGCCGCCCGCGTTCGGATCGTTCGGGTTGCTCGACGCACTGCGAACACGGAAGTAGTAGGTACTGCGGCTGTCCGCACCCGTTGAGTCGCCCGGTAACACGACGCGGAAACCGGCGTCACGCGGGTTGATGCTGCCGATATCGAGGTAATCGCCGAACACGTTCGTTTCGGTGTACTTGTCGGCTTTGGCTTGCAGCGAATCGACCATTCCCTCGACCGACGGATCCGTCACAACAACATCGTTGTCCATCGAATTGTCGCTGCGTGCGAGCAACACGCCTTCGGCATCGAGCAACTCGACCACGGTATCGAGACCGAACGAAGTGCGATCGATATCGAACCAAACTTCGGATCCGGCACTTCCGTTGAAACTGTACGTATCGACGTCAGTGGCTTCGGAGAGATATCCACTAACCTCAAATCCGAGACGACGGTTATCGTCTCCAAGGTTCAAGTCCGCGGCGAGATCACCCAAGAACTGAGCTTGATTCACGTTGCCATTTCGACCAGGCGCGACGTCGGTAGTGAGTTCTTCTTCCAGAATGAAATCGACATTGCGATCATTGCTGTATTGGTCCAGAAGAACGCTACGCCAGTCATTCGTTTCGGGACGTGACCCGTACGAGTCGCCGTTGGTATCAGTGAACTGCGTGCCGTCAATCGCCAGACCTGCACCCACGGTGTCGTCTTTAAAGCTGGTCAGGACAACCGGTGCACCTGGGAGACCGACGATATGAACCGTGCCGCCGAGCCGTTGGGCGCTGTCACTGGTTTCGCCTGTCGCAGTGAACCCGGTACCGAGCGTCGCACTGTTTGGCGTGCCGGCACCGCTGAGTTTGACGACCAACGATTCGTTCGCCCGGCTCTGCAATCGCAACCCGCCGGAACTCTGGATGTTCCCCACCGTGACACTCTCGCTGAGCACGTGCACGATGTCCGTATCATCCCAGATCGATTCAACGAGCAGATCGCCACCGCGAATCACCAAACCACTAATTTGTTTGTCTTCATCTTCATCGGCCGGCACGACCTCAAAGCGGTTCAGACGAATCAACGGCCCGTGGTTGTCATCGAGTTCGGAGAACGTATCGACACTGCCCGTTTGACGCCCGGTATCCCGCAACAAATCAGCGACCAGCGAATCGACATCGATCCCGATCGCCGCACCGCGGTTGTCTTTGAAGTCATTACCAACGATTACCGGTTGACTGCCGCGAACAAAAATCACAGACGGATCAACCGCGAGCCGACCACCACGTCCGGGGCGACCGGATCCGTCCTGACCATCGTCATTGAACTCGAACCGCGTGTTGGTGATCCGGCCATCGGCCTGTTGCAATTCGAGAGGTGCAAACCCGCGGCTCTCACCACCGGCGACCAAACTGATACCACCGGCGTACGAAACAACCGAGTGATCCATACTGACGTACGCGTTCGCGCCAGCGTAGATACCCGACCAATCGCCACGTTCAGCGGCTTCGTTGCCGTTTAAAGTAGCGGCGTCGTTGTTGGTATCAAACGTTCCGCCGGCTCCGTATCGATCGTCGAGCGAACTGGTGAAGACAACCGGTTGAGAAAGCGTGCCTTCGGCGATCAACTGGGTTCCGTGGCCCAATTCAATACGGGCTCCCTGCAGTTTGACCACCATGCCTGGATCAACGACCAACGAAGCATCGAGTCGTCCGCGTCGACCGGCGCGGTTCAGATCCAGAAGGCCATCGGATGCCGTTCCGTCGTCAGTGTAAGACGAACTCAAACCATCGAGGCTCGTGACCAGCTGGTAGCCACTGATGTTGTTACCCGCGGCGTCAAATTCCGCACGATACAGACGACGCGAAACGTAGTCGGTTCCGACCGGGATGCGTGGCAATCCAGCCAACTGAACGCTCGCTCCGGAGAGAGTTTCGCCGGTTGGTGCGGTCAAACGCAGGGCGTCGGCCACGTCGGTTGCAGCCGACTCGAAACCATTGGCATCAACGAACGTCATCAAGTACTCGACGGCTACCGTATTGGCCGGCAACGATCCGCCGGTCAAAACTTGGACCGACGCCTGTGACAGCGATGGCCGAATACCGTCTTGGATGGCACCACCGGGATCACCCGCGATCACCAAATTCTCGGCAATGAAGTGCACCACGCTCGTATCATCAAAACGTGCCGACGACGTCAATTGAGTCGGTGGCGAGTTCGGCGAAACGATTGTGCGAATGAACAACCCGTTGAGGCTGTTATTGGTCAAAACGTTGTTATGAATATCAGGACCGACTCGACCGTAGTCAGGCGTGAACGCACCGGCTTGCTGGAACGCAGGTGTTCCAAATGTGGTTTCTTGGAAACTATCCGGCGCCGCACTCATCGCGGCGTCCGCACTCCGAGTGATCTCATTGAAAGTGATGTTCGGTCGCAGATTGATCATCTGGATCGGGTTAACCACCTGTTGCACCGAGTCGACCAAAATGTCGCTGCTACCGCCATAGCGAATTTCGGCGTGATTGACCGTTTGCAGGAAGATACCCTCTTCTTCCAAATCGGGCCGACCCTGCATTTGATCAATGTCGCGGCGGAAAACAAGTCCGCCCCAGTCGCCGGGTTTCGGCGCAACGGAGGTACCCGCACCCGCAGCATCCGCCGCACGATCACGTGTACTCGTGAAAATCACGCTACCGTCGTCATATCCTGTGCCTGCATCGTTGACTTCACCAACGAGAGGATTGGCCGCGTTGAAATCGACCAAACGCGGCGTCCCGAGCACTTGCAACGCACCGCCACTGCGGTCGATCTGAGTGCTGCTACTGCCGACGCTGATGCGTGACGATCGCATTTTGAAGATCGCCCCCGCATCAATCATGGTCGTCACCCCAGCGGGTATTTCCATGTCGCGACCGTCTTCGAGCGTGCGTCCACCGACTTCACTCAGACCGAATTCGTAGGCGAAGTTGTCCGTCTCGGTAACGATATTCTGATCCGCACCGCCGTTACCGACGATCCGCACGATGTCGCCACTAAGCGCCGATCCGAACGCGTTGACGACAGCCGGGTTGTTGATGTTGTTAAACGGCAACTCAAGGCTACCGTCGGCGTTGGTCGCGGCGAGCTTGTCGACGAAGATCATCCGTCCAAATGTTTCCACACCGCGGAAACCGTTGCTGAATTCAACCGAACGCTCGCCATCGAGCGTGATGCTCTCTGTGTTGACAAATGCCTGAACACCGGTCGCGTCTTGTCGACCATTGATGGCCGTTGCCAGCAGTTCAGCGAGGTTTTCAGGAGGTGAATCGTTACCCGGCGTGGCGCTGTATCGGATGACAACGTTACCTGGACGCCCGGTTCCACCATTGAACGGAAGAAACTCGTATGTGCGATCGGTGCCGTTGGCTCCCGTGATCGTGATTGTTTGTCCCGGCGTGATGGATTCTCCACCGAGATTGAACTGCAACGTTCGTAGTTCAGGACGCGTTTGGAACCAGAAATTATTCACACCACGAGGCACGCCATCTCCGTCACCATCGATCGGCGTCCCCGGAATACCGGGCCGCGTCGAATCTTGGTCTCGGATCACATCGACTTCGTCGACTTGCGGCTCGAACTTAATCCGCAGTTCATATTCGCCCTGCGTCAAACCACCAAAACCACTGTCCTTGACCATCGGGTCGTAGGTGTCATTCCCGCTCGCGGCAACACCGATGTAATAAACCCCTTCGCCGAGCGAAGCGGTCAAGAACGAGTCTTCGCTGAAGTAATCGTCGTTACGACTGAGTTGCTCGAGCCCACCACCGGAAAGAATGATCGGCGTCGTTCGCAGGTCCAGCCCACTGATGTCAGTGGTCAATGAGCCTTTCTCAAGGCTGACCTGGAACAGGCTGCTGGCGAATGCATCGCCTTCAATCGCCGCAATCACTTGGCCGACTTCAACGCGGTCGACGAACGCACCTTGACGAGGCAGGTCGATCAAAATGGCGTTGTTAACGAATCCGCCGGCACCGTCATCGACCCGCAACACTCGTACTTCATCGTCACCGGAATCGCGATCGCTCTCGACGAATTCGATCCGCGCGCCGTTGCCGATCGCCCCGACTTGCACCGCGTCAACGCGAAGCTGCAGAGTCGGACCGATTTTCAAATCGGTCGTCGCGCCGGCACGAACTTCTTGGAACAACGTCACCGTCGTATCGAGCGCACTGGAGTCAGACAATCGTTCGGCGAACGTTTCAACGCTCAGTTGTCCGATGCGATCCGCGTCATCCAAATCGACAACAAACCGATACAGGTCGACGTCCACGCTGTCAGGGCGGTGGACATACTGTCCGTGCAACACGTCAACGTTCGACGGGAAAACCGGTTCCCAATTTGGCAACGAGAAATCATCAAGGTTGTCCGGCAGGTAGACCAAACTACCTTCGGTCATTGGCACATCAGCGGGAAGGCTGATCGGGTCGATCAGATCGTTAAGGAAGCCTCGAAATTCGGGGTATTCCTCGTCAAAACGTTGGAATTCTGGAGAATCAGGGTCCGTCGTCGGCGCCAAAATTTCAGGGCCGAGAACACCATCACTCGGCCGACGCAGCAAGGCCTCTTCATTAAATGCACTCAACGCCATCAACACCTGAGGCGATTGATCGGGCGCTGCCAACAGGCCCAACAACAATCCCACACCGGCGGCGGCTTTCCGTGTGAAGTCTTCGCCGTAATCGAAACCAAAGTTGGCTTGATTACTGAACACGATCGACGCATTCGCACTTCCGGCGGTCGCGTTGTTATTGATCGCAGCGTCAACTCGCACGGACGCCTGCAGTTGTGGGATCGCGGTAAAACGCTGATCCTCTGGAAGTGAACCGTCGGTGAGTACGTCGCTGGTTTCGCCCAACGCAAACGTGATCCCTTGATCGGCCGTCTCGGTGAACTGAACACCGATCTTGTTGCTCCACAACTGCAACACTTCGCGAATACGAAGTTTCTGCGTTGGCGTGATTTGGTTCAACGACGAGGTCGTGCCGTTTTGGAAATAGACACCCTTGAAGTTGTAAGGGATCTCGGTGATCCCGGATTGCAGGTCAGCCCCAAATGCGTCGTTGATGTGTTCGATCAACAACCGGTGACCTGGATCGTCATCACCACCAGCCAACTCGATGTTGACCTGTTGCGGTGAGATCGATTCGCGAATCACCAAACTCGTCAACGTGTCCGATTGACCAAACGTTCCGATATCCAGTGACGTGCCCAACGTGTCGCCCAAGCCGACCAACGTGACCGGGTCGCTGCCGACCAAGCGTTGCGGCAACGGCAATGTCGCGGCGGTGCTGTTGACCGAAATCGAGATCAGGTCTCGGATGACAGGGTCGCCCGCGATGACGTCGGCCAGGTCACTGACCAACGGAATTCCGCCACCGTAGTTGAAAACGATCACACCGTCGGTGTCTTGCGATACCGACAAACCGGCGGTTCCGGTATTAACGAATCGAACCTGTTGGCCCGATGCGTCTTCGCCAACTTGTCGCGAGACGAAATCGAAGGATGCGTCATCAACGCCGAGCGAGACGGTTGCGGTCGGTGCCGTCGCGAACTCCGAGGGAGGCACGATCAGATCGACCTTCGAGTCCACTGCCGTACCGATCCGCAAACGGAACGTGCCACCACCGACAGGTACGCCGGGCAGATTGTTGATGTCGGTGTCGAAGATCAGACGCGCCGTGTGCGTGTCTTCGCTGTAGATCACTTCCTTGGGAAGATAGAACTCATCGTCCGTTGTGCGCACCGTATCTTGGGTGAGCAGTAATTGATAGAAGCGTGGGTTCTCGGCCGAACGAGCAGTCGGATTTCCCGCGGCGTCATCCTCAACGAACAATGGATCTTCGTTGAAGTAGACGACGATCTCGTCGCGGTTTTGAGTCAACGATCCATCGGCGTTACGGATCACCGGTTGCGGAACGACTGCTTCGATCAACGCCCCGAGGTCGAGCCGGAAATCAACCCTCTCGACGCGTTCACCAACGGTCGATGGCTGAATCAGCTCACCTTGAATGTTTCGCAACCCGACGATCGGTTGAGGAGTCGCGTTGGGGTCGTCGTACCCATAGATGTTGATTCGGTAGTTATCGTCCGGCAACGAATCGGCAAACCGCACAACAACTTCGTTTTCGTTCGGATCACCGAGCGTCACCAATCCGGGGGCGATTCGGACATCATCGGACGTTCCAAACAAGCCATCTCGGCCGCTCCGCGTCAACTGAATCGCATCAAGCGTGTTGGCGTCGATCTGTTGATCTTGATCAAACCGGAACGTCAGCACCCGAGGAGCGACTTGGCGAACCGATCCGTTGTCGATCAACTCACCCTCGTTAGGCTGAATGCCGATCAATTCGGGTCCGGCGAGCAACTGCCGTGCCTCGAGCGTTTCGAGCAAATGACGACGACGCTGTTGGCGCGTAACACGCGATCGCCGGTCCTCTCGATTTGAGCGGCGGGCGCGCGCGGGTTGAACGGACGACGCTGGGGGTGTCGTGGAAGCAGGGGAAGACGACGAGTTTCGCTGACGCGAGGTCATAGACCGAACCTTCTAGGCAGAGCGGACGGCAAGCCGGTTGTCACAGCGAAAATGCCGTAAAAACCGCAATACCATTGCACTTGATGTGAATCTCGGAGCTTCGTACCGCCCTGGTTCGGGGTCGCCAGCGTTCTATCCTGAGATAAACCCGCGGGGTCAAACCGGCCCAAAAGCAGACGAAGATCAGTCGTGAATGACGAGGCTGAACGCTTATCACCTCACCATTCAAAGCCAGGTAAGGTTTCCTGACCGTCATAGGAGCTGAGGCGTACAGTTCGCCGAGTATAGTTAGGGCCAGCGGTGTCGCAAATTTTTGCTGCACAGCTACTTACCGCAACGAACACGTCGGCGAGCGAATGTGCCAGTCGTAACGATGCTGTCGCGCTTTCCACCCTCCCTCACACACCCTTCCAAAGGGTGGACTGAGACAAAAAAGAGGGCACTCCAGACGCTCCAACACGCATAACCGGCACGATTCCGCGCCCACTTGGACGCTCCAAACCCCGGAAAGTTCCCGAATGATGCACGCGTCCCCTTATCGATGGTGGTGTTTTTCCGGTAGTTCTTCCTCAAATGCCGAGACCATACCCCTTCTTTCAGGGGGAACAACAGCGTGGCAAAGATAGGCCTCGCCATGCGGCGAAGCCCCCCATCTAGTGCGCTCCCGCGGGAGAGAGCAGCCGATTCGGGGTCCCCGGCCATCACGCCTGCATATTGGTTGTCAGACGAGCATCAGGGACGGCGCAAATGCCGATGTTTAGAGAACTTCAGCACCACATAGCCCCCCTTTCAAAGGTGGCTCACCGTTGAGAATCCCGCTGCGTCAAACGAGAAATCAAGCGATCGCCAACATCGAAGACTTGGCCTCACACGAAGCTTGACAGCACTCAAGCAACCGCAGGATATGCCGTCATAACGATGTCATGAGGCTGGAAACTGAGTTATGAGGCTGGAATCTGACGTCCGATTACGCCGATACCTGGAACGTCCCCGGCGGAAGCCTGCTTATGCCACCAAACACGTGGCGAGAGTCCCAGGTGCCAATTGCGAAATTGCCAAAATCAATGGCCGGCGTCCTTACTGACCGACCTCAAATCCCGACTGTTGCAATTGTTGGCCGATCGCGTCGGAAAACGCGTCTCCGAGCGTGGCCGATGCGGCGGACGGTGCCTGCTGCATCCGCTCTTTGGCAATGAATGCGTCCCGCTGCTTGCTGGCTTCAGCCAGCTTGGTTTTGATTTCCGCCCGCCGTTTTGACATCTCCGCGATCCGGCGAGCCCGCTCTTGGACCGTCAAACCCTGCAATTCGGTCGGCAATTCATCCTCTTTGAGCTGTTCGATGACACTCGCATCCTCCTCATACGTGTCAACGAGATCCCGGCCCACGTTGCGATACAACGAACTCGACTTGATCGCCGCGCGGCTGCTCAAACCGCTTCCCGCGTTGGAATCTTGGACCGTTTGGTTGGTCGCGTAACTCTTTCGTTGCGATTGGGATCCGTACCAAAGGTACGTTTTGTTCAACGCCGCATTCAGCTCGATAATAATTTTGTCCTGGGGTGTCTTAATATGCACCACCTTTTCGTCTTGGTTAATATTTAGGAATTTCCCTTCGGCTAGCTGGGCACCTTCCTGCCACTTTCCTCGCACACCTGCGTCATAATTCCCGCAGTGGATTGTGTTAACCACGACACCGTCTTCGATCGCACCCTTACAAGCGGTTCGAAAATCGACGGGTCCTTGGTCGAAGGGTTCATTCCCGGCGATAAAAATTGCCATATAAGCATTAGGTTCACTACTCCAATCAAGACGTTTGATCGCCTCGGTGATCACGGAACCACAATATTCATCACCACCACTGGTACTCAAAGCAAACAGAGCTTCGGAAACTTTATCGAGATCGTCGGTCAACGGAACGACCTGGCGAAGATAATCTTCTGATGCAGGAAGACGTGTATTCCCATACTCAAAAATGGAAACCCTCAGCAGAGGTGTCTTTCCGCTTTTCTTCGCTTTCGCAAACTCCTGGACGATATTCCACAATTGGCTTCTGGCTTGATTGATCAATCCGTCCATCGAATTTGACGTATCAAGAAGGATGGCAACATCGACGGCAGGACGTTGTCCCGTAAACGGTTCCTTGCCATCGGTTGATGACACAACGTCGACCTTCTTCGGCTTAGTTTCGATCGTGATTTTAATGTCCTGAGCGAACATCGAATTCGCCCCTGAAATGGCCCATAGGAGACATACGGGCAGAAACATCACACCAATTTTTTGCAAGAATTTCATGGTCGTTCTTTGCGAGAGAAGAGAGGTCATTTTATGGCCGGGCCTCATCATGACGCCAAATTCATTCTAGCGGTCTGTCGCCACCAGAGTGAAAAAACTTTTTCTCACCAACGACTTTTCAATCGCGATTCTGGCGAACGTTTTTGTCAATCCACTCTTGCGCCGAATTCGCCTTGTGACGTGAGACGACGTTTTTTGAATTCTGTTCTTGGACAGCTCGAATTCGACGACTCACTAACGAACTTTCAATCGCCTCGTCCTCTTTCATCCCCATTTTCGACATAACGTTCTCCACAAACGAGTCGACAAATGATCGCATTATCGCGTCCTCGAATGAAACGCAGTGCGTTACCCGACACCGGCACGGCAATTGGTCGGCAAACTCTTTAACCGCCCCTTCGTCTTCTTCAAGCAGTGGATGGCGTTCAGCAAAGATCACTTCGATGGTGCTCGTCTCCTCGAATGGAGAGCCCGTTGTTGTTCTCTGCGACAGGTCGTTGGCTTTCACCGCTTTTGCCGGAACCGGACCGTTGTAATTTGCCAGCAAACGATCGATCTGCGCGAACGTATTGTCGAAGTGCGATACGATCAGTATCGCGGCCGCGTCACCCTGCCCCGCTTCCTCCACTTTCGCCCGAATTCCTGCATATTTCCCCGCTTCGGTCATCCAGACCAAGTCCGGATTCTCCTGCAAACGGGGCGGCGTTTTGGTGCCAAATAGAAGGCGAAGAAGTCCCAACATCGCATCGAATCCTGTTCAATTTGCGAACCAGCCAGAAGCCAAAACCGAGCACCACGCACGGTTCAACTGGACGCTGTTTTACGGTGCATGGATTCACTGTGCGAGAACGGTCTGCATTCGATCCGTTCCTTGTCGCAGTGATGTCGTGATTCAGTAACCTACCACGATTTCACCGCAACGATATTAAGTTGGCCCGCAGAGTGGCTTCGTAATCACGAATCAAAGCGTCGTAATCAACACGGATTTTTTTCGGGACGTCGACACCTGAGATCGAATCTCGAATCACCGCGATCGCGTTGCCGATCGTACTGATATCGGTCTCACTTTCGGTCAACAAAAGCCGACCAGGATCACCATCACGCCCCGGTGTCGACAATAGTGCAAACGCATTGTCACCCAATCGGAGTTGGCGTATCAACTGAGACACCTCATCCGGATTGATCACCGAAACGACCGGGGTTGGAAACTGCCGCAGGGCGTCGATGACCTTTCGATCTGATGGTGCCGTAACGAGATGGACTTGCCCCATCGCGGGCGATGAAAGCAACGGCAACGTTTGCATCCACGCGGACAACCAACGCTGCAGCATCGTGTCGTCGTCCGGTGGAATCGCAATCACGATGTATTGTGCGGCTCGGAGCCTCGAGGGATCTTTTACTCCCTTCGCATTGAGCAAATCGTCCGTATCGAAACGACGACCGAGTAACGATGACGGAGGCGGTGGCGGAATGGGAACGAACTGGCGAACGAACTTTTCGGCAAAACGTGGTTCGGCTTCAAAAATCGTTTGGGAGCGCTGCCCACTGCGCGGCGGTTGGAAGGTTGCCGCGTTGATTTCGAGAGTCAACGACCACCCATTTTGGCCCGCTCCTATTGTGAGGGGAACCGGTAACTCGACGCGGCGGATCAGGCTAGTCGCCGGATGGATCCAAAAGACAAATCGTTCACGATCGGAAGTCACCGCGATGCGATGCATCAACTCACGTTCGATCTCTTTCGACTCCAGCCATTGGAACTGCGAGTCGGGTTCGAACAGTTTCTCCATCGGACGATCCGCGAGCAGCCATTCGAGTTGCGGGGGCGGCCCGGCGAGTCCGGCGGACAAACGCGAACGCAGCACTTCATCGCGAAGCACTCGTTCCAGACTCAACCTGCCCGCGGCATCTGATTCCCATTGCTGTTTTAAAACTTGAGCGTCGAAGTGAGAACTTTCCGGCTCCTCGAACCATGCGGTCATGTCGACGTTTTCACGCGTGTTGGCCGACCCCGCACTGGATAAACTCGCATCGACTGTCACACGGATACGGGCCGTGTAAGCATCGACTGCGAGTTCATGCTGGTCCAAGTGAACACGCAGTGGAGCCGTTTCGGTCTCGGCCGAACGAGAATCACGATTCGATGAGCCGTTTCGAGATGCTGGGGCGTGAATGACGACTTCCCCGTCATCTTCGTAATACGAACTGACTTGATACCGACGAAAGACTTCCCGCAAACGAGTCTTCGCATCCACATCCGGCCGCGCGGTGCCGGGCTGTCCAGTCTTGGATGAGGCAACCGCTTGAGCATTTCCAGAAACCGGCGTTTGTGATGAACCACACCCGGCAACGACTAACAATGCGATCACCGTCATCGCGACCGGAGTAACCTTGCACCCACGCGATTGTTCGGAACGCATCAACGAGAAGGTCGCCGCGTCATGGATCAGCAGATTAGGATTCACGGGTTCGTCTCATCGCGGATCGGAAGAAGCGGCTTCAGTTTCACCGGCTTACACAACAAACGTTTGTCGGAAGCCGCACGACCACATTTTCGACAGACGAGCGTCGCGTCCACAATCTGTTCGGCCAAAAGCGGCAATGCGTTTTCCAACGTGCTGCGGTCCCACTTACAGATCGCTTTTTTGGGTAGTTTTTTACTCATCGGTTCATTGCTAAGTCAGAGAATCGCTGCGATCGGCGGGTAGCCGTTAAACCGGCGTCCAACTGCAAACCCTATCAACCAGGAAAGCAGTGCCGGTTATCAGGGTTGCCCGCTTGATCGGGGTTACACTTCACCAAACGGGTGATGTTTCAATCTTCAGCCGTTCTGACGTCGAGTCGCCCGCCAAGACCAGACGATAACAGAATCGGTATTTCATGGACGAAATTCACCTAGAGCGATGGATCGCGATATGCTTCGGCACCGCCCTTCAGGGCACATTCAACACAGTAAATCGACCGGCCGCCTTCTTGTCGCGGCCCTCGCACTGAATTTGACGGCAACGTCTCAGACAGTGTTCGGTGACGGCTGGAAGTCGACAACGACGACCGCCACCGCTCAAGCGAGTGAACCGGTCCCGTCGAGCGGTCATTCCGTTTGGCACCCACGCCCGTTGGCACTGCCAGCAACATCGAACACGGCGATCCCATGGACTCCCCCGGAACGCGTCGTTGCATCACCCGCTCCGACATCCACAACGATCGTTATCCAGCCACCGGCTCCGGCGCTCCCCCCGACTCCGCCGGCGCCCGAACCTGAACCGGAACCACCGACGCCCGCCGAGATTCGTCAACAACGCCTCCTTCAAAAACGTGCCAGCGCGAAACGTTCCGCCTACGAGGCCGCTCAACAACCCGATCGCCCCTTACCGCCACCCGACGAAATCAATCTCGGTTCGCGTAAATCGCAACTCGCCGCAGCCGCCGTCGAACAACTCCGCATCGCCCATTGGGCGGCACAACGTGGAGCCACCGAATCGGCCAAACAAGCCGCAACGCAGACCCTGCGAACGATCGCGGCACTGCGTGATGCCCAAAACGGCGACAACGCTTACACGACTGAGCTAAACACCGCATTCGTGGCGATTCGTGAGTCGATGGATTTTTCAGGTCGTTACGGACCGGTCGACACCGCTGCGATTGGGAGACTGATCGAGGTTCATCAAACGCCTGTTCTCAAAGGAGTCGGCACGACGCATCTGACATCGGCTCGCGCCGTTGATGCCTACCTGCAATTCGCTCAGGCTCGGTTGGTCAATGCAACGTCCGGTGGCCCCTTGGCCGCCGAGGCGACGATGATTTTGGCCGATCTGGAAACACTCGCCGCCAACACCGGACGCTCGATCGATTCCCCACCGGAATTCTCCGCGTTGCATTCATCCGAACTCGCGCTGACGTATCGACGCGCCGCCGTTGAGATCGCACCGCAGAACGCCGACGCTTCGGCAGACCTCGGTCGCACGCTCCTCAAACGATCGATCCCCAACGCGGCAAAAGAACTGTTGCTGCAAAGTGTCCGAGTCGCGCCCACGCGTCAACGCGTCGAATCCTTACTCGAAGCGGCCGCTAAATCGGGTGACTTTGTGTTAGTCGATCAATGCGAAAAACAGCTCGCCTCGCAGCAACTGCCCAGCGAGCTGCCCGTGAGGATGATGTCTCCACAGGAGTTCGCCCGAACCGGTCAAAACGTGCCGCCCGCCATGGCTTCTTCGGTCGCGGCGACCGCCGCTGCGACGAATCAGGGACCACCGGCGCAGCAGTACCGCGTCGCGACACGTCCCACCAACGCAACCGGTCGCGGCATACGTCCATCGGTGAATCCGCCCACTCAGGTCGGCCAAATCGTTGACCCGACGCTGCCTGAGAACTGGTCTCCCACACCATCGGCATCCACCGCGCCGACACAGCCCGCACGCCGCCTGTTTTGGTAATTCTATGATGCGCACACACACTCATCTTAATTCGTGCAACCGAACACGGTTTGTCTCTGCCTCTTGCGGTTCTTTCACCGGTCTGCTGTCGCTTGCCTGCTGCGCGCTGTTTTCGGTTGGCGTGACACATTGCCAACGGGCCTCCGCGCAAGAGTTCATCGGCCCCGGTTCGCCATCGGCTGAGCTCCCTGCCCCGCGTTTGAATCGGCCCAGCACGCCGACATCGAACCCTTTCGTTCAACAAACCAAACCCAACACCAGCACACCGATCACCAACGTTGCCGACAACGGTGCATCGGATCCGATGGAAGAGTATCGCCGTTCCCTCGAGGAACACATTCTTCGCAAAGAGAAAGCAAAAGCGGAAGCTCGTGCTCGTTTCGAGTCACGGTCCCTTGACCTGATTCCAAAACTAACGCCGACCAAACCACGCACACAAGATTCCAGTGCCAGCGATTACACCGGAGACGACGATCTGTTGCCGCCTCCCGTACCGCGTTCAAAAAACACCGAAGACATCGCATCACCGAGCGATTTGCTCGACCCACCGGATCGCGATTTGGACGATCTGCTCTTGCCGCTCAACCCACGAGACCGAGACGTTGCGGCCCCCGATCGCAAGATTCCACCGCCGTTATCGCGAAATACCGACAAACCGACCGAACGTCCCAGCCGATTGGGCGCCGACCGATTGACTCCACCCGCGACCAAGTCATCACCACCCGCGAGATCCGGTGACCGTGATGACACAAACCGAAATCAGTCGCGTAGTCGCCACAGCGATCGCGCCAACTACCTCGATGATGACCAAGATGACTCACGTGGCTCCGACCGAAACGATTCGGCAAATAACACAAGGTATGACGACCAATCGCAATCCGTACTCTCCGCTCCGATCGACAATCGCTATTCCAATGCCACCTCTTGGACCGGTTTAGTTGAAGATGAGATGGCGCGTTGGCCGATGCCAGCGAGTCACCGTCCCTACATGCCTGTTTCCCAGGTCACGTGCTCTTCATGCGGCGGCTGTGTCGACCGTCATGGTGTAGGCGTATGCGATAAAGTCGGCGTTTGCGTCGGAGTGGGAACTCGCGAACGAGCGTCCTGCCAATGCTGGCGATGCCCACAAGGTTCACCGTTCAATCTCTATGGCCCCGGCGGCTATGCCGGTCCTTCGCGATCGGCACCGTTGCCCGAATACCGGTTGCGGGCGGGCGACCAAGTGCAACTGACGTTCTTGATCAAAACGATCCGCACCATCGGATCGTACCGATTAGTTGTCGGCGACGAACTGTTGATCGAATCCGATGCGGACGAAAACTTGACCCGCGGTACGCTCGAACGGGGTTTGGAAATTCAACCCGACGGCACGCTGACGTTGCGATTCATTGGCCAAGTTCATGCGGCCGGTCAAACGATCGAACAACTGCGTGACCTGCTCAACGATCGCTACGAAGAGTATTATCCAGACCCGTCAATCGACGTCACTCCGGTCAAAACCGGTAACGTTGCGAGACAAATCCGCGAGGCGATCAGCGGTTCGGAAGGTTTCAATCCGCAACAAACCGTTCAAACGGTAACCCCAGAAGGAACCTTGCGTCTGCCGCGTTTGGGTGCGATCCCGACGCAAGGTTTGACGATGGCCGAACTCAAACGTGAGATCAACCTTCGATACGACTCACTCGGTGCCGGGCTCGAGGTCGAAGTTATGCTCGAAGAGCAGGCTCCGCACTACGTCTACGTCCTCGGCGAGGTCGCGGCACCTGGTCGTTTCGAAATGGATGCACCGACCACGGTTCTCGGTGCGATGAGCCTCGCGGGCAGCTATGTCCCCGGAGCCAACCTGCGGCAGGTCGTCGTGTTCCGACGCGGTCCAAATTGGGAATTGCTCTCCACCGTGCTCGACCTACGTGCCGCTCTGCTCGCAAAAGCGTCACGTCCGGCGGACGAGATTTGGGTCCAAGACGGCGACGTGATCATCGTCCCCCCAGCACCGATCCGGTTGTTCGATCGCTTCGTGACACAGGTCTTTACCGAAGGAATTTACGGAATCGTGCCATTCGGCGGGGTCTCCTTCTCGCTGGGCGACAACAACTGACCCGAGGCGTTCGCGGGGGGGCCTGATCGTTACCGGCGGCCACGTTCTCCGGTTTTCCAAACTTGCCACCGAGACTATCCTTCCTGGTACGTCTGACGTGTCACCTCTTTCGGTTTGGATCCTCGAAGTTACCCCATGGCCGCTAAAACACTGCCTTTCGATCGCCCTTTGATCGACCGCATCATTTCCGACCACCCGACCCCGTTCGTTCTTTATCACGAAGACGGCATTCGCCAACGCGTTCGGGATCTGACCGCGGCGTTCGCATGGAACGAGGGCTTTCAGCAATATTTTGCGGTCAAAGCGACTCCGAACCCGCATATCGTGGCCCTCATGGCCGAAGAAGGCAGCGGCGCCGACTGCAGCAGCGTGGCCGAACTGATCACCTGCGAACGGCTCGGCATCACCGGCCACGACGTGATGTTCACGTCCAACAACACGACCACCGAAGAGTTCGCGATCGCCGCCCGAATCGGAGCGATCATCAACCTCGACACACCCCATCACATCGACCAGTTGCTGCAACTCGAACAGATGCCAGAAATGGTTTCGTTCCGGTTCAATCCCGGTCCCGAGCGACAAGGCAACGTCATCATTGGCGATCCGAAAGAGGCCAAGTTCGGCTGCACCCGCGAACAGATCTTCGAAGGCTACGCGAGATGCGCCGAACTCGGCGTTACGCGATTCGGACTTCACGCGATGGTCGTGTCCAATGAACTCAACGTCGACGCATTGCTGCAAACCGCCGAAATGCTCTTCGATTTGGCAATTCAAATTCACGAGCAAACCGGCGTCGCGGTTGAATGCATTAACCTCGGCGGCGGCATCGGAGTCGCCTACCGACCGGAACAAGAGGAAATCGACATCGCCGAATTCGGGCGTGGCGTGCAAGCGTTGTACGAAGCGAAACTGACTCCTTCGGCACTTCCACCGGTCCGTTTGATGATGGAAAACGGACGTGCAATGACGGGTCCCTTTGGTTTCTTGATCACCGAAGTCATCAACCAGAAAACGTCCTACAAAAACTATGTCGGTGTCGACGCTTGCATGAGCAACCTGATGCGTCCGGGCATGTATGGTGCCTATCACCACATCAGTGTCCTCGGCAAAGAAGATGCCCCCGCTGAACAAACTGTCGACGTGGTCGGTTCGCTCTGTGAAAACAACGACAAGTTCTCGATCGACCGTGAACTCCCCAAAACCGAAGTCGGTGACATTCTGGTCATTCATGACGCCGGTGCTCACGGCCACTCGATGGGTTTCCAGTACAACGGACGATTGCGTTCCGCGGAGATTCTCTTCAGTGACGCCGGTGAAGTGCGGGAAATTCGTCGTGCAGAAACCTTCGAGGACTACTTTGCGACCGTCGACTTCGACTCCGTCAAATGCAGCCGCGACCAAACCGCCCAGGCTCTCTGAGACGGCCCGCTTTTTGCACCTCAGTAATGCCACAGTCGTTCACGGATCGACTGTGGTTAGACGCTTGCTGTTCCCATTCTCCGCACCTCAAACCCAATCCCCACGATGCCCAAACTCACAGTCGAAAACGTCGGTACGTTTGATGTCCCCGCTGGCAAACGCTTGGTCCAAGCCCTGACGCAGGACGCGGGAACCGACCAACTGCACGCCTGTGGCGGTGTCTCGCGCTGCACGACTTGCCGCGTTGAGTTCATCGAAGGCGAACCGGAGAAGATGACCGAAGCGGAAAAGGAAACACTGCGTGTCCGCGAAGTCACCGAACCGGGCGTTCGACTGAGTTGCCAGATCGCATGCGACCATGACATGTCGGTACGCCTGATCAGCCGACTCGAAGGCAGTGGTCGAAAAGACCAAGGTGGCGCTGTCGCCGACGAGATCCAACCGGCTCCTCAATGGACAACGAAATAAACTCGCTTCATTGGCCGTCGATTGCGTCGCTCATCTGAACGCACGAGCTACCACGGTGACACTGCTTCAAACGACAAAAACGCCCACAGGCTGACCGTTGAGTGAATGCCGGCTGCTAGCAAATCGGCGTCAATGCCACTGGACATAGTCGTCCGATTCAGCAACTCACTTCACCAGTCGGATTCGGCGCCGCGATCGGTTTCGCGCGAACGGTCTATCGGCATCGCTCCAAACGCTGAGGTTGAAACTCAACACCTCGATCAGGCGTGATCGGCGGACAGCTGAAATGTCTTTTCAGCGATCACCTTGCCATCGAGCTCGAGCCACATGTGCCATTCGCCCAACTTGTCATCGATCGGCTCCCAAACGGTATCGCCCAAGTAAAAATCCCAATCGTTGGTTTTGACATACACGGTTCCGTCGAAGGGAGCACGCCGTTTGCCGCGGTCGTCACGAATGCCGGGATGGTCGATACAGAAATAGAGTTCCTGATTCTTTGCATTCTTGATGTTCACAACGAACCCGAACTCGATGTCGACGACCGCCGGGACTTCCGTTGTCACTTCATACAAACGCGGCAACTGCTTGGTACCGGACTCCCACTGTGAATAAATCCCGTGAGTACGCAGTCGAACTTCAGTCTTTCTCTTCGCCATCAAATTCCCACGAGGACAGATCCCGAAACGGGTCGTTATTCTTTCTTGCCCGTCTTCAACGTCGATGCCACCGCAGCGGTTAACTCAGCGAACGTTTCAGGCGTGTAGTTCTTCTCTGCCGCGACCGCTCGCATGGCCTCGTTCATTTCAAACGCGACCCCCTGTGGAATTTGAACCAACGCGAACGCATCCTTAGCGGGGATGCCCAATAGATTGAATTTATCCGCGTCCACATTCATCACACGATCTTCGTGCATATTCGGTGGTAACAGTTGTATGGTGGTGTCAGCAACGCGGAGCGATGACTGATCCGAGGACGGATCGAGCAACCAGACGAGCGTCCCGATGTTGCCGTTTTGAGGGAACACCCAAATGTAATATCTCACGACCATTTCGCGATGCTTGCCGCTACGCAGGATGATCGCGGGGGCGTCGAGCACCATGCTGTTTTTGGTCCGCGCGACTTGCTCCACCTTCGAAAGCGACTCGACGTTTCCATCGAGAACACTGCGTCCGATGATCGACAAACCGCCGCCCAAGTCAGATTGAGTATCTGACGTAACGATCGTGTTTTTTCCATTGATCAACATCGAGAAACCGACCGCGACCTGATCAAGCTCGTAGTCGCCGTCCGCATTCGTATCGGTGTTGGCAAGCATCACGAGATTGAAAATCTCACTGTAATACTTAACCGTTTCGGATACCGCGTCGACATCACCACTGGACAATTTACCACGTACAAACGAAATAAGATTTGACCAACCCTCCGGCGGTTCTTTATCAAACCGCGTACCCGGCGGAATCATCGGCAACGGTTTTCGTCGAAATCGAACCCGCTGTGAGGGCGGCGTGATTTCGTGTTTGACGACCGCACTCTGAGCCTCCGCTCGCTCACAGTTCGTCGTCAACACGCTCAAACAGACCATCGCAATCACGAGGAAAACATGTCCGTGCACACGAAGCAAACGCATCAGGCTGATTCCAGAATGGGAAAAAATCCAGCGACCACGTTGCCGCTGCTTCGCAAGTATTCGCGGACAGACCGCATACGTCCAGACCTCGACGTCGAAACGGTCATCCAATCTGCCACTGGCCGTCACAAAACCATGCCAACAGCGATTTAAGCAGGCGACTCAGAAAAGAGGGCCACGCGTCAGAAATCTACGGTTTCGACACTTTTGCCCCGGCTGATTTCTCGATCAGGGCAACAGCAACTCGCTCGACCATGGTTGATGCTCGCGGTACCAAGCCACCGACGCGTCGATACCTTCTTCGAGGTCGACCTTGGGTGTCCATCCGAGTCGTTCACGGGCTTTCGTGATGTCAGCGGACGTGGTCTTAATGTCGGCTTTGTGAAACGTCTTATGCTCGACCTTGGCTTTCTTACCGAGTCGCTGTTCCAACATCTCAATGATCGTGTTCAACGACACGGGCGTTCCACCACCGCCGAGGTTCACGATTTCATATCCGACCGGTTTGAGTGCCGCAATCGTCCCGGAGGCGATGTCCGACACGTATGTGAAGTCGCGTGACTGTTCTCCGTCGCCGAACAGTTCGATCGGTGTGCCCTCGTCGATCCACTTGATGAAACGAAAGATGCACATATCCGGACGCCCGGCGGGCCCGTATACGGTGAAGTAACGACAAATGGTCACGTCGATGTCGTAGAGATGGTGATAGGCAAATGCCATCGCCTCGGCTGCCTTCTTGCTCGCCGCGTATGGCGAGATCGGTGTGTTTACCGGCAGCGTCTCAACGAATGGCATCGGTTGACCTGCGTAGAGCGATGAAGTGGAAGCCAACACATACTTCTTAACGCCATGTCGTTGCATTTGATCGAGCAGATTCAAACTGCCCATCGCATTGGTTGTCATATAGACGTGTGGATTTTCCATGCTGTACCGAACCCCTGCCCGTGCAGCGAGATTCAGCACTCCATCAAATGAATGCTTCTCGAAGAGCTCCGCCAGAGTCTCTTGGTTCTCAATGTCGCCTCTTACAAATTCGAACCGGTCCGCATCGTGCGACTGCAGTCGTTCCAATCGATGCTCTTTTAGCCGCACGTCGTAATAATCATTGACATTATCGATGCCGACGACTTTCGCTCCCGATTCGATCAATTGAGCGGCGACTTCGTTGGCGATAAAACCGGCACAACCGGTCACGAGATAAGTGGTCATTCAACAATCATCATCAAAAAGCATACTTATTGCGACTTGAGGGATGCCGTGACGGCAATCAGACTACGAGCCCGAAATCCTCATCTCCAGCCTTGAGCCCAACAGTTTAATCCGTGACTCGACCAAAAATAGCGGTCTTCTTTGGTACCCGTCCCGAAGCGATCAAGATGGCCCCGATCGTCACGGCTCTTGCGTCGGACGACCGATTCGAACTGCTGTCGGTATCAACCGGTCAGCACCGCGAAATGCTCGATCAGGTCGTCGATATCTTCAACCTTCCCGTCCATCATGACCTGGAAGTTATGACTCCGGGTCAAACACTCGCGTCTCTCTCTTCAAAATTGATGACGAAGATCGACGCACTTTTGGAGGATGAGAAGCCCGATTTTGCTCTCGTTCAAGGCGACACCACGACCGTCCTCATGGCATCGCTCGCCTGTTTTTACCGCCGAATTCCTACGGGACACGTTGAGGCGGGCCTTCGAACGGGCGACATGACGAGCCCTTTTCCCGAAGAAGCCAACCGGGTGCTAGCCACGCCTCTGTCGACGCTCCATTTCGCCCCGACAACCGTCAGCGAAAAACACCTTCTCGACGAGAGAGTCGCAACCGAGAAGATCTTTGTTACCGGTAACACTGTCATCGACGCCCTGCATCTCGAAGTCGAACGACAAAAAGACCCGAAGATTGCGGAAGAGATCGAATCCCATCTCGCCAGCGTTCTGCCCTCTGATTGGCATGAAAAACGGTTCGTTCTCATCACGGGACATCGCCGAGAAAACTTTGGTGGCGGCTTTGAATCAATCTGCGCCGCAATCGCGGAGCTGGCCGAACGATTCCCCGACGTCCGTTTCGTTTACCCGGTGCACCTGAACCCGAACGTTCAGGGCCCTGTCGAGAAAACGCTCGGAAACCTTCAAAACGTGCTTCTCCTACCGCCGCAATCCTACCGTCCTTTCGTCGCGTTGATGCAGGCCTGTGAATTGGTGCTGACCGATTCCGGCGGCGTGCAAGAAGAGGCCCCCGGACTCGGCAAACCCGTCTTGGTCATGCGAGATACGACCGAACGTCCCGAAGGCGTCGACGCGGGCACCGTCCGTCTGGTCGGCCCGGTCCGTGAAAAGATTGTCGAAGGCGTGAGCGAACTGCTGACCGATCGAGCGAATTACGATGCGATGGCTCAGGCGAGTAACCCATACGGTGACGGCAACGCCAGCAAACGCATCCTGGACGCGATCGCCGACTATTTCGAATCGAAAGATAGCTAACGAACGAGTGCGTAAGCGGATCACTCGCCCAACGTTCCGAGCTGTTCACGTCGTGGACGTGTATGCTCGCGAGCCAATCCACTGACGTAACGGTTGCCATCGACGAAAAATCGCAGCGGCAAATCAACCGCTTGGCTTATCCCGATGCGAGGCGTCGCGATCACGTCATCGATGACGTCATGGCCAGAGTGTAACGCCCATTCGTTCGAGCGAGTGACGTCGACCCCGTCGCTGATTCGATCCACTTGCATCGCCGAACAAATCATGCCTGGGCCTGATGTGATTCGGCGTGAGTCGTTCGTCCCACGATTTTGCTTCATCACCTCGACACCCCACACGGGCTCGATCGCGCGAATCAAGACGGCAGATCCGATACCAACGCCTTGCGTCACCAAATTCACGCAGAACTTTGCGTGAATCGGATAGACATACAACGTACCGGCGTCGGCAAACATCGACGCGTTACTGCGCCCAAGCCCACGAGCGCCGTGGCAGGCCGGATCGTCGATGGCGAGATACGCTTCCGTCTCCACAATCCAGCCACCGAGCCATTCGCCATGGTGGAAATGAACGAGAGCACAGCCGAGCAATTCACGCGCGACCATCGCAGGATCTCGCTGAAAAAACGAACGCTCGATCCGCCGTGTTCCCGACAGCCTAAAAGAGTTGGGTTTCTTCACGTCGACGCGCACGTGCTTCCGAATCGGCCAACCACGCCGTCGCAAAATCATCGAGCCACTTCTCCGTCGCCTCCACATCGTTCAAAGCGGGCACCGCGATGCATGGCTCGGAGAATGCAGTCGGCTCAGTCGAAACGTCGTGTTCCTCGGATTCGGTTGCAGCAGTGTCTTCTGCGACGGTCTCAATCTCGCTGGATGCCGAGGCCGCCTGAACGTTCATCAGTCCGAAGTCGGCAAAATCAAAGACGCCGTCGCCGTTGAAGTCAAACGACATCACCTCATCGATTGCTTCGGCCACCTGGTCTACCTGCTCGGCCGAGCCGACATTCTCCGCAGGAACATCCGCAGGCAAATACTCTGACGTCTCAGACTCCGTCACTTCAGAGCCAGCTACTGACGATTCATCGACAGGTGCCGCTACGATAGAACTGTCCTCGACAGGGATATCGACCTGTGGAGTTTCGGCCGCGGGCGATTGGGTTGGTACCGTTTCCGACGACGAATTTTCGTCCTGGGAATCTCCCTGTGGCTCCGCTTTCTCCGGCTCCGTGACGACTGGCTGTTCGGGTACCGTGTCCGGGTTGGCGGCTTCGGGCTCTTGCGGAAGAACATCACCGGCGGTCGATGGTTCTTCGTCGACGGCAAGTGGTGTCTCTACCGGAACGTCTGCTGGTTCCACTGAGTTAGCTTCTGTTTCCACCGGCGTTTCCGGCTCACTTGCCGACGCCACGATCGTGATCGTCTCGTGATCGAAATTCAGATGACGCTCGCCCAAAGCGGCCGTCGGTGCCGTGATCGTTTTCGCACTACCTTGCTGTAGATTTAACGTTGCGACACCTGGCTGTTCACCCGCACGCATGCGGATCAAAACAAACGTTTCTGGGACCGCGTTTCCGATAGGACGTCCCGAACCAAGCGCGGACAGCGATGTACCACTCAGACCTTCGATCAATCCTCCATCTTGGTCGAGCGTGCCCTTTTGCAACACGGGCAAGTTCGCAGTGATAATCGCATCAAGTTGAAAGTCTTCCTCGACCACGTCGAGCAGCGAAGCATCCCACGCAATATCAACGCCCACGGACTGAAGTCCGAAACGCATGGGATCAAATTCTTGAGCCGTCACGCGGAGGAAGAAAGTTTCACCCGCGGCAACCGTATTGTCCGAGATGACTTCGCCGGGCACACCGTTGTTGTCAGCCAACAGTTCGGATTCGAATGCGGCAACAGCAAGGAGTCGACGACTCTCAAGATTCTCGAGTCGCAGACAATGGGAGGGTCGGCGGTGCGACCGATTACGTTTGACTTTCCGTGTCATGTCGATCCCTTTGCCATCCATGGCAGAGTGTCGATGAGTGTTTTGTACGCTGGCGAGTGTCGAGTCGGCCGTTGACGACGTCAAGAGAGATTTCACGCCAAATTCGCGTGAAACACCGTGAAACAGGGTTACACGAGCATTCCGAACACTTCATCAACGGCCCGCAACCGCTCGTCGTCTTCGTCCCGATTCACATCGGCTGCACTTGGATCGCACCACGATACTTCCACGTCGACCTCTTCTGAATCTGCGACCGCGATGTCCTCTAAATTGGTGGCGACCAAGCGTTCAACAGGCAGACCTTCCATAGAAGTGTGGTTTTCTCGGTCGCCAACGTCCGGTTCCGCAAGACAAAACGCGTCCAATAACTCACTCAGCGACGTTTGAGAACTCGTCAAACGTTCCAATGGTTCACCACCGAGAAGCCCTGATTGGACGCCCGCGACTGACGTGGATTCAGTGACTGACATGGATTCAGCAACCGACGTGGATTCCGGTGGCGGCAGCGGGACTTCCAACGCGATCGCTGTGCGCACAGACTGATCGATCTCAACGTTGATCGGGCCGAAATCCCCGAGGGAGATTTCTCGTACCGGATCCCCTCCTACGGGAAACACGCAGGTACCGGTGGTTTGATCCGCGCCGTTCGGACAACGCACATTGATGTCTTTGCTAGGATCGAATCGCGTCGTCTGCTCACGTGCTACCGGCTCACGAATTAGCAGGTCGTTGAGCAAACCCGCATCGATGACATCAACAACACCGTCATAGTTAATGTCACTATCAAATGTGGAACCGCCAATTAGCCGAACCGGATAACGCAAACCTCCATCCGTGACGACTTCGATTGCGGCATCATCACCAAACGTGTGCGCAGCTCGATCAACCGCTGGCCCCAACCAATCAGGCTGCTGCGAGAGGACCTGACCGGTTGCATCTCGTTGCACCGGAGCGTAAAAAGCAATGAATTCGACAGATCTATCCGCAGCGACGCTGAGCGGGAAGACGGGATCGATCAAACTGCCGTCCGACGCTACCTGTTTGACACTGACGTAGTCGGACTCACGGATATCGAGATTGAGTTCATTAATTTCCGTAATGCTGAAACTGTTACCGCTATTATTCTCAACGGTAAATGATTGCGTGACCGTCAGGGCATCCTGCAATAACGGGTATTCCGTGAACCAATCCTGATAAACATCTGCGGGCCGAACGTACCGACCGATTTCCATCGCACCAAAGTTCGGCGATTGCGCAGTTCCCGTATCCGCCTGCACCACTTCACCACCGTTGACGACGACCGTATGCGATGGCGAAAGTCCATCCGCTGCAGGCGACGGAAACGTCGAAACAATGACGATACCGCCACCTGGATTCAGCAGGTTGTCGCGATCAAAGTCGTTTTCACGAACGACATAGCTACCGGGCGTGAGTGAACCGAACCGGTAGCGGCCTTCGTCATCGGTGATCGAGACGGGTTCGAGTTGCGGATCGATTACACCATCGTCGTTTAAGTCTAAGAAATACTGGACGCCCTTTCGGACCTCTTCGTTCGCGTCCCACTGCCCGTTTTGGTTGATATCGGCCCAGGAGTAACCGACGATTGTCCCAATGTCCTCGGTGGGCGAGTTTATGAAGTCACGCGAGATTCCAATGTTCGTTGCTGAGGTCTCGGTCTCCGAAGGCTGCCCTGCCGTTCCGATGGGCCGCTGCGAAATAGGAGCGGATTGGTCAATCTCAATTTCTAATTCCCCGGTAGCTGGAAACGTGGTGGTGACCGAACTGGGAAGATCGACTCGAACCTGATACGTTCCGTCGAGAACGGATCCGGCCGCGAAGAAATAGATTCCGCTTTCGGTCTGAGGGTTGATTTCCCCACTTCCGTCCAGATCGAAGGAGCCCGTTTGCGATGAACCAAACAACGTCGCCCCTTGAAACAAGCTAACCGTGGCTCCGTTAACGGCAGACTCTGACGCGTCCCAAATCCCATCCTGATTCGCATCATCCCAGACAAACCCCAGAGCGGCGATTTGGGATGGCGCCGGCAAAACAGGAGTGCCGGCACGAAAGACGCTCAGGGGCGCGATGAACTGAACCGTTTGAGTCGCGATCGGCTGCGGCGTCATCGTTTCGGTATCAGTGTTGTCGCTCAGATCGGGATCGTCTTCGTCGCCTTCAATCACGGCCGTGTTCGCGACGGACGTTCCTGCCGTCCCAGCGTTGACGGAAACAGTGAGCGCCAACGTTTCAGAAACACCGCGAGCCAAACTCCCGACGGTCCACACGCCCGTTTCCTCATTAAACGTTCCCGCCGTTACCGTGAATGAAACCAAACTCACCCCGTCCGGAAGAACATCAACCACCGTTACGCCGGACGCGTCGCTCAATGATGAATTCGAGTTGCCCGCAACAATCGTGTAGACGACCTGGTCACCCTCAACAGGTGTCGGGTTCGACACCGATTTATCAACAGATAAATTTGCGGATGGTTTCGGTTTTGGAACGACGGTTTGAGTCGATTCGTTATTATTAAGATTGGGATCAGTTTCACCTGCCGATACCCTGGCTAGATTGACAAGGGTGAGAGCCGCGGAATCAATATCAACGCCCGCAATCACGGACACCGCGAGCTGCTCACCGACACCGACATCAGGGAGACTCCAAGAGATCGTGCGACTCGCTTCATCGTAAACGCCACCGTCAGAAGCTGAAACAAAGCTGAAACCGGTCGGCAAAACGTCGACAAGAGTCACACCCGTTGCCACCGCATTAGATGCCGGCGAGTTAGCCACAACCATCTCAAACGTAACGGAATCGCCCACCGTCGGCATCGCATCGTCAACGCTCTTGACTACCGAAAGATCAACGCTGTTAACCGTCACGGGCACCTCCACTTCATTATTCGAAGCGTCGGGGTCCTCAAGATCACTCTCGATCGTGGCGACATTGACTAGTGTTTCGGCGTTCGTTCCCGCTGATACGATCACGCTCAAGCTTAATGTTGCCGTCTCGCCGGGCACCAAATCGATCCCGTCCCAAATTCCGGTCAGCGAATCATAGTCGCCTTCGCTGGCCACCGCCGACTCGAACGCTACACCAACAGGTAAAACGTCCGTCACCACCACACCGGTCGCCGTTCCCACCGAATCCGACGAGTTAGCCGCGGTGAGCGTGTAAGTGATCACTTGCCCTTCGTTGGGTGTTGCATCATCCACCGTCTTCGCGATCGATACATCGGCAGTCAACGGAGCCGGATCAGCGAGATGAACGATCACCACGTCATCGACATACCATCCTTCAGGATCCTCGTTGACGGGATCCCCAGAATCGAATTCGAAATCAATCGAAACGGTTTGCCCCGCGTAGGCCGTCAGGTCGTACGTTGCGGTCAACCAATCACCTGCGGTCTCCGGGAGTGTTCCGTCGGCACGAGTCAAAATCGGTGTGACGGTTGTTCCATCGTCCACTGATACCGTCACGAAATCGCGGGTCAATTCCGGGCGAGCGTCGAGCAAATAACTAAAACTGAGAATCGACGTCCCTTCTGCGGGAAGTGCGACCTCCGGCGACGAAATCACCCCACGGTGATAACGATCCAGAATCGTGCTTCCTCCGCCGTCCGGTCCCTCGAACAAACCATAGTAGAACGATCCGCTAAGCGAATGATTGAGCAGTCCGTCTTCTCGCCGACCAAAGGAACGGTGCCAAAGCCCGCCAATCTCTCCGCCAGAATTGTCGATCGTGAATCCATCCGATCCCTGATTGAAACCCGCGTACAACAATTGACGAACGTCGCCGGAATCACGACGAGTGGTGAAAGCAACGTCACCCGAGACACCACGCAACGGCGACTGCGTCGACAGGAACGCTCGCGAATGAGTTACCGGATCGATCGTAAAGAATCGTCCCAAATGCGATTCGCTGCCATAGAGCAACCCCGAATCCGGATGGACGGCCAATCCTGTAGTGAATCCATACGGTGTGTGATCGCTGATCGAGTTTGACTCGATCACACTCGCGTCGGTTACGTCGAGTCGATGTAGCGTCAGAGGTGAGAAACCACCATCCTGCGATGTTGCATAAAGCGTCCCGTCAGGATGCATCGCAATTGAAACTTGCCCAGGCAAACCGGTGTCACCGATCAAGATCGCGTCACCCGTCAAGGGATCGATCTCGATCAGCTTCGCCGATTCAGTTGGCCCACTCAGCGATGCCGTCACACCGAACACTCGCCCAGTTGAATCGTTAGTCAGGTCGGCGACGGAAACGGGACTCCCGTCCAATTCAACGGCAACTCGTCGCATGACGACGCCGCCGAGCGAATTGCGGACAACCAATTCACTCGCCAATACCCCATCGCGTCCAGACTCGGTGCTTGCGGCAGCGATGACCGTTCCATCAGGCAAGATAGCCAAACCGGAAACGCCTTCATCGGAATCATCAACACTGGACTGCAACTGACTCGCCGGAACGACCGGGGAGACTTCACCGTCACGCAAGTCAATCAATGACATCGTGGAGTGATTCGCGTCACCGTTGGAAGGTGCATCGATCGCCGAAACAAGAACGTCGGACGCGAGCAACTTGCGAGACTCAAGCGACTCAACCCGCAGTCGACGCGGGTATCCTAAGTGTCGTTTGGTGTGCGTCGATTTTCTCGGCATCGCAGGAATGGTCTCGCTGGAAACTCAAAACTACCAACCATCCCTGCGTCCACTGAAGAAAACGATTCATTCAGAATCCACGTGCCATCATAAGCAAAACCATTGCAAAGATAGCAGTCTTCTAGACAAGTCAACACAGATTCTTAAGAACCGCGGGATCCGCAAATCAGGTCAGCCAAGATACGGTGAGTTGAGCGGCTCACGGCAATCAAGCCTCAATGTTTCGTTTCAATTGCGCATTAAGAATTACATGGTTTTCTTTTAAGCATTCGAGACACTCCTCTCGGAAAACTGCACGTAATTCGAGTCCGGCCAGCAATCTAGGGGGATTAGTGAGGCCGGGTCAAACAAACCAAATACACGGTCCGTTTACAGCTAATTTACCGATTATCCGGCCATTTCAAAAACTCTTGACTTGCTTCTCGAGTGGCCCGGAAATAGAAAAGAGGGTATCCCAATCGTGGGGTTGCGCGTCGAGGGCTTGGCGTTGCGGTTTGTGTTATGGACGGTCACGCTCATCTTGAACCGAAGGTCAACACTTCCATGAAACTTTTCAAAAGACAACGTCGCGAGCCCACACCAAAACGTTTGAAGGCGAGTCGTCGACGACGCATGAGGGTCGAATCACTTGAAAACCGTCGCGTCCTCGCTGCCAACTTTGTCACCGTCGAAATTGTCGGCGATACGATTGAACTCACCGGCGATAGCAACGCCAACGAAATTGAAATCTGGCAAGATTCTCGTCGAGCGTTTTCGCCATCCGAGAGCTTCACTATCAAAGCCAAAGAAGGATCCGAGACTCTCTTTAGTTTCTCAGGTGGGATCGTCGGAGACACCTACCAAACTCCCATCAGCGGTGCGATCCACAATATTAGGGTCAACTTTGGTGACAGCGTCACGCTCTCCCTAATGGGGAATCCTGCAATTCCTCAAGGCGGCGCCGACATTGTCGAGTTCGTCGGCCTTGATCAATCCGAGACCGAAGAATCGTTCTTGGATGGTCAACTTCAAATCCTGACTAATGGCGAAGCCGTTGTCTCACTGACGGATCTTGAAGTCGATTCCTTAATTGTCAGCCACCAAGACGATGATGACATCGGCACCACTGCTCTTGATAATGTCGTCGTTCAAGACGATACGGTCACCGTTGACGGAATGCGTAGTTTCTTCTCGGCACACATCGAGTCTGGTGGCGGCGGCAGCGACATTACGATTGTCGACAGCAACCTGAAAGGCGGCCTGTCGATTAGCAATGACGGTCTATTTGATTTCGGCGCGATGGTTCACACCCCAAACCCAACCGGGGCTGCAGATATCATTAAGATTAGCAACACCGATATCGGCGAACATCTAGTCACTACGCCACAAAGCGTGCTGGAAATCTACAACGGCGCCGGCGGCAGTCGCACGACACTCGAACGCGACAATGCAACCGATCCTAGCCGTATTCGTGGTAACGTTGCGATCAACAACGGCGACGGATTCGACGAAGTCAACTTCTCGGCCATTAACATTTATGGCGGATCGTCGATCGAAAATGGTGCGGGCGACTTCCTGCACGGTTCATCGATCATGATTCACAACGACAGCATCATCGGTTCGGACATCCTCGGCGGCGGCCGCTTGGATGTCACCAACGCCGCGGGTGATGACCGTTTGACAATCGAAGAATCCCGACTGCCTAGCGGTATCGTGGTCAACAACGGCATGGATCATGACACCAACACGATCGTGATCGGGAAAGCCGGAGTCGGCGGCGAAACGGCCGCACGAACCGTGATCGGCGGCAACACACTCACCGGCAGCGCGATCCAGTTTAGCAACGGAGCGGGCAACGAACGAATGAGCTTCATCAACGCGGACTTAAAAGGCCTCGTGGATATTGGGCTCGGTGACGGTGACGATATCGTCAACATGACCGACGTGCTGGTCGACGGGGTCCTCAATATCGGCAATACCGTTGGAATCCGACCCGCGATGGTTGATGCCCTCTTCGGTGGCCTCGGCTTGGCAAGCCTGGCCGACGACGCAAATGCGGGCGGTGGTGACGACCGCGTCACCCTCGAAGACGTGATGGTGACCGCGGGCACATTCATTGGGCTCGGCGACGACCAAGATCGCGTAGACCTGATCGATGACATTGACTTCGGCCCTCGTGCCTCGATCGACGGCGGTAACGATGCCGGCGACACGCTCGACCGCAGCCAGTTGTCCTCGGTAATGACCAACGTCGACTTCAACGGCTTCCTCAACCACATCAACTGATGTTGGGGGAAACCATTCAATGTCTCAGTAACTTCGAGCGGAAATCTGGCCTCTCGAGGAATTGGGACTAAAATCGTGAGAGCACAGACGGCGGCGGATTTCTCCGCCGCCGTTTCTTTTCTGCCCCTCATGAGTTGCAATCCTGATGGACCTTCCACGTCGGCAATCACGACGACGGCACGGCCTACGTCGCTCGGCAACTTCCAACCGGTCGTCAGAACGCACGCGAAAAAAGCGAGCCGCGCTTCAATTTCAATCGCTCGAGCCACGGCATCTGCTCGATGGTTTCGGCGTCCGCTTCGCTTTCTTTCCCGCCGGCGGAACCGGTGCGGAGGTGTCTTCGCTCAACGCGGGCGAATCGTATGTGATGCGAACTTACGTGCAAGATCAGCGGCCCGCCTCCTCCTCAACCATCCCGTCGGGAATCCTGCAAGCAGCATTCGACGTCCCCTACGATCCTTCCCTGCTGCAATTCTCTGGACCGATCACGCTGGGCAGCGAATTCCAAACGGTCCCTGGTCGCGCCAACAACGGCGAGATCCTCACTAGCCGTTTGGACAATCTCAACGGACGCGACAGCACCGAACCGGTCGGCGACGCCAAAGACGACGAGTTGCTGTTCTTTGAAATTAATGTTACCGCACTCGCGGTCGGCAACATCGACCTCGACGCCGTGCAAGCAAACGAACCGAATCTGCGTGCCGAGTTCTATCGCCCGTTTGCCGAAGTCACCACCTTCGACGTAACGGGTGACCAGATATCGATCGTTGGCGGGGGCGTCGTGTTTACCAATGCGACGAACCTACAAGTAACCGAGGGTGGAGCAACGGCAAGCTTCCAAGTCGCACTCAACCGTGCGCCGACGTCCAACGTCAGCTTCACCATCACGCCGCAAACGCCCAACCAAGTCTCACTCTCATCGAACACACTGACGTTCACACCATCAAATTGGAACTCGCCACAAACGGTACAGATTACCGCGACAAACGACTCGATTGCGGAATCGAGCCTGAACGTTTCGCTGCAGACGAGCGTTTTACAGAGCAACGATTCGTCGTTCAGCGGCGTGTCCGTTGATGACCTCACCGTGAGCGTAGCGGACAACGACACCGCCGGCGTGACGATCGCAACGACATCAGGACTCGTCACCAGTGAGAACGGACAAACGGCCACAACTCAGGTCCGGCTGAATTCGCAACCTACCGCGCCGGTGACTATTAATTTCACGTCGTCCGACACCGGCGAGGGGACTGTTTCTCCAGGGCAACTGACCTTCACGCAATCGAACTGGAACCAGACGCAGACGCTCACGTTGACGGGCGTTGACGACGAAATCGTCGACCCGACGCAGAACTACCAAATCACTGGCGTCATTTCGAGCAGTGATTCGCTCTACCAAAATATCACCGTGCCTACGGTCTCGGCGAGCAATCTGAACACGACCGTTGCCGGATTGCTAATTCAACCGAGTTCGGGGCTCGTCACTGACGAAGACGGCCAAAGCGATGTCTTCAACGTGCGATTGTCTTCAAGACCTAATACAAACGTCATCCTGAACTTAACGTCCTCCGATCCCACCGAGGGAACTACTAACCTTTCTCAGTTAACGTTCACGCCTGCCAATTGGGATGCAACTCAGATCGTGATGGTCACCGGTGTGGATGATGATCTGATCGACGGTTCGGTCAATTACCAAATCAATCTTGCCGTTGATCCGACCAGCGATGCGGATTACCGAGGCCTGCCCACTCGATCGGTCAGTGTTACCAATCAAGACGATGACGTTGCCAATTTCAGCGTGTCGCCAACCTCAACCACATTCACGACCGAAGGCGGCACAACGGCTTCCCTCACAGTTGCCTTGCAAACCCAGCCCGTCGGCACCGTAACAATCAATGTTGCCTCAAACGACACGTCCGAAGGCACCGTTTCGCCGACATCAACCACCTTCAACTCGGGAAACTGGGATCAGCCTCAAACGATCACGATCACCGGTGTGGATGATGCAATCACCGATGGTGATGTCGGGTACACGATCACGGTAACGAGCAGCTCCACAACGGACCCGGATTACAATTCGCTGCCTGCCGTCACGCGTACGTTGACCAACCAGGACGACGATCCACCTGGTTTAATTCTGGCAGATACAGAAAGCCTGCAAGTCGACGAAGACGGCGGCACGGACACGTTCTCACTCCGACTGCAAACGCAGCCGTTAGGTAACGTGACGATCGGTTTGGCCAGCAGCAACACCGACGAAGTCACCGTCGCTCCCACATCAGTGACCTTCACTCCGCAGAATTGGAATCAATCACAAACCGTTACCCTTACTGGCGTTAACGACAGCGTGATTGATGGCGAAAAAACCGCCAACATCTCGTTTGACTTTTCCAACAGCGCCGACACCGCCTACCGCAGTCTAAATGTCGCGCCGATTACGGTCACCAATGTTGGCGACAGTGCCCGATTGATCGTCTCCCCTCTTTCCGGACTCGTCACGAAAGAATCGGGCGGCATCGGCGGTTCCGATATGTTCGGCGTCCGATTGTCGCAACAGCCCTCCACCGAGGTGACGTTGCAAATCGTTTCATCGGACACCAGCGAAGGAGTTCCAACGCAAACGCAGATCACATTCACACCTAGCAATTTCGACCAGATTCAACAGGTCACGATCGAAAGTGTCGATGACGATGTCACCGATGGCGACCAAACCTATACCGTCTCGGTTCAACCGACATCAACCAGCGATGAAGCCTACCGCAACCTCTCCGCAACGGTTGTGACGCTCACCAACGAAGACGATGACATCCCGCGATTGATCGTTTCACAGCCTTCCCTCGCGTTCACAACCGAAGGTGGAGATTCCAGCACGATAACGACTCGGCTGCAAACGCAACCGGCGGGTACCGTACGTGTCAACATTGCAGTGAGTGACGCGTCGGAAGCCTCCTTATCCACCACCTTTCTGACGTTTAACGCGACCGATTGGGATCAACCGCAATCCGTCACCATCAGCGGCGTTGACGACCCAACGACCGATGGCGATGTCGGATATAACGTGACCTTCACCAGCACATCGACAACCGATCCTGGATACAACTCCCTCAGTTCGACGTCACGAACATTAACCAACCGCGACGACGATCCGGCCGGTATCCTACTCGTCGGCACAGAGGGACTGCAGGTTACCGAAAATGGAGGCACCGACAACTTTACGGTTCGATTGCAATCACAACCGGTATCGAATGTCACGATCAATCTCACGAGCAACGATACCGGCGAAGTCACCGTCTCGCCAACCTCGCTCACATTCACACCCGCGAATTGGAACACGCCCCAAACCGTCACCACCTCAGGCGTGGATGACATCGCCGTTGATGGCCTCCAATCCGCGAATATCTCGTTTGACTTATCAACGAGCACCGACACCGCATACCGCAGTGTCAACGTATCACCGATTTCAGTCGACAACGCGGACGACGACGTGCCGGGCGTCAGCGTGATCACTGCGGGCGATCTAGAAATTAGCGAAACAGGGACAACCGCAACATTCACGGTCGCTCTCAATACGCCGCCGACACAGAACGTTACCATTTCCGCGGTTTCAAGCGACACCTCCGAAGGCACCGTTTCCCCGGCGTCGCACACATTCAATTCGACCAACTACAACCAACCTCAGACGTTCACGATCACGGGTGTCGATGATCTCTTGGTCGACGGAGATGTTTCGTTCAACATTGCAATTACGGCGTCGAGCAGTGACACGGCATACAACGCCATCGACATCGCACCGATCGGCGTAACCAATATCAACGATGACGAGGGCGGCGTCGAAGTGATTGCCAGCAACGACTTAACCGTCAGCGAATCGGGAACCTCTACTTCCTTCAGCGTCACCCTCAAACGACAGCCGATTCAAAACGTCACCATTCCGCTCTCGCCCGTCGATTCATCAGAACTTTCGATCGACAAGAACGAACTGCTTTTCACAAACGCAAACTGGGACACTCCTCAGATCGTTACGATCACCGGTCTGGCTGATAACGTGGTCGACGGGGATATCGTTTCGGGCGTGCAGATCGGTCCAACTGTCAGCGGCGATTCCGAGTTCAACGGTTTGGTACTCACACCGGTATCGGTGACCAACACTAATATTGACACGGCCTCGATTGACGTGACGACCAACGACGTGGTCGAGACCGATCCTGGTACAAACGCCTCCATCGTCTACACCATCCGATTAAGTGGCGCCGTGCAGTCAGGGTTCTCTCTTAACTACGCCACGTTTGAGCCGAACGGTGGCATTGCCGCTGAATCCGGAACCGACTTCACCGCGAGATCAGGGACGCTCTCGATGTCAGGCACGGACGGTGAAACGATGCAAATCAGCGTGCCGATTCTAGGTGACGAGATCGTCGAAGCGAATGAGCGAGTTGGCCTGCGATTGAGCGGTTTACGACTCGGGACCACGGGAGCGGATAGTGCAGACGTTACGATGCTGACGCCCGACACCATCGCGAGGATCCTGAATGACGACACTGCCACTTTGACGTTGGGATCGACAACGACTCAGACATTTGAAGGTGGCCCCGGGGAATCCACCACATTGGCCGCCCAAGCCACTCTCTCTGCAGCGGTCCAAGGTGGTATTTCCGTTCAATACGCCACCGTAGACGGTACCGCCACGGTAGCCAATAACGATTACGCCGCCGCATCGGGGACGCTCTCGTTCGCTGGCAACGCATCGGAGATGCAATCCATATCCGTTAACGTTATCGGTGACGACACGCCCGAAACCGATGAAACGTTCTCTCTCGTTCTGAGTGAACTTTCGGCCGCTGATCTGGTGATTCAAAATGCGATCACCATCGTTAATTCGCCGGCCAGTCTTACGATTCAGAATGACGATGCCCCACGACTGGTCATCCGCAACATCACCTCCGATTCGACCGAGGGCGACACGGGTGACAACCGCGTGTTCCGTTTTGAAATCGAACTGACCGACGACGTCAGTGATCCTGACGGATTCACCGTTCCGATCTCGACCTCCGATGGATCAGCCACCGTTGCCAACGGCGACTACACCGCAGTTGACTCGATCTTGTCATTCGCGGGGAATGCAGGCGAAACAAAAACAATCGATGTCACCATTGCCGGCGACACGATCGTCGAAACCAATGAAACATTTATCGTGCAATTGGGCAACGTGATCGGCCTGGCCGATGGCGCGGAATTGGTGATCCCAAATCCGCAATTCACCGCGACCATTGAAAACGATGATTCCGCCTCACTCGCACTGACCACCACGAGCACGACCGTTACCGAAGGTGCCAGCGGTCAGGTCGCATCACTCACGTTCACGGCAACCCTGACGGGGAACGTTCAAGACGATTTCAGCGTTGACTATCAAACCATGGACGGGACCGCTACATCCGCCGACGGCGACTACGACTCCGCGACCGGCACGCTCACGTTCACCGCCTCGGCGAGCCAATCTCAATCATTTACCGTTGACATTCGAGGTGACAACCGCGTCGAACTTGCCGAAACATTTTCAGTCGCACTTAGTTCGCTGGCCGGTTTGCCCGATGGGATCGCGTCATCCATTTCTCTGCCAAACGCAGCAACTGAAATAGCCATCACCGCCGATGATCGTGCTTCGCTCACGCTTTCTGACGCGACGTCCGCGAACGAAGGCGACAACGATGCCGAGCGGGGCGAACTGTCATTCGCGGTCACATTGTCAAATCCGATCAGCGGTGGTTTACAACTCGCCTACGCCACCGTCGATGAAAGTACGACCGCGGACGAAGACTACACCGCTTCGTCGGGCACATTGAGCTTCACCGGGACCGCGGGAGAAACGCAAATGGTCACCGTGAATGCGATCGCCGATTCAATGGTCGAATCAAATGAAACATTTCGATTCGAATTGGGTCAAATTTCAGGATTGCCGAGCGGGTTCGTCGACCTAATCGACATCGTCACACCGAGCGTGCAGGGAACAATCACCAACGATGACTCAGCCATTGTGATGATCAGTGGTCCGGACGCCATTAGTGAACCCGGCGGCCCAGGCGGATCGGCCTCGGCGACCTACACCGTTACGTTGTCCGCGCCCGTTCAAGATGGCCTGAGTATCGGGTACGCAACGGCGGACGGCACCGCCACGGCGGGTTCCGACTACGACTCGAAAAGTGGGGTTGTTTCGTTCGCAAACGCGTCCAACCAATCCCAGACCATCACGGTGAACGTGCGTGGCGATTCGAATCTCGAAGGTGACGAAGCGTTCCAACTCGTCTTGTCAGAATTGATGAATGTCGACGCGGCAATCGCATCTTCGATCACGATTGGCAATCAATCGGTCACCACCAAGATCATTGATGATGATAGCGTCACGGTTCGTTTTGCCGAAAATAACAGCAGCGTTGCCGAAACTAACGGATCCCATTCGGTCACACTTGTGCTGACGACCACCGGTGGTGCCGTGTTAACCGAACCATTGGAAGTCGACGTGATCGTTCAGCAATCGAGCACCGCGAACTTATCCGACTTCACACTCACCACAACACGTATCGCCTTTCCGATCGGCAGCGGCAATGGATCGACGCAAACGGTCAACCTGTCACTCGTCGATGACGGACAACTCGAGCCAACCGAGTCGATCGTGCTCGGGCTCCAATCCGTCGGGTCCGGTCCCGGCGAAGTGGTCACCGACGCATCGCACATGATCTCGATCACCGACGACCCATCGGACGCGATTCTCTCGGGATACGTTTGGGCCGACACAAACGGGAACACTCAACGCGAGTCTCACGAAATGGGAATCGGCGGAGTCACCATGCGTTTGACCGGAGTTGACAACCAAGGTCAAAACGTCCAGCGGACAACCGTCACTGATTCGCTCGGACATTATGCATTCCGCGACCTTGCCGGTGGCACGTATCAAATCACCCAAGACCAGCCTGGCCAGTTCATCGACGCGGTCACAACACGAGGAACGATCGCATCGCCGTCGGGTGCGAACACAACGAGTGGAACCACCAGCAGTAACACAATCTCACAAATCGTCTTACCCGCCTCTGGACAAGGCACCGACTTTGGATTCACCGAACGAGGCTACCATGCTTCGGCGATCCCATCGTCTTCATTCCAAGCTCGACGCTCGACCGTCACCACGACAACGGCTCATCGCCCCGCAGCGATTGAGATTCCGAACACCGGCGGTGGGCCATCAAGCAGTGTTCTCGATGAATTGTTCGCCAACTGGTAGACCAGAATCGAAACACCGCCTTTCCCATCGTGAATGCGGTGAAAGTGTCGACGGCGGAACTACTCGCCCGGTTGCTCGTTGCCCTGTTTTTGAGTCTCAGCGAGAGCCTCTTGGAACTCCCGCAATTGTCGCTCCAACGGCGGCGAGTGTGGCATTTCCTCACACGCATTCGCCTGCATTTCGATCGCTGACTTGATATCACCAACCGCGAAATAGCAGCGAGCACACGTGTCCATCAACGCCGGCTGCTGCGGCGTCAATCGTAAGGACTCTTTGCTGTACCGGAGCGCACGCTCGGTGTCTCCTTCGGTGTTGCTCACCAACCAAGCGTACGCGTTGAGCCGTTTGGCTAACTCAACGTCGTTTGGTCGAAACGGCCCCGGTCTCTGCATCGAATTTCGCGTGTCTTCGACTTCGCTGTATGCTTCCCGGATTTGTTCATCGAGTGTCACGGCGACCTCTTTTCTCCATTGCTCGCCGCCATCGAGTCGGTACATCGCGATCAAGATATCGATGTTCTCTTGGTTCATTTCGAACGCTTTGCGTAGTACCGGTTTTGCACCTTCGAGGTTCCCCTGTTCGATCATCAGCAGACCACGGTGATAGTCCATGTTGCTCTGAACGACGGTGTAGGTGAAGCGTCGAGCGATCAAACGATCTCGGAATTCGTCGTCTTGATCAATCCGCTGAGTCAGCGGTTCGAGAGTTTTGATGACGTCGGCGTGACGCAGTAACTCGCCTAACATGTCCGCGAGTTGCAAACGGGCAAATGAGGAGACCGCCGTATCGACCGGCAAGCGATCAATGACGATTTCGTATTCCTTCTGTGCCCATTGAAACAGGCCTCGATCGACGAGTTGCGTGGCGATCTCGATATGGGCTTGAGCGTGACTCTCGATCATTTGCGGATGCATGGGAGCCGGCTGGTTGGGCTGAAATGGGGCACCGTCATCAGGCGGAACTTCGCTCTCATCATCGGACGACCGTTCGGGCAACGGGTTGATGGCGAGTGCGATTTTTGCGAGGGACGCGGCACCTTCCTCAATGCCCGCACGGCTGTACGCTTCGGCTGCCGAATAGAGCAAAATCGGACTCTTGCGATACAACTCGGTGTGTGCCGCATGCATTGCAATGACGGCACGGTAGAGCGAATTTTCTAGCGCCCAGCTCGCGGTCTCAATGAGGTCGCGGGTGCGTGATGGAATCAAATCAACATTGGCCTCGACGATCTCTAACGCTTCCGTCGGCAATCCGTGAGCGATTGCACGTTCCGCGGTCGTCCAAACCAACTTCAACAACTCACTGGTCGAGACTTGGGTTTCACTTGTCGAACTGGCCTCGTCCGGACTAAGTTGATCACGATTGCTTCGAATCAATTCGGACCACGCGCCCACCTCCAATTGCCCGTTGCGAAGATCGGCGGCGTAATGAAGCAACCATTGACTGCTGATTCGTTCTTGCTGCCGCAGTGCCGATTCGATCTGTGACGCTTCAAATTCGTTTCGGTTGTCTTCGATCACTCGAAGCGCGGTCTTGGAAGCACGACCGACCAAATCGGCGACGCCGGCGTCCTTGCGAGTATCGAGTCCGATCAGCGCCAGCGCAGCCGCCCGGGCCAGTACTGGTTCAGTCTCGAACCGCGCCAAACGCAACAGCGGCAAAAATGCGTCACCTCGCGGCAACCTAGCGAGTGCCTCGATCCGATTGCGCCGCTGCGAGACGCTGTGCGATCCGTACTCAGATAACAACTCACGCGCATCTGCGGAATCCGATTGCGTCGACCACTGCACCCGCAGTCCGCTGGTCAGCCGCCGGGCAACAATTGCCACTTCGTTATCGGGGTGGTTGCGGGCCTCGCGCAGTTGATCGAACGCCGCCAAACCGATTCGCATCAACCGGTCGCGGCAACGCATTCGGGTCGCGTAGCTGCTCGACGCCAACCCTTCGATCAGTTGAGCAATCTCTTCTTCACCGGGCTCCTCTTCACGGGGCTCCTCCTCATCCGGCATCGACGATTCCGCCGAACTGCTTTTCGCTGGGTCATCCTTCGCCGATGCGTCTGGTGTGCCTGAATTTGCCGCTCCCGACACCGGGCGTCCAGACGATTGGGTGCCTTGGTCCACTGCGAAACAGCGAGCGTCGCCATACGCGAATGTCAGACACATTGCCAACAACACGCACGACACGGTCCGCGTTACATTGGGAATCGTCAAATCGGTAGGAAGAGCGGGGAACATTGGCAGGATCGTCCGCGAGGAATAGTTTGGATCCACTCAGCGAGCTGGCTGGTGCGACGTCTTTACTTTACCAAATGGGCACCACATCGAGCGCCCATGCTGTGGGCAATACGTTCGAATCCCCCAGAAAGTCGGGATTTTCAGGCTAAAAACGCTCACCTTGATCCTCAAACTGTTTGCTATAATCCGGATTCACAATTAAGCTGCGATTACAAGAGCTGGCATCGGTTTACGAATCCTCTCAGCCGCCTTTTCTATTCGCGATGCTCTCGCTCGATACGACCCAATCCTCGATTGTCGACTCGTGTTTCTGCCCCTCCAAGGATCTTGTCTGCGATGAAACTTCGCTTCAACCTCATTTTGAATCTCGTCTTCGCCCTGGTCGCTGTCGCAGCGACAACTTCCGCGAAGACTTGTCAGGCCCAATCCGCAGTCTTGTCGGAGATCTACGGCCGGGGAGTTCACGCCTACCACGCAGGTCAATACAACAAAGCGTCCGAATGGTTGAGCATGGCGATCAACAACGGATTCCAAGACCCTCGGGCGTACTACTTCCGTGGGCTCGCCGCCGCCGCGAGCGGTCGTGGATTTGAATCAAAATCAGACTTCCAACAAGGTGCTGACATCGAGGCCCGGGGGGCGTTCGGCGACATCGTTGGCCGTTCACTCGCCCGCGTGCAAGGCTCGACGCGGATGGAACTCGAACTCATCCGTGAAAATGCCCGCTTGAACGCTCTGGCCTTGGGCGTCGCCCGCTCGCAAACCCGCTACGGCGAACTCGGGGTGCCCGCAGGTGGAGCCCCCGCCACACCAGCACCTGCAGTAGGCCGCCGCACCGTGACCCCACCGGCCGCACCACCTGTCGACGATCCGTTCGCCGATGACATGGGGCAGGATCCGGTCATCGAATCCAACGACGTCCTTGAAGGTGCGATGGATAATTCCATCACCGGAGAAGACACCGGATCGGCCGCTCCGGAGCCAACCGAAGGCTCGAACCCGTTCGACGCGCCTGCCGACGACCCATTCGGTGGTGCTGGCGACATGGGAGACGATCCTTTCAGCGGCTTCTAATGAATCGCGTTTGCCATAGTGCATTGACACTGAAGGCGTCGCAAATTTTTACGGCGATGCCGATTCGTCTCACGAACGGGCAAAACTGACCCAACCACATCACTCGCTGGCGTTTTTCGCTGGCGAGTTTTTTTTATGCGTGTTCGGACCGTACGCCGCAGGTGCGCCGTACAATGCAAAAGCCCGGTACAATGCAAAAGCCCGGTACGATGCAGAAGCCCCGTACGCTGTAGAAGCTTGGAACACCACCAAGGCACCGATCCGTCGAAGCCTTGAACGCTAACCCAGTGCGACTCGGTAGGTAGGCTCGGGACGCCCCGGTCGGAACGCTTCGATTTGCTCGATCTGCAATTCCGCCGATACTCCCTCGGCGATCTTTTCGAGCACTGCGGCAACGATCGGCTGGAGCGACTCCGGCGCCATACACACACGAGCGTTCACAATCATCTTCGTCTGCGTCACCGATACGCCGCTGGCCACCGACAACATGGTGTCCGTATCGCTGCTGACGAGGTTTGCGACAGACACACCGTTGGTTGATGAACACAAAATCTTCAAGTGAGCCGGCTCAGCGTCGACGTCCGCCAACTGCTGGCGAATCGCGTTAACCGTCTGAACGGTCAAATCGTCGAGCGAAAACTCTTGACCGGCGGCAAATTCGACCGTCGCATTGAGCCACCCCAACTCGGCTTCGCCTTCGGCGTAAACGTCGTAATCGACTTCCATCATGCTCTCTCGCGGCGAGGCAGTGGTCAGCAACGCTTCGTGAAGCTCCTCAACATTCTCACCCGTCCGAGCAGATACGCAGATCACGCGACGTCCCGGATACTGCTCGTCGAGGTACGTTTTAAGCGATGCGATTTGTTCCTCGGTGAGTTCGTCGATCCGGTTGACCACGATCATTTCCGACTCTTCGAGCTGTTTGCGAAAGATGTATTCGGCCTGCGGAGAAAACCCCGCCTTGCCGCCCGAGAGAATCCGCAACGTGTGGCTCGGTTTTAAAACAACCGCATAGGGACTGTGCACGAACCGCTCGCCCATCCGCTCCATCATCGGCATCGCGATCGTCGCGATCAGGTCGGTGCAACTGCCGACCGGTTCGGCGAGAATCACGTCGGGACGCTGCCGGGTGTCGAATTCCGCCATCGCATCCGCCAATCCCGTGAAATTGCAGCAAAAGCACGACCCCGCGACCTCGTTGACGTCCAAACCTTCGCTCTTGAGCAACTCCGTATCGACTAATCCCGCGGCCTGATCGTTGGTGACGACACAGACGTGTTTGCCATCCGTTTGAAACCGGCGAGCCAATTTCGAGATCAGAGTCGTCTTTCCCGCACCGAGAAACCCGCCGAGCATGATAAACCGAGTCATAGACAAACACCTGAAATGGGAGTGGGGATTCGCGGAGGCAGAAACGGAAAGTCCATCGAGGTAATTTATCGGCCTGGCATCCCCTCGGGGAGGCGAACGCGTTGCCGAACATGGGATTCCCCGGTTCTTCAACTCGAGTAGACGGTTCGGATCTCGGTGAAAACGCTCTTTTTGATGAAAAAGATGCCAAACTCTGGCATTTCGGCTTTTCCGACCGGATCGAACAGGCGAAATTTCATCGTGACAGACCCGTTTGCCGATCTATCCTATTAGGGCGACTGCAATCATAACTTGAAGTGGTGGCCACTCCACCCACTCCTCACTGCCTGACGACGAATCACCTCGATGCTTCAGACCGCCGAAAAACACAACGCCGCTCAAACCGACCTCGCGTTTCAACGCTGCATTAACCCGCAATGCGGGGCAACGTACGAGACGATGAGCATTCGCACGGCATGCGACCGTTGCGGCGATTTGCTCGATATCGCGTACGACTGGGACCGCGCCGGCGTGCCGAGCAAACTCAGCGATTTCGAGGCTATGTGGAGCCAACGCAATAATCCGATTCGTTTTTCGGGCGTGTGGCGTTTCCACGAACTGCTCCCCTTCGCACCGCACGAAAAGATCGTGACAGTCGGCGAAGGTCAAACGCTTTTGCAAAAGGCCGATGAGGTCGCCAAATACGTTGGCATGAACCCCGGCCAATTACACCTGCAATACGAAGGGATGAACCCGTCGGGCAGCTTCAAAGACAACGGCATGTGCGCCGCCGTCACTCACGCTGGCATGATGGAAGCCAAACGAGCGGCCTGCGCCAGTACCGGCAACACGAGTGCCTCGCTGGCTCTCTACTGCAGTGCCACCCGCGCGATGAAGGCCGTGATTTTTATCGGCAGTGGAAAGATCAGCTATGGGAAACTCAGCCAAGCACTCGATTATGGTGCTCTGACGATTCAAATCGCGGGCGATTTCGATGATGCGATGATTCGCGTTAAAGAAGTTTCGAAGAAACTCGGTATCTATCTCGTTAACAGCGTTAACCCGTTCCGACTCGAAGGACAGAAGACGGTCATGTACCGCGTCCTCGAGGCCCTTCGATGGGAAGTTCCCGATTGGATCGTCGTACCCGGTGGCAACCTCGGGAACAGCAGCGCGTTCGGAAAGGCCTTCAGTGAACTGCATCAGCACGGCCTCATCGACCGCATCCCACGCCTCGCCGTAATCAACGCGAAGGGTGCAGACACCCTCTACGAACTCGTCCACGACCATGGAGTCTCGTGGAACGGCGGCAACGTCAAAATGGATCCGATCACGTCGTACAACGAGGCGATGGATCGCGACGGCAAACGAGCCGACACCATCGCCAGTGCGATCGAAATCAACCGCCCCGTCAATCTAAAGAAATGCCTGCGGGCCCTGGAGGTCATGGACGGCGTCGTTCGCGAAGTCGATGACCAACAAATCCTCGACGCCAAATCTCAAGTCGGTGCCGGCGGATTCGGTTGCGAACCCGCATCAGCGGCTAGTGTCGCGGGCGCGAAATTGCTGCGAAGCGAAGGCGTCATCGCTCCGAGCGATCGCGTGGTTTGCATTCTCACCGGACACGAACTGAAAGACCCAACGGCGACAGTTGCCTATCACACGGCGGACAAAGAGCTGTTTGAAAAAACGCTCGGCAGCCGCGGTGTGACCGAAGCACACTTCGCCAACCGTGCCGTCCCTGTTGCCAATGATCTCGACGCGATCGTCGCCGCAATTGAGAACGCTCACCGGTAGACGTCTACGACTTCTTTACCGGCTTCACTTCCGCGTGCTGGGTTGATTTAATGAGGCGTTCGGCCGTCTCGTCTCGGTACAACTGCGTGCTTACAGGGTGAGGCTCTCCTGAGTCCTCACCATAGAGACTGTTGGAACTGTCAGTAACGACGGGATAAGAAACGCCGTGCACGGTTTCGATTTGATTGGTCATCGATCTACTTCTTTTAATTAATGGAGTGAGTTGATTTACTCAGCAACTTCGTCCGCGGGTACGGCCAGTTGCCATTGCCAACATCCGTCATTGGCTTCGATGCAGCATGTCGCAAAGTTCATACCACTTTGCAATTCTAAAAATTTGCACAAACCATCTCTGACATTCGCTGGTCGATAACTCCGCTTTCGATTAATCAAAATCGAGTGCAAACCGATCACGGTGGGCCTTCATCGCTCAATTCTGCCGTGGTTCTCCCACCGCGTGATCGGTAAAACGCTTCGAGTGCAATCATTTCCACCGCGATAATGTTCCAAGCGATCGCCATGAATCGAGCGATTAAACCTCTGGCACGCCATTCGCGTCCGTTGTCGCAGACACGTTTCTTTTACGAAACCAAACGCACAACCTCTCGAGGAAATAATCATGTTAATGCCACTGATCAGTTGGATGCTCTTTGGATTGTTCATCGGAGCAATCGCTCGCCTGCTCTATCCCGGACGACAAGACATCGGCCTATTCCGCACCATGCTTTTGGGCGTGGCCGGTTCGTTTGTCGGTGGTTTTGTGGTCTATCTGTTCAGCGGAGGAGCGTCCATCCAGGCCGCTGGATGGATCGGATCGATGTTGGGTGCCATCGCAGTTCTCGCCGTCGCGATGCGTCGTCAAAGCAGCCACTCATAACCCATGAGTTGCATTAGCATCCCAACCAAACATTCCGATTTCTGCCGCCCTCGAATTCAACGCTCGCTGCTTCCACACGCACTCAAGATCGTATGCGTGATCCTCATGGCGGTCTTTGGGAGCGGCATCGCAACCGCACAAGATTCGAGCGACGCGTCCGACGATAATGTCGCCGCTCCCGGACCTATCGTGGAAGTCGACAACGTTGCGCCAGACCAAGCGATTGCCCGACGTTTGACCGAAATATTTGAGTCGTCAGGCTGCTTCACCGACCTTCAAGTCGGTGCCGAAAATGGCATCGTCACACTGTCGGGAATCGCCGACAACGAACAGCACCAAAAATGGGCTGCGGATGTCGCCGGGCGAACTCAGGATGTCATTTCGGTGATCAATAAACTCACCATTGACCCCACCGTCGATCTTCAGTCGAGCCAAGAGATTGTTCAGAACAGTCTCGGAACGTTACTACACAACTTCTTGGCTCGTTCCCCGCTACTCATCGCATCGCTATTCGTGCTACTCATCACGGCGATTCTTGCGAAGGTCGTTGGATGGTCGTTAGTTAAACTACTCGGCAAACGAGACCTTCGTCCCAGCCTGCAAGATCTGATCTACCAACTCAGTTCGATTGCGTTGTGGATTGTTGGGCTTCTGACAGCGATGGTGGTTGCCTTTCCCGGCATGACACCATCCAAAGCCTTGACCGTACTCGGACTCGGGTCGGTCGCCATCGGTTTCGCGTTCAAAGATATCTTTGAGAACTTCTTCGCAGGGATGCTAATCCTGTGGAAGTATCCGTTTGATCGTGGTGACTTCATTACCTGCGACGAGATCACGGGAAAAGTGGAACGAATTACTATTCGAAACACAATGATCCGCGGGCTCGATGGTGAACTGTCCGTCGTGCCGAACGCGACGTTACTTAAGAACAACGTCGACGTTCTCACGAGTCAGCCGCAGCGTCGGGTTCGCATTATTTGCGGAGTCGCTTACGACGTCGATATCGACGCCGCTCGAGAAGTGATTCGCGAAGCCGTCGCGTCATGCAAGAGCGTGCAGGCCGTCCGCACCACCGAAGTCTTTGCTAAGGAGTTCGCCAGTTCGAGCGTGAACTATGAAGTCGCTTGGTGGACCGGATCGAAACCCACCGACATTCGCCGAAGTCGCGACGAGGTCGTCTCGGCGATTAAACGTGCTCTCGACGATGCCGGCATCGAGATCCCGTTCCCATATCGAACGCTGACCTTCAAAGACGCATCGATTAAATCGGCTATCAAAGAATCGCTGGGTGCGGCAGCCGAAACGACTTAATGGTGGCGACTGACAAGCCAATCTCGGCATGGAAGTTGCGACTATTGATTCGCAGGAGTTTTTCGCTCGCAGAGGCGAAGAAACGCCATCCCGGCCACTGCAAAACCGACGACTAAATCAATCACTTCAATAAAGGAACACAACGATGTCTACTGCAATGACAAATGAGAACACACTCTTGAAAGTAATCCTCTCCATCCTGCTACCGCCCTTGGCGGTTTACATGGACCGCGGATTGGGAACTCAGTTCTTCCTGAACCTCGTTCTCACGCTCGTCGGATTCTGGGTTGTAGGAATCATCCATGCGATGATCATCGTTCTATGATTCCGTATCTTTGCCACCGCGTTCGTAATTCACGCGGTGGCAAATCCGGGTCCGGGCCCGAGGACTCGGAATACTTTCGCTCGATACCAAACGGGATCGAGCCGTGAACGCTACTCAGACTTCGACTGCCATCAAATCAGTTCGCCGCCCCTTCTTCCACGAGATCGGCGGCCTCTCCGTCGACCGATTCCTCAACCGCTTCGACGACGTCGCTTTCATCGGAATCCATTTCTTTCTCACCGTCTTCGTCGGCTTCTGCCGGCTGGGTCGCATCCTGCTCCTCAGTCATCTCGTCCGATTCTGCAACGGGCTCTTCCGGTTCAGGTGAAGCTTCCATTTCCGCAGGATCGTCCGCCTCAGCGGCTGCTTCAACCGAGGCTGGCTCATCCTGCTTCATTTCAGCCTCTTCTTCGGCTTCCTTCTCAGCAGCTTCCTGTTTGAGAAACTCCTCTTCCCGTTTGCGTTCTTCCTCTGCAAGTTCGGCCTTTCGTGCAGCCAATTTCTCTTGCTGAGTCTTGCGAACTTCCTCATACATTTGAGGGTTAACGTCTCCGTATTCGCCCATCAGTTCCACAAACGTTCGCAGCGGGAAGTCTTCAGGAATTTCGTCCGAGTCGGTCGCCTTCATGTAATCACGAATGGACTCGAACAGGTCCTCGGCGCTGTCATCGATCACGAGGATCGGATAATCGTCGAAGATCTCGGCCCATTGTTCAAAGGATTCTTCGTACAAACGAATCGCTTCCTCGAGTTCCCCTTCCTTGCTGAGTGCCTCTTGGGCTTCGTAAATCAACCGGCGTGCGTTGACCGTTCGCTCTTCTTGCTCAGCCAACGCAAGCGTTTCCCAATAGGGATAGTTGATTTGCTTACGGTGACCATCCGTCTTGATGATCCGTTCTTCGAGATCCTTCACCACATCGACTAATTGCATCACCCGCAATCGAACACTCGAATCGGCATCGCGAGCAACAACACTCAGGTCCGGCGTCATGGATCCCGAATAATTGTCCGCGATCGACTGTTGCGACTTCGTTCGTTCTTCGACTGGGGTTGCCAAAGCGTCCTGAATCACGGGATCCAAGGTTGAGATAACCGCTTGCTGAGCCTTCTCAAAGGCAGGAGTCGCCAACTGACGAATTTCGGCGATGGTTTCCGCTTTGCGGCGGTGCAACTCGTCGATTTGGCCCATTTTGATCGTGAAAGAAGCAGTCGTTGGGATGGAACGTTCGCCCAAGCCCTTCCAATCTTCCGATGCTCGTTGCCATGCCTCTTGAGCTTGATCGTTCAACACGCCTTCGCGTTCGATCGCTTCGGCGTGTTTGATTCGCCACTTCGGACCGGTCTCGTAGAAGTTAATTGGCGTTTGACGACGGATCGGAATCCCTGCTTCGACCAAGTCATAACCCGAGTTGAGCCACAACCGACCGATCAACCAGTTGTCCGGTTTTCGGAACGGACCGAGAGCTTCCGGACCTTCGACATCGATTCCCTGTTCACGCAAGTTTTCGTGGAGAACCTCGTCATCCGCAAACAGTCGACGAAACTGTTTCTTTTCGTCAGAGAGACCGAGTTTGGATCCATAGAACCATCCTGTGTACCAAATCAGACGCGGGGCTTTGCGGTTTTGCTTGACGCCCTTGGTTAAGAACTCGGTACCCTCACGAACCATCTCGTAACGTTGCCGATAATCATCGAATTCCGTCGAAACGTTATAGGCAAGGTTGTGTGCTTGGAATTCCCAAACCTTGTCAAAGTGAGGCTGCAGCAACGCGATGTTGTTGAGCGACGCTTTGAGGCGGTCCCATTCATGCATCACGCGATACTCGTGAGACTTCTTCCACAGCAACGACGCGGCAACACCGCGCATTCCCAATGAGGCGAGTTTCATCGTTTCGCTGGCCGGGCTGATTTCACCGAGATCACTCTCAGAGATATCAAACTCGTCACGCATCTGCGCGAGTCGTCCGCCACCGTCCCCGCCCCCACCGGCCGGTTGACCGAGCAGGTAAAGAGGAATCAGCATCACGACCAAAATGGTCAGGTAAGTCAGTTTCCGACGAAATTGAGTCGTGCGATTCATGCCGCGATCTCACGTGCTTTCAGAGTAAAATAGCTGATTAAAAAAGCGAGCAGGACGTAGCCCAGTGTCGCCACCGCATGACGTGCGAGGATCGCACCAAAAATATCAAATCCGGACGCCGCAAATTCTGCCGTGTTCACCATCTTGGGCAGGTTCGGCAGTGCCGTTGCGATCGCGTCAAGCGTGTAGACGATTCCGGCATCGGCCGTCTTGATCACCTTCGCGGCGACCGTATCCACGTCGAGCTGTGTCGTCATGGCGTCCTGCTTGAGCAACCGAACCATCGATTCGATCGGCCCACCACCTCGCTCAATCCCAGCGTCGATATAGTGCCGCGTGTCGTAAACCTGTTCGGCCGAAAAGCCCAACAAGACACAGACAGCCGTCGCCACCATTGCAACAGGACCGGTCAAAAACGTACTGAACATGACACCGAACGCCGTCACCATCGTCATCTGTAACCAGATCGACATGTAAGCCTTGGCGAGGTTCCACGCGAACGAGTGATCGGTCGGTCGCAGATAAACGCTGGCGGGGGTCATCCCGAGATATTGCGAATCATCCAAACACCGAACGACGATTGTCATCCGACCTTTCTCATCGACGAGATCCTCAAATACGTTGAGCACCTCGGTTTTGTTGCCGTTGGTTCCTTCGATTTCGAGCGGCAGGAACTTCTGATCGACTTCATATTCGTTCACGGTAAAACCGATCGGATTGCTTTCAATCGGTTTACTCGGATGCTTCATCGTGATCGAACCACGAATCCCCTTTTCGATATTCCCTTTGTACGAACGATACGCCCGCAGCGAGAGGTCGACGGGGATGCTGTCGCCGTAGCGGTCTGCTGTAACACCGGAGAACGTGTACTCGGCGGTACCGAGGCCACCGCCTTCGACGTAACCGTGTTCGATCTTCCGCGTTCCCCGCGAGACACCAATCAATCGAGAGATACCAGCACTTCCGTACCCACCCGCCAATCGTTCGTTACCGACGTCGATCCCTTCCTCTTGAAGGTTCCCCGACCGGTCACGGAATACCAAACTGCCATAGGACGGCACGCGAGCACGAAGGGCACCCTCTGCAGGCCCGACGCGAAAACTACCGTCTTCCTTGCGGATCACCACGTGACGGTGACCACGGACCATGTCCGTCACGCCTTCGCCGGCTTCGTTGAGTTCAAAATGATGCGAATGGAAACGTGTGTAATCCGTTTCGCCTTCGAAACCGCCGGACGCGAGTTCTCGCACGTCAGCGACTTCGGCATGTGTATGGTCCAAACCTCGAGTCACAAACACGTAACTCAACAGCCCCATCGGGATCAGAATGACTGTCCCCATGGCGACAAAGCCGAGCATCCGGCCGAGCACGATTTCGGTCGCCCGAACCGGCTTGGTGACGATCGTGTAGAGCGTCTTGTTCTTAATGTCTTCAGGTAGCGAAAACGCACTGATAAACAGAGCCAACGCCAACACGAGGTAGTTCGTCGCGGTTAACACGAAACTAATGTAAAGCCGCGCCGGGTCGTCACTCTGTGGGTTCAAATACCAACCCGCGAGCAACAAGAGCACGACAAACAAACCGACAACGTAGAGCACCTTCCGGCGGACCGCTTCTTTAAACGCGAGTCGTGCCAAGGCAAAGATTCGGCGAATTCGGGTGCCGGGCAAATCGAAGCGGAACAGGTCACGCACCGCGCGGGCAACGGCGAAGAAACCTTCACCCGATCCGTAACGCGATGATGAAATCACGTAACCGACAACCAAACCCAACACGACACCGAGAACCGCCAACACGATCCCCTTCAGAGCGGCACTTTCTAAGAACGCTCCCGGTCGGAAGAACCATTCGTAAAATGACCAAAAGTCATCTAGCTGCAAATTCATGCTTGGTCTCCGTCACTCGTCGAACCGTTCGAAGCATCCTTCGTTTCGGCGGCTTGCGACACGCGACGGGCACCCGGGCGGGCTTCACTTTCGCGGACGATGTTAAGGAAGAGGTCTTCCATCGTCGCGGTCGGGTTGTCGATCGATTGCACACTACCGCCATGACGGGCGATGACTTCGGCGATTTCAGCCTTCGCTGCATCGTCCAATCCGGTCGCGTGCACTTCGGTGACGTCCTGGACTTTCAACAGATCCGAAACGCGTCCGAGTTCCTTCAACTCACCTTGGTGAAGAATCGCAACGCGATCACAAACGTCCTGAACATCGGCGAGCTGGTGCGAACACAGCAAAACCGTCTTGCCACGATCACGCAGCCCAAGGATCAAGTCCTTCATCTCACGAGTACCGATCGGGTCGAGGCCCGTCGTCGGCTCGTCGAGTAGCACGAGGTCGGGATCGTTGATCAATGCCTGAGCCAGACCGACTCGGCGAGTCATCCCCTTGGAATATTCTTTGAGCTGGCGGTGTTTTGCGCCCTGCAAACCGACCATTTCGATCAACTGCTTCACGCGATCGCGGCGATCGGCGGCCGACAGGTCGAACAATCGTCCGTAGAAGTCGAGCGTCTCTTCGGCGGTCAAGAATTTGTAGAGGTACGATTCCTCGGGCAGGTAACCGATCCGCTCGTTCTTTTGCGTTTCGCTGGCGTCTTGATCAAACACCAAGACGCGGCCACTGGTGGGGAAGAGCAATCCGAGGATCAATTTGATCGTCGTGGACTTACCGCTACCGTTCGGACCGAGCAGACCGAAGATTTCTCCGGGGCGGACTTCGATATCCAAGGATTTCAGAGCGTGGACTTTCTTCCGCCCCCAGAAATCGCGATAAATTTTGCTTAGGTTGCGGGTCTCGATGACCACACTATCTGACGATTTCGCGGTCGTCGGCGAGGTGTCTTCGGACGTTTCGGCGACGGCGGTACTGTTATCGGTATCCACGTAATATTGATCCCGACGAGGTTGGGAGACAAAAACTTGACAAAGAGAGTCCGATCGCTACGGGGGTGACCCAAAAACGGTTCGCAATTTTGTTGCTCATCGGTCCGGCCGGCAGTGGCATTCTATGTAGTGACGCTACAATGTCGGGGTTGCCGGGGGTGCGACCGCCTCCGCGTCCTTCGCCACGCGACTGCCATCCCGCTCACTTTTGCGACGTTTTGCTGCCATGCCACATTCGAAATCGGCCGCCTATCAATTGGCGACTCGGTGGCTCTACGACCGGATTGATTACGAGAGGATGGCCCGACCGGGGACGCGATATCGATTCACACTCGATCGCATGCGGGAATTGATCCGCCGCCTCGGCCATGGCGATTATCTCGCGAATCCTGCGTCAAAACCAGAATCGGACCCCCGAACTCGCGTCTCAATCGTCCATATCGCGGGCACGAAAGGGAAAGGCTCCGTCGCGACCATGACCGCGGCAATGCTGACCGCGGCAGGTCACCGTGTCGGACTCTACACGTCGCCCCACTTGGTCAATCTCGAGGAACGCTTTCGGGTAAATGGGTGCCCCGCCTCCCCCTCACAAATGACCGATCTGATCGACTCCATGCGACCGATCGTTCAGCAAATGTCGATCGAAGAAATCGGTGGCCCGACCTTCTTTGAACTGACCACGGCCATCGCGATCGAGCATTTTCATCGATGCGACTGCGATTTCTGGGTGCTCGAAACGGGGCTCGGGGGGCGACTGGACAGCACCAACGTTTTTCAAAGCAACGTGTCCCTCATCTCCAGCATTGGTCTCGATCACCAACACGTTCTCGGCAACACCGTCGAAAAGATCGCCAAAGAGAAAGCCGGCATTTTCAAACCGGGTGTTCCCGCAGTCAGCGGAGTCACCCGCCCGCCCGCCCGCGATGTCATCCGTGATGTCGCCCAGGAAGTCGGCGCCCCTCTGGTCGAACTCGGACGAGACTTCCAAATCGAATCGATCACCGATCACGTCTCCGGTGCCGATCCCCTCGACGCCGCTTGGGGCAGTTCCTTCGAGCTAGCCCATCGTCGCTGGACGCGAGACAACACACCCGCCGAGTCATCACTCCCCTCCCCCATCGACCCCGCCGACGCCCCCGTTACCTCAACAGGAAACTCGGCCGCGGACGCGACCACCACGTTCCCGGCGCGCACCCAAGTCTCACTTTCACTCGAAGGCCAACACCAAATCGGTAACGCCGCGATTGCGATCGTCGCGCTGAACCAAATCGGCATCTCCGTCGGCCCCGAGTCGCTCGACGCACTGTCACGACTTCAAATCGAGGCTCGACTCGAACGCTTCCGATTGCCGACCGGTCCGACGATTGTCCTCGACGCCGCGCACAACCCCGACTCGATCGCGGCTCTCGTCGCAACGATCCGGTCCCGATTTGCCGGTCGAAAAACAGTAGGTGTCTTCGGCACGAGCGTTGACAAAGACGCCAACGCCATGCTCGATGAACTGCACGTCTGCCTCGACCAAATCATCCTGACGCGATACCACGGTAATCCTCGTTTCGTCCCGATCGAAACCCTCGCGACGGCCGCCCAAGAAACGGCCGCCCGAGAAACGGCATCCAACAACGCCTCTGGTTCATCGACTAATACCAACACCGACGAAACGTGGTTCTCGACCGAAGACGATCCACTCACCGCTTGTCAGACCGCAATCGAATCCGCCGGTGAAGACGGAGTAGTGGTCATCTGCGGTTCGTTCTTTCTCGCCGCCGAACTGCGGCCCTGGCTCAGCGGTCTTGTGATGCAGGAATGCTAAACGCACTGCGACCCATCCTGCGTCGCAATCCATCTCTCAAAATCAGTGAGCTTGACGAGCGAATCACTCACATCGGTCTCAACCGTTTCCCCAACCGCGACGGCGGCGACGAAGCCTTCACGCGGGACAAAACTCTCGAACCGCCACTGCCTACCGCGAGCGAGCTTCGGATCGTTCAACACCAACCGCGGCTGTTCTCCGGCTGCGTCTTCGAACGCGAACTGATCTAGCGGCGTGTATAACCCCGTGCCGATGGCTTTGATGAACGCCTCTTTTAACGTCCAGAGTTTCAGAAACAGCTCGCGATGTTCGTCCTCGCTTTTGGTCGCATCGAGTTGCCGAATTTCTGCGGCCGCGAAATACCGTCGTGCGAGATCCGGATCGGTACGTCGATCCATCCATTCAACGTCTACACCTAACCACTGCTCGCGGCCACCTAACCCACACACGACCAATCCGTAAGTGTGCGCGACATTAAAAGCGCGACAGGCGACGTCGGGCGACTCAACAATGGGCTTGCCATGGTCGAGCAACCGAAAACCAATCTCTTGGCTATGACAGAGCCCCGCCGAAAGCAGTGCCCGCGCCATTCCCCGCCCAACAACGTGCTGGTGTCGCGCCGAGGCCACGCGAAACCGATCGGCGCGGACCTTCTCTTCAGCCAACAACAAACGCTCACAAAAGGCTTCCGTCGGTCCAGGCTGGTCTGCGGCCGCCGGGGCGTGCCAGACTTCCACCGCGGGCACTCGGTTAGATGATCGAGATATCATGGTTGGCATGATCGTCAAAAACAAACTCGGCCGTCAATGAGTCTCTCAGAAACCCCCGATCGAACTCAGCAACAATCGAATATCGTGACGATGACAACGAATGACGAATTATCGTCGTTTTTGCCACCGAACCGGCCTCCTCCGCACCGGATCCTATGTTCGATTTCCCTTTCATCGACTCTCCCATCGCGATGGCGATCGTCAACCGCGACGGGTTGTGGATGCTAGCGGGTTTCCTGCTGCTCGGGTGGGTGATGGCGCGGATGACGGTCAAACGTCGTCGCCGTAAAATCCGCCAAAAAGGCGAAGACCGCGAGATGCAGAGACGTCTCGATGCCAAGGTTTCCACCGCACTGCCCCTCAGCGACGCGCCCATTGAACTCCAACGCTGGCAAGTCGCCATGTTCGATCTGCAGAGGGAACTCAAAGGCGAACTCGACTCGCGAATCGCGATCACTCAATCGTTGATGCGGCAACTCGACCAACGCATTGCTGTCCTACAAGAGTTAGAGAACGAACGTTAGGCTACCGGACCCGCGAACTTAATCTCCGCAGCCTTTAATCGAAGAAACCGGTCGCATGTTAATTGCAATCGTCGCCTCCACCCCTGATGGAGTCATCGGCCTCGACCAAACCATGCCCTGGCGATTGTCGTCGGACCTTCGCCGGTTCAAAAAACTCACCATGGGTGGAACGTTGCTCATGGGTCGCAAGACCTTTGACTCGATCGGTCGCCCGTTGCCCGGAAGAAAAACCTGGGTCCTGACGCGGAACCACGACTGGCACGTCGAAGGAGTCAAGACGGTCCAGAACGAAGACGAGATCTTCGCCGCTGCCGAACTGGAAGACATCTTTGTGGTCGGCGGCGGAGAAATCTACCGCCAATGGATGCCCCATTGCGAACAACTTTGGTGGACTCGCGTGTGGGCAAAAGTCCCCGGCGACACCAAAGTCGATTTGCCGCTCCGCGAGTTTGAAACGGTTTCTCAAACCAGTGTTCCGATGACTGCCAAAGACGACTATCCGACAGACTGGCTGCGGATGCGCCGGAAACACTGATGCAATGAGGTGCCGGTGTCACCATCACGGAACCGTTCATTTTGCGGGCACGTCGCCATCCATCGCATGGCAACAAACATTCATGCCGGCTCATCGTGAATTGAGCGGGTCTACGATGTCGTTAAGTCGCCCGGGTTAGGATCACCCAGCCGGTCTTCGACATACAGCATTTGAACCAGCACCATGATCACGACGACCAGTGGGGCCGCCATCATGATCCCCACGACACCCACAACGAGTCCCATCAACAACTGAGCGGCAATGGTCAAAATGGGCGGCAACGTGACCTCGTGTCGCTGAATCATCGGCGTGATCAAGTAGCTCTCGATTCCTTGAAGTGCCAAGTTGAATACCACGACGTAAATCACTGTGTCGGATCCCACGTTCAACGCCAACATCATTTGCGGCAACGCGGCCAGGAGCGGGCCAAAGTTGGGAATGAACGTCAACAACGCCGCAAGCACGCCTAGTGTTACTGGCAAAGGAACACCCAACACACCAAGCCCGATCGATGTCAACACTCCCACGAGCGTCATCGACATCAAACGACCGACAATCCAGCCGGACAAAGCATCGTTGAGCTGAGCTAACACTTCCGCAGCACGATCCCGTTTTGGCATCGGCACGAGTTTCAAGATTCCTGTTCGATAAAGACTCGGTTCATAGGCGGCGTACAACCCAACGAACAAGATCACAAACGCGGCCGTGATGGCGCCACCGATGGATCGCATTCCACTGAGCAGTCCCATCAAGGCAGACTTACCTTGATCGGAGATCATCTTTTGAGGCTCGAACGAATCCTTGAGCGACTTCTCGGTGATCCCGATCTCTTTCAATTGATCCGTCGCTTTCTCGACTGCCGATTGCAACTCGGATCCCAACTGCCCAGCACGCTGAACCGTTTGCGATCCCAGGTAATAGACCCCGAGCCCACCGACAATCAGCATCGTAAACACGACGATCAGATAACTAGCCGTGTAGGGCAATGGAGAATGCTTCTCGAGCCAACCCGAAACCCCATTCACAAAAACGCCAAACAACAAACCAGCCAAAATCAACAGCATCACGTTTACCGTTTGCATCAAAACGCCCGCGGCAGCGAGAATTAACGCAAACAATAACGTGGCAAAAACAAGCGATCGGACGTTCGTCGTCTTCTCGAACATGGCGGGTTCCGGTAAATGGCAGAGCGAAGCAACATGATTGACGTGGCGGACGTGGCGCCACGATCGGTTCGTTCATGCTTGCACTGAGCAACTGACATACCAAAACACACTTGTCACAAAAGCCGAACTCTCACGACTGGTGATACCGACACGCTCCTTTGACGAAACGGTGCATTTTGCGTGCAACCGATCCGTCATCGGCGCGATCAATAACTCTTCCGCAACATTGCGATTAACTCGTCGTTGTTGAGTTTCGCGGCCGCCGCGGTGCCTTCCATGACGCCGGCGACCAAATCGCGTTTGGTTTCATGCAGGGCCAAGATTTCTTCCTCGATCGTGCCGCGTGCAATGATCCGATACACCATCACCGGTTTGTCTTGGCCGATCCGGTGAGCACGATCGGTCGCCTGATCCTCCACCGCCGGATTCCACCACGGGTCCATGTGAATGACGTAGTCAGCCGCCGTGAGATTCAACCCGGTTCCGCCCGCTTTGAGTGAAATCAGAAACGCATCGGCGCTCCCATTTTGAAACGCGTCGACACGATCTTGACGTGCCTTCGCCGGTGTAGAACCGTCGAGATACTCATACGTGAAACCTGACTCGTCGAGTTCATTGCGGATCAACGCGAGGTGTTCAGTGAACTGACTAAAGATCAACGCACGATGACCTTCTTCCTTCAAATTCGATAACGTTTCTCGCAACTGAACTAGTTTCGCTGCCTCTCCCTCGTACGATGCATTGACTAACTTCGCGTGACAACTGATTTGTCGCAGACGCGTCAACAAAGCCAAGATCCGAAATCGTTGATCCTGAGTCTTGGTGAGCGATTCGATTTGGTCGACTTCCCCGATCGCTTCGAGCCGCACGCGTTCGTACTCCTCCCGCTGGCCTTTTGATAAATCCACATACAGATTCATATCCGTACGTGGCGGCAAATCCTTGAGGACTTCCGATTTCTTGCGTCGCAACACGAACGGCTTAAGCCGCTCGGCGAGCCCTGCTCGCGCCGCTTCGTTGTTTTCTTTTTCGATCGGCATCGCGAACCGTTTGCGGAATTGCTCCCATCCCCCGAACACTCCCGGCGAGACAACGTGAAAGAGGCTCCATAATTCACCGAGGTGATTCTCCACCGGCGTGCCCGTCAGTGCGATCGTCCATTTCGCGGGAATCGTCCCAATCGCTTTGGATGTTTTGCTGCGGCTATTCTTAATCGCTTGAGCTTCATCTAGGACCAGCGACCCCCACTCGACGCCCGCGAGCGCCTCGCTATCTCGAAGTGCCAAACCATAGCTGCACACGACGAGGTCACCGGCACCGACCGTTTTTAGGAATTCGGTTCGATCGGTTTCTCGATACAGATGCACCGACAATCCGGGCGTGAACCGCTCGGCTTCTCTTACCCAGTTGAACGCGACGCTCGTGGGTGCGATCACCAGTGTCGGGCCCTCGTCTTTTCGGTCCAACAAAACGGCGAGCGTTTGCAGAGTTTTCCCGAGCCCCATGTCGTCCGCCAAAACGCCGCCGACACCCCATTCAGCCAACCTCCTGAGCCACCGATAACCTTCGACCTGGTAGTCACGCAGGTTCGCATCGAGTCCCTTGGGCAATTCCGGATCGAGCGACTCGGATCGAGCGAGCCGTTCGAGACATTGATTCCAAGCCTTGACCGCCTTGAATTCGATTTCACCTTCACCAAGGAAATCACGTATCGCTGGGGCCGCAGTCGCATCGAGTTTCATCGTCTTGCGATCAGCATGAGTTGCATCCCGCAATCGGCTCAATCGCCGGCGGAGCTTTTCGCCAATGCGTGCCCACTGACCGTCTTTGAGTTTGATGAAGTCGCCGTGCAGATTACCAGGATCTTCACTGGAGAGATTCTGCAATAGGTCGTTGAGATCAAGTTGCTTTCCCCCGACGTCGCATTGACCGCTGATCCCAAACCAATCCCGCTTGCGATTGATTTCCACCTTTACGTTGCCGGTCGAAATGCTACCCAACACGGATACCGGCTTTTCGCTGTTACGATCCCACAACACCTCGGGGGCCGGCAAACCATCGAAAGTGTGATCGAAACCGGACCGCGATCCTTCGGACGTCGTCCACGATTGCAACCGGTCGATCAGGCTTAATATCTCACCAAAATCCGTGATATGTGCCGCGTATCGTTCCATCGCGAGGGCGTCATCGGGTTCCGTTGCATCGAAACGCAGCGCCGTCGCCAATCGTTCCGCTTGGTCGATTTCCTGCGAGATGTTGCGACGAAACTGAACCGGTTGGCCGTCCTGCTCACCGGTTGCAATCGCCGGCGAAGCTCCGGGAATAAGAATCCGTCCCGCCGCGTCGCGGACCCGCAACACCATGTCGAGCGATCCGTCGGAATTGCTCCGCATTAACACCACCGGCTTTGACGACACATCGACAATGGGCCCTAACGATGATTCAGGCAACCGGATCGTCAATCGTGTCTGAATCCGCTTAAGCCGTTTAAAAAGTTCGCCGCCTTGCTCGACGGGAACACCTGGGAACTTCAACAACATCATGATCAATCGTTCATCCGACGGATCAAAATCGAAGATTGAGACGAGACGCTGAGTCAAACTAACTCGGATGAGCGTGTCTTCACCGTTGGTGAGAAGGGCGACGGTGCGGTCGATCTCGCCGTCTTCCTCACGCCTTCGCAACGCCTCAATTGATTGCTCACGCAAATATTGTCTACTCAATTCATCGTCCGATGTGAGCAGAACGATGACGTGATAATGATCGTTGATTTGCACAACTTCGAACTCGAAGTCATCCCGTCTAACGACCACCTGATCTTTATCGATATAGACGTTCGGTGCTCCTATTAACGCCCGTATGGCAGGGAACACGTTGAGCACCATCTCGTCGCGATAGCTGTAGTAGCTCTCTTGATATTCGATGCATCCGATCACACGCCGGTCTTGCGACGTCCGCGTCAGGTCTTGATCACGCAGAGCCGTTGCCAGTTTGATGCGTCGCCCTTTCGTATATCCGCTGCCGCGTTTCTTCGGTTGCTGACCAACCGGATAAACCTCGATACCGTATTGGCCGAACTCCACACGCCATGCCAATCGGCTCTGAGATTTTGCCAATCGGCGAGTGACAGTATCGTGATCGACTAGCGAAACGACATCCGATTCCGCTGTCTGTTCCAACTCCGCATCAAGATCATGGAACATCTGCTGAACAGGATCGATTTCAATCGTCTCCATTTTTGGCGTGCCCGACACAAAGTCTTCCGTATTGACGCGGCGTCGTAACGGCGAATCGATTTCGCTCAACTCTTGCGTCAGATACTCGACGAACTTTACCGCATGGACGCAGGCCGCCTCCCCCTGCGAAACAGGGCATCCACACGCTGCTGGCGGAGAAAAAGGAAACGCTCGGGCGAGGACCGGATAGACATGGCCGCCGTCGCGACACGTCGCATGGAACTCACCGTTTTGATAAATCAAGACGTTTTCAAAACGAAACCGCCGTACATCATCCACCAACTCATCAGGGGCACCGTAGAGAAGGTCATCAAAGTATTCCAGGCAACATCCCGCCGGCGACAAGTCATCTTCAACATCGTCATCGTCACCGAAGTCCAAATCTAACATCGGCTTGAGCTTCGAAAACATCGCTTCCATTTGCCGGCCGTACTCGTTTTTCCTGCGACGATTCATTGGAAACATCCCTGCGAATGAACAACGGTGAACAAAAGCTCAAATCCAACCGATCAAACGAATCGCGGCGATCGCAGTAAATCCGAGCAAGATCAAATTAAACCACTTTTGCGGAACTCGACCAACCAGCCAACGACCGGCCAGCATCCCGAGCGGTATCGCCGGCGCCATAACAGCCCCCACCAATAACGTGGGTGCGGTGATCAACCCCAACTGGAAACTTAATGGCAGCTTCAGCACATTGAGCACCAAGAATAACCACGCGCTCGTTCCGATTAATTCCCACTTCGGGAGTGCCACCGCCAACAAATACAACGCAACCACGGGGCCGGCCGCGTTTGCGAGCATCGTCGTCACCCCCGCGAGCAAACCCAACACCACCGCAAACCAAGTTTGGTGAGGCACCGCATCAAACCAATTCGGGCGATAGGTACGGACCAGTTGCACACACGTCAGCGTGAGAATAATGCCACCGACGATCACCTTGAACTGCCCCGCGTCGAGTTGGTCCATCATCACCCAACCGATCAAAATCCCAACGATCGTCGGTGGCAACAACCGACGCACGTGCGGCCAATCCGCCTCGCGTCCGAAGAAATGGATCGCACAAATGTCCCCCACGACCAGCATCGGCAACAACACGCCCGTCGACTCGAGTGCCCCGAAAACGAACGCATACAACACGACGTGCAACATGCTGATTCCGGGGAATCCCGATTTCGAGACCCCGATCCCCATCGCACCGATAATCAAACACGCCCACTCATTTGGCGTGATAGCTGTCAACATGCAAACATCCGTTGCGAAACCGAAGCGGAACCATTGAGAACTCCGCCGAGCTGACGTCGGTTTCGTTTCAACGACTCTGCGGACGTGCGGCTCTCACCCGACCGACACGAGACAAGGCAAGACGCGGCACGCGCCCCCGTTATGATCGCAAAACCGCGAGGACACAACCGACTGATCAAGACGCCCACCACACAACCTCCCACGACCCAACCGGTGCGACAGCCCAAAGGGGAGTTTGCGAGTCGGTGAAACAAAACGAGACTCCGGACATCCGCATCAGGAACCAAGCAGCATCCGCCACGCCAACGCACCAAGTACCGAGAGTTTCACTCGCAGCTATGGAGAGACCGCCCAGTCGATCGCTGCCCGCAGCAGTTTCTGACACACCGGATTCGCAAACTCCGCTGGATGCCCGAGCGATGTGTAGAACGAGCGTCCGCCATCAGATCGCTCGAACGTCCATGCCACCGGTTCGACGGAACCCGACTTGCCGTCATTCCCGCGAAGCTCACCGTTCAACAACACGTTCGCAGCCTCGGCCACTGGAGCGGTTTTATAGAGCGACCCGATTTGGACTAATTCCTCATCCGAAACTCCGGCGACGATCGGATGCGTTTTCGCAGATTCGGCCACGCGAACAGTTGATGGAAGGTCTCGGGCATGATGCCCGGTGTAGTTGCCACCAAAGACTTCGGCATCGAACTCAGGCCATTGATCACATCCTTGGGGTGCATCCTGATTGCGTAAACAAAATGCGTGGTTCGCCGTGCGGATTCCGATAACCGGTTTGCCGGCCTCAACGTACTGCCGCACCACATCGAGTTGCTCTTTCGGCAACGTCTTGCGACGCACGCTGATCACCAACACGTCGGCATCCGTGATTTGGTCAATGCCAGGAAAGCGATTTTCCGCCATCGAGTCCTCCATCACGAACACAACACGGTAATCATCTCGCAAAAATTGATCCGCGAATCGCGGCAACGTCTCACTTGTTTTGTATTCCGGTTCGCCAATCATTATCGCAACCGTCGGTCGTCGGTCATCCTGCGGGCTCGCCGCCACATCGGACTGCAATGAAATCGCAAGGAGAAACAGCATCAATGCCATCAGCGGACCGAACGCAGCAACACCAAACGCAATTAGCGTTCGAACACGCGTTTGATGACCAAACTGACAATTAAGAAAAAACATGAATCGCTACGAGGGAGTGAGGAACGCGTTGTCGAAAAATGTGTCCGGTATTGTAACGACTCCATTTCCTCACCGAGCAAACCCACCCGTCTGTCAAATGGACGCCCTGGATACCGATCCAATCGAAGGTCACGCCAGCATCCTTTAGGCTCTCTCGCTGATGAATGAAATCCTGTTTAATCTTGCAATGGGTGTTGATGGCTCACGTTTAATTTGTGGTTTGTGCACACCTTTTTTACCGAGAACAACCGTGTTCATAAAGCTGGTCGGTCGACCTCCGTCGAGTGAAGAATCGCAAGCCGTCGCAAACATTCCCCCGGCGCGCCTATTGCTGACATGCTTTCTGATCCTGTTTAGGCATTACTCAACAGGACTGAATACGCAACCAATTATTGATCCGGCGAAGCCCCTGCCTCCCATGAATCATCGAATCATTCTAATGGCTACGATAACGTCAAACACAACAGCGGTTTTGAACGGTCGAGGGAGTGAACTCCCAATGTATCGAAGCATTAACAAACGTGTGAGGGACGAAGCAGTCGGCTAACATAGCCGCCGGCTGTGGCGAAGTGGCCGCACCGCACCTTGTTGGCAACATTCCTCGATCACGTTGAGACGTTTCGGGTATCAACGTCCATCACGCCGGAGCACCTGATGAGTCATTCCCTCCAACCACTTGATCAACTCATCGAAGACGTCATCAATGCATCCAACATGCAATGCGGATACGAGTGCAGCGATGACTTACGTGACGCGTTCAACGCGATTGCCGAACATCCTCGAGCAGCCGACTCTCAACCAATCATTGCTGAACGACTCTGCGAAGTCGAATCCGCATCCGGTGCCGGTCTGCTCGCGGTTTGGCTCGGGGCGGGAGTCGAGGGTGGGGCCAATCCTGACACGACCGGTCGCCCCGTGCTCGACACTCTCATGAAATGGGCAGCGACCGTTGAAACAATCGACGCCGACGAAGAGGCAAACGAAAATGAAGACGAGGAGTGCGACGGCCCGGCGGTCGATCCCGATACGGTTGCGGGCATGGAATTGCTCGGCCAAGGCTTGGTCGCTCACGTTTCGCGTTCAGGAGCATTGCACGATCAGATCGCCAACGATCCACGAATCATCAGCGAGCTAGAACGAGTCGAACACATCTCGGCTGGACCGATGTGGGTATTGGAGTTGATCCGCAAACGCAGTGGGACTTTGTTGGTCATCCATGTCGAACAGCGTCGCGGATTCCGAATGAAATACGAAAACCTCTCGAACTGCTTTCACTTGTTCACGCTACTGCAGGATGCGATTGCAGGCGTGAAGTTGCCCGGGTCTCAACGCCCATCGGAAGAATTGATCGCCGTCGCGAAGGGCCAGAGAGCGGCAGAATGCTACGACGATGCATGGTTTCACTATGGAATCGGCACTCATCCCTCGGCTGACCTGGGGACTTCCGTGTGGGGAGAGGCAAGTCCCGACTCCATTCCCACCGTCGACGGTCAGCAGGTTCTGTTGCTGTGGCCGCCAATAATGGCGTCTCGCGGATGGGGAGCCGGTTTTTTCGGTCCGTTTCTAATGGCGAGACCGCCCGCGGTCGTTTTGGAAGAGGAACTACCCGCAGCAGAAGTTCAGCATTGGTGCGAGCGGCTGAAATTGCCGGATCCCGTCGCCTCGCCGTGGTGGAAGTTCTGGTAAGAACCGAGTGGGCAGTGGACGCGTAGAGCCTAAACTCTGAAATTCTGTACGCATTTCACCCTCCTGCTTCCCACTTCCTGTCGTTCGCTGAAGCCATGTCTGACGAAGTCCAACCGTTTTCGACCCCCGAAACCGTCGATTTTCCTTATCGGGCAATCAGTCGCGGTGCGATTTGGTCGCTCGTCTTTTTCCTGGTCGCTCTGGTCGGGATTGTACCAACGTTCGCCCCGATGCTGATTCTGGCCGTACCGGGCATGGTTTTCGCCGCATTCGGACTGCGTGGGATCAAACGCTATCCGGAGGAGTTCAGTGGCAAGGGGTTGGCCATGTTCGGCCTGATCGCGTGTTCGATCCTGTTCATCGGAGGCGTGGGCCAGCATACGTACATCTATCTGACGGAGGTTCCCGAGGGATACGAACGCGTGCAATTCTATAAATTGCAAGCCGATACCCAGGGCCAAGACCAACCGACCGAAACGGCGCTTGCGATTGACGGCAAACCCGTCTTTTTGAAAGGGTACATCCATCCCAGCAGTGGCAGCGGGATGCTTCGTCAGTTCATCCTTGTCCCTGACTTGGGAACGTGCTGTTTCGGCGGTCAACCGCGGAGCAGTGATATGATTGAGGTTAACTTGCCACCGGGAAATACTGTCCGTGCGAATGTGATGAAACGGAAATTGGCCGGAACGTTCAAGGTCAACCGAATGCCGCAGAAGAAATCTGACTTCGACAACGTATTGTTTTATAAAATGCGGGTCGACCAGTTCAAATAGTCCACTCAGGAAGATGTGATGGCAAAGAAGCCCCCGTGTGCCGTGTCGAGCATGATCCCCTCGCGATTGACGCTTCTCGTGTGCAATTTGGCGGTCCTCGTGGTGTTCGCGTCCGCTGGCATCTCGACCTGCGATGCCGATGATCCCAAACCGACAGCCCAGTCGATCATCGAACAACGGCGAGCCATCATGCGTGGCGAGGCCGCTGGCCGAACCAAGGTCGAAGTGCGAAAGAGCAGCCAGGCGGATCTGGAGAAAGGCGAGATTTCGTTCGACGATCTCAAATTTGACATCGAAAAGGATGAAGCGTTCGATCCCGAAAAACTGACCGAGACGCTGCGGTTCCTCAACGGCCGAAAAGTGAAACTCAGCGGCTATATCCTGCCGGCCACTCTGTTCAAAGAAACCGACATCGACCAATTCGTGCTCGTTCGTGACAACTTGGAGTGCTGCTTTGGGCCTGGCGCCGCGTTGTTCGATTGCGTTATGGTCGAAATGGTCCCGGGCAAAACCACCGACTTTGTGACCCGACCGGTGACCGTCGAAGGAAAATTTGTCTTCGATCCGAATAAATATAAGTATCCACCAGGCGTTGGGCCCAACGGCGCCAGCCACTTCGCGATCTTCCGAATCGAAGGTGTTCAGGTGCGATAGACGAGAACTCGCGCCGCCCGATCCTCGCCCCAGCACGCACCGCATGAGCCCACCCCTCCGCATGAGGGGCAACACCGCCGACTTCGGCTAGGCCGCTCGGCGAACCGCTTCCGAGTCGGACTCGGTAGGCTGCGATTGGTCGTGATCGGTCGCCCGCGTTGGCATTGGCAGGGTACTTGGCCCCGTTTCCTCAGCCCGCAGAGCTAATTCCGCTTCGTCCCAACTCGCCAAACAGGCTCCGTCGAGTGAGTGAATTTTGAGCTGATCTTCTTCTGCGAACCAGATCGCCGATATTTTGTCGCTGCGAAACCGTCGACCTCGATAAAAGCCGTCATTGATGAAGATGCTATCACGTAGCTGAGTCTCCTCATCAGGAAACTGGTCACGGCAGAAGTCATAAACACAGTTTCGGGCCCGAGCGAGTTTTTGCGACGGTGTCATGCGTCTGTTCGACCTCGATAGAATGCGGCAAAATATTGCCGCCGGCGAAAAACCGGCTGCCGGAATTCATCGGCAACCGAAACCTCTGCCCATCGGCCTTATCGGGATTCGCCGCAACGCCACCTCAGTCATCAATCTCGACCTAATCTAGCCAAACTCACTCGACACCGAGCCCGTATCACGTGCGAACTCTGATTACCGAATCCCAGCTGGACGAAGGCGTCTCGCAATTAGCCGGCGAAATCGACCGCCATTATCAAGGCCGCCCCATCACTGTGGTGGCCGTGTTGACCGGATCGGTGGTTCTCTTCGCCGACCTTATTCGACGGCTTTCGATGCCCCAACGGGTCGGTGTGATCCAGGCGTCGAGCTATCGCGGTGGAACCCGTCCGGGCGAGCTGGTGATCGACGCAAAAATGTTGATCGACGTAAAGAACCGTGACGTGCTACTCGTCGACGATATTTTTGACACCGGGGCAACGATCGCTAAATTGCGTGACGAGCTTCAAACGTTCGGAGCCGCGAGTGTTGCCACGGCGGTACTGCTTCGCAAAACCCGAGACGATCAACACAGCGTTCGGCCCGATTTCGTTGCTTTTGAAATCCCAGATGAGTTCGTTGTCGGTTATGGTTTGGACTATCTCGACATGTACCGCAACCTTCCCTACATCGCGGTGCTCGAACCCGATGAAATCGCGGCGACGGCGACCGAATTCGGATGAGCTCCTCACTCACAGCAACATCACCGACGCGAACTTCGAACTCCGCTCCGTCCGTTTTGTGGGTGACTCGACGGTACTGGCCTCACGGTGCCGGCCAACACGCCCGGGCCGCGGCATCGCTAGAACTATCCAACGCATGGTCAGCCATGGGAACACACGTCGAAGTGGTCACGCCACGCTACGGTGCCCATTGGTCACATGAACTCTTATACGACACGATCCATGTCCACCGCATTGCCGCGGCCCCTAAAGGCGAGTGGTCGATGCAGCGGTACGTACGCCATCTCGGTAACTGGCTGACCGAGCAAGCGAAACGTTTTGATTGGATCCTATGCGACGGAATCAATGATGACGTTCGCAGTGTCGCCACGGCTATTGCGCAATCACGGGGTGACAATCGTCCCGATCAAAAACAGCCAACACGCGGCGGTCTGATTTGCGACGGATGGGGCGGCGATAGTGATGAGGTATGGTGCCGGCAAGCTCGTGGCGGAAAACGTTGCCTCCAAGCGATCACAGAATTGGATCAGATTTTCACACGGCACCCGAACGCGGATCGTTTCTTAGTCTCAAACGGTGTCGTCCCTGATCGGATCCAGCGTATCGCGAAAGGCTTTGCACGCCCAACACGTGTCACGCTCAACCAGCGTATTGAATCCCGTCGATCACTCGAACTGATCAATACGGACCTGAAAACCGAAAAAGAGGATCAGGTACTGTTATGGTGCGGTCACATGACCGGTCGTGCCAACACGGCGGAGGGCGTCAAGTTGCTCGTCGCCAGCGCGAGAATCATCTGCGCTAGGTATCCCAACCTCAAGATCTGGATGCTCGGCGACGGAGAACTCCACGACTGGGTCCATACCGAACTCAGAGCGGAAGGTGTCCGGAGCGTCGTGGCTATTCCAGGCACCTTTCCCGACATGACGGATATCTGGAATTCGGTCGATGGCGTGGTGGTCACCGACGAAGACCAGTTGCGATACACTCTACCGATGGCAATCAGCCACGCTCTGCCAACAGTCATTGCGGATCACGCCTGCATACGCGCGTGGATCGACGATAAGTTCTCAAGCGACGTTGCGGACTCTTTTGCCTGGTTTACGTCGAACAAACCATCTGCGTTTCGGAAAACTTTTCGGACCGTTTGGGACGATCTTCCCACCGCCGTTGACCTCGCATGGGAAGTCGCAATGGATGCATCGCGTCGACTGAGCATCACCGAGGAACTCAACCGATGGGCCGCCGCTTTCTCATCCGAAAAACCGACTCTTCCTACCTCATAACGGCGTATCCGTTTTGCCCGACTCTGTGTCTCCCAACGACCCTACAATTGTCTCCGACCGACCGATGAAAATTGCGTTGGTGATCCCGACATTGGACCGCGGCGGCGCTGAAAAGCAGGTCGTCCTACTAGCCATCGGACTGCAGCGAGCAGGACACAATGTCCGTGTCGTTTTATTGACCCGCGACGGGCCACGCAGCGAAACGCTCCGCCGAGAAGGAGTTGAAGTCGTCCTCATCGGAAAGAGATTCAAACTCGACCCGACCGCGTTGTGGCGTCTGACGAAGTGGATAAAAAGCTGGCAACCCGATGTGGTTCATACATGGCTATTCGCTGCCAATAGTTTCGGTCGCGTTGCTGCTAAATGGGCTAACGTCCCCGCGATCGTCGCCAGCGAACGATGTGTGGACCCATGGAAACGAGGCTGGCATTTCTTGATCGATCGTCGTCTCGAAAAAATTAGCGATGCGATTACGACGAACAGTGATGGGGTTCGCGAATTCTACGCCTCACACGGAATTGGCGAACATAAATTCAAAATCATTCCCAATGGAGTTGAACCCCTCACGCATGAACAACCGGAAATCGACAGAGAGACAGCGTTGAAACGGTTGGAGGTCGCATCCGATCGCAAACTGATTTTGGCTGTTGGACGTCTGTGGCCGCAAAAACGCATTCGTGATTTGATCTGGGCTGGCGAGTTGATCGGCACGCTTCGCCAAGACACCACACTGGTGATCATTGGTGACGGTCCTCAACGCGACGAAATGCTACGACATCGCGATGCGGTATCGCGAACCGCTCACGTTCGGTTTGCGGGCGCTCGAAACGACGTCCAACAATTACTCCCACACGCCGACGCATTTTGGATCGCAAGTGAATACGAAGGCCAGAGCAATGCGGTTATCGAAGCAATGCTCGCATGCGTTCCGGTCGTCGCGTCAAATATCCCTGGCAACCGTGACTTAGTCATCGATGGTGAAACAGGATTTCTATTTGAGTTGGGAGATGAAGCGAAACTCGTTGAAACAACCAACACGTTGCTAAACGATCCCGTCTTGGCATCTCGCATTGGGGCCACTGCAAAATCGAACATCCAAACCAATTTCACCGTGAGGGCGATGGTAGACCAACACATTGCCCTGTACCGACAATTGCTCATCAATAAATAGCGTCGCCGAATGAAGGTCGCTGTAGGCAACGTTCGTTTTCTCGTCGCGAAAATCCAGCCACGTCCGTAACCTATCGTCGCGTTATCGAGAACGCCGCTGATAGCGGATAAGCGGACGGCGAATTGTTTTCTGAGGCGTGCTCGACGATTCGCTATCGAACGCTCACCTTCATTCAACAGACTTCTTTGTTTGCTCTATGATGCCTGCTCGAAGAGCCTTCAAATTCCTAGGATTCTGGCCGAGATCACCCTTGCCTACCCGAGACCGGCTTTCCGCATCAATTCGGGTCCGAGGCGAATCCGGCGAGTCGCTTGTGATCGGAGTCAGCTCCAAATGAATATCGTCGACGAATCGAAAAACGGGGGTGGTGCGGGTCAGATGCATCCGTCGCATACTGGGCTCCGAATCCGCTCGTTCGTCCTGCTTGGATTCGTGCTGCTCGTTTTCAGTTTGGGACATCACCGCCCAACCTGACTGATGATCGACCCATTTGCGAATCATGTCTTCAACGGCGGCGGAGGAGGCATCGACCTCAATCGGTTGCAACGCCGGATCGCTATTCGTCATCGACAACCGTGCATGATTGGTGGTCCAATCACGCCCCCAATCGTCGACCATCCAAAACAGACGCCCGGCCATCGCCGCCCCAACGCCAATCGCAACATAACCCAACATTTTTTTCCTTTGCTGACTCGTTAACACCGGTGAACTCAATGGATTTGTTCGCAGAACAAGAAGCCGATCACTTATTTACCGCCCAACCGCTGGCCGCTCGCATGAGGCCGCGAACTCTCGAAGAGTTCGTCGGCCAACATCATATCCTAGGCGCCGGTAAACTACTGCGGCGACTGATTACCAGCGGTCGGATCGGATCGATCATCCTGCACGGCCCACCCGGCAGCGGCAAGACAACGCTGGCGCAGCTAATCGCGTCTGAAACCGGCTCGAAAATCATGTCGCTCAATGCGATCAACAGCGGCGTCAAAGACGTGCGTGAGGTCTTGCGAACCGCCACCGATGCGGTTGCTGCGGGCGAGCGACGGCCGATCTTGTTTATCGACGAAATCCATCGCTTCAATAAGTCTCAACAGGATGCGTTGTTAGCCGATGTCGAGGCAGGCGTGATTTCACTCATCGGTGCCACGACCAGCAATCCACACTTCGCCGTCAACGGCGCACTCATTAGCCGCAGCCAACTATTCACACTCGAACCGCTGCCCGCCGATTCGATGACTGCGTTACTGCGCCGAGCGATCGAGGACTCCGAACACGGACTCGGCAGTCGTCAGGTTGAAGTCACGGACGATGCGATCGAATTCCTATCCATTGCGACCGATGGTGATGCGAGGCGTGCTCTCGCGGCGATCGAAGTTGCAGTCGAGAGTGTGAGCGGCAACACGAAACGAGTCGACCGCGACGTCGCCATGGAGTCGCTGACCAACCGCGTCGGCGGGTACGACGCTACCGGCGATGACCATTACGATTTATCGAGTGCCTTGATTAAAAGCATTCGCGGCAGTGATGCTGACGCGGCAATCTACTGGCTCGCAAGAATGCTCGAGGGCGGCGAAGACATTCGTTTTCTTTGTCGTCGCCTCGTCATTTTGGCGAGTGAGGATGTCGGCAATGCCGATCCACATGCCCTGTCGCTCGCGGTAGCGGCGATGCAGGCGTGCGAAATGATCGGACTCCCCGAAGCACAACTGACGCTCAGCCAAACGGTCGCGTATTTGGCATTAGCACCCAAAAGCAACGCAGCGACGACCGCAATCGGCTCGGCTCGACGCGACGTCCGCGACAAACAAATTGTCCCTGTCCCCAAAATGCTTCGCGACTCTCACTACCCGGGCGCGGAAAAACTCGGTCACGGTGAGGGTTACGTCTACGCCCACAACGAGCCAGACGGAATCGCGGACGTGGATTACCTGGGAGTCGACCGCGAGTACTACCATCCGGTGGATCGTGGACACGAAGCGATCATGCGTGACCGCCTCAATTCAATCCGCAAACGCCTTAGACCTTCGCAATCAAAAGACGCTCCAGAGGAAACGCAATAACTGGCTCGTCAATGCGTTTCAATGCTCTCGCCCCCGGCACCACTGTGGCTAAGCGATACAGGGGCTATGAACATATTCAGAGGACGAATTCCGCTACTATCAAACTGTCGATGCCGCGGTCGGCATGGGAGCGATTTGATAGGCTCGATTGCGGAACAGGAAGTCGATGATATTGCCTTCGTGCGGTTGCAACCAATTCAATCGGTTGGTCGGAAGCGGGCCGATGTTCAGGCGATCGATATCCACGCTGCGACTCGCACCGGTAATGAAGGGCTCATCCGCGGTGATCACGGTGCCCACGAGCGTCGGCCCGATACGACGTAGCATTTGGTCCTGCGGACATTCAACGACGCTCACGAATGGGAACATGTATTCTTTTGCTGTGACTGCTCGATCGGGCGAATCGGCATGCACAACCATCGGACGCAAGTAGGCACAATGATCTCGCTCGATCAGTTTCTCACCGTACTCAGCCGTCATGTCCGTCACACCATTTTCGGCGAGGTCTTGTTCGACCATCGACCAGGTTCCCGTTGCCATAGCGGGAACTGTAAACGCCGCCAATTGGGCGTTGGGGTCTGCCGGCGGCAATACGTTGACCGGACCGATCTTCTCAGCGATCGCTGCTGCGATTTCTCGCGTGTGCCGACTCGCCCAAATCCCGGAACAATTGATGCAACTACGTCCCGAATTGCTCAACACACTCTCGACCATGACGTCGAGGTACATTTCCCAATCATCTACGATATCGTCGCCCAGAAGGATTTTAGAAAACCCTGGTCCGTGTGCTTGGACCCGTGGGTTCCCTGAATGCTGAGCGACAGTTTGAGCACTACCGAAGATCATGCTCCGAGGAGCCTTCGTCATGATCGCTCCGCCGGCATCGTGGCCTCCGGGATAAAGACCAAACGCCGCCGCAGGAACCCCGGCTTCCATGAACGCCGAGACCATTCGGTAAGGAGTCCAAGGTTCTTGCGAACCAGGTTTCAACGCCAATCCGATTTGCAACGCAACGGCGGGCAACCACAGTGTATGCACGCCCGGAGAATTGTTCGGCAGAATCGCTCCCAAGATCGGTGTCTGAGCTTGGTAACTGACCGTCACACCGCGCCCCTCGTCGCCATAGCCTTTCGATAAAATTGACAGGTCGAGACCACGGGTTAGACACTGCAAAATCTCATCCATTCGGCTGAGCACGAAGCTGTTCTTCGCCATGTTGGAACGACACATGTGCTCGGGCAATCCGGTGCTAGCGGATTGTTGATGAACAAAATCATCCACACTCTGTTGCGAGTCACCGACACTCAATGTGCCGTGCTCAAACAATTCTGCGGCCTTCTTTCCCATCGCAATCAGTTCGTCAGTCGGAACCTTCAGCAGCGCCTCTCGGGCAAGGTGTGCCTTCTGAAGGTCACGCGTGACGATTCCACCGCCGACGGTCCCAACACGCGCGATCGGCGCACCGGTGTCAAAATGGACGACATCATTGAATTCGAGTGATTCGTACTGTTTGCCCCAGCGAAGCGGGTGGAGGGTAATCATGGGCAGAGTGTTGGCGGGTAGCAGGTGGGGTGGGAGAGGTGAATAACGGTCAAGAAACAACAGGCGACAGACTCCTTCAGCGGGCATCTCCAGATCCGCAAAAAGGCGTGCTGTCACCTTTTTCTTTAGTACACGCCAACGGTAGTTGCGCTAGCGAGTTCATGGAATGGACGTACGCCACTGACGCCGTCCCACGGATAGGTTTGGAACGGACGCTCGCGTTCGCCCTCATCACGTTCCATAAATCCTGGTACGAAGAATTCGTCCGTCAACGTGTATAGCTTCACGCGACCGGTCTCTCCGTATCCGACGACTTGATCGTAGTCATCGAACGTCACAACTTCTGTAACGGCCCGAGGCTGTGGAGCGTAATAAGCGATCTTGTATCCGTCGGTTGATGTGATCGGTTTGCTGCAAGCCAAACCCATCAAGGTATTGCCATAGGTTGGCGTCATGTAGATGCCGCTTTCCTCCGGCAATCCGCCCAACATTTCTTCCACACAAAAACGCGTCCATTGAGACGTGAACTCGGTTCCTCCGGAGAAGATACCGGTAATCCCAACTTCCGCCAAACTCGTTCCTTTTTCCTCAAGTGCCTCGCTCAATGACTCAAGCAATTTCGGAGTCGCAAACATGCACTTAACATCATGCCCTGCTGTCAAAATGGTAACGGCCTGATCGATACAGTGTTTTTTGTATTCCTCGAGATGCTCCATCCAGCCTTTTTTAATCAGCTTAACGACCCAACGAGGATCCAGGTCGATACAGAAGCAGATCCCGTCTCGATGCTGAGCAAGGTGTTCAACGGCAAGTCGCAATCGACGCGGACCGCTCGGCCCCAGCATCAACCAGTTAGCTCCTCGCGGAAAATACTTATCAGGCAACGTGTCGCTGAACAGTTCGTAATCCTTCCAATGATCCTCGATCACCATGCGGCTCTTTGGAATCCCCGTGGTGCCGCCCGTTTCAAACACGTAAACAGGTTTCCCGGCGTGACCCTTGGGAACCCAACGACGAATCGGCCCGCCTCTCAGCCACTCATCTTCAAAGTGAGGAAACTTCTTGAGATCATCGAATGACTTGACGTCTTTCAATGGATCAAAGTTCAATTCGGACTTCTTCTCAAGCCAGAACGGGCAACCGGTTTCGTCACTGAAATGCCAATGAACGGTTTTGAGCGTGTGCTCATTGAGACGGTCTCGGGCTGCCGTCGCAGCGGCCTGAATTTCAGCTTCGGATACTTCGCCAACAACGCTCATGTCTTCCTCGGTTGATTGATCAATGAATTCGGAATACCGAACCGGTATTCTGAGCAGGTTGCGTCGCCACCACAACCATCGGAAGCATTGTCCACCCTAGAAAAGGGCTGTGGCGTGTTCGAATGAACATCGCACCCCATTCAGTTGCATTCGCAGCGATTAAGGGATGGAAATGCGCAGCATCGTGAAAACCGCCGATTCAATGCGGGATCGTTCCCGCATCGCCGAAACTGAAGCGTTTCTGCAAGCGACCAGTTTCACACTCACCGACGTTCGCCAGAACCTAGTACTTCGTTTGGTGGCGGTGGCAATTCCCAACGAGCAAACGCTCGAGCCACTTCCAAGCCACAAAAAAAGCCTTGGGAAGTTAGTCCCAAGGCTCTTAGTATCTTCAATTATCCGCGTTCAAATTACGGAATGATTGGGCTCGCAGGAGGTGCGGGAGTAACCAACTGGTCATTGTTATTATCGTTTCCGATAATAGCGGCGATCGCAGCCAAACCAGCGAGGCCACCAAGTCCTCCACCGAAGCCGCCGCCTCCACCACCGCCGGCGAAGCCGCCACCACCAGCTCCACTGCCCGTGAGTGCTCCGTTTCCGCCGAGGGCTGGATCTCCGAAACCTTCACCACCGATAGGATTACCAAATTCATCAACAGCACCTTCCATCGCAGGATCGCTCACGATGCTTTCTTCCGTCACGATAGGTTCTTCGTAGATGATCTCTTCGAATGACTCGATCGCTTGAGGCAGCGGTGCGATTTGCATCGAGAATTCTGTGCAGCAACAGCAGCAAGGATCGTTGTAGGTCGCTACCAGCGTACGTGAATCGGAGCCAACCAACGCACTGCCATCGGCCTTCTGCAAAACTTGGCTAGCCAACGACTCGTCGACTAACTCAAAACCAGCCATTCCCAGTCCAGCTTGACCGATCGCAAGAATTGAGTATTCCCCTGGAGCCAAATCAGCAAACTCAAACGTTCCGTTTCGTTTGGAAAGAACTCGGTCGACAACCTCACCCTTGTGAACCAAGAAGACGTTAAGCAGACCAGCGTCGCCAAGAGTTTTACCCTGTGCACCGGCAACGTGGATGCGTCCTTTGAGTCCGCCATCGGTTTGGCTGACGCGGAATAAGTTTTCGCCAACGACGCGACCCGAGATTCCCTGCAGATCAGCATTCGCGATCGTGTAAGGATTGTCGGCGCTGAAAGGAGGCAAGTATCGCAAGATCGCGGTCTTGATGATGGTGTAGTCGATTGCAGCGGCGGCAACCTCAACCTGTTTTGGCAACACATCTGCGGAAGCCATGTCTTGACTGACAACGTGCATCGCACAACATGCAAAAACGCCGTCGGCCCGTGCGGTCAACGCGTACACGCCAGGCTCGACACCGTTCAGCAGAAAATTGCCTGCGTCATCCGTGCGACTGCGGACAGTCTTGCCGTCGCGATCAGTCATTACAACAACCGCATTTGCGATCGACCGGGACGAGCCATCGGCAGCAGGCAGAATCAACCGCCCTTTGAGTTCACCCGGTGTTTCAGGGTTGACCCACTGGGGTACAGTGAGATGGTCGGTTACATCAAGCGAAGTGGACTGAGCGGTCGCAGTCGAAACAGCAAGACCACAGACAGCCCAGCTGCAAACAGCAACCAAGGCAAGTAATCGTTTCATGGTGAATTTCATCGTAGTAGGTACTCAGCCCGGACAACTGGCAATTTAGGCAAACTATTCACTTGGATATTAAGCAAACGGTACGCGAATTTCAACACTGCTCCTGAGAAGAATGTGGGAAAAACCGGCTCCAATCCTTTCGCCGTCAGCGTCTCGGCTCCCCTGGAGAAAGGGATCTTTGCCGACCATGCGGTTTTAAAGCGCCATGGGTTCCTATTTCGCGTTGTCGAATTCGACCACCCGCTCGACGGGACACTTACGTACAGTGGTTGGTGGTTCCGCCAAACGGTGGAAATTAACGGGCAATCGTGCTGGTTTCAAATCAGTTGGCTGAAGATCCACTCACGATTCGAGTTCGTGCTTCCCGACACGATTGAAATCGATCCCGGATGGGGGGATTCGAGCGATCGTTCGATGGCGGTGGAGATCGATTTTTCCCGCGGATTGCTGATTCGCCGCTTTCGAATTTGGCTGGCAGGCCAAATTCTGTACGACGAAATCAGATAATCCTTAGCAGCCCAACGAATCCGCTAGGCCTTAAACGTCCAAGTTGCGAACGTCGAGCGCGTGAGTTTCGATGAATTCACGCCGAGGTTCGACCTTATCACCCATCAACAACCGAAACATTTCGTCCGCAGCCCCCGCGTCAGAAAGATTGACACGAATCAATGTTCGGTTGGCTGGATCAAGGGTCGTCTCTCTAAGTTCCTCAGCGTTCATTTCGCCGAGACCTTTAAAGCGGGTGACTGAAAGCCCTTTTTCACCGGCGGCACGAATTTCAGGCAACAGGGCACGCAAGTCTTCCATCGGACGGCGGATGTCTTCTCCGCGAATCAATTCGAAACGCGGGGTCGTCGACCCGGTGCGATCGGCAGGGATCAGGTCGTCCAAGCCAAAACCGAGCGGTTGCAGGTCTTTCAGACCGCTGTTAATCGTTCGGACTTCGTGCAATTCGGTCAGGTGAGCGACAATTCGCTCTTCAGGCTCCTCTTCTTTTTGCTCAACAGCCGCCGTCACCGAATCAGGAACTTTCTCCGCATCGACGGCCACTTCGCCCGGTTGTTCCTCATCCTCGATATCGAGGTGGGCCCCACGCTCGGTCAAGAATTGTTCGACTTCTTCAAGAGTGTGGAACCAGTTCTCTTCCCCTAGGAATGTCACCAACAAGGTCGGCAATTTGCCGGCAACCGGATCGAGTCTCATCGCGTGCACGCGGAGACTCACGCCGCGTCTCTCGAGAGCGAGAACAGCGTCTTCCATACTCGCGAGTGCTTCAGCGAGTGCCCGCATTTTGTCCGTTTCAACTCGCCGGCCGTCTTCGGCCTCGAAGATGGTGTCGTTGATACCACGATCGAGCAATTGAGACTTCATCTCTTCTTCGCTCTGAACGTAGTAACGAGTTTTGCCGTGCGAAACGCGGAACAACGGCGGCTGGGCAACATAAACGTGGCCGGCCGCCACGAGCTGGTACATTTGCCGGTAGAAAAAGCACAACAGGAGCGTGCGAATGTGACTGCCGTCAACGTCCGCGTCAGTCATGATGATGATTTTGTTGTACCGACGACGCGTCAGATCCTGATCGACACCGATGCCGGTACCGATCGCCTGAATCATCGACTGAACTTCCTCATTGGCGAGAACTTTGTCCTCACGGCTCTTGTAAGCGTTGATGATTTTACCGCGAAGTGGCAGGATCGCCTGAAATTCACGCATCCGCCCACCCTCGGCAGACCCGCCTGCCGAATCACCTTCGACCAGATAGACTTCGCATTCTTCCATCTTTTTGGAGATGCAGTCTCGGAGTTTTCCTGGCAATCCGCCTCCACCGAGCGCGTCTTTTCGCTTGCGGAGCTGGTCCTTTGCCTTCCGAGCGGCCTCGCGAGCCTCCGCGGCCAACAAGCCCTTGCGAACGATCGTCTTGGCAACCTTCGGGTTTTCCTCGAGGTATTTTGACAGCGCCTCGCCCACGCCGCTGGTCACGATTCCGTCGACTTCGCCGTTTCCGAGCTTCGTTTTCGTTTGCCCTTCGAACTGCGGGTGCGGTACACGCACGCTGATTACGGCCGTCAAACCTTCGCGGAAATCGTCGCCGGTCGGAGTGGTTGCCTTAAACATCCCCTCCTTCTTGCCGTAGTTATTGAGCGTCCGGGTCAGTGCGGATCGATATCCCGAAACGTGCGTCCCGCCCTCGGTTGTGTGAATGTTGTTCACATACGATTGCACCGTATCGGTAAATTCAGCGGTGTACTGCATCGCAATATCGTATTCGACGCCGTCTCGCTGGCCGACGATATGAATCACGTCCGCGTGCAACGCATCGCTGGCACGGTTGAGGTGCTGAACGAACTCGACGATACCTTCGTTGTACTGGAAATCACCGCCCTCGCCGTTGCGTTCGTCGAGGAATTTGATTCGCACACCGCTGTTCAGGAATGCGAGTTCTTGAAGACGCTTGAGCAACGTATCGAAGACATATTTTGTCGTCGTGAAAATCTGGGCATCGGCTTTAAACGTCGTTTTGGTGCCGGTTTTCTTTGTCGCGCGACCTTTTTTCACTGGCCCGGTCGGAACACCTCGTTCGTATTCCTGGGTCCACGTGAACCCGTCTCGGCTGACTTCCACCTCCGCCCATTGGCTTAGGAAGTTGACCACCGTGACGCCGACCCCGTGCAAACCACCGGAGGTTTGATAGGCACCCTTCTCGAATTTGCCACCGAATTTCAAGACGGTCATCACACCTTCAAGCGTGCTGACCTCGCGATCGAGTTCTTCGGAGAGTTGGTCGTGACGGGTTACCGGAACACCTCGCCCGTCATCCTCGACGGTAACACTCCCGTCGGTGTGAACGACCACCGATACGGATTTGGCAAATCCAGCCATCGCCTCGTCGATTGAATTATCAACGACTTCGTAGACCAGGTGATGCAGACCGCGCGAGAACGTGTCGCCGATGTACATACTCGGGCGTTCGCGGACGTGTTCCAGGTCCGAGAGGTGCTGGAGGTCTTTGTCGGTGTATTCCGAGTTTGCCGAAATTGGAACATACGCTTCCTCAACTCCGGCCTCATTGTCGGCGTCCGTCGGAGGCGAAACGGCAACGCCGGACTCTTCCGTCTCAGGAACGGCTGCGGAGGAGTCAGGATTCGAAGGATCTGGGGAAGAGGAGTCGCTCATAAAACGGCGGCTGCGAGGCCGACCAACACGGACGAAAATCACACAAACTAGGGGCCGGATTGTAGCAAAAATTCGACCCGAGCGTGAGGTGTCTCCACTGGCGTTTCACCAATCGCTCCGCCAATATCGCCGCCCCTGCTCCCCAGGGCGGCGTCCCCTATCATCGACTCAGAACCCGCCGAACGGATCGGCGCCGGCGTCTCCCGAAGGCGCGAACGGGTCAACCGCTCCGCCACCACCAAATGGATCGGCGCCACCGCCTCCGAATGGGTCGGCACCACCTCCGCCAAACGGGTCAGCACCGCCGCCACCGAATGGATCAGCTCCACCGCCAAACGGATCACCACCCGGAGCAGGCTTTCCACTGGGCTTCTTGGCCTTGTCAGAGTCTTCGCCGTCTTCCTCGCTCTCCGCGGTGGCCTCGACCGAAGCCCGCAGGGTCGGCATGTCGGCACCAGGGCGATGCAAACACTGGATCGCTCCCAAATGATCCACCAGATACAAACGGTCGCTGACGATATTGGTCATCAGCACATCCGGACTGCTGCCGGGAAGCTGATGCACGAGACGTCCATCGGCGGTATCCAAAACAACCAATGAGCCACTCAGTGTTTTTGCATAGATCTGATCTCCAATGACGCCCAAGACCTGCGAAACACCGCTCGCCAATCGATCCCAAACGTCTTTGCCGGTCGCCGCATCCACACACATCAAGTTGCCATACGTCGAACGGAACAGCACCTTTTCGTCGAAAACAATCGGCGAATCAAAGATCGGGTCACCTGTCGGCCGGCTCCACAACACCACGCCCGACCGCGTCGCACGCAATCCGTAGATTTGCCCGGAAGCAGCACCAAAGAAGAATCGATTACCTGCTGCCGCGGCAGGGGCTCCACCGACGATCCCATCTGTATTCAAACGGAACTGAGTTTCAGGCTCGCCGGTCGCTTCCATCACGTAGACGAAACCTTCCGACGTCCCCCAAGCAATTTTTTCATCCCCGATCGCCAACGCGGGCGGAGCGAGCGAGGCCCCGGTCACGATTTCAGCGAAAACATCCCGGTGTTCGTTGTCCAAGGGATAGGCGACCATTCGGTTACCCACTGAAGGAATCACCGCCCACGCCCCACAGTGCCGAGGCCCGCGCATCGGCACGTACCGCAATTGATCGACACCATAAATCTCACCGTTGGTGACATCCATTTTGATCAGTTCACTGCCGTTCAACACCGTCAAATACTTGTCGCCCACCCCGAAGCCGCTGTAACCCCGAACCCGATCTCCGACGCGTCGCAGCCACACCACCTCGCCCGATTCTGCATCACGCGATTCGATCGTCCCGTCATTGGAAAGCGTGTACATGCGGATGGTGGGCACTTCCCGAAAGCCGATCTCAGCATCGATTCCGCGAAGTTTGAGCCGGCGGATATCGTTGCGAGCCCGACGTTCGGCTTCCTTACGGTCAAGCAAACCGCTGGTGCCAAAGCTCGCTCGGCCGCCAAACGTCATCCGGTCCAACATCGTCCCCGTCGGTGTTTTGACTGTCACGGAGGTCAATTCCTCCCCTTCAGCAACATCAGGCACCTCGAGTAGATAACGAGCGTAGACGGATCTTTCTGCCGGTTTCTCCGCTTCGTCTTTCTCTTTCGATTCCGACTTCGCATCAGCATCTGCACTCGGCTTCTCCGCCTTGTCGACCACTTCAACAAACTGTTTCGACATCCCGGAGTGGACAACGATCGTGTGATCGACAATCGACTGCGCCCCTGCGGGAACGCTCAGAAGGCGTCGCCAGGCCTGAACGAGCCCAATTCGATCTAAATCGTTCGGCAGGAGCACGTCACCTCCGGCCGCCGAGACCGATTTTTGAGCAGTGAAGCCAGTCAACAAGAGTGCTAAAACGACAGGCACCACCGCAACGGGGTATCCGCGACGTGAGAAATGTGAATTGACCGAATGCGACGAAGGGACGCGATTCATGGAGGAGATCCAACGATCGGTGTGAAGAGAAGAAAAGGCAGGAGTTCGTCTAGTGCGAATCACCAACGATAATAATCGATCCCTATCAGAAACGCCAAAATATTAACGAGGACTTGGTCAACTCCGACGAGGAATCCGGTAAGCTGAACTGGTTAAACCACCGGACGAGCAACCTTATGTACACTAAACACCGCCGTCCTTGCTTCACTCCCAAAATTCACCGCGATAGGTCCCAAAACTAAGATGGCAGGCACTGGCAAGAAAATTTTGATGCTCGTCGGCGACTTCGTTGAAGATTACGAGGCGATGGTGCCTTATCAAATGTTGTTGATGCTCGGGCACGACGTCGCGACCGTATGCCCAGGCAAACGCCCCGGGGACACCGTGGCCACCGCGATCCATGATTTCGAAGGTCATCAAACCTATTCTGAAAAACCGGGGCACCGATTCGCCATCAATGCCGATTTCGCATCCGTCGATCCAGCCGACTTTGACGCCCTGATCATTCCCGGCGGGCGAGCCCCTGAATATCTGAGGCTCGATCAAGCAGTCTTAAATATCGTTCGTCACTTTGCCGGCGCGTCCAAACCGCTCGCCGCGATCTGCCATGGCCCTCAGATTCTCGTCGCAGCGGGAATCCTCAATGGCCGCGAGTGCAGTTGTTATCCCGCCGTTGCTCCGGAAATCACTGCTGCCGGTGGGCAATACATGACGCCGGGCGACGGGCTCGACACGGCCCACGTTGAAGGCAATCTCGTTACCGCGCCCGCATGGCCGGCACATCCCGCATGGATCCGCGAATTTCAAAAATTGCTCGAGTCAACTTAGACGAGGGACAACGATGGGCGAAGTCACATGAACGCTCCCGAACCGTATCGCCCGTCCGATTCCGAGGTCACGGCCTCCAATCTGGCGAACACCTCCGCTGACCAACAGCGAGCGATCGTTCTTCATGAACTCCTTCGCGTCCGTCGACAAGCCGAAGCCGCACGCCTCGAAGCGAAAGCCTCCCGGCTCGATGCCTCGGCCGAACAACTTCAGTCGCTCCTGAATCGGATCGATGCGGGCGAATCGATACCGGCCGGAAAACTGGTCGAGTTTGGCATCGACGATGACGCGATACTCGGCAACGCGTCGACAGGCGGGCAACACAATGACAGCTCTCCACTTTCTCCACCCGCGATCCCTGCCCCCGAATCCACCGATAATTCGCCGACTCGGTTCAACAGTTGGGATGCGGTGCGAGATGCCCAACAAAAGACGGCAAGCACGCTTCGATTCGACACCACTCATCGAACGGTAAAGCGACCTCGAATGTTCGCGCAAACGGACATCGAAGAAAACGACACGACGCCGGATGCGATCGCAGCCGATGAACACCACGACCCTGCAATCACGGCAGAAACGGGGCAACCAGTCACTGCACCGGACCGAACGAGCAAACAGTCTGCGGCCCCAACCGACAACACTGATCCAACCGACATCGATAGCGACGACCCTGTTGCCGAAGAACTCGACACTGAACCGTCCCAACGAGACTTCCCCTTTTCCGAAACGATCGGTCAGCCACTTCCGCTAACCGAAGTGTTGCTCGATGACCAGGAAGACGCACCACCTCGTCGTCGCCAATCGGTTGCGTTCATCGTGAGCGCAGCGGTGCATGCGATCATCCTGATTTGCTTGGCGGGCTTCACGCTCACCAGCGTCATGCCCAAGGACCAGGTCGCCTTGTCCGCATCGGTTAGCGAAGTCAGCGAGCAGGCGATGGAAACGTTTCAAATCGAAACGGTTCAGCCCGCCGAAGATCCTTCGGAAACGACACCCGACGAAACTCAATACGATCTCGATCCGATGGGTGAAATGGCCGTCGTCGAAGTCACGCCCGGTGTGACCAGCGTTTCAACGTCCCCACCGCTCTCAACGCGGGCTTTTCGGCAACCCACCTCCGCCTCCACCGCGTCACTGAAATCCCTCAAATCCGACTCGAAAAGCAAGATGCAATTTTGTGGCGTCGAAGGCGGGGGCAATCACTTCGCTTATCTCGTCGATAGCTCTGGCAGCATGGGCGACGCATTCATTTCTGCACGGCGGGCATTGATCGAATCCATCGGCATGCTCAACCAAGAACAACGTTTCTACGTGATTTTCTTCGACGCGAAGTGCGATTACATGCGAATCACGAGAGCAGACCAAAACGAGGCTCGAAGCGTTTACGCTACCGCTGAAAACAAGCAACGCCTTAAGAGTTGGGCGATGCGGGTCGAAATGGACCGCGGAAAAGCACCTTACGAACCTCTAACCTATGCTCTGCAAAAGCTCAAACCCGATGTCATCTTTTTGCTTTCGGATGGCGAATTCCCACAAGGCATTGAAGACCTTCTGCAGGAAGAAAATCGGGTCACGAACCTTTTCGGCGAGACCAACCCGGTCAGCATCATTCACACGATCAGCTATTACAGCCGCGAGGGTGAAAGCCGCATGAGACGCATCGCCGAAAACAACTTCGGCCAGTATCGACACGTCCCAAAACCCTGATCGACGAGACCGGCGTGGCCGTGATCGGACGCCCTCTCTCGCGTGTGACAAGCTCGACCGCTATTGCGAGATTGGCAGGTCAAAATCGCCTGTCAGGTCGCGGTAAAAACAATGAATGTGGTTCGCGGGATTACCGGCAGGATCCGATTGTGTGTTCGCAAACTCGATCAAGAAACTTTTGCCGGTGATGCGGTAGTAGTGTCCAATGCCAGGCTCCATCGCACCTGCCCAAGCAAACCGGACCTGCTCCCATCCATCGTTAAGAATTTGCAACCGCCGCTTGGCAGCAACGGGTTCCGCTGCGACATCGGTATAGGTTGAAACAAGATCTTTCAAAATTTCTTTTTGCACTGTGTCCAGCTCCGCGTAGGGGATGCCTTTGGGAGCGGTTCGTTCCGGTTGAGGCTCTCCGGCGAAACGGACTTCGGAGGGAGCTTCCGCCGAGATCACGGCGAGGTCTTGCTGTTCGTCAGACAACGCATTGATCAACTTGAAACCGAGCTGCTCTTCTCGGCTTAATACGGCTGTCCCTTTTCCGAGCGTGACGGTGGTTTCTTGCATCACGGTTGCGGGATTGGATGCTAAGAATTGCGGCGTGCTATCGAGGACTTCGTTACCACGGCAAACAAAGTTAAGTGAAAGGTGGTGCCCCTCAAAACTCAATCCCCATCGACCATCCGCGTCTTCGCCATCCGCACCGCTCTTCCCGCTCGGGTCACCAAACAACGTCACGAAATAACGTTGCGGGTTGCGTTCCCAACGTCCTTCGCCTTTCTCCATTTCATTGAGAACTTCTTCGAGCAACATGATCCGATTGACTTTGCCATAACCCGCTTCGCTGAGTGCCGACCGCAACAACCGCAACGCGGCGGTGCGCTGTGCGTCGTTCATATCACCGATCATCAATCCCTTGCGTTCATCTTTGGGAATGAAGTGCCATCCAACTCGTTCGGGCGAGCCAAAGTCTTTCATCGTGAGTCCGCGTTGAGAATCGTCGAGCGTCTCAAGGTAGGCCTCCGCGAACGTCTGCATTTGCTCGGCGGGCGTTTGACTGACCTTCAAACCAACGACAGCGAGTCCGAGCAAACAAACAATGGCCGCAGGGACAGCGCGATAGAAATGCGACGCGGGTTTCTTGACTGCGGATTTTTTGACAGTGGAAGACGTCATCGGCGGGGGCTCACGGAAGGAGGGAGAGGCGGGGGAAATGCGATGCGAGCAGATTCTAGTTCAATCCGTGGCGGGAAACACGCGGTAAGGCGCCCACCGGCCAAGTTTCATTCGCAGCACCGCAACCAATCTACCGTCGACGTCGATACCGATACACTCCTCCGGCGGTGCCTCGGTTTGGCCATGCTCACCAAAGGGTTTGGCGGGCGATTTGGCTCGGTGGCCTGTATGCGCGAGTTCGGCCGCCGATGGCTGTTCCGACTCGCCCGTAACGGGCAATCCGGTCCGGGCACGCTGAGTCTGCTCCACGGATAGCCTAAGCCGAGGCATGTGCCCGAGTCCCCACATTGGATCACGGATGCAGCTTTGCAACGATTCGCAATCCTTCATTGGCGACAAACCTTCATACAGGCGATCAAAATTCTCGGGCGGAGGATCGTTCGGTGGCACTTCCGAAACAGCCGACGCGATGTCAAAAGGCCCGACCTCCGTGCGAGTCAAACCGGTCATCACCGCCACGCTTCCGCACCGCTGCGCGATATCCATTCCGAGGGACCGCAAATACGTTCCTGATCCACAACGGACATCGATCTCAAGGTTCGGGTACTCGTAGCGGACGACGCTGATTTCATCGATCCAAACTCGGCGAGTCGGCATCTCGACGTCTTCACCGCGACGTGCCCGCTCGTGCGCTCGTTTGCCGTCGACCCAAATCGCCGAATGCGTCGGCGGGATTTGATCAATCCAACCGTGCAATGCCTCAGTAGCAGACTGAATTTCATCCGCCGATGGTTGCGGCGCACCAACGAGCGGCGTCGTCGGCTCTTCCAAGTCTCCCGAGATACTCGAAACCCCTAACTCGAACCGTGCCACATATCGCTTGGCATGCTGCAACAACCACGGCGTCAAACGGGCCCCCGGACCGACCGCGACCACGACGAGCCCATCGGCGAGCGGATCAAGCGTTCCTGTATGTCCGACCTTGAGTTTCCGCTCGTTCATCTCACGACGCAGACGTCGCTGCACACGATTGACGAGATCACGCGAGGTCATCCCGACCGGTTTAACGTAAGGGAGAAAGCCAAAGGGATTCGGCGTCGAAGATGGATTCATCCTTGCGGGAACGGTTCGAGCGAGTGGAGATAAAGGGTCGAGAATCCGGCGAGCAACGTTTCAACAACAATAAACATCAACCGTGCTGCAATGACGGCGAGCAATGCATGCGTATCACCGATCACCGGAACGAGGACCAACAGCGTGACATATTCACGTACACCCGCACCACCGGGTAACAACGACGCGAATCCGATGACCATCCCCAAAGAGATCGCCGCGGTGGCCATCGGCGCCAACTCCGACATCGAAGGAAGCGGATCAAACGATGGGATTGCGGTCACCAAGACCGCGAATGACAACCCGATCAGCGTCCAGGAAATCAACGAAATCAAATAGCAACCACCGAGCAACTTCCACGTAATCGCCGACGCACCGGCGGCTTCGGAGGTATCGCCGTCGCGCTGCGATTCCGCAACGTCTCTCGGTGAATCGGCTGGAGCTTTCGATGCTGCTTTCAGGCGCCGGCGGGCGGCCATGAATTCAATCACACGCCGCATGACGGGCGGGCAAACCGGGATCGCAGAACCGATCGCCACCAACACCGCACCCCCACGGACCCATGCGGGCAGGTCGGAATTCCACAGCAAAATACCCGCGAGGGCACCACCCACCCCCATCATCAAAAGCGTTTCAAAGAAAACGCACGTCACCACACGGCCGATCGGACGAGGTTTCATCGAGCGGGGCGGATGCGGAGCCACTACCTCTGCTTCACTTTCGCCAAAGTCATTCGGCGAGACATCGGTCGCGGTCTTTCGCGACCGAACGGGATTCGGTAACACCGCATCAACCCGCAGGAAAACGACCATCGCTTTGCCAGGAATGTACTTCCCGACATGGCCGAGCAATTGAGCAGCAAGAGCCCGCCGGCGCGAGCAATTGACCGCGAAGCTATCCAGACATCGGTGCAAGATGATGCCGGGTGGCAGCAAGCCGAATGCGTAGAGCAGGCCCGCACAGCCCACCCGATCCCAACGAACGTTGGCCAGCGAAGGAACCGAGGCCGCCCGCAGGTCGGCCTCGCGTTTTAAGTCCGCCGCAACCGCCGGATCAGGATCCGACGCTGCTTTTTCTCGGAGTCGCAAAACGCTCGCGTTAAGCGCAGAGGTCTCACTCCGCCATCGGTCCGTCGCCTTGTTCGCCGCGCTGACCAAACCAATCAACACGACAACGAAAACAACCCTCTTGATCCAGACGAGCCAAGGCACCGAGGACTAGTTGTCCGCCAACGGTTCTTGTTTCTCGGTAATCACTTCGGACTTTTCCGATTCAACCGCGTTGATTTCGATATAGTTCTTCCACTCTTCGGGAAGGTTATCTTCGTGAAAAATCGCTTCGACGGGACATTCGGGAACGCACGCTTCGCAGTCGATGCACTCCTCGGGATGGATATACAACATCTTCTCGCCCTCGTAGAAACACTCCACAGGACAAACAACAACGCAATCCGTGTACTTGCATCCCACGCAGGGTTCGGCGACGACGTGCATAACTTTTACCTTATTGAATCTTTGAAAAAAACGTCCTCTGGTTTTGCAACCATTGACGAGCGTCTCGTCGAGTATCGGCCTACTAGCTCTGGAACTTTCGTACAAAAATGGTTCCAAGGGCTGCCGATCACAGACTCGCACCAACCGCCAACGTCCTATTTTGCCTATTTGACAAGTTTCGGCAAACCGCCCAACGGCTAAAATTCAGTTTTACCGCTATAGTTTTCCATCCCTCGAAATTCCCATCTACGAAAATAGCACCACGTGACCTCGTCCTCCGATCAACCATCGCAATCCGAAGTTAACAGCGGGACTGCCGCCGCGCCCCAGGTCTTACGCACCAAACCGAACCGGCATTTCCCATTTCTATCTCGCCACCCTTGGGTGTTGGCGACCGCTCTCGCCGAAACAAAGTCCCCGGCCGCAGAGTCCCCGGCCGCAGACAAAAACACTTCGAACGAATCGACGGATGATTCCAACGCGGCCGATGGCGACTCATCCAGCGATGTCCTGCACTTGCCCGCCCGAGAAGTCGATTTGCTCGATCATGATGGCAATTGGATCGCCCGCGGGTTGTCTAATCCGGCCAGCCGGTTGCGTCTGCGACTGTACAGTTTCTCCCGCGACCAACCGGTCGACGACGCCCTCTTCGCGAAACGCATCGACGAAGCCGTCGCCCGCCGCCGACTCGCCCAACCTGCTTCATCAGCGACTAGCGACTCGCAGCCTACCTCGGCGGAGAAAGGGGAACGGTTGATTTTCAGCGAATCGGATCGGATCAGCGGACTGATCGTCGACCGGTACGCAGACTGCCTGAGCGTGCAATTCACTGCTGCGGCGTTGCTCTCACGCGGAAAATTTTTAATCGACCAGGTTCTGATCGCCGCTGAAAAGTACGGCACCCCCTGCCGTCGCGTCATCGCTCGGATGGACGCAGCGACCGCAAAACACGAAGCCGTCTCGGAGCAACAAATCGCTGAAATCGAGTCATGGAGTCGTGGCATTTCCGCCGAAACCTCGGAATCGGAATCCGATGCGGACACATCGGTGAACACGGTTTGGTATCGACACAATGACCTGAAAATGTCGATCGACCTGCGTGACGGCCAGAAAACCGGTGGCTATCTCGACCAGCAAGATAACCATGCCGAAGCGGCTCGCTACATGGCCGGCAAACGGGTTCTGGACATTTGCACCTATACCGGTGGATTCGCATTGGCGGCCGCGCACGCCGGAGCGAGCGAGGTGATTGGAGTCGACAGCAGCGAAAAAGCGCTTGAGATGGCCCGTCGCAACGCGGAAGCCAACTCGTTGTCCCAGGTCAAATTTGAACGCGCCGATTGTTTCGACGACTTGAAAAACCGGGGCGAACGAGGTGAATTTTTCGACGCGGTGATTTTAGATCCCCCGCGTTTTGCGGGCTCTCGACGCCAAGTCGACGCGGCACTTCGGGCGTACGCTCGTTTGAACATGTCCGCGGTAAACCTACTGCAACCAGGTGGACTTTTGGTCACATGCAGTTGTTCGGGACATGTTTCGCGGTCCGATTTCTTGAATATGTTGGTCGACGTTGGACGAAAACGCCGTCGAGACATTATCATCTTACAGTCGCGTGGCCCGGCTCCCGATCATCCGTGTGCAGTCTCCTGCCCCGAGAGTGATTACCTGAAATGCGTGATCGCACAAGTTCAATGAGTCGCTGCGCAGTGAATTAAGCTATCCTATTAATTTCGAATCGCTTGCCTGCGGTCGCGGCACTCATTTTTCGCACTACTAGATTATGCAGGCAGGATGCGCGAACTCAAAGACTCCTGTCGGTTTTGCCCGCTACTCTTCTTTTAATCACGATCGAGGCTATCGGTGACGAATGTAACGATCAAAGTTCTGCACGGGTCCGATCGGGGCAAAGTATTTGAGGACATCAATACTCCGTTGACGATCGGTCGCGAGGAAGGCAACGACATCCAGCTCAATGACGAGCGAGTCAGCCGTTGCCATCTAAAAATCCAGCGGGATAACGACCGACTCGTGCTAACTGACCTCGACAGCACCAACGGGACCAAGGTTAACGGTGCGGAGTGCCAGTTGAAAATCCTCCGGCACGGCGACTTGATCGCCGTCGGCCGCAGTTTGCTACTGCTCGGTTCAGAGGAACAGATTGCCGAACGCCTAAGGTTAATGGGCGGCGGCAGCGGATCGCAAAGTCGGGACATTAAATCGTCCGATGAGTCCATCGCCGTCGAATTGCACCAGGAACCCGAAAGCCCGTTACCGGTCGAAGCCCTACAAGTCGACGAATTGCCAGCGATTCCGGATAGTTTGACCCCCGGGCAGAAAGCACAGCTTTGCGAGATCCTAGACTATCTGCAAAATCGTCTTGAACGATTGATCGAGACGGCGGAAACGGACGAATCGACGGAACAGGTTTTGCTTAAGCAGTCCGCGTGGCAACGTCTGCTCGACGTCCAATCGCGATTAGCAACGCTCAATCGATCGATCACCGATCCTCAATGGCCTTGAATGTTCCGCTTTGACTGACACGATCACCCCCAATCCTTCTCCGACGCCTCCCGACTGCGCTATGGGCCTGGACCAAACCGAACCGCGTGGTCCTGAATCGAGGGATTCTCACCCAAACGACGGCGGTTACCGGGAATATCGGGCGTGCGGCGATAACAAAACCGCCCTCATCGTCCCGCCGCTCAGCGATGCCGAGTTGTTGCTCAAGAGCAACCTTTCCCAGCACGGGCCCCTCGCCCCATCGACCTCAGACGCCGCGGCGGACGCGAATTTCTGGGATGAATTGCGTTATCACGCGCGGACGCAGCTCCTCGCGGATTCTCGCCAGTACACCGCCGCGTACCGCGATGTGCCCTCGCTTCGGCTAACCTCCCGTGGCACCTCGTCCGAGGCAGGCGTCGATTCCGATCGCGCCTCGGTTCCTGTCGTCATGGCCGGTCATCAACCAACCCTGTTCCATCCAGGGGTTTGGTTTAAGAACTTTGCACTTGACCGGGTTGCTCGGGACACGGGCGCTCATGCGATCAACCTAGTCATCGACAATGATGTCGCCGCGAGCCGATCGATTCGCATCCCGGTTCGCGATTCGGCCGGACGCGTTCGCTACGAAACGGTCAGCTATGACGTCGGCGGCGCAGGAATCCCCTTCGAACAAGCGAGAATCCGGGACCTCCGGCAATTCGACCAGTTCGATTCCGCGGTGCGTCAAGCGATCGCGCCGCTCGTGCCTGATCCCTGCATTACCCAACTGTGGCCCCACGCCCGCGCGGCGATCCGACGCTGCGAAATTGCCGGATGTGCCTTGGCTCAGGCCCGTCATTCCCTTGAGGGTGAGCTCGGTTGGCAAACGCTGGAGATCCCGCTCGGCGTAGCAGTTCGGGGGCTTCCGTTCGCCCGATTCGTCATGGAAATCATCGACGACGCAGCGCGTTTTCATCAAGTCTACAACGACGCCGCCGACCACTATCGCGCCTGGCACGGCATCCGCAGCTCTGCCCACCCGGTCCCTAATCTCGGTCGCGACGACGAGTGGCTGGAATTGCCGTTGTGGGTTTACGGAAACGATCGGCCAGTCCGCCGAGCGGTTTGGGTGCGGAAAGTCGGCAACCAACTCGAACTCAGCGACCGTCAATCCACACCTGACGGATCAGGCTCCATCCTCCTGCCGGCCGACAATCGTGACTCCGCAGCATCGGCGTTGATCGATGCCGCATCCCCTGAATTTAAGCTTCGGCCCAGGGCTTTGATGACAACCATGTTCGCCCGATTGCTGTTGAGCGATCTGTTTTTACATGGAATCGGCGGCGGGAAATATGACCAGCTCGCCGATCGTATCATCTGCCAATTTTTTCATCTGACTCCACCCGCCTTTGAGGTGGTTTCGGCGACGGTTCGATTGCCGGGTCAGGATCGCGACCCGGCCCGAGCAGTCAAAATGGAGAGTCTGCATCGTCAAATTCGCGACACCCAATTTCACGGCGAAAAGTGGTTGGACGGTCGAGATTCTCAGGCTCAACCACTGATTAATCGAAAACGCGAGTTGCTCGACGATATTCCGGCCAAAGGCAACCGCGGGCAATGGCATCGCGAGTTAGAGCGCATCAATGACGCCCTCGCTGCCGAATTACAAACCGATCGCCAGCGAATGCAGGCGTCACTCCAACGTCTGCGACTCCAGGAGACGGAAGAGCAGATTTTGGCCAGCCGAGAGCTCTCATTTTGCCTATTTCCGGTCGATGAATTGACCTCGGCGTTCGAGCAAATGCTGCGTTAGCCCGCGATTGGCGTTGCCGAGCGTAGAAATTTCGCTATTCTGCGGGGCCAAAAACAAAATCCTTTACAATCGCCCATCTTCCGAGAAACCATCCATGAAGGTCGTTAGCAGTATCGGCGCGTTGAAATACCGCCACCCTGATTGCCAAGTCGTGAAGCGTCGCGGCAGAATTTACGTGATTTGCAAAAGCAATCCGAAATTCAAAGTCCGCCAAGGCGGAGCAAAGATTAAAAAACGTCGTCGATAAACCTGTTATCTATTGGCTAACGGGGTTCCTCGGCTAATCTTAGATTCACGCGTACCTCAGTTCGTACCGAGATTCTCTGCCGAGTATTGCGACTGCCACGGTGTTGCCCGACGTTTTCCCCGAACCCCTGCCCGATGCGGGCAAAATCCCCGCTTCCCCCGGCGATCAAGCCGGTGGCGGGCATCCCCTGCGCGGTGACAAAAGGTTGATCGACAACCCAAACGGGCAGGCACCTTTTCAAGTTGACGACGTCAACGAACCGACAATCTCGGTTCTCCGTTTCGACCAGCTCTCACCTGAACTCCTCGCGAAATGGGAGTCTCTCCGGGGACAGAACTGTCAGTGGAACCAGCCTTTTTTCGCATCTCGATTCTCCGCTGCCGTCCACCGGGCGCGCGGTGACGTCCTCGTCGCGGTCATCAAGAGATCAACTCCCGACGGTTTGGACGAGGCGATCGGGTTCTTACCGTTCCACCGGATTGGACGAGTGGGCGTGCCGGCTGGCCGGTTTCTTAATGACGCTCAAAACGTCATCGGACTTCCCGCCGAACACGTGAAATGGCCGGCACTGTTGAAGGCCTGTGATGTCCTCGCGTTTGACCTTCACGCCATTATCCATCCCGCCGAACGCTGGACGACAGAGTATCGCCTCAACAGCGTTGGCGCGTATCAAGCAGATTTTGCTGGCGACTCAGAAGGCTACCTGCGTCAACTCGTGAAAGACCACCGAACAATCAGCAAACAGGGCCAGAAGACTCGCAAGCTCAGCCGGGAGGTCGGTGACATCCGGCTGGAGGTGGATTGTCGGTCGCCCGAGGTGCTCGCCCAGACGATCGCCTGGAAGAGGGCTCAGTACCAACGCACGCATATCCTCGATCTTTTTCTGCCTGACTGGACCCGGCGGATGATCGAAGTGCTGCACGGCAGCTCAAACTCTGCTTCATCAGAACGTCTTGACCATGATCCGTTGCGAGGGCTGCTGTCGGTGCTTTGGGCCGGTGACCGAGTCGTCGCAGCTCACTACGGAATGATCGAACAGGGCCGGCTCCACTATTGGTTCCCGACCTATGACCCAACCTATTCCCGCTATTCCCCAGGAACAGCACTGTTCACGGAATTGGTGCGTGAATCGACGAGGTATGGAATCGATTGCATCGACATGGGCTACGGCGAACAACCCTACAAACAGAAACAAACGGCAACGACAACCCAGGTTGCCTACGGGACGATTACTCACTCCACGTGGCATCGCCTGACCCACTCCGCCAACAATGCGTTCTCGCGTTACGTCAAGCAAATGCCGATGAAGGGCACGATCAAAAAAGCTTGGCGGGCCATCCACCCGACCGCGGGAATCAAGAAGCTCGGCTAAAAAGCCCCCGAAACGCGTGCTCGCGAAACTTTTCTACAACGAAAGGGTTTTATCCGAGTTAGACCATCTCACGAGGGTATGCCAAGGCACTCTTCTATTGGCTCTCTGTCATCCCCCTCTGCACACTGTGTGCGTGAGACGTCTGCTACAACCGACCCCCCACATCCGTATCAAGGACTCTAGTCATGAAAAAACATTTCGCCTTCGTCGCAACGGCAATACTGGCTTTCAGTGTTGTTGCAGAACTCCCAATCTCTTCCATCGCATCGGCTCAACCGCCGAGAGACGGTGAACGCGAAGGCGGTCGCGGCGACCGTGGTAACCGAGGTGGCGGTAACCGGGGCGGCGGATTCGGTGGTGGACCAGGCGGTGGCATGACGCGTGGCGGAGATCCAGCAATGGCGTTGCTGCGTTCACCGGAAGTCCGCGAACACCTCAAACTCGAATCGGTCCAAGAAGAAGGCCTGAAAAAAATTGAAGAACGGATCCGCGAAGAGCCTCGCAACAGCGGTGCGCGTGACTTCGATTTCCGAAACGCCACCCAAGAAGAGCGTGCTGAATTCTTCGGCAAGATGCAAGAAGAACAAAAGAAACAAGCCGAAAAGCATCGCGAACTGCTCGAAGAGGTACTCGGCTTTGATCAACTCGAGCGTCTTGACCAACTCATTCTACAACGTCGTGGATTGATCGCCCTTGGTGACACCGAAATCCAAGACGCGATCGAATTGAGCAAGAAACAACGCGAAACGCTCCAACAAGTTCGCTCCGAACAAGAAGAAAAAATGCGTGAGCGGATGCGATCCCTCATGCAGTCGGGTGACCGAAACGGCATGCGTGAAAAGATGGAAGAGATCCGCGAAGAGATCGAAAAAGACGTGATGGCTGTCCTCACACCCGAACAGAAAAAGAAGTTCGAAGACATGAAAGGCGAACCCTTTGACTTCGGCGACATGGGCCGAGGAGGTCGCGGCGGTGAAGGCGGGCGTGGCGGTGACGCACGCGGCGGTCGTGGCGGAGAAGGCGGACGCGGCGGTGATGCTCGCGGAGGCCGTGGCGGTGAAGGCGGACGCGGACGCCGTGGTGGAGGAGAAGAAAGCGACCAATAGGTAGAGAAGTTCTCTCTACAGGTCACAATCAATCGTTCGACAACAGTCGATCGACCAACGAGTGAACATTGTCGCGAAACCCGGATAAGGTTGAATCGGCTAACACTTCGGAACGATCGCTGTTCATGATGGCTGCAGCCAACGGTTTGTGCTGCTTCCAATCCTCGAGCGTGAACCCTCGAATGTCAACGTAGATGTCACCCAGATCACTGGTGACTTTCGGCACCATGAAAATACCATCTTGTCCACGGACGAGATGGTAGTGCATCGCCCCATACATCAGCGCGGCACCCAAGATGACGCCGAAAAAAAAGCGGGACATCGATGTCGTTCCTTCTATCCAGACCAAAAGACTCGTAAACCAATCCTGTCAAACGCCGGACTCGCATTCGCGGGCCGGCACGACAGACTATCCTTGGCTTCGTGGGCGTGAAAGGCAAGCGGTCTCGGCGTCAGAGTTTTGGATAATCGTAGAACCCGAGCGAACTGCGAACATGTCTTGGGTCGATCAGGAAGTCGACCGTTGGTCCGCGGTCTCTCGAGAACCGCGGCAGGAATCGAACGCCTGACCAACCTCCCACGATGGCAAAGCCGGTCATCCACCAACTTGCGAAGACGGGTGACTGAACCAAATCAAAGCCCCCCAACATGCTCATCGCCAAGAGCGCCGGTCCCCCCACCAGCTCGATCCCCAGAACCATCCCAACAATCATCTTGAGCGACACTTCCGCTCGACTCTTTGCTTTCCGCCGCTGAATTGGGGATTGCCGTGAGGAACGGAATATTCGGGATCGGACAGTTTGAGTACGCATGCTTCGCTTCCATAGAGACATCAAATGACGTCGGACGGGGCGACTATCGTGCCGAAAAACTACAATTTTTCTGCTGCCGCTTCATCAACATAGAAAACGACGTCACCCTCGGTAATGTAGGACGCCGGATAGGTCTCAAACGCTCCCTTGTGATGAATCACATCGGCTAGCACCTCTTTTTTCCCGGCACCGGTTACCAGGAACACGATCTTTGCCGATGCATTGATGACGGGCCCCGTGAGCGTGATTCGCGTTTGACCTGACACAGGATGCTGTGCCACCTCACAAATGCGAGGTGACTGTAGCAATTCACGCTGATACGGAAAAATCGATGCGGTATGTCCGTCGTCACCCATGCCGAGCAGCATCAGATCAAAACGAGGGATACCATTCTCATCGCTCGAAACGATCGAACGAATTTCTTCTTCATAACGCACACGCTCCTGCTCCGGATCCGCTTCGCCGTGCACACGATGAATGTTCTCATCTGGTAGACGCACCTTGTCGAAGAACAACTCCTTCGCGACGCCATAATTGCTTTCAGAGTCGTCGGGAGGCACACACCGTTCGTCACCCCAAAAGAAATGCAGGCGCGACCAATCAACGGCATCCGCATACTCACTCGCCCACAATTCGAACAAAATCTTGGGTGTGCTACCCCCGGAAAGGGCCACACTGATTTTGTCATGATTCTGTTTTTCTACCCACGCGGCGAAGTCTTTGGCAAATTCACGTGCCAGGGTTGGTGGGTCGGTAATTCTTCGTGTCTCAACGGTCATGATGCGGTTCTTTCGTAGGATGTAGAAGTGTGTGAACGATCCCTCACCGTCATTGCTACCAACGCCGCAAATGCTCCGACACAAGCGATTCCGATTCGAGTCGTTGTTCGAATATTTAGAAACGGACTGGCTAGAAACGGACAACGCCAAGAAATAGGACATCGTCCGTCAGTCAAAATTTCCGCCGGCGTCTTAAACGAGAGAGACCTTCAAATGAAAATTAGTGCAACAAGAATGCGTTGAGCGACCAACCGGTATCGGTCGTTTCCACATAGCTAGATGCGTTTTTGAAGAACTTCTTCACGTCGGCGTACGGAGGCCATTTTGATGCGTTAGGACGCTCAATGTCTTCCTGTTCTTCGTCCTGAAACAATCGGCGAATGATCGTCGCGAGAACCGAATCGCTATCTTTGAGTTCACCGCGACGTTGCAATTCGTACTTCGCCTGCAGTGACTCCCGGAGCCTCACAATTCTCTGAATCGATGGTTTCTCGCCGCCGAAATCTTTGGTCGTTTCCAAAAGGTCTTTAATCTCTTGTTGGTCATTTAGACCATCACCTGCTCCCGATGCGATTCGCTCAGCGACTTCGACTAGAAAATCGACGTGGCTGGAAAACATCAAATAGGGTTTGTCCGATCCCGCACCTTTACCGACCATCGCGATCGCCCAGGTGTCAAGAAGTGGTGGCTGTTCCTCTTGCATGTCATCGTCGCCACCGAAATCATCAAAGAACGCTTCCTCTTCGATTTCACCTTCACCCCGTTGGACTTTCCAAATATCCACGCCGTCGACAGATTCGACCAGCAGAACGTCGGGTTCAACTTCCATCGCTTTCTCAATCGCACTGGCGATTACGTCTTGGTCGATTACCTCAATCGCAACGAGCAGGCGTTCCGAATCGACTGTGATCGGTTCGGTGTTGTCGGTCAGCAACAACAGATGGCGACCGAGATTAGGCATCACGTTCTTTTCGATATCGATCTGTGGTCCTTCTTCATCATCCCGAATCCCTGCAATCGTGGGTCGGAAGATCTTGTCGTTGAAAGCTTCATTCACCAACGACTCGAGTGCCCAGAACGCCTTCTCCATTTCCCAATTCATCTGAGTAACCGATGCGGTCGACTTTGGAATCCATCCTGGCAACTGTTGTAGATTTCCGTTTGGGAACTGAAGAACCCGAGCTGCCAAACGATAGCGATCCGGTTGATCGGTTACCGGTGGAGCGTGAATGTAGCCACGATGCAACAGGTCGAACTCATCTTGGCGAACGACCACTGTCCCACCCATCGCTTGGATAGCATCAAAGCCTTGGTTTTCAAGCAAATTCAGGATCTTCACTTTGTTGCCGCGATCGACTTTCGCCACATCCCGCAAGATGCGTCCCATCGAAAGCGGTCTGACATACCACTGCAAAGTCGAACCGGCCTTCTTCACTTCAATCCGATCACTCACCTGGTCTGCGACGGCTTTGAACAGCGGGGCCTCTTCCACCGATTCCGCCAGTCCACCTTGAGGAATCGCTTCGAGCATTTCCACCACGACCGAATCGCGGTTGGATGCGATGATCCGGTCTTCGGTCACCGCAATGACGACTTGTTCAATCTTCAGTTGACCGGGACGTGTCTTGGGTTGGTAAACACGAATCGTCTCGCCGAATTTCTCGACATCCGTTCGCGTAGCGCCATCCGCTTTGAGATCCTGATCGATTCGGTCGGCCACGGTGAGGGCTTGTTGATGATTGCTGCGGATATCGGCAATGACGCACAAACACGACGGCCGACGTCGATCGTTCTCGAACGGCAACCAAGCAACCACGACTTCTCCCGACGCAATCTCATAGAGGTCTTTCGGACGGACACCGATCTTGTCACCGACATTGCTCCACAACGCACCATCGGCACCAAGGTTAGCTTCGACGAGCGGTTTCATCAGGTCATCTTGGCCGAGTTCATGCAACGTCGTCTCCTTCCACGACTCTGCCAACACAGGCATGTCCGCGACCCAAGCCACACCCGCTGCGTCCGCAGGCAATAGCCGCAGACCACTCACGTAGTCGTCAGCCTTCGCGGTGCGATCGGCGCCTGCGAGTACTGCGACGAAAATGAGCAGCGGGAACAGAGGGAGATATCGAAGGTTCAATGAAAAACGATGGATCACGTTGGATTCCGCGAAAGATTGTTTTGGGGAGTTCGTGGACAATGCATGTTATCCCACGCATATTACCAGCGAAATGGTGCCAGCCAACCGGCACACAGCACAAGGCGAAAACACCCCCTCAATTAGGGGACTGATTCATGCTGTTACCACGCAAAAAGACGAGTACGGCAACAATCGTTACCGCCTCGTCTCAAATGTCGCACAGCGAATGATTAGCCAGCGGCAAGCCGCTGCGTTCGGCTAGAACAAGAAAATCGTGTCGATTCCGAACGTTGTTTGCTGATCGTCGTCGTTTTCCAAGATGTTTGCAGCGTTGCCATCGACCCAGTCCCAGCGGACTTCTGGACGAACCAGCACGTTGGCGTGAGGCTTGAAGTTGGCACCCAAGGTCAACGCGTAGATGTCGACTTCATTGTCAAACACGCCCGACGAATCGTACCACTCGAATCGTGAACCGACCGCCAAGCAATCGCTCATGGTGTAGATCAGGTAGTTGTTCATCCCGATCGTGTCACGAAGAACATTGCCATCGGCATCTTTCGTCCGGAGATAATCCGATTGACCGATGTACTGAATCTTGTCAGTGATGGTCACGTCCGAAACGATCGAGTGCATGTAGCCTCGTTCGCTTTCGTTACCGTTAGGAAATGCTTTCCCAAAGCGGCCACCGGTCGCGGCGTAGGTGAGCGTGTAATTGTCCGATAACGCCACCGACGTTCCGCCCAAGAACGAATCACCATTGTCCTCAAACCCGCTGTCCCAACCCATGGTGTAACCACCATATGCTGTTACATCGTCGCCAACATTGTACGTGAACAACGCACCGGTGTGCGTGAACGGTTCACTGTTATACATCGTGTACGCATGGCTGTAGAAGAAGTTGTCTGGGGCGGCGACGACTTCATAACCGATGATCGTGAAGAAGTGCCCAAACTTCACCGAAAGGTCACCGTAGCCGGCTTCGCCATATACCTGTGGCAACGCATGGCCGTAGGCCCCGTTATCCCAGTCATTGTCCCAGTGATCGTTGTCGATCCCGAACGCCTGAGTGTCTTGAGCGTCGACACCGTAGACGTAATCGATTCGTCCACCGATATCGAACCCTGAACTCGTGTCGATTGCCTTCTCGGCGTACAACCAGGCTTGATGCAGTTGGTACTCGTCAGGACGGCTGTTGAACAACGGAACTGCCGCAGTGTGGTAACCGAACTGAGCCCATCCGCCGACCGAAATGCCGTGAGCTTCGCCGAAGAGCGAGAACGGCTCGCCGAGGTCGCACTCGCAACCGTTGAGCAAGAAACCACCGGCTTCATCGCAGCCGCAGGCCTCGTCGCTGCAGCAACCACCCATGTCACAATCACATGGTGTCTCGCAACCACAATCGGTTTCATAGACGGGAGCCGCATCGCATTCTGAGCCGCCGCCACAGAAGCCGACTTGCTGAATCAGATCAGCGTCCTGTGCCGGCTGATGGTAGGCAGCTTCGGAGACCAAGGCATCCTGGGCCGTCGCCGTCAGGCCAGCCGAACCCCAAGTCGCAGCGGCGATCCCGCCAATAACTAACAATAATTTAGATCGTTTCGACTTCATCTTAAGTGGATCCTTCCCCCGATGGTTTCCCTGATCCAAATGGTCTACCTCCATCCCGCCCACTCTGTCTCGCTGTCGTCCGTAAACAGCGTTTGGAGGGTCGTACACCCTTCAACTAAGGATGACCGAGTGATGAAAGTCCCGAAATCAGGGATTTAAGTTCACAACAGTCGTATCGGCCCGCATAATCGTCAAAATTAAGACCATCGATAGGAAAAGACCGGTCGAAACAGTATCTGACACTCAAAATGTCAATCTATTCCGGTTGCGCAGGCTAATCGCCTGCAACTGAGGGAAAACCCGTGTTCTCGCACGTTAGGCTAACCCCCCAGCAGACAAGATAAATCAGCCCTCGAGGCCCAATTCGTCCAAGATCTCTCGAACCAGATCGGTCCCGATCTGGCGGTGACCCTCACCATCGGGGTTCAACAGAATGCCGAGTTCATCGTCGAGGTAGTCGAGCATCGTGCGGCCATCGACCCAGAATCCGCTGACTTCGGACTCCTCCTCGAACAGATCCGTCCGTGATTCAACGAACTGACTCGCCTGCGCCTGGCTCGAAAAGACAACGAGATAGTCCCGTCCTTCGCTGCACGCGGTCAATGCGCCGAGCACTTCGTCGGCCTCTGACTCTTCGGCCAAGTGAATCAACACGAAATGGCTCTCGACCAATTGACGGGTGATCGACGCCACATCATGGCGCAAAATCGCTTCACGAAAACTCTGACCGTTCAGCTCCGACTCGGCACCCATGAATGAACGTGACCCAAAAAAAGTTCGGCGAGAGGCACTGCATCATCCATCGGGCAGCTTCTGTTGAGGGGAGAGGTCCGTTCCCACCGACCAAAAGTACTCACTTTCTCGAGTCGGCCCTGACAATATAACCAGTTTGGAGGAAATGCAGAAGCAATGCGTGCCAATCCGATGCCATAGATTAGTCAGGAAGGAGCCCGTTCTCCTCCAACCGGACCAGCAATCTCACAATTTGCACTTTGCGTGAGAACCCAAAGTGCTCCAAGATTTTTCCCCGGCGGACTTCGATGCTGCGACGAGTCAGACCAACCGCGGCAGCAATCTCGGCAGTGGAATCCCCCACCGCGATCCCCTCGCAGATTCGGCGGTCGGTTTCATCGAGTTGGCGATACATCACCAATTGCTCATTCAGCATCCGACTCGGCAACGCCTTCACCTCAGGCAACAACTGGACCGGTCTCGACAGATTTAACAGACAAAAAGATCTGGATTGGTTCTCGAGGACCCGCATTTTCAATGTCGACCACCGAAACCAATGACCATTCGCTGCCGGTGCTTCATGTTCGTACCACAACACTCTAGCGCCGCCCAACAACGCCTTGTCGGTCGTCTCATCGAGATATCGGCTCGATCCTGAAGGATGGTTCGGCGTCCGTCGCCCCAACATCGACAACTCGAACGCGTTGTACTGGCCCGCGATACGGTTGTATCCGAGCAGGATGCGGTCATTCGTGCTGACAAAAACGGACGCGGACAAATTGAGTGCGTCCAAATGCTCATTCAATGCCCCGTCGGCCGCGTTGTTCTCAACGCAATTCCGGAACACCGTGAGGTCTCCGCTCTCTCTCAGAATCTGCAAATCGCGTTCGATTTCCTTATCGCAGAGCGCAACGTTCTCCTGCAGCTCAAACGGATCACCCGTTTGTTGCGGTGCGATGACGGTCGTGTGTTTCCACACTGACAAAGCAAAAACCATGACGCAACGAGAATGAAGCCGAGAGAATGGGCGTTGTTCGGTAAAACACCCAATCCCCGTGCATCGCGAATACGAGAGCCCTGACAAACAGAACGTTCAAGTTGAGCATCCCGTATCTCCCCCCTCTCGGAAAGGGTTTCAAACCGATTATTCGACAATAATCGGGAATTTTGTCCGCCCCCCGTTCAAGCACGGCGAAATGTCTTCATCGGACAGTAGCCCGCAATCGGGGCATCGAAAATCCGCTCGCCTCAGACCAAACTGCCTGAACAACTGCTACCCGCTCCCGCAGTACAGCCATAACAGTGATCTGCCAATGCGATCGGTCGATTAACGAAATCGCTTAACGACTCGACCGTCCACACCGTGGGTGACTCAATCGAGAGATCCACCATTTGGTTGAAGTCACAATCGAAGATCCGCCCGTCCCAACCGATCGAAACCAGTGACCTGCACATCACACCGTCGATCGCGGCGGGATTGAAGGCGTCGGCGAGCATCGTCAGGTAATCATCGTAGACACCGCGTTTTCGCAGATACTGAGCGTATCGGCGGATAGGAATATTGGTGATCGCCAACAAAGAATCGAACTCGATCTCATACCGACTGCGAAGCTCGCGCCGGTAATCGACCTCGAGCTTTTTCTGGTCCGGTGGCAGGTGCGGGCCCGTCGGGTTGTAAACCAGATCCAACCGAAGAGGGTCGCCCGACTGATTCGGCACGGCGTATCCGAGTTCGTTGAGTCGTCGCAGTCCCGCGATACTCCGATCGAAAACGCCATTGCCCCGCTGCGAGTCGACATTGTCTTCGAGATAACACGGCAGTGACGCGATCACATCAACACCGTGTTCCGCTAAAAACGGTGCCACCCATTCGAATCCAGGTTCGGACAAAATCGTCAGGTTACATCGGTCGATGACTCGCAACCCCGCCGCACGGAACGTCCTCGCCATCTCTCGAAAATGAGGATTCATTTCCGGTGCCCCCCCCGTCAAATCAACCGCCTTCAAACTCGGCGTCTCGGCCGCGAGGGACATGATCCGCTCGGCCACCTCGCCGGTCATGTTCTCGCGTCGCTTGGTCGGCCCCGCATCGACATGACAATGCGTGCATGTCTGGTTGCAGAGCTTCCCCAGATTGATTTGAAGTTCTGTTAGCTCTCGTCGCAAAAACCGATCACCATTCGCCCGAACACGCTGCGAGAACGGCGTCACGACGCCCTCGGACGATCCACTCTCGACGATCGGCAGCACAACAATGACTCGGGGTGAAAGACTAAGCGGACAGGTTTGAACCGACGTCGGTTCGATACGCGGCCATCGCAGGAACGATCCCCGCGAGCAGGCTCAACACGATTACAAAAGGCAGCAGCAACCACTCGAACTCACTCACCGAAAACAATCCGACCTGGACTCCGGTCTGCTGTTCGATAAATGTGCCTGCCGAATAGATCGCGACGTGCGCGAGCAACCATCCGGCCGCACCACCAATGATCGCGATGATCAAACTTTCAAAAAGTATCACCCACGTGACGCTGCCTCTTCGGGCACCGAGTGCCCTCATGACGGCGATGTCTCTGCGGCGGTCATTCATCGAATTGTAGATCGCAACCAAAACACCAAACGCGGCGACCACACACGTGATCAACGTGATGACCAACAACGCCGAGAGCAACGGCCCAACGATCATCGACATCAATTTATTGATCTCACCAATCGGTGCGGCGGCCTGCGCTCGCCCACTCTCATTGATTCGGTTTTGCATCCCCGGTGCATGCATCACGTTGCCGTTGCGGACCAAGATGGATGTCACCTCACGTTCGGGAATCATCAACAACGGCGGACGCGTGTCATCGGGATCACGATCCGGAAGCACGATCACCGCATCTTCCTCAAGCGGTTTGGCATGACCTTCGAGCAAGTAAAACCCCTCGAGATTCACAAACACTGCACGGTCGTTGGGTGTCCCCGTGGGAGCCAACACGCCGACAACGGCGAAACCTTGCCCATGCCCTTTCCCCTCTGGATCGCCGTGCGTCGGGTTCATCGTGTCGCCAACGGCGAGACCCATTTGCGCGGCTACTCGCGAGCCTAACACGCATTCAAAATACTGGTTTTCAGGCGTGAATGTCTCGAGAGCACGCCCTTCTTGGAAATCAAACCGTTGATCAAGATCTGGCCCATGTCGCAATTTTTCAAAGAACTCCGGCGTCGTCCCCACAACGCGAAACTCTCCGAAATAATCGCCCAACGCGAGCGGAATCGCATAACCTTCGCCAACGAATCCCGCATAAACACCGTCACGTTCACCGAGTGTCGGGTCGCCGCCATACTCGCTGACCATCCGCGCCCGTTCGTCGGCCGGAAAAAATTCCATGTACTCGGTGTACGGCAAATTCTCGATCGGTTGGCTGAGATAGTAGACACTGTTGAGCGTCAACTGTAACGCGCTCCCGCGAGGCCCGACCACGAGGTTGTATCCCACCGCCGCATTGCGCACGAACGCCTCGCTGATGATGCCGTAGATGGACATCACGATCACGACGAGCCCAACACCGAGCATCAGTGACAAGGTGGTTAGGAAGCTAGATAACGCGCGATAACGAAAATTTCGCCACGCGATGAACAGGAGATTCATTCGCTCAGACCTGTTTCAGTGCGGGAATTCGGTTGATGTCTTCGAGCCGTTCGATTCGACTAAACCGACCGGCGACTTCCATGCTGTGAGTGACCATCAACAACGCAATCGATTCGTTACGACAGGAGTCAATGATCAGATCGAGAACCGAGTCAGCACTCGCCGGATCGACGTTGGCAGTCGGTTCGTCGGCGAGCAACAGTTTCGGCCGCCCCGCGAGTGCTCTCGCGATCGCGACTCTTTGCTGTTGCCCGACGGACAATTGTTTTGGTCGGTAGTGAGCCCGATCGGCGAGCCCAACTCGATCGAGCAGGTCCATGGCTCGAGCGGGATCGACGCGTCCGCTCCCAAACGTCATCCCGAGCTTGACGTTCTCAATCGCCGAAAACGCGGGCAACAAGTTGAAGGTTTGAAAAACGTAACCGATCGCCGAAGCACGAAACCGGTCGCGTCCCTGTTCGCTGAGCCGAGTCAACTCGATGTTGTCGACGCGAATCGATCCCGAGGTCGCCGACAACATGCCGGCAATCAAATGCAGCAACGTCGTCTTGCCGCCACCACTCTCGCCGATCAAAGCGACCTGTTCGGCATTCGCGATTTCAAACTGAGGGACGTCGAGCACCGTCAGCTCACCGCCCCCAGGTTGTTGAAATTTCTTAATAAGGTTCGCGATCGTCAACATAGACGGAAATCCTTGCTATTTAGCATCTTGATAGGCGACGGCGGAAAGACAACATGCCGGCGAAAACGGAGCCGGATCGCCGCACAACCTGACCGATAAACCACTCCCAAAATCTCATCCGCGCCGCATCGCTCGCTGAAGTCCGCGATCAGTATCGCGTTTCTTGATCGTTTCGCGTTTGTCGTGCAGTTTCTTCCCTTTGACCAGCCCCATCACGCACTTCGCAATGCCTCGATCATTGAAATAAACACGCAGCGGAATCAGGGTGAGTCCCCGTTCGAACGCACGCCCGGCGAATTTGTTGAACTCTTTTTGGTGAACCAACAGTTTCCGCGCACGTCGCGGATCATGGTTCCATAACCCCGCGTTGGAATACTGAGCGAGATCGGCTCCGACCAACCATAACTCGCCGTTAGTGATCCGAATATGCGCTTCATCGAGCGACAACTTGCCTTCCCGCATCGATTTCACTTCGCTGCCGGTGAGCATCATGCCACATTCGATCGAGTCCAAAATCTCGTAACGAAATTTGGCTTTGCGGTTTTCCGCGACCGGCGTTGTTGAGGAAACAGGCGTTTTTGCGGATTTCGATCCCTTGCCACCTTTTTTCTTGGCCTTCGTATCGGCCTCTTTGCGGCCAGCAGCCGTGAGGCTGGTTTTGTGCGATTTGGTTTTTGACTTCGACATGGCGGGCATTGTATCGCGAAGACGGAAATGGGAAGCGGTGGGGGCGGCAATGGTGAGATTTTGGTCTCGTGGCTACAATGGCACCGCGGACGATCCCGACGAACCGGGTTTCCACGCCGCACCTAGCGTTCTCCGCGAATTTACTCTCGTTTGAATTGATTGAACTGATGGCTTTTCGATTGCCTGTTGTTTCCGAACCTGAAATGCCTGCGGGCACCTCTGTCAGTGCCACCGGCCGGTTACCGAGGTGGTTGAAACGGCCGATCCCAAAATCGAATTCGAACCACCTGACCGATCACTTGATGGACGAACTCGGGCTGGAAACGGTTTGCGAAAACGCCAAATGCCCCAACCGCATGGAATGTTACAGCCAACAAACGGCAACATTCATGATTTTAGGAAACGTCTGTACGCGTCCCTGCGGATTTTGTGCGGTCCATCGTGGCCGTCCGCCGGAGGCACCCGCCGCCGATGAACCGGATCGAATCGCCCAAGCGGCCGAAAAGTTGGGCCTCAAACACGTGGTTATCACGTCCGTCACCCGAGACGACCTGCCTGACGGGGGTGCCGACCACTTCTACCGCTGCGTCGTCGCGGTACGAGAACGCACCGGCGCGACGACCGAGGTCCTGACACCAGACTTCGTTCACTGCAAAGACGCTCTGGCACGCGTGATCGAAGCCCGTCCCGACGTTTTCAACCACAATATGGAAACGGTGCCTCGCCTGTACCGCCGCGTCCGGGGTCCCAAGAGCGATTACGCCTGGACGTTGCAAATGATGCGAGAGGTGAAAAAATATGACGCGAGCGTTAAGACCAAGAGCGGCCTGATGCTCGGCCTCGGCGAAGAACGTGGCGAATTGCTTGACGCGCTCTCGGACCTGCGAGATCACGGGGTGGACTTCCTGACGCTCGGCCAATACCTGCAACCCGGCGAGAAATACCTTCCCGTCGTGCGTTACGTTCCGCCAGAAGAGTTCGACGAACTCGCCGATCTGGCACGCGAGATCGGATTCACCAAAGTCGCATCCGGCCCGTTCGTCCGCAGTAGCTATCACGCACGCGATATGGCCGAAACTGAGGTCTAATTTACTCAAGCCTCGTCGCATTTTCGTGGCCGCCGGTCGCGTCAAAGACGGATTACCTCTGCCGCAGAACGTCGAATCGATGACTTCGACAGGCACCGTCCATTCTTTCGTTTCGGCGGTATCTTTCGTCTGACCGCGAGAGCATATCGATGATCGGCGAAAACGCGGTGCGATGACGCTTCAAAGCATCCCTCGAGTTACAATCGATGGCGTTCAGTACAGCTTTTTGCTGCATCATCCACGTCCGCGCCCTCCATCTCGATTTCGCCCTGACATGTCGTCATCCGATGAACAACCGCGAGCGGCAATGCCGTGGATCATCGGATTGGTTCTGATCGGAGCCGCTGCACTCAATCCGCTCGATTTCATCACCGGAGCATCGGAGTACGACCGAGCGACAAGCTCAAAGGGTATCCAAACGCTGTTGAAACTCGGGTTGGCGGGGGCGGCAACATTGATCGGCGTGATGGGCCTTCTGCTGAGTCCGCGGACCCGTCGACTGCTCAACAGTGTTCCCGGCGCCGCCTTGATGGCACTCGGTTTTGTCTTCTGCTGCACGAGTGTTTTCTCAGCCCCAGAAGTGCGAATCATCAGCGTTGCATCGGCACTGATCTATGTCGGCTACTTGCTGTTCATCACGACGGCACTGGCTACGGTCGGCGCAAAACGCGTTACGATTTACCTGGTGATCGGATCCACTTTCTACCTGCTATTCACCTGGAGCCTATTCATCCTGGTCCCCGAGAAAGGAACGTTCACGGAATACACCAGTGCCACCGAAACCGTGACCCGCATGGGAGGCACCGGTCACCCTAATATCATCGCAAAAGTCGCGGTAGCGACAGGCTTGATGGGACTCGCCCTCTTGACGGGGCGGTCGAGCGAACCGTCCCCACGTGGCTCAAAAATCGAACAACTCGAATCGAAACCAGATGACGATCTCTTAGCGATTACGACCTGCGGTCCATGGTGGCGATTGATTTGGATTGGCGTGATCACTATTTCCGCCGCGACAACTTTTGCCACGCTTAGCCGAACTGCAATCCTCGCAGGTGTCGCAGCCGCTGGCGTGATGTTGATCAATCGCTTTTACGGTCGTGGTGGACTCGCGGTCGCAATCACGTCGGTAGCATCGGTGTCAGTCATCGTTTTAGTCATCTCACTTTGGTCCGGCGAGGGTCCCTTCTCGCAATCCGCTGTTGGCGTGGTTACCAAGAGTGGAGATGTCGAGGAGCTGACTTCGTTAACCGGACGAACCGTTATCTGGGAAGAAGCAATTGAACTGATTGCCGAGCGTCCCTTCACAGGATGGGGACTCGATAGTGCCGCGACAGTAATGAGCATCGAAGCCACCGGCACACATAACCTGTTACTGCATGTATGGTTCTCCGCTGGCTTGATCGCGTGCTGCCTGATGGTCGGATTGCTGGGATGGTCATTACTCTTTGGCGTCACCTCATCCCACGAGTGGATACGTGGCGTGATGGTCTTTGTTTTGATCTCTGGGTTAGTCGAAGACACGATCTTAGAATCGTTTCCGACGATGTTAACGCTCCTGTGGATTGTTGGACTACTCGCCCCGAATTTGGTCTACAGACAGGCACCAAAATCGATCACTCAAACAGTAGCTGAGTCATCACAACCGTCTAATTGACAGAGCGATTTTAGCGCCCGAGGCAAAGCACCTGACGAATTAGCCCCGCGAAACCGAAAAGCCTATTTTGCGGCGTCCATCTGCCTCGACCCTCGAACTTCGCTACCGCTGCGTTTCCGCAACTTATCACCGAGCGTCTCGCGATAGCGTTCCGCCTCTGCAGCGAGACGCGACACAACCTCCGGATGGCTATCGATGACATTGGTCGTTTCGCCCGGGTCGTTATCAAGATCATAGAGTTCGAGCCCCGCGTCCGCCATTTGATATCGGCTCGGCATTCCGTCGGTGCCGCCGCTTTCTCCCGCGAGAGTCCGGTATCGATGAGGAAAGACGAGTTTGAACTTCTCGTTTCGAACCGTTTGCAGCTGCCCACCGCCGTAATACCCGACGAACGATCGATGGGGCGAAACCGCGTCAGGAACCCCCGTCATAAGATCAACGATTGACTCACCATCAATTTTCTTCTCCGGCAATGGCGTTCCGACTAATTGCGCGATCGTGGGCAGAATATCAATCGTCGAACACAACTGATCGCAACTCGATCCTGGTGGGATCCGGCCGGGCCAATGCATGACGGTCGGTTCACGACAACCACCTTCCCACATCGTTCCCTTCCCCTCACGCAGATCACCAACACTCCCAGCGTGGTCCCCATAGGAAAGCCATGGGCCGTTGTCGCTCGTGAAGATAACGAGCGTATTGTCGGCATGAGCACTGTCTTTGATCGCATTGAAGATCTCGCCGACCGACCAGTCGACCTCCATCATCACATCACCAAACAACCCCGCACCGCTCTTCCCGGCAAAACGATCCGACACATACAGTGGCACGTGCACCATCGGGTGTGGCAAGTAAAGAAAGAAGGGCTCCTCGCTCTCCGCGTCTCGAATGAACTCGACGCTCCTTCTCGTTAACTCCACCGTCATCTGTTGTTGGTCCGACGGTTGAACATCTGGATTCACAATCTCAACTTCGGATCCCGCCCGAGATTGCATGATCGGCAGCGGCGGCCAATTCCCAGGATCGCTTGGATCCTTCTGCCGCCGGCGCACCGTGTCGGGATGCAGCGGCCACATGTCGTTGCTATAGGGAATCCCATAGAACTGATCAAACCCTTGGTGATGAGGCAGGAAGGGTTCCAGGTGACCCAAATGCCATTTACCAATACACGCTGTTCGGTAACCGGCCGACTTGCAGATTTCCGCAATCGTAGTTTCCTCTGGATCGAGCCCGATTCGTGCAGATGGCCCCAGCGCACCAGAAATGCCGACGCGTCGGTGGTAGCTGCCTGTTAACAACGCCGCCCGCGAAGCGGAACAGACCGCCGAAGAGACCGCAAAATCCGTGAAGCAACGACCTTCCGCAGCCATCCGGTCCAAATGCGGCGTCGGATAGTCCGAAGCTCCAAACGGACCAATGTCCGCATAACCCATATCGTCCATGAATATCAGAACGATACTCGGCCGCGTTGCGGTGACATCAGGTACCGTCGTGTCTTCTGCGGCGCATCCAGGACGTGCAAACGGCCCCACAAAAAGGGCACACAAAACTATTCTGATGAAGCTTCGATTGATCTGCAGCATGCTCGAATCTCATGTGAAACGGACGATCCGAGTCGATCGCAAAACCGCTCGGTGATGCTGCCACCATAATCAATCGATCAGCATTCGTGTTGCTCCGGTGGCCCATGCGTTTGCGCCCTGTACAAACGCGCGCACCACAACAGGACCACTCCAATGATCCGGCAAAGGAATGATTGCGATACCGATTTCGCTGACTTCAACCTGCAGTGAGACCTGACCGATTGTGCAGCCATGCGGATCGTCGACATCGTTCGACTCTGTATCAGACTCGATCGCAGTCGCGGTCAGCGGACGATCCACGCACACGGTGAGGGTACCGGCGATCGGACTCGTTACGCGAACACACACCCTTTTCGGCAACGACGGTTCCTCCACTTCTGGCCGATCGGAATTTCCACCGGAGTCGTCCACCGTAATTTTCAATTCCTCGGGTCGCTGCAAACGCAGAGTCGGATCACCAAAGAGTTGATACAAACCTGCATGCTCACCACGTTCGTCGGCGAGATTACTCCCCGCCGGCGATATCAGCCCGGCCAATCCATCAACCATCAATTGCGTCGTCGACACGGAGCTCCCTGTTCCAGGCTGGCCTTCAACCGCCGCCAGATTCTTCTGCAGTCGTCGGACCGCTTCGAGCATCGCGTCCCCAAGACGTTCTGGTGACGCCTCGTCGCCGACCGGTCGGTACGCCGATTCGAGTAACCCGAGACCGAACCTTGCGTTCCCATATGGCATCGTCAAACGACTAGCCGCGATCACCGCAATCGGACCGCCCGGGGCGAGCAACATACGTTCCGACAAACAATCACCCGGTGCGTCGTAAGCACCCGCATAGCAAGCGAGCAAAACGGCGATCGGCGAACGATTCGGATTGCCTCCCAGTTGGGAAGCCGTTTCGTTGTTGAGCAAAGATTCGACCTGCCAACGCCGCTGACCACCATCCGCTCCAGCAGGTTGAGACAAGGCACTGGCATCATCAGCGGATCGCGTCAGAAAATCGAGACGGTCAACGCTGCCGTGACCGGCGTAAACCCAAAACCGTGCGCCACTTCGATAACGCTGCATCACCGCATCGTAAAACGAATCCCCGACCGGACAAAACGCATGCCCAGGACTCGCGTAGGCAATCTGCGGTTTCGCGTCCGCAGGCAAAACACTCGTTAGCACGGTACGAGTCACCGACTCGATCGCGCCATCGACGAGCGCACCGAAGCCACCTACCCCCGCGGTCAACTGCAAACAACGACGCCACGAACCGAAATCCTGAGACGACTCGTACGAAACGATTCTCGCAACCAAGTCACGAAGCTGCTCCGGTGCAACGACTGGCAAACGACCCACCACCACATCGGAAACTCCGTCGCCATCGAGATCCGCGTACGGCAGATCGGACGGATAAGTCGGCGTCGATCCATAGGCCGAAGTAACTCGCGATGGCAAATAATGAGTCGGGATTCGATTCGATTGGGTCGCGTCATTCCCGTTTGCATCACCCGCCGTTCGAGATGCAAACGGTGGCGCATCCCCGACGAGAACCACATAACGCGTTTCACCGTCCGCCGTTTTCCGGATTGCCGCTGACATCGCATTTGGAGTCGCTTCCGGAGGGCAGAACGCGAGCGTTAACCCTTCTTCTTGTCGAAGTTCACACCACGGCAATAGTGCATCACGATAATCGTCGGCACACACCACGACCACATCCGCCGCTCGCACTGAGGGTGTCATTAGCAACAACGTCACCAATGACACTACCGTAGCGATCCACTTGCACGCGCGCCTTACAACATCGCAAACAATCGCACCAAGGTTTACCCGGTCTTGTATCAATGCCATCCATGTCTCCTCGTTAATGCCACATATGAGCTGGACTATATGCCGCCATCGATGCCGACGTTCACACATCAATCAACCAACGACTCACCCTCTGAATTCACATCACTCAAAGCATGTCCAGCGATTTCGCCACGGTACCGACAGGCCTCGAGAAACGACTCAAGGAGCACCTGCGCGGCGATCGCATCGATTCGCTTTTTCGTCTTCTTCCGTGTTGTCTTACCCTGCCGAATCTTTTGGTTCGCCGCCACGGTCGTGAATCGTTCGTCGAACAGTCTCGTTGGCAATTGGGTGACCTGATGCAACCAAGTTGCAAATTTTCTCGCCTCCACACTCTTGTCGCTCTCTCCGCCATCGCAGTGGATGGGCAGACCAACGACCCACGCCGAGACGCGTTCCTCGGCGGCAAGTTTGCAGAAGTAATGTTCATCCGACTCATACCCCCCCGCGTCAGGTTGTGTCACCGCATGCACCTCCAACGGGCTGGCCAAAATTCGATCCGGATCGCAAATCGCGATGCCAATTCGTACGGTGCCGTAGTCCACGGAGGCGATTCGACCTTCGGTCGGGAAATCAGTCGTCGGGAGAGTTGAGTCGTTGTTCATACGCACTAGTCAACGCAAGGTTCAGAGCCGCGTCAACGGCGAAAACGGAATTCTCGACCCAGGATTTCCTGTCAACGGCATCTCACGGCGACAGCGACCCGCCCGAGCTGCCATTTTCCTGGCCGAATGCCATCTCAAGTGCCCGATCGAGTCGCCCTCGCAACAATGTCATTTGGTCAGCACTCAGGCTTTGCCCGACCATGCTCGCCAGGTGCAAACAGGCAATCAACAACACCCCAATCGGGACCGCACTGAGCGACCAAGGTGTGTAGCCGAGCGTCCACTGCACGTATCCAACAATCATCGCGAGCCCCATCAAAATGGTGACCACAAAATAAATCGCGATGAACATCGTCCAAACTTCCGGTCGCGGTGAAAATCGAGCAAAAAGTTGAGCCCCCGTTTCGGTCTCACTGAATTGCGCTGACAAATGAGGCGACCAAAACCGTCGATCGGGGCGGTCAATCTTGAAGTCAAAAACCGTACCAGCCGATTCCGCTAAACCGCGCATCTCGTCACTCTCGATTGCCGATTTCAACCGCTCAATCGCCTTTCCCTGCTCCAATGGAATGTCGATCGTGAAGGCGGGTTGAAGCTGAAAGATCTTCATCGCGACGAAACTCGAGCTTGATCGTGGTTCATGGGCAACTCTTCGTTATGGGCAAACAACCGGTGACGAGTCGATCGTTTGCTACGACGTAATGTGATGATGATTCTGAAGCTCTTTCAGTGGTTCGATGAGCGTTTGGGGTTCGAGCAATCTCCGCAACTCGAACAACCGTTGGTCCGCTTTGCGTAGACGGCGACTTACCTCCCGTCCCAAATTCATCATGATCATCGTGTACTGTTGCAGATCTTCTTGACACAAAGACGCGATCGATTTTCGGGACACCTCGATCGCACGGCAATCTGTCTTCGCAACGACAGAGGCGGATCGTTTTTGAAAGTCGATCAACGACATCTCACCAAAACAATCGCCGGGACCGAGCGTGCTTAACGGGATCTGATTGCCTTCCCATTCTCGCAACACACTCACGCTGCCCGATTCGAGAATGAACAACGATTCGCCCGTATCTCCCTGACTGAAAAACATATCGCCTACTGATTTTTCAATGTCATCGGATTCGTGCAAAATCCTCTCGAGCGCGTCCTCTCGCATACCACCAAAAGCTGCCATGCGACGGAGCAATTCAATTCGTGTGGCAGTCACTCGCATTCCCTTCATTAAGATCAGCGAAGACGATGGCCGATTCGTACGACAACGGGTGTCGTGAGTTATACCACCCGAGTTCGGACCACTCGCTCAATCCAGTCATTTTACCGTCTGCTCCGAGAGAACGCGACAATTTTGACGCTTTTAGTCCGCCGTCACCGCGCGGCGAGCCTGCTCCAAAAGAATCGACTCAATCTCGGTATTCGATCAACGTCGTCGAGCGATCACACCGTTAGGTGTTCGTCCCCGACGACTCAAATTTGAGTATCGAGTCCGCTCTCACCGCTGATGTCGGTGCCTACCGTCGGCAGAACCATACGGAATCTCGCACCGCCACCATCCGCATTTTGCACTTCGATACTTCCACCGTGTTCCTGCATAATCTTCGCCGTCACCGGAAGACCGAGCCCAGTTCCACGGGCACCTTTTTTCGATTCGAAAAGCGAAAAGATCTGTTCGCGTTCATCTTCATCGACCCCTTCGCCATCGTCCTCGACGTCAACGATCCATCCGACCGCAGCATCAAAACGACTGCTGAGCCGGACACTTGATTCCGCCGCATCGATCGCGTTGGTGATCAAATTCAGCAGGGCGCGATGAATCGCATCAGGATCAAAACTCGCAATCGGCAAATCGTCATCCAAATCACAAACGAGACGAATGTTCGATTCATCCGCGCGGTTCTGCATCAACTCAATAACATCATGAATGGTTGCATTCAGATCCGCATCGATACGCTGCGGTTCACGCTCTTTTGAAAAGGTGAGCATGTCGAGTACAAGGTTACTGATCCGTTCTTGATTCCGATCAACGATCGCCCATCCACGACGGATCGCCTCCGTGTCATCTTTCGCGAGACCCGATTCAATCAAATAGCTGCCACCACGCACGCCCTGCAAAATATTCTTGATGTGATGAGACAGCGTGGCGATCGTTTGTCCCATCGCCGCGAGACGTTCACCTTGCAACAACGCGGAATAATAAAACGTGTCTTCAATCGCCAGTGCGGCTTGGTGCCCGATCGCGGTAATCAGCTTGAGATGCTCATCATGAAAACGGGTGGCCCCTTTTTTCTGAAGCCATTCTCCCGGAGGTGTGTACGTGTCAACGTACAGCGCGCCGACCACGTCGTAACGGCCCTGCAGCGGAACACACAAGGCTTCTCGAACGCCGCCTTGCACAATCGATGCCGCACTATCAAAACGCTCATCGTCGACCGCATCACTCGTCCGGACACCCTCTTTATGGTGGAGAACGTAGTCGAGAATGGTGTGACTGATCGTAATCCGTCCCGGTGGCTTGCTCGGCTTATCCGATTTGGACTTCGACATTCGACTTTGCTCGCGATCGCACCGTGCCGCTGGCGTCAGTCGTTTCGTTTCGGGATCACGCAACATCACGCATCCACGATCCGCTTCCACCCAGTCGAAGATCAACTTCAAGACTCGATCGAGGACCTCGTTCAAGTCATCGGTACGTCCCACGGCAAGAGCCGTCAAATACATGACTTCGAGTGATTGATCTGTATCGAGAAAGTTCTTCGATGAATCTGGCAGCGATTGGATGACCGAAGACGCCGACTCGTCGGGAACCTCGATCGCGCTCTGCGAATCGGCGATCGGTGCCGCCCCGGTCGTGTTTCGCTTCTCGGCGACGGCCGGACTTTTGGCCGAAGCGACAGAGGATGAATCGGAAGTCTTAGGTCGGTCCGATTTTGAACGTACCTGTTTGCCCGAAAGTTTGCTGAGGGCAGCGATCTCGGAAACGTCAGCGTTTCGCCCTCGCGATACGCCCCCTCGAGAAAACGACGAGACGATCCGGCTGGCGTCGCCGGCCCGCACTTGGCGAACAATGTCGACGCCGTGGGCCGCGTCCATCGCGGCAACATTTCCACCACCAGTAAAGATGAGCAGCGTTCCGCCGATTTCGATTCGATCGCCACTGACTAATTCTCGGCGTTCGACACGGTCGCTATTGACGTAGGTTCCGTTACTACTGCCCAAATCAATCAACTCGAAACGTCCCACCGTGGGATCGCACCGAATTTCAGCGTGCCCTCGAGAGGCCTCGTTGTCGAGCAGTTGAATGTCGTTGGTCGAATCGCGGCCCAACCGGGTGACCGGCGCGGCAACCTGAAAGTGTTTGCCTTGGTCACGCCCTCGAATGACAAACAACGAGGCCATGATGGGATGGTTCCTAAGAGTTTCACGCACAAAAAAATGGCCGGCACCACGAATTATCGCCGTTCGGCACCCAAGATAGCTTGTCATCGAAGCATATGTTTGACTACCGTCGGACTTTTCTGTATCGACCTTGCCAGCGTCATCGCTCGAAATCATCAATCCTGCCCATGTGTTGCCGCGGATTCCATCGACTCGGCCGTCAAAACGCCCGAATTAGTCGAATTGCGAGCCCTCTCTTGGCGACGTTCTTGGCCAGCCTCTTGCTAGGCTGCCAAACCACTGCCCCGATTAGCCTCTGGCAACCGCCTCAACTCGCGTCCGTTTCCGGCGAGTCGATTGTTCTGATGGAAATCGCCGGACCGCAGAAAACGGCCGAGGGACTTCGTCAAGAATTGCTCCAAATCACCCGTCCAAATGAGGGACAAAGCAGCTCCGCCACAGGGAGCAGCACATCAGTCACGTTTCTATTGCCAGACCAACTGCCCGATGAATCGACCATCCGGTTAGTCTCCGCTGTCGAAAACGAACCGAGCGACCTGGCGATCGCCGCCGCAGCCCGTCGGTCCGGCCTACGCTATCTGATGCGTGGCGAAATCATGCATGCAACCGGCAATCCACGCTCCGAAGAAAGACTCAGTGTGGTGTGGAAATTGGTGGGACTCGATGCCGATTGCCCGACCGAGGGAATGCCAATTTCCGTCAACCAACAACAAATCTCGCTCGCGTATCCCGACCTGATGGCAATCAGTGAACCACACGTCCGATTGCAAAAAGCGATGGTCCGCAAAACACTCGGCTTGCTTAACCAATCGGTGATCCGAAAAACCGTGACTCTCGCCGAACCTCGTTACGCACTCGGAAGTAAAGCCGTCAGAGAAGGAAACGTGTTCGCCCAACATGGCAACTGGCCCGCCGCAGAAGAAATTTGGGTCCAGGCATTAGAAAGTCATCCCGGCCAAGTCGGTGCATGGATCAATGCGTCCATTGCCGCGGCCGCTCGCCAAGATTTTCCGGAAGCGAAACAACGCATCACGAGAGCAATCCAGTTGTCGGCTTTCTCTCCCGTGAATCGAACGCTCGCAAAAGAAACGCTCGTTTGGCTCGAACTCCAACAACGCGACTACCACGAAGCGTTTGGCCTCCCCGATCCTCCGGGCGGATGGCGAGTGACGCATCGCGATGAAACGATGGCCACGCAAAACGATTAGTCCAACGCTTCAAACTAATCAGGCTTTCGCGCTGCCACCCGAAGTTTGGCGCTGCGGCTTCGTGGGTTTGATTGGACTTCCTCATCAGTGGGACGCAGCGGCTTTTTCGTGAGGATCTCCCAACGGTCGTCGTCACGGAAGGCATTCTTAACGATTCGGTCCTCGAGTGAGTGAAAACTGATCGCGGCAATCCGACCGCCCGGCGCGATCCAATCCGCCGCCGACGCCAACGTTCGCTGCAGAATCCCTAACTCATCATTTACGGCGATCCGCAATGCCTGAAACGTGCGAGTCGCGGGGTGGATGTCGTGGTTCTTCGATCGTGGCACACACCGACGACAAATATCGACGAGGTCGCCGACCGTTTTGACCGGCGATCGCTCCTTCGCTCGCAAACAAATTTGTCGTGCGATTCGGCGACTGAATCTCTCTTCGCCGAACTGATAGATGGCATCGGCGATGTCTTTTTCGCCATGAAAGGCGAGCCACTGATGCGCGGGCAAATCCGACTCTGGATCAAACCGCAGGTCGAGTTCCGCGTCCGGCAACGTGAAGCTGAATCCACGTTCGCGGTCGGCAAGCTGATCACTCGACAACCCGAGATCGAGCACCAACGCGTCGGCATGAGTCCGTTCGCAGTGAGCTAACGCCGCCGGTGCCTTTTCGTAACTGCCCAGGAACAACTCAATCCGCGGATCGCTGCCCGGCCCCTCTGGCACATCATCCCGACGAATCACCGCTGGATCTCGGTCCATTCCGATAATCAACGGATTCAATCCGTTCGAATCGGTCTCCGCGGGAAGAATGTCTCGTAACAATCGAGTGTGACCGCCGCCACCGTACGTGCCATCGACAATCGTTCGCGGGCTTGCCTCGCCTATCCAACGAACGATTTCATCGGGCATCACAGAAACATGTTCAGTAGCCACGATTAAACGGTTCCGATCGCAAAAAGAATCACACGATCGTTTGTGGTCGAAACGGAATCAAACGTCAGCGGAGGCGACATCAGTCGCGTCGGTATAGTCATAAACGAGGCTTCGAGAGTGAGTACGTCAGGAATTGCGGACCGATCATTGTATCAATGATTCTGGAACACGCTGCAGGCGTCCGTCACTATCAATCACCGCGAGAGTCACGGTCGCTTCCACCAAAAGTTGACCGTCACGACGGATTTCGTATTCGTGAATGATTTTCGCTGCGGTCACCTTGGCGACCCGCGTTGTCACCTGAATTTCATCATCATATTTCGCCGATGCCCGATACCGACAGTCGATATGAATGACGACGACAAACAAGCCCGCCGCCTCAACATCTCGGTATCGGCCACCTGATGAGCGAAGAAACTCAGTCCGACCGATCTCGAAATAACGTAGGTAGTTCGAATGATGAACAAACCCCATCGGGTCACATTCGTCATAACGCACCCGCAGGGCGATGGTCTGCTCATTGCTGTCGGACATTTTGTCTCGCGTCCTCATCTACCGATCGAATTTCTATTTCGCGGCAGAATAACAGCACGCCGGTTTTACTTCCACGGACGCAAATTGCGAGTGAGCGAAACCGGCAGAAAGATTCTCGTGGGCGCGACTCACTCGCCGTACCACTGACCACCTTGTTGCCGAACGAGATTCGCAAGAGCGTCCAATTCGGTTTCACGTTGGTGGATCAGCAACCAACTTACCTTCCCGTCGTGATGATTTTCGAACGCAGACTGCTTGATCGATTGCACCAAATCGAACGCAGGTGAACGGGCGAACGCGTCGTCGGTCGGAATCGCCAACACCAAATTGTGATTCTCTCGATGAGCCTCGTCATCGAAGAAATGATCCGTGATTTGTTTGATTTGATCTATAGAAACCGCACCACAATCGATCGCGATCATACAGCGATCTGGATGCTCGAGGGTGCGAAATAAACGACGTCGCATGTGAGCCATTTCCTCGCACTGCGTGCTGGGCATGGGCGACGAAGTTGCCAATGTGACGACTGCCGATTCAGGCGGGTTCACAGCGACAGAAGATGGTGAGAAACCAAAGACTGCACCCGACTGATGCGGGTTAATCACAGATGTTTTCATCTTTTAGATCCACGGAGGACGAAACGGGATGCTACGTCACACCCCTCCAGCGGACCGTCGATTATAGCAACATTCGTACCGAGATGGCAGCATCCTGCTGCCTGTTTGCCAGTCCACCACTAACCGGCTCCAATGGTGTCATGAATCAAACTCCCCAACACGACGACGCAACACAGGCAATCGCACTGGCGAAAGATCTACTGATCGCGGCTCAAAAACTACAAACACCACAAGAGCGCCGACAGCAAGCGGAACTCAATCGGATGATCGCCCATGATGCAGATAAGGCGACTCTGGTTGAAATGACTGACCAAGCATTCCGCACCAACACGCCGGCGCGAGTGGCCGATCAACTTTCCTTCCTGCTCGACGTGCAGGGCATCCCACGCTTTTTCAGTCCCGTCGAACAGGCCATGCTTCGCGGTTTTCAATCGTTCGGCGAATACCTTCCCGGCGTCGCTGTCCCGTTGGTCAAAGACAAAATGCGGCAGGAAACTGCCAACGTCATTCTGCCCGCCGAACCAGAACTGTTGGTCAAACACCTTCGCCAACGACAAGAAACCGGCGTCTCAATGAACGTCAACCTGCTGGGCGAAGCGTTGCTCGGTGAAGACGATGCCCGAAGTCGTTTGCAGTCCTACATTCACCTGCTGCGTCTACCAGAGATCCGCTGTCTTTCGGTCAAACTCACGACACTCTACAGCCAGGTCTCGTCGCTCGCATACGAACACACGATTAGTATCGTTTCCGATCGCCTCGAGTCGCTCTATCGAAACGCGAATCATCATTCGCCGGCGAAGTTCATTTATCTCGATATGGAGGAGTACAAAGATCTCCACCTCACCGCGGATGTCATGAAAAGAACACTCGATCGCAAAGGGCTCGAACAAACCGCCGCGGGAATCGCTCTTCAAGCATACGTTCCAGATTCTTTCGGAGTGATGCAGGACCTCATCGCCTGGTCGAGAAAACGCGTCGAAAATGGAGGCCGGGCGATCACGATGCGCCTCGTTAAAGGTGCCAACTGGGAAATGGAACGCGTGCACGCGAGCGTTTCTGGATGGCCGATGGCGCCTTACGTCTCCAAAATGGAAACCGACGCCAACTACAAGAAAATGCTGCGTGCCCTGATCGACGCGGCTACCGAAGGAATTGTGCGTGTGGGGGTCGCTTCCCACAATCTTTTCGATGTTGCTTTGGCAATGAATTGGTGCACCGAGGCAGGCTGCTCGGAAAACGTCCAATTCGAAATGCTCGAAGGAATGGCGAACCACCAACGCCGGGCGATCACCAACCGCGATGTGCCCATGCTGCTGTACGCACCCGCGTGCAAGCGTGTCGATTTTCTCAACGCGATCGGATATCTCATCCGGCGGCTCGACGAAAACACCGGCCCAGAGAACTTCCTGCGACACTCGTATTCGCTCCAAGCCGACTCGGAAACCTTTGATGAACTCGCCGAAGGCTTCGCCGCGTCCCTGGAAATGATGGAATCGGTATCGAATGAACCGAGAAACACCCAAGATCGAACAAAGCCGCCCGCCCAACCGCCCGCCGCAGAACATTGGAGCGACTTTAAGTGCGAGCCCGACACCGATTGGTCGCTCCCTCACAACGCAAAATGGGCTTCCGGAATCCTTGAAAAGTGGAAAACTCGCTGCGATGAGAACGCATTCGAGATTCAACCCGTTCTCGCAATCGACTCGGCTTCGGATAATCCGGAATCAAATCCATGGCTACCGTCTTACGACATCTCGCGACCTGAAAAACTCGTCTGCCGCGTACAGCAAGCCTCGTCGACACAGCTAAATCAGGCGATTCATTCGGTCTACGATTGGTGCGAATGGCAAGACAAATCACCAAAATCCCGTCACGAAATTCTGCGAAACGTCGCTCAACTGCTTCGCGAGCGGCGAGGTGATCTGATCGGAGCGATGGTCGCCGATGCCGGAAAAACCGTCGCCCAAGCTGATCCGGAAGTCAGCGAAGCGATCGATTTCTGCGAATTCTATCCCCTCTCGATGCTGGATTGGGTCGATCGCCCCCAAATCGATGTGCAGCCACGAGGCATCGTCGCCGTCATCACCCCATGGAACTTCCCGCTGGCAATCGCGTGCGGAGGAATCGCAGCCGCACTCGCCGCCGGCAATAGCGTCGTCCTAAAACCCTCTGCCGAAACGGTTCTGCCGGCATACTTGCTTTGCCAAGCATTCTGGGAAGCAGGCGTGCCGGTCAAAGCATTGCAATTCGCTCCCTGCCCGGACCATGTCGCCGAAGAATCACTCGTGGTCAATCACGAAATTGACACCGTCATCCTCACCGGTGGCACCGAAACCGCAAAAAGAATGCTGAAGGTTCGTCCCGACCTGCATCTTCTCGCCGAAACAGGTGGAAAAAACGCGACGATCGTCACTGCGATGGCCGATCGTGACTTGGCAATCAAGCACGTTCTCTATTCTGCATTCGGACACAGCGGCCAAAAATGCAGTGCAACATCGTTGTTGCTATTGGAAGACGAAGTATTCAACGACGAATCGTTCCGAAAAAACCTTGCCGATGCGGTTCGAAGTCTCCACGTCGGATCCGCTTGGGATCTACACACCATGGTGACCCCACTCGTTTCTCCCCCAAATGATGAACTCACGCGAGGGCTACGAGAACTAGACGACGATGAATCGTGGCTCGTCATGCCCGAACATGTCGACGGCAACCCGACGTTATACCGCCCCGGCGTGAAATGGAACGTAAAACCAGGCAGCTTTTCGCATACGACGGAACTGTTCGGCCCTGTTCTTAGCGTCATGAAATACGGCCGACTCGAAGAAGCGATCAATATTGTTCAATCCACCGGCTACGGATTAACCAGCGGACTCGAATCACTGGACAATCGCGAAGTGGAACTGTGGCGCGAAACCATTCCGGCAGGCAACCTTTACATCAATCGCCCGACTACGGGCGCGATCGTTCTTCGCCAACCTTTCGGTGGCGTTGGAATGAGCGCCTACGGACCTGGACTCAAGGCGGGAGGACCACACTATGTCCTTGCTCTCTGCAAAATCACCGACAAAGAATCGTCGGATCAAGAAACTCAGCCGCCCACAATGCAATCGAATGACAGCGAACATCCGCCACTGGACCGGCTTACCGACTGGCTCACACGTAGCCCGCATACGCAGACTCTCCCAGAATCACAAAAATCCCTGATCCGCGCGGCAATCGACAGCGGACGCGATGCGATGAACCAAACATTCGCGGGCGAACACGATACGTTTCGCCTAGTCGGCCAAGATAATCTACGCCGATACCGCATCGCCCCCGATTTGACTCTGCGAATCGAATCGACCTCAGACACAAATTTAAGCAGCTTGCGAGAACGCAGCATTATCGCGATTGCTGCCGCCACTGCTGTTTCCGCGCAGATGACACTCTCAATCGATCCGACGCTACCCAAAACTGATCGCGACCTCCTCGAGTCCATTGCGGATTGGTTGCCGGGACTCATCGAACCTCTCGAAGAAACTGAAACGGAACTATCGACCCGCATCGAAGAATCGAGAGTGTCACGACTCAGAAGTGTCACCCCGCTAGAAAATCAAGCAATCCGGGACGCCTGTGCTCGCCACTTCGTCTCGATCATTGATGAACCCGTACTAGCCGATGCTCGAATCGAATGCCTTCGATACCTCAACGAGCAATCCATCAGCCATGATTACCACCGATACGGCAATCTCGGCCGCCGACAAAGTGTTTAAGCAAGCTGCAATACCAATCCAATCGAGTTCCCAATTTGCATCTCTAAACGTCTGAGCTCCTCCTCGCCGAACATAGTTTGGGGGAAGGAGCTACCTCGAGCTATTCCGTAAACAGCGTAGGCTTTCAAAAGTAGCTACGTTCGGCAAAAAATGTTCCACCGTCCAACGACAGTGGCCACAACAGAAGTGAAAATGCTCTAGCTCAAAAACACCTTGAGTCTTAACGCGTTCCGTCATATCGACGAGTCTGCAGCGGTTACGAAACCAACCTATTCGTACTTCCAAAGTGCCCCGAAGTCGCAATGCTCAGAAAAGGACGCCTGACGACGTCCGCAGCATCTCCTAACAAACGTGTGTCCACCTTGGTCGACGATAAGAGAAGCACTGCGCGAAATGCTTTTGCTCGAGATGAAACGCCTTTGTCTTGCCAATAAAAAAATGCGTTGGCAACTCCGGCCATCCTATCAGTCACCGATGCAATGTACTTTTGCAAGATCAACGCCCGCCCGGACGAATCTCAAGCAAGCCAACATTCCAAACTGCAACGCGGGAATGGGTGTCAGCCCCTCGGAATCATCGGAATCCTAACAGCTCCAAGCGTGTTATAAGGAATTGCGATAAACACCGAACCTGACAACTTGATTTGGTAGAGCGAAGACACTTACCGCAAAGCGCCAACACAAGAATGTCGTTCCTACGCATCGAGCGTCACGCGAAACCTTCGATTTCCCAGTTCAAAATTGGAACGACGAGATCAGATCCAACGAGCGGTTACGGTGCGCGCATAAAAAAACCCTCCGATCGAAACCGGAGGGTCTTTTTAAAAATCTGGCAATACCTACTTTCACGCTGGTGGGCACTATCATCGGCTCACAAAGCTTGACTTCTGTGTTCGGGATGGGAACAGGTATAACCTTTGCGATATAGTCGCCAGAAAGACCAAGCGACGAATATTTCGCCGCCGCTTGGCCGAGTTGTTTGGTAGCTGCATATGATGTTCTTGCGGTCGCCATCGATTGGCACTTTTCTTGAGTGCGGGATATCGGTGGCCAAACCTTCGCCCGTTAGTATTGGTTTGCTGAACACGTTACCGTGCTTACACGTCCAACCTATCAACCTGGTCGTCTTCCAGGGGGCTTTCGACTAATGTCTACGAATCTTAATCTCGAGGCGGGCTTCACGCTTAGATGCTTTCAGCGTTTATCCTTTCCGAAGTTAGCTATCCAGCCGTGCCGCTAGCGCGACAACTGGTACACCAGAGCTTCGTCCAACTAAATCCTCTCGTACTAAAGTTGAATCCTCTCAAGATTCGAACGCCCACGGCAGATAGGGACCGACCTGTCTCACGACGGTCTGAACCCAGCTCACGTACCACTTTCATTGGCGAACAGCCAAACCCTTGGGAGCTTCTACACCCCCAGGATGTGATGAGCCGACATCGAGGTGCCAAACCGCATCGCCGCTGTGGACGCTCGGATGCGATAAGCCTGTTATCCCCGGAGTACCTTTTATCTGATGAGCGATAACCCTTCCATTCGGGATTACCGGATCACTAAGACCAACTTTCGTTCCTGCTCGACTTATGGGTCTCGCAGTCAAGCACACTTATACCTTTACGCTCTACGCCTGATTACCGACCAGGCTGAGTGTACCTTTGCACTCCTCCGTTACTCTTTGGGAGGAGACCGCCCCAGTCAAACTGCCCGACTGACACTGTCCTTTGCCCCGATTCAGGGGATCAAAGTTAGAATTAAAATATAACCAGGCTGGTATTTCAACAACGGCTCCCGATGCACTGGCGTGCAAAGTTCAAAGCCTCCCAGCTATCCTACACAAATTATATCTCAACCCAATAGCAGCCTACAGTAAAGGTTCACGGGGTCTTTCCGTCTAACCGCGGGTATGTGGCATCTTCACCACAACTACAATTTCACCGGGTCTGTGGTTGAGACAGTGCTCCAATCGTTACGCCTTTCATGCAGGTCGGAACTTACCCGACAAGGAACTTCGCTACCTTAGGACCCTCATAGTTAGGGCCGCCGTTTATTGGGGCTTCGGTTGCGAGCTTCGCCGTGAGGCTAACCCTCTTCCTTAACCTACCAACACCGGGCAGGCGTCAGTCTCTATACATCCACTTGCGTGTTAGCAGAGACCTGTGTTTTTGATAAACAGTCGTTAGAGCCGATTTTCTGTGGCCTCTTTCAGCGTGAACCAAAAGAGGCGCCCCTTATCGCGAACTTACGGGGCCATTTTGCAGAGTTCCTTAACCACAGTTCTCCCGAGCGCCTTAGAATTCTCATCTCGCCTACCTGTGTCAGTTTTAGTACGGTCAGTTGCTTAATCATCGCAGCTTTTCTTGGACGTCCTTCCAATGACTTCGAGAACTTGGATGCTCTCGAGCTATACCTTGGCTATAACCGGACATTTAACTCCGGTCACCTCAGTGGTCGCTACGGACATTTCTATTCGTACCGCTCACTTTCTGGACGCCGTCCTTGCTTTGAATACACAACCGGCGAAGGAATATTGACCTTCTATCCATCCCCTACGCTTTTCAGCCTCGGGTAAGGTACCGGCTAACCCTGGGCGGAATTACCTTCCCCAGGAAACCTTAGGCTTTCGGCGAACAGGATTCTCACCTGTTTTATCGTTACTCATTCCGGCATAATCACCCGATGACCCCAACACCGCTCGTTACCGTACGGCTTGTATCTGATCATCGGCGCTCTCCTACCACTCTAGATAAATCTAGAATCCGCTGCTTCGGTGAATTACTTACTCCCGTTCATTATCGGCGCAGAAATGCTCGACTGGTAAGCTGTTACGCACTTTTTAAATGGTGGCTGCTTCTAAGCCAACATCCCAGCTGTCATAGCACTTCAACTTCCTTAGTGACTAAGTAATTCTTCGGGACCTTAGCAGGCGATCTGGGTTGTTTCCCTCTCGACCCTGGAGCTTATCCCCCAGGGACTGACTGCCGAGGTACGGCAACCGGTATTCGGAGTTTGGTTCAGTGGGGTACCCCGGGAAGGGCCCCCATCCGATTCAGTATCTCTACCCCCGGTTACTAATTTACTCGACGCTATCCCTCAAGATATTTCGGAGAGAACGAGCTATCTCCTGGTTTGATTACACTTTCAGTCCTCCCCACAAGTCATCCCCTCAGTTTTCAACCTAAGTGGGTTCGGTCCTCCACGCAGTTTAACCCGCGCTTCAACCTGCTCATGGGTAGATCACACAGGTTTCGCGTCTGCAGCAAACGACAATCGCCCTATTCAGACTCGGTTTCCCTTGGGCTTCGTTCCGTCAGAACTTAACCAAGCCGTTTACCACAACTCGCCGGATCATTATGCAAAAGGCACGCCGTCACACATTAAAATAGTGCTCCGACCGCTTGTAGGCACATGGTTTCAGGTTCACATTCCTCCCCTAGCAGGGGTTCTTCTCACCGTTCACTCACGCTACTGGTTCGCTATCGGTCGTTAGAGAGTATTTAGCCTTACGGGATGGTCCCCGTGGATTCAGTCTAGGTTTCACGTGACTAGACCTACTCAGGTGCTTCTAAGGTGTGATGAAGTTTTCACTTACGGGGCTGTCACCCTCTGTGGCCGACCGTTCCAAGTCGTTCTGTTAACCAATCACAATCCCATATCGAAGTCCTACAACCCCGAGAGGGAAACCCCCTCGGTTTGGGCTATACCGATTTCGCTCGCCGCTACTGACGGTATCGATTTTTCTTTCTATTCCTCTAGTTACTTAGATGTTTCAGTTCACTAGGTTGTTACAGACATGCCTATGTATTCAGCATGCTGCGGTCGGGAATCCCGGGATCATCACTTGTGTGTCAACTTCCCCAGGCTTTTCGCAGACTTCCACGCCCTTCTCCTTCTAACGCCAAGACATCCCCCATGTGCCCTTGATAGATTGGCCACCGAAATCCCGAACTCAAGCGAATCAATCTTGACCGCGGCGAACCGCGAACTAAATCGACCTTGCTTCAGCTCATAGACTTCAATAGAATCTATTAACGATATCACATAGTGGCCAAGCTCTTCTAAGTGAGCCTGGCCTCTCAAGAATCCAATCGAAATTAATCACCAATGCTGAATAACCCGTGCAAAACACAGGAAACAAAGATTGGCGACGCTTCCGAAGAACTTAATAAACTACCTTGCGTGAATGCTTTACTGAGCCCCGGAAAAAGGCTAGCTCAACACCCACATATGGTGCTCTTTTCAGATGCCAACTACCAAACAACCAAATTGTCAAAAATCATTTTCCTGACCGGATCGCCGAAGCAATCGTGCCAAGAGACGCTACCGAAAGCAGCCGGCCAAGATCAATCTGCCTCATGAAGGAGGTGATCTTGGCCGGTCGTTTTCGAGTGAGCGGAGAAGTTAGCGATGAGCCAGCTTCGCGTCAACCGGAACAGTGAAGAATTCTTTAAAAAGTTTTCATCAGTGTTTCGCTTCGAAAACCACAACTGGGAAGCTGCCGGAGCGGTGAAGCTCGCGGCCGTTTCTTTGCTGCGGGTTGAGAAGAATAGCGATCCGTCGCCGGAGGTCAAGTTCAATTCGAAACAAAGTTTGAATTGTTTTTCTCAACCGTTTCGACCCCTTATCCCGGTCTGTTTCATGGACGTGGCAACTGTCATTGAGACCGTTGACTCTGCTCATGAGAACTGACCGAGTGAGACGAAACTCACTCACTCTTCTCGCTTCCTTCAATCTCTTCTAGTGGAGGTAGACGGACTTGAACCGACGACCCTCTGCTTGCAAAGCAGATGCTCTCCCAACTGAGCTATACCCCCGGGAACCTCTAATCGTTGTTAGCGATTAGCAACCAGCTTTGGATCTTACAAAAGCTCGTTGCTAATAGCTAGTGACTAAAAGCTGTCTCAAAAATGGGCGTGCCAGAACTCGAATCTGGGACCTCGTCGTTATCAGCGACGCGCTCTAACCAACTGAGCTACACGCCCGTGCGTTCTGGTCTCGCGACCAGAGGGGACGAAGTTTAGGAACTTTTTGACGCTTGTCAAAGGCTCTTTTGCCTTCATTCGGTCCGAAATTTGCCAAAACTTTCGCCACCCCACACGTACGCGTCGACACTTCAGTCTCGCACGAGCAAGTTTTTTCGGGTTCCTAGGGGGGAATACTTGAATCGACATTCCCTTCTGAGCCTCAATTCAGGCAAAATAGCTCGATCTGGCGCGGAAATACCGTCTCGATCATCACCCACTCCTCCCGCTCTGGGCATCCATGCCGCTGGGATGGTTTCGTTCGGGGTGCGATTCGGCTGAGATTCCGCCCTAGAGACAAGAATATGACAAGCCTCATCGTTAAATCGGTACCCTCAGAAGGATTTGAAGCGTCACCATGAACCATTCGCTGTCCCCGCAGTCTCGATGTCTGCACCCGATCACCCTCTCACTCGGGGTGCTCGCGACTCTCATGTGCGGAGCCGTCTCGCACGCCGCTCCACCCTCGGCCGCCGCGGCGTTGGGGCTGAAACCGGTTCAATCCGGTGTGGAGTTCGATGAGGTCGCCGATGACCAGATCGCTCGATGTGAAGTTCGAGATATTGAACGTAAAGACTGGTCGGGATGGGAAGTTCTCGCCGCCGACGGCACGATGTTACGTCGATTCGCGGATACCAATGGCGACAAAAGGGTCGACTTATGGAGCTATTTCCAATACGGCGTTGAGGTCTACCGCGACGTCGATGCCAACTTCAACGGAAAAGCCGATCAGTATCGCTGGATGGCCACCGGCGGCACTCGCTGGGGCTTGGATTCCGACGAAGACGGCACGATCGATGAGTGGAAAACCATCTCTGCTGAAGAAGTCACGATGGAACTGATCGCAGCTTTGGCAACCGAAGACGCAACCCGATTTGCAACGCTCTTGGCGACGCCTTCGGAGATCAAAAGTGTCGGAATCACCGGCGATATGCAGGCAAGTTTGGCCAGAAAAGCGACTCGCGCGGCCTCCAAATTCAAGGAATTTGCGAAGTCACAACGTGTTGTCGACCGGAACGCGAAATGGCTGCAATTCGCAGCAACCTCTCCCGGTGTGATGCCGGCAGGCGAACCGGGATTCGACAAAGACGTCACGGCCTATGAAAACGCTGTCGCGATGTTCGAATCCGGTGACCGATCCGGGCAACTGCTCGTTGGCACGATTCTTCGCACCGGCGAAACGTGGAAATTGCTGGACCTGCCCGTGCTCGCGGAAAACGGGGAACCGATCGCTCAATCGGGAGGGAATTTCTTCACGCCCGGTGGTTCGACGGCACCGACGGCCAACGGATCCAGTGCCGGTGACGCAAAAACCCAACAACTCGTCAGCCAACTCGAGGCGATCGACACTCGGTTGGTCCGTGCGACTGAATCCAAGGAACTCGCTCTTCTCAACGCGAAACGCGCAGATATCGTCGCGAGCCTTGTTGACGCGGCGACCTCACCCGAAGATCGAGATACCTGGACCCGACAACTCGTCGATACCGTAAGCGTCGCCGTACAAAGCGGTGCCTACCCGGAAGGTCTGAAACGGCTGCAATCACTCGCTCGGACGCTGTCGAATTCAAACTCGCCCGAGAGCCAGGCCCTTCGTGCGTATACCGAATATCAACTGATCGGTACGGAATACATCGCCCGCCAAAGCCCTGACGCGGACTTTGCGAAAATCCAGGAATGGTGGTTGGGCGAACTGACCGAATTCACCGAACGCTATCCTCGGGCACCCGAAACCGCCTCTGCGAAGTTGCAATTGGCACTCAGCAAAGAGTTCGAAGGCGACGACAAAGCGGCATTGAAGTTCTATCAGGAAGTTTCCACCGATTTCCGCGGCACCGATGCCGCCGAACGTGCCACCGGTGCTGCGGTTCGTCTGCAGTCGGTCGGCCGAGAAGTCGAATTGGAAGGACGCACGATTCAAGGCAAACCCTTCCGCCTGAGCCAAATGCGAGGACGTCCTATCGTTTTGCACTACTGGGCAACATGGTGCGAGCCTTGCAAACAAGACATGAAACGACTCCGCAGCCTGCAGGCACGCTATCAACGCGCCGGTCTGCAACTCATCGGTGTGAACATCGACAATTCGCGTGAACAAGCAGTCGCATTCCTTAAGGAAAACTCCGTTCCTTGGGTCCAGCTGTACGAAGACGGCGGCCTCGAAGGCAGTCCGCTGGCCAAACAGTTCGGCGTTCAAACGCTTCCAACGATGATGTTGATCGACAGTAAAGGACGGGTCGTTCGCCACAATGTGGGTGAAGCGGAACTCGACAGCGAATTAGCTGAGATGCTCAAATAGCCCCAGTTGACCCTCAAACAACCTGCATCGATATCTATAGGCCCATTCCGATTCCGGAATGGGCCTTTTTTGTTTGGCGATCGCACTGAATCCCACCGCCCTGGCACCCAAGAGAATTAACAATGCGAATTGGCGTACCTACTGAAGTTAAATCAGACGAATACCGTGTCGCAATGTTGCCCGTCGGTGTGGAAGAACTGACCACCCGAGGCCACACGGTCTGCTTTCAATCAGGTGCCGGTGCCGGATCGGGGATGCCCGATGACGCCTACCGCGAGGCGGGCGCGATCATCGTTGATACCGCCGAAGAAGTCTTCGCCGATGCCGACATGATCGTGAAAGTGAAGGAACCACAAGCGAGCGAATATGGTCTGATTCGACCTGGTCAAATCGTTTTCACCTACTTCCACTTCGCCGCCAGCGACTCTCTCACCGAGGCCATGATCGCCTCAGGAGCGTCGTGCTACGCCTACGAAACACTTCGTGACGAGGGTGGACGCCTGCCGCTGCTCACACCGATGAGTGAAGTTGCAGGCCGCATGAGCATCCAACAGGGTGCAAAGTATCTGGAACGACCACAGATGGGCCGCGGGATTTTGTTAGGCGGAGTCCCAGGCGTTGCGCCAGCCCACATTACCATTCTCGGTGGAGGCATCGTTGGTGCCAACGCCGCCCGTATCGCGGCGGGGTTCCAGGCCAACGTGTCGATTTTGGATGTGAACCTCGATCGCCTGCGATATCTCGACGATATCATGCCCGCCAACGTGAACGTCTTATTCAGCGATCGGCATACCATTCTGGAAGAGATCCAGCGTGCCGATTTGGTTGTCGGAGCGGTATTGATTCCGGGTGCCAAAGCTCCCCAACTGGTCCGCGCCGAAGACCTGAAAATCATGAAGCCCGGCAGCGTGATTATCGACGTGGCGGTTGATCAAGGCGGATGCATCGAAACGAGCCGACCGACTACCCATAGCGACCCGACTTACATCATCGACGAGGTCGTTCACTACTGCGTCGCAAACATGCCTGGGGCCGTCGGACGCACGAGTACGTTTGCGTTGTGCAACGCGACGCTGCCCTACATGATCCGGTTGGCCGCACAGGGAAATGACTCTCCGTCGGGCACACTCGCCTCTGCCTTGAACATTCATCGCGGTGAGATTGTTCATCAAGCCGTCGCCGACGCATTCCAAACGGCGTAGCCGCGTTCCAATTCCCTCGTCTTTTGTGCGGTCAAACCGACCTGCGATTCGCACCGCACCTCCGACCGTCGCGGCCGGAGGACCTACCCCGGAGGGTTAGTACTTCAGCGTCGCACCGACACTGAAACCGACGAAGAGCACGTCGTCACCGGTCTCGATTGCACGTCCACCGGCACGGGCTCCGACGAGCGAAGGAATCTGATCTTCGGCCGTTGCGACTTCGGCGAGATACCACAACTCGGTACCGCCGTGGAGCGACAACATTTCGCCGACCTGATAGTGAACCCCGTTGCTCAGCTCGAACATGAAGGCGAAGTTTCCGTCGTCATCACGGACGCCATAGAGTCGCTCATCTTGGTCGTCAACAATTGCGGTCGCTTCGGAAAGGTTCCAGAAGCCACCCGCTCGTGCTCGAAGATAAGTCGAACCGAACCGGCAGACCGGTGAGTACATGTCCAAACCAACCTGCAATCCGATCAAATCATTGGTCGTGTCGGAGTAGATGTAACCGTTGTCAGCAGGTGCCGCACCGTTCGATGCGGTGTAGCGATATTCTTCATCAAAGCTGATGTATCGGGCACCGAACAACAGTTTGGCGATATCCCATGCGACCGAAGTTTGACTCGCTTCGACACTCCAGTAGGTCGACTCGTAGCGTTGACGTTGGAAAGCAACGGGGTCATCAGCGAAATCGTTGACGACTACGGGCGGGCCGGGATCAAAATCTTCGGGATCATAGAGAAATGCAAATCCAATCTGTTGATCTGCCAACGAGCTTCCCAGAAGCTGGGCAGGCACCTGCTCAGCGAGGAATGTCTGTCCGGACAGTCCTGTCGCCGAATTGCTCATTTCCCAATTAATCGGGCCCGTGAAACTGACTTCCGTCCCACTGACGCAATCAGGCACGGTTCCGATCGTGATCCGTGGGGCGAGTTCGAAGTCGTATTCGTCCATCGCGAACTCTCTCGAACGAGTGAACCGCGACAGCCCCTCACGACGCATCATGAGAGCGTCGACACGGCCGTAGCAATACGGGTCACAGGTCGGGCAACTGAGTCCGCAGGAGCTCCCACAGACGGTGCCGCCGCAGTTTCCGCCACACTGGCCACTACATTGACCGGTGTTGCAACTGCCGCTGGCACATTGCGAACCGCCACTCATGCATGCCACCTGAGCGATGTCGCTGTCGAAATTCGACATCGGAGCCGATAAGAGGCTCGACATCTCCGACGCCGGCACAACTTGGAATGACTTCCCTTCGTGCTGAAGACTGGTGAGTTGTTGAGCTTCCACAACCGTCCCGGTGAGTGAACACGCGAGCGTTGCCAGAGCGACACCCAAGCCGACTCGAAAGCGAGAAACGACCTCGCTGGGGCACTGATTGGTGCGAGGAATCCAAGTAATGTTCATGATCGAACCTCGAGACATTGTTTGGCGGTCACCAGACCGACACGTTGCGAATGACAGAATTTTGTTGTTGCGACTAACGGATAACCAGTTGGTCATCCACAGGAATCAAGTACTGACTGCGGATCAAGCGAACGATCTCGGTCGCCTGTTCTCGGGTGCGACAAACGCCCCGAACGATTACCTGGTTCTTCATCTCCGCCATGCTGACGCGTGCCGTCGGATGAGTTTCACGAATTTCTCGCATCAACGCCGATTCCGGAGCTTTCGCTACGGGAGCGACGACCTTCTGCGATTCCGTGGGTTCTTTCACCTCTGCCGGTTTGGGCAGTGCGAAACCAGCGAGTTTTGCCGGAACAATCGGGGCGGCTGAAACCGTCCCGGTTTGTTCCCGTCTGGCCGTTGAGATCATCGGTGGTGCAGCCACTTCGACGTGCTGCCGATGACGTTGGGTGTATTTTGATGCGTTCGATGATGAACCCGACGCAACCCACTGCCGACTCGGTGCAGGCAGGAGCGGCAACGGCTCGGAATCCATCGACGATTCCGCCTCCTCGGCGGCCTTCGGTGCCTGTGCGACCGTGGCGAAATCGCCCGCGGGCGGTGGCGGAATGATGAACGTTTCGGGTTCCGTGTTTCGCCGAACCGCTTTGACGACCTTTGCCGGTTTCGCCGCAACCTCATGGGTTTTCGACGCATTTTCAGCAGTTACGGCGTTCGCCACCTCAGCAAAATCGCTGAATGAAAACGACACCGGCTCACGGTCAGCTTCATCGACAACCGCGACAGGAACGCTCGCAGTAGGCCGCTCGGACGCAGCCACATTCGCTGACGACATCGAAGGCTGCGGAATCACGACGGGGTCAGGATTCTGATATGCGATTGCCGGAGGGGTCGTGTTGACCGCTTGAGTCTTCGGCACGTTCGCTTCGGCTACCGCGGGGACGCCCCATTGTGGTCCGTCAGACTCGACAGGCATTTCGACAGCGATTTTGTCAGCCGCCGGGGCGTTTCCACTGCGACGAATCGATAAGATTCGAGGGTGATTGGACGTTTGGCTCTCGCCTTGGTCCAACGCAACCACAGGTTGTTCAATCAAGTCGGACGAGGTGCTCGCCATCGGATTCACGCGAATCTTTGACGCACTCGGCTGAGTAATCTCGATCGCCGGCGAAACCGAACGCGGATTACCGATCGGTACCAAACCGACGGCGGTTCCAATGCTCTTGAGCCGAAGCTCCGAGTATTGCAAATCCGAGGTTTGGGCGACTCTCGCGGAAGATTCAGCCGACGGAAACAAGCTTTCAGGCGACGAAGTTGGTGTCACGTAAGGATTGCTCCGAACGACGCCACCAGACGCTTGAACGTCTGCGGCAGACACCGTCGCTCCGATAAGACCGCACGAGGCAAATCCCACCGACACACCGGCTCCCAGCTTGAGCAAGTTTGAATCAATCAAATTTGCTAGCCAAATTCGCTTCTTAGAAATCCGTCGACACTGACGGTTTTCACGAGGCATCTCTCTGTCCATAGCGGAATCCTTACGCTCACGATCTGTGGGATCATGTACCCCCCCGGCACATTTTCCGCTCCGACATCCATAAGTATTCACCAACGGATTGTCGAACAACCTCTGTATCGTCGACCGATCGCGTTGACATTAACGATTCTCCGAGATGCAGCAGTGGTTCCGGCAGAAACGGTCGCACCAATGGTCCGTGTCGTCCTAATTACTCCGCTGTCGAACCGCCTCGAACAAGACCAATGCGGCCGAAACCGACACGTTCAGACTGTCGACGCGGCCCGCCATGGGCAGATGGATTCCACGAATCGAAACCTCGGAAGATGAACTTCCCGCTGAATCGTTGGGTTTTTGCCACGTTTGCCATCGTTGCCCCAATCCATCGGCCTCACTGCCCATGATCACGGCATTGCGCCCCCGTGGCCCGTCGGCACGCAGGTTGACCGTGTACAACGACGTCGAACCCTCGACACGCATTGCGAACACCTCATCAACCTGTTTCGAGAGAAAATCTGCGATTTCCGACGCGGTGCCCGACGCCGAGGGAACGGTGAATACCGCACCGAGTGAACCGCGGATGGCGTTGGCATTGAATCGATCGCTCGGGCAATCGCATAAAAGCACCGCCGAAATTCCCGCCCCGTCTGCGGTCCGAAAGATCGCTCCCACGTTGCCCGGTTTCTCGACTCGATCGAGCACGAGGACCAAACCGGGCTTCAACGGTGGCAAATCGGAGAGCGAATCGCCTGGATGGGCAAACTCCGCGAGACAACGATCATCCGCCTCGCCGTAGCAGACCTTGGAAAAAAGTTCGCGGGTCACACCTCGGTAAACGCCCGCCTCGATCGCATGTGATCGAACTTCCCTCAATTCCGGTCCGCCTTCAACGGGAAGGGCCTCACCATCGACCTGCTCGTAGAATCCCAACAAACGCATCCCCGATTCGATCGCTCGCAGCGTTTCGCGAGCCCCGTCGACCAACACCACTCCCGCCGCGCGTCGACGACGGTTGTTTCGCAAGCCGACCAAACGGCGGATCGTCGCGTTTTGGCTGCTACGGAGAATTTCCAATGGGGTCGGCCTTTTCCTGGGTCCGTGCGTCGATGGGCTGATCGGGTGAGGTTTGTTATTCTTGGCGGGTCTTATCGTTCACGATACCGATGGCCTGTTCAACACCCAATCCGTCGCAATCGTAGTCGCCCTGTTTCATCCTGCCTCAGCGAAGTCAAACCAACCATGTCGGAGGTCACTTGCCACGCCGTCGAGAATCGCCGCGACCAAAAAGCGTTTCTCGAACTCGAGCGACGTTTGTACCGCGATGACCCGAATTGGGTCCCCCCGCTGTGGGACGAGCGAAAAAAACTCGTCGGCTTCAAGCCGCACCCATTCTATCTCGATGCCGAAGGGCAAACGTTCCTGGCCCGCCGTGGCGATGTTGTCGTCGGACGCGTGCTCGCCGTCGTCAATCATGCACACAACCGAACCCACAAAGACAAAATCGGGTTCTTCGGGTTTTTCGAATGTGAAAACGACCAGGACGCCGCTACCGCTCTGCTTAACACCGCTTGCGATTGGCTCCGCGAACGAGGCATGACCGTCGCCCGTGGCCCGGTCCATCCCAGTTTGAACTACGAGGTCGGACTCCTCGTCGACGGTTTCGACTCACCGCCGACGTTTTTAATTACTTACAACAAACCGTACTACGAAGAGCTGATCAAATCTTTCGGTTTCGAAAAGTCGCAAGATATCTTCAGCTACGAGGCCTCGATCGACATCCTCAGCGAACTCGACCCCAAAATGATGTTCATCATGGAGGAATCGATGAAGCGATTTCACGCAACGACGCGCCCCATCCGACGTTCCCATTTTCGCGAAGACGTGCGAATCTTCCTGAGCATCTACAACCAATCGCTCAAACAAACATGGGGATACGTCCCGATGAGCGAAGCCGAAGTGGACGAACAAAGCACCGGCCTAAAACATTTGCTCATTCCCGAACTAACGAGTATCGCGGAGATCGACGGCAAACCCGTCGGTGCCGGATTCGGTTTGCTCGATTACAACCCGATCATCCGCCGCATCGGTGGCAAACTGTTTCCGTTCGGATGGTTACATCTGCTCCTTGGCAGGAAAAAACTCAAACGGTTGCGGCTCGTCAGCGCCAACGTCCTGCCCGAATATCAAAAATGGGGCCTCGGTCTCGTCACGCTCTATCCGATCGTGCCCGCCTCGATCGATTTCGGCATCACCGTGGGCGAATTCTCATGGGTTCTCGAGAGCAACCAACTCTCACGCGGAACCATCCAACGCGGAGGCGCGACCTGCACGAAGACGCATCGCATCTACGACCGTCCTCTTACCGATCCCGACACGAACAATCGGGATGACGCATCTCAGACGGATTCGACTTCGTGAATCAAGACCCGAATACACCGCCGAACAAAGCGGTGCTCGACGTCGACTCCATTCTCGGGCCCGGCGGTAGCATCAGCCGCAGGCTCGCCAATTATGAACCTCGCGAACAGCAACTCGCGATGGCACGCGAGGTTGCCGCCGCAATCGCGGCAAAAGAACATCTGGTCGCCGAAGCCGGAACGGGAACAGGCAAGAGTTTTGCCTATTTGGTTCCCGCGATCCTACACGCCACCAGCAATCAAGCCGAAGGCAAGACGCAACAACCGGTTTCTGATCGAGACGAAGATCTCGATGACGTCGTCACCAAAGGGAAACAACCGCCGGAGGACGAAAACCGACGACGCCGTGTGCTGATTTCCACGCACACGATCAGTTTGCAAGAACAGCTCATCGGTAAAGACGTGCCTTTGCTCAACAGCGTCATGCCGCGTGAGTTTTCTGCTGTGCTCGTCAAAGGACGCGGTAACTATCTCTCGCTTCGCCGAATGCAACGCGCCGTTGCCAAGTCAACGTCGTTGATGGCAAACGACTTTCAAATGCAGCAACTCCGAGGCGTCCAACAGTGGTCTAAGGACACCGGCGACGGATCGCTCGCAACCCTGCCCATCAAACCCGACGCCGCCGTTTGGGACGAAGTCCGCAGCGACACGGGGAACTGCCTACGGAGCAAATGCCCTCACTTCAAAGACTGTTTCTACTTCCGCGCCCGTCGTCGTGCCCAAAACGCCCAAGTTCTGATCGTCAATCACGCGATGTTGTTCACCGACATGGCGATGCGGCGGCAGGGTTTTTCGCTGCTACCTGATTACGACGTCGTCATCCTCGACGAATGCCACACCATCGAAGCCGTCGCCGGTGATCACCTCGGTATCCGTTTGACCAGCGGACAATTCGATTATCTGTTCGATCGCCTGTACAATGACCGACAACAAAAGGGTTTGCTCGTCGCGCACGAACTGCAGGGTCTCCAAAATGAAGTTGACCGGTGCCGCTACGCCGCCAGTGCTCTATTCGCCGACGTTCTCGATTGGTTCGAGCAGACCAAATCGCGAAACGGCCGAGTCCATCATGCCGATCTCGTGAGCAATCCGCTCAGCGAGCCAATGGAACAACTCGCACGGAAGTTGCGAGCCCACGCGGATGCTCAAGAAAACGATTCGGATCGACAAGACTTCCAATCCGCCCACGACCGATTGCTCGCCCTCGCCGGCGGCCTTCGTGAATGGCTCGCTCAAAAAAGTGAACATGAATGTGTTTACTGGGTCGAGACTACCGGCAACCGACGCGGAATGGATCGCGTCTCCCTGTCTGCTTCGCCCGTCGACATCGGACAAACCCTCCGCACCGAATTGTTCCAAAACGAAAACATCGACTCGGTCGTGATGACCAGCGCGACGCTCGCCAGTGGCGACGAACAAAAGTTTTCGTTCTTCCGCAGTCGCGTTGGACTGACCGGAGGACGCAACCTGCAAGTCGGCAGTCCGTTTGATTATCAAAAGCAGGCAAAACTCGTTATCGTCAATGGATTGCCCGATCCGTCCTCACAACGGGATGACTTCGAACGGTCGATCCCGCAGCAAATTAAGCGTTTTGCCGGATACTGCGACGGGCATACGTTTGTGCTCTTTACCAGCTACGCTCTTCTGAGACGTTGTGCCGAAGCGATCACGCCTTGGTTAATTGAACACGACTTGGAATTGTACAGCCAAGCCGGTGAGCGTAATCGAACCCAACTGCTCGACGCGTTCCGGGAAAACCCTCGCGGTGTACTGCTCGGCACCGATAGCTTCTGGCAGGGAGTTGATGTTCCCGGTGACGCGCTCACGAATGTCATCATCACTAAATTGCCGTTCTCGGTTCCCGATCACCCGTTGCTCGAAGCCCGACTCGAAGCAATCAGGGCATCCGGTGGGAATCCGTTTTCAGACTACCAACTCCCCGAAGCCGTTATCAAATTTCGGCAAGGTTTCGGACGGCTGATTCGTACCCGGAGCGACGAGGGCATGGTCGTGGTCCTCGATGGTCGCATCAAAACCAAACCTTATGGCCGGCGTTTCCTAAGCTCCCTTCCCGAAATGCCAATCCTCAACGTCCAACCGACCAAGAAAAAGTCCAAATAGTACCTGACGGGAAAAGGACACATCGGTCGCGAACGTTCCACCGCACCGCCCCATTTCGACGCGTTATACTTCGATCGACACACGTTTTGAGAATCTCGTTTTACCGGTCGCAGTCAGCTCATGTCCAATTCTCCGATCATCGTCCGTTGCAGTAAATGTCAACAACGAATGAAAGTCGTCCCGTTGGCGACGGACTCTCAAGTCAAATGTGTCGGATGTGGCGCCGTTCTCAAGATCGCTGGCACCAACCGTTCCACCGCCCCGCGGGCACCATCACCTGCACGTCCGATGTCGCCTCCGGCACGCACTGCACCCACTAACCAACCCGCTCGTCCTGCTGCGCCGGCGTTCCCACCCGCCCCCGCGACCTTCCCAGGCCAGCCCCAACCTCGTCCCGCCACTCCGGCAAATCGCAACTTCGGATCACCCAATCCGTCGCCACCTAAGAAAGGAATTCCGAAATGGATTTTCTTTGTCGTCGGTGGTGTGATCTTGCTCCCGATCATTTGCTGCGGAGTACTCGGGCTCGCGTTTTCGGCTCGCGTCAACAGCGGCAAACCGGTACCGATCGCCGTCTCCCTCAAAGCCGCTCTTCCACCGGCACAGTTTCCTCGATTGGGCGTTCCTGAAAAGACCTACCCTTCAGGCGTCAAACGCTACTTCGTCCGCATCGGAGCCAACCCAGACATTCCGGGCCAAACAATGCAAATGTGTGTCTTCATTCCGGCGGGTGAACACGCCGATCGATCGTTGCCGTGTGTGCTCACTGCGCCTGCCGGGACGCCGATGTTGCACGGCGTCACACTGGAAGAAAACGATTCGTACGACGACGAAACATTGCCCTATGCCGAAGCGGGTTTCGTTGTCATTCAGTACTCGCTCGACGGCGGGCTACCGTCTGGATCCGAGAACGTGGATGAGGACGCCATGACGGGTCTCATCGGCGAAGCGTATCCGGCGTTCAAAGCCGCCGGTGCGGGCGTCGTCAATGGACGCAACGCCATCGAGTTCGCACTCAATTCGTTAAACATGGTTGACCCCAATCGCATCAGTTGCGCCGGGCACAGTTCCGCGGGTAGTCTGTCGTTGCTCCTAGCGGCCAACGATCATCGCATTCATCGCTGCGTCGCCTACGCCGCCGCATACGATCTGGAATCGCGAATGGGTGAGATGACATCGAACATTCTCGTTCGAACGATTTTCCCAGGCATCAACGAATTCATTGTCGAAACCTCACCGACAAACCATATCGATAAGCTCGATTGTCCCGTGATGGTTTTTCACGCCCGCGACGACAGCAACGTTCCTTTCTCCGACGCCGAAACCTTCGTCGGTCGGATGAAATCAGCGGGAAAAAACGTCACGTTTGAGACCACACCCAACGGCGACCACTACGAATCCATGATCGATCCCGGTATCCCCACGGCAATCGAGTGGTTGAAAAAGGATTAAAGAACCTTTTCCGGGCGTTTCGTAGGCGACCCTCGATGGACCTTGGATAAGACGGACCTTGGATTAACCGAGCACGCAATGGACATTCTCACTCACGCTTTAATGGGAACCGCGATTGCGACTCCCTGCATGGTGACGATGCCCGAAGCCAGTGCCGCGTTGATTCTTGGAAGCGTTGCCCCCGACCTCGATGCATTCAGCCGCATTTTCGGAAAACGGGCCTTCATGCAATGGCACCAGACCTTCACACATAGCATCGGCGTGATCGGGCCTATCGCGATGATCGGATTGGTTACCCTGCTCGTGGATCGTATCGCTGGTTTCTGCGTACTCGCATTTGCCGTCGGAATGGCATTTCACGTTGCACTCGACTACACCAACACGCTCGGGGTCAAATGTTGGTATCCAATCTCTCGCAAACGATATTGCAGCGAGTGGTGTTTCTTTATCGACCTGCCGCTCATCTCAATAACGCTGCTGTTTCTGTGTTGGTTGGCATGGCTAATCTCTCGAGGAGTCCTGCCACACCCGTTGCATGCGTGCATCTACCTCGCAATCGTCGTCGGATATTTTGGATTCAAAGCGTGGACACGTCACAGCCTAATGCAAAAGATCCATCCACCCTTGCTATCACTCATTCCGAGTGCGTGGTGCCCTTGGCTGTTTTACAGTTTCCGCCACAACCCATGCGGTTCGACTGAGCTGCTGAACGCCAACGCGATACGAGGCACTACCGAACTTGCGGATCAAATCCCTGGTGCTGACGAACATTGGATTCGCATTGCCGAGCAATCCGAGGAGTTCCAAATCATGAAAGAACTCTCCGCCGGATATAAAATCATCTCTGTCCAAACCATCGACGACCCGCCGTCTCAAACCGCAGCAATTTTGACTTGCCGAGACCTGAGGACTCGCAATTTTTCCACGTCCTTTGGATCGATGGAAATCACCGTCGACAGTAACGCCACCGTCTCCAAAGTCGATTGGAACGTCTGAAATTCATCGCGCGAGACAATACACCAAACGCCCGATGATTGACGATGAAACTAATTCCAGTCGCCGGCAAGCTGCAACACAAAATCGATTGCCTCGATCGTTGCAGTGTCCTCGGCATCGTCGACGTCCGAGATCGCTTGAACAACGGGAACATCGACAATACCAATGCTTTGATCACCGGCGAGTGTCACGAGCACGGCAGGACCAGCGGCCGTCAGGACGTCTGATCCCGGCGAGTCGCGAATGATCGCGACGTCATCACCGCCACCACCTTGGACACGAATATCATCGACGTCAAAAACGCCAACCGATTGATTCGGTGTCGTTACCGAGAACTGATTCGGGCGAGTAAAAATTTGTTCCGCTTGATCACTGCCCCGATATTCAACCCGGTCTTGTCCACCCCGGCCATCAATGATCACCACCGAGGCTTGATCGGAGGTAACAATCACACCCGGTTCATCATTGACGAAGATCTGAAAGCCCTGGATCTGCGAACCTTCGTCCGCCAGATTTTCGATCACGATCTGATCGTCACCGCGAGTACCATAAATCGTTAATGGAGTCGCCCCTACGTTCGATACCAACTCTCCACGCACGTCCGCGGTGGCAACAAACATCCGTTTGGTAACAGCGGTTAAGACTTCACCAAAGTTGTAATCAATGGCGGTCTGATTCTCGCCGAGATCGATACCGCTAAACGCACTCAAACCGTCCGTAGCTCCACTGACATTACCGCCGGGCAACACCTTGCCGAGTGAAATCGATGCGTCGCCAAACCCGCTCGGCTGCTCCTCGACGATTTGATAGTTCCCCGCCGGTACGTTGAAAAAGACGTAACTGCCATCCGCCGCGGTCGTCGTTGTCTGGGCAACGGAATTGTCGACCGAAATCAAACGCACGGTTACATCGGGAAGCCCTATTTCAGCGGGATCAAAAATGCCATCGAAGTCATTATCCGTATAAACAAAACCTTGAATGCTGCCTTCCACGGGAGCCTGCCGACGATTCGCAAAATCCAAATCGTCTCGATCGACACCACTTTGGTTGGCAACTGAGTATTCCGCGGGCGTTGGTGGACTGATAAATCCGGTCGGCACCATTTCGGTAACACGATGAGTTCCTGGTTCGACACCATTAAACTGGTATCGCCCGTCGGCATTAGTTTGTGCCGTCGCGTCGATGCTGCCATCGCTGTCGAGGTCCAACTGCACGGTCGTCTCGATGCCCGGTTCGTCCGCATCTTGAACATCGTTTTCGTTCAAGTCTTCAAAGACGACACCGCCGAGACTCGTCAAGGTAAAGTTGCCAAACAACAAACCATCGACCACCTCCGGCGGGTTCACATCGATGCTGATGATGCCCGTTCCGCCGGGTGTCGTTTGCACGGCATTGACCGGTAACATCTCCGCCACGCTGTGCATGCCGGCAGGGACATCTTCAAAGACAAACGACCCATCCGCCGCCGTCACAACGCTACGCACATCACCGCCGTCCTTATCGACGTTGAGCTGGATGACGATTCCGCCGACGCCCTCTTCGCCATTTTGCCGAATTCCATCACCGTTGGTGTCGTCAAACTTAAATCCCGACACGGTCGTGGTGATTTCCATATTGCCGAAATCGAGTGCGTTAATATCAACACCGCTGGTAACGGTCTGCACATAACCGTTGTTATTCACCGGCAAGGTTTGCACAAACCCGTCCGGAACGACTTCGGTAATCGTGTGTTGCCCAGGACCAACATCCGCAAATTGATAGGCACCGCTCGCGTCGGTCGTCGTCGTTCTGTCGATCGAACCGTCACTGTTTAGGTCGAGATTGATGGTGACGTTCTCAATCCCGGTCTCATCGTCATCGCGCACCCCGTCGCCATCGACGTCGTTGAATTTCGTCCCCGACAGTGCGACTTGCGTAAAGTTGCCAATGTCTAAACCCACCAAGTTTTGATTCGCTTGATCGAGTACCAAATTGTCGAACGGATCCGTGGGTGTTGTACGCTCGGTACCCGAAGGAGTGACTTCGGTGAGCGAGTACGTCCCTTTGGGAAGATCGCTGAAAACGTAGTTACCGTCGGCATCCGTGGTTACCGAGGGAATGTCCATCGTATCGTCGGTACGAGTGATCTCGATCGTCACACCCTCCACGCCAGGTTCGCCTGCGTCGCGTGTTCCGTTTCCATTGAGGTCGTCGAATTTCGTGCCACTGATTGACCCGCCAACAATCTCGAGGCCCGCCTGAACGATATTCAACTCGTCCGATACGATCACGGTTTGATCCAATCCGATCACGTCATCGAGCACTGCCGCATCGGCAAACGACATCGCCCCATCGAGCCCAACGGTGAAGAAAGTCTCGTTCGTGTTGGCAACGGCGATGAATTGCAATTGACTGAAAATATCCTCGGAGGTTAACCCAATCGCTTGCCCCTGGCCCAGCGCCGGCAACGCTCCCCCGCGAACGTCCTGCAGATCAAATATAGGATTGTTGACGTCGAACTCGGCATCATTCACCGGCGTATCAAACTGGCCGACCGAACGTTGCAACGGAAAGTTTGCTGTGATCAACGGATCGTTTTGCGGTAGAGACGGATTGCCTGTTGAATCGAGATTGCCGTCTCCCTCAAAGGTGACCTGCTCAGCATTCCAGTCAAAATTCAGAGGCAGACCAATGATGCCTGCCGGATTGGCGTCGCGAATGTCTTGCACCTGGACTTTGACGTAGACCGTCTCGCCACGCAGCACCGGTCCGCTGATTTCGCTGGCAGGAGCGTCACCGGGCTCGGTGAAGAATCCAATATCAATGCCGAGTGTCGCCAGGACGCGGCGGTCTTCCAGCGATTCGACAATAAGACTGCGTTCGCGGCGGCGAATTGGGCGTTTTGAGTGAAACGGCATGGCTAGCATCGATAGGCGGATCGAGACGTCTACGTGATTCAGGATAGACCGATTACCCCAGATTGCCACGAAGCAGCCCCCTCAGGTCAGAAAATTCCATCCGGGTTGACTCTTTTCGCTCAAGTTTGCTACCCCCGAACCCGACACGGCCCGTTCCCCCGTTTTTTGCCGAATCGGATGCGGGCCTGACATCGCCGGCAACCGGGGTTCGGGTCCTCATTCATGCGGTATTCGCAACATGAAATGACTCGCAATCTCCCTATGCGGCGGTCGATTATTCGATGATCAATACTGGAACTCCAACGTGAATCTGTTGCCCCGAATCGCCGTTTTCGCATTCACCTGCGTGATATTCACGTCCGGTTGCTGGACAACGCTTGCATCCGCTCAAGACACGTCCGGTGCTCGCTTGACGCAGCCGCGCAAGATCCCGGTGCGTCGATTTGCCGGTTCCAACAATACTCCGTCGCGGGTGCTCAAAGACAAACCCGGCGAACAACCTGGCGTCGTCACTAGCGTTGAAATCCGAAACGAAGCGGGCGAACTGGTCGACGGCACGCTCGATGAAAACGAATATTTCCTCGGTGCCGAACCAATGCCGATTTCCGTGGGTCAACAGATTCCGTCTCAGCTAGCATCCTCACCAATGATGGAGTTTGAGCCGCAATTCGATTCCGACATGGACTATGGCGAATTCGATAATGAAGTATCGCTGGACGGCCCAATTCTCATGCATGAACTCGAATCGGAGCCATGTGACAGTTGTGGCGAAGTCGGCGTTTATGGTGCCCAAGGGGAATGCGATTCCTGCCAACACGGTCCGCACGTCTATGACCCTCGGGTCGAACGAATCGCGCATTGGCTGGCCCATCCGCTCTCAGGATTTTGGGCCCGAGCCGAATACTTGCATCTCAATATTAACGGTCAGTACGCGCCTCCATTAGTGACAACTAGCACCACCGGGACGCTCCGTGAAGACGCCGGAATTCTTGGCCTACCGAGTACCACGGTTTTGTTTGGCGGCAACGACCTCGGTGACGATGAACGTTCCGGCGGACGATTTGAAATCGGACGTTACTTTGGCAACTCCGGTCTCGGACTCTCCGCGTCGATCTTGTTCGCCGATGATGTCGATCAAAACTTCTCGGGCGATTCGGTGACGTACGGGATCTTGGCACGACCGTTTGTCGACGTTTCTCCTGGTGGACTCGGTAACGATGCGGAACTCGTCGGATTCCCCAGCGAATTGACAGGAGACATCGATGTCCGTTCGTCGACCAGCTTTCATACCGGCGACGTGTTGTTGCGTGGTATGCTGATCTGCCAACCCGATCGCGAACTCGAAGGCTTCGTCGGTTACACCTACGTCAGTCTGGATGATGACCTCTCGATCCACGACTTCAAACGAGTGGTCGGCGGAGGTGGTGGGTTGGCAATCAACACGACCCTGGATGAATCCGATCGATTCGCGACCGAGAACAATTTCAACGGCGCCGCATTTGGTGTGCGTGGACAAACTTGTTTCGGCCGTTGGTCTCTCGCAACGATGATGAAACTCGGCCTCGGTGTCACCAGCTCAACACTGACCCGCTCAGGTACCACGACCACATCCGTCCCAATCGCAGGCGGAACGGACGTCTCCACTCGCAACACCGGGCTGCTCGTTCAAGACAGCAACTCGGGTTCGCGTGATGACGATGAGTTCGCCGTTGCACCAGAAATCCGATTGGTACTCAACCGCCGGTTCAACCGCGATTGGAGTTTCTCAGTCGGATATCACATGATGTATCTCAGCCGCGTGATTCGAGCGGGCGAACAAATCGACCCGCTACTTAATCTCACGGCACTCGACCCGGGCGGTTTGCAAGGTTTCGAAGCACCACGAAATAGCGTGTTCTACAACGATCTCACCGCTCAAGCGATCACGATCGGACTCGTTGGCGAATTCTGATCTGCCCGCCCGGTGATGATCCAATCATGTTAACCAATCCGATCCGTTACCAGATTCGAATCCGATTCTCGGGTGCAACGTAGAGCGGATCGCTCTCCTTGATATCGAATGCGTCGTACCACTCGTCCATGTTGCGAACGATCCCGTTAACGCGGAATTCGCTCGGGCTATGCGGGTCCGTGATCAGCCGTTTGCGAAGTTCTTGCTCGCGATACAGCCGTCGCCAAATCTGCGACCATCCCAAGAAGAACCGTTGATCGCCGGTCATTCCATCAATCACGGGTGCCTCGTCATCTCCCAGGGACAACCGATACGCAGCATAAGAAACGCCGAGCCCACCGAGGTCGCCGATGTTCTCGCCCAACGTCAGTTCGCCGTTGACGCTCATGTCCTCAAACGGCTTGAACTCGCTGTATTGTTCGACCAGCCCAGACGCACGTGTCTCAAATTCTTCGCGATCATTCGGCGTCCACCAATTTCGAAGGTTTCCATCACCATCGTACTTGCTGCCCTTGTCATCAAACCCGTGACTGAGTTCGTGACCGATCACGGCACCAATCCCGCCGTAGTTGACCGCGTCGTCGGCTGCCATGTTGAAAAACGGAGGTTGCAAAATCGCAGCCGGAAACACGATCTCGTTCATGGTCGGGTTGTAGTACGCGTTGATCGTTTGGGGCGTCATGTGCCATTCATTGCGATCAATCGGTCCGCCTAATTTCGCCAAATCTCGATCAAATTCAAACGTCGCCGCCGCGATCATGTTGGACGCAGGTGACTGGTCCGAAATCTTCAGTGCCGAGTAGTCTTTCCATTCATCGGGATAGCCAATCTTGGTCGTGAACTTGGCGAGTTTGGCGAGAGCCTGTTTCTTCGTGCCTTCGCCCATCCATGGTCGCGACATGATCCGCTCAGCGAACGCCGCTTTGAGGTTTTCAACCAACTCGTTCATGCGAGCTTTTGCTTGCGGTGTGAAGTGCTTTTCGACATAGAGTTGTCCGACGACTTCTCCGAGCACTGACCCCGTCGCGTCGACCGCCCGTTTCCACATCGGCTGCTGTTCGTCGGTTCCGGATACCGCTTTGCCGTGAAATTCGAAATGCCGTCGCTCGAGATCTTCGCTCAAGAACGCGGCGTAGGAATCAATGACATGAAACGCCAGGTAGTCTTTCCACGCATCGATTGATCCACCCGCAATCACTCCATCAATGTCTGAAAAATAACTCGGCTGCCGAACAACAACAGCGTCCTGTCCGGCGATTTTTGCCGATTCGAACATTGCGTCGATCGGAAATTGCTTCAAAAGATCCGAGAGCTCGGCCAAATCTTTGCGATTGTAGGTTGCTTCCGGGTCACGGTTTTCAGTCTTGGTCCATTGATGTTCGGCAATTTGCTTTTCAATTGCAACGACCTCTTTCGCTGCTGCCTGAGCGTCCTCAACACCGATCGCCGTGAGCATGTCGGCAACGTATACCTCGAGCTTCTCGCGTAGTTCGACATAACGCGGTTCGTCTTCGAGATAGTAGTCGCGGTCGGGAAGGGTTAACCCCGACTGAGTCAGATAGACAATGTATTGATCACTGTTCTTCGCATCGACACTGACATAAGGGGCAAATGGCCCGTAAACACCATTTCGCACCAACTCGCCCAACGCGGACGCCAATCCAGCTTTTGATCGGATCCCATTGACGGTTGATAACAACGACTCGATCGGTGCGATTCCTTGCTCGTTACGGTTCTCAACGTCGAGAACCGATCGATACATGTCGCCCACCTTTTGCGAAGGCGTTCCCTCGGTTGCCTTTTCCTCCGCAGCCGCTTCAATCAGTGTTCGAACCTGCTCTCGCGTCGCGTCATCGAGTACGGTGAAGATGCCGTAGTTGGATTTGTCCGCCGGAATCGGCGTGTTGTCCAACCATTTTTCGTTGGCGTACAGATAGAAGTTTTCGCCCGGAGCGACCTTCTCGCTGAACAGTGCTCGGTCGATGCCCGACACCTTCGTCTCCGCCTGCTCCTGCGTGGCCGAGTCCGCGGAAACCGCCAACCCCGACATCGAAACCAGGAAGAGTGATTGGACGGAAATCCAAGAAACCGCTGCAGAGAGATTCGTCAAAATGCGTGTCATCGAAGGTCGCGGGGTTAGAGAGGAAAGGTCGATCGCGTACGCGAAATCGATCCCGGCCCGAGTCACCGAGCCCTCTTCATCAGTCCACCGACCGATTTCGCGTCTTCAAGAACGATTCTGTGCCATGAATCTTGAATTGCCCAGAGGGGCCCGCCAACGCGTTTCGCCCACTCGCCCGTTGCGCGGCAATAGTAGGTCGGCGAAAATTCGCGGTTCCAACGAATCCATCGCGATCGGACGTCTTCCCTCACAACGAGTTTCATTCGTTGTCCGATGGATCAAAACAGACCTCTATTTGTCGTATTTCGCCGCGACGAGCGAACAAAACGTCCGTTTCGCACTGCGAAAGGACCAGTTCATCGCGGGTGACGGATTCCTTTTCGGCGAAATGAATTACCATTTTCCGACTTTCGCTCTTCCGATAGACAATCGGAACCTGACACAACGTCAGCGCGAAACACGCTTCGGCAATCACCAACTGCTGCCGTTGACCATCAACGTCGAAAAAGTCGAGTACTGAGTCGGTTGTCAGAAACTCAGACGATTCGAAGAACCGCGGCTCGAAACGAAGTTGGCCGCCGTGAATTCGGATTCCGATTTCGTCCCATCGCGAGAGGATGTCTTCTTTGACCTGTCCGGTCATCCCGGGTTGTTGAACGCCGCCACCTTCGGGTGTGTGCGAATAAGGGTCTGACGGGAATGCACCGTAGTGCAGCGGTGTTTTCGTCAACCCGATTCCGTCCCGAATCTCGCGGTAGTGATCATGCAATCTTGCCAACACGGTGGGATCGCGTCGTGACGGATCTTCGTGAACCTCAACGCAGTGTTCCATCACGGCCAAAGCGAGCTTAGAGACCATGTGCCAATAGATCGATCCTAAACCTTCGTATCCGAAGAACGTTCCCGATCGACCCGTGAAATGACGATGCCCAAACGTTTCTTCAAACATGTCGTTCAAAAGTTCACGTTCACCTTCGACCAACTCGCGGTAATCCTCTCGCGTTTGCAATCGATCGAGTGCATCGTTCAAGTCCGAAACGTTGCCAAACCCACCATGAAAATGAAAATCGCCATGAATGTCTTGCTGAACCACCGACGTCTCGTTGTTGTTCGCTAACTTCTGAATCAAACGAGACCGAAGCGCGTCTTCCCGAGACAACAGGTTTTTCTCGAGGAATCGAGGCAACTGTCGGTTCGGGTACAACATGTAGCTTTGCTGATCCTCGCAGTAAATTTTACTGTGGCGTAACGCATCGAGAACCTCCACTGCTTCCACGCCAGATAGCAAACCGCTGCTGAGCACGGCGACTTGGCCTTCCAACATTTCATACAAATGAGATATCGGAGCGCTGCCTTTTTCTAAATGCATCAAGTTATAAGAGTGGTACATTCCGTCGTCCCGCTGATTGACGCGAATCGTGTGATCAATCATCACGAGCGATTGACGGAACAGATCAACGAGCCAATCCAAAGAGACCGCCGTTTTCTCTTCACCAATGCCTTCGGCGTAGAGACGCACACGATATTCCGAACCTGCCGACGCAAGTTTATCGAGAATCACGCGTCGTAAAACATCGTCGACCGGTCCGTTGAAGTCGCCGGCGTGCTCTGTCAAAACCTCTTTCAACCGTTCCGCAAACCGGAGGACGCTTCGCGATACCAACACCGAATCGGGAATGGAATCCCGACCACTCGTGAACCAATCAATCAAGAACGTGAGATATCGCCTCAAGTAACATGCCGTGACAACAGAAAGCCCACGACCCACGAGAGCATTGTTAGCGTCGTTCCATTCCGGTCTCTGAGTGTTCAACCAAATGCCGCCACCGGGCACAAAACCGCTCAATTTCGCGAGCACCGGGACGAGCAGTTTTTCGACCAGACTGACTCGCATCGGAACGCCGTCATCACCGGCGAGCAGTTTTCCGTCACTGCCGATCTGTTCAACGCGGCGATCGATCTGAGACGCACTGGTCGAATCGAAGTCGATCGTGTCTTGAGGATCACGACAAATCTCCTCGTGCGATCGAATTCGATACGGAATGTTTGCATAAACGCAACGCTCTTGCGACAAACATTCATCCAATCGTGACGGCGTCATCGATTGCCCGCGCTGCAACAACTTCAAAAGGTAAACGATCTGGTGGTCGCCCCAATATCCGATGTTCGCCCAAGGATCATCCGGATCGGGCACCTCCCAATCAAAACCATCTTTCGTTATCCGATAAGGATTGTGCCCGTCTGCCGTCGATGCGTTAACGAAACGGAATACCATGCTGGTCGTGAATTGAGGATACGCTATCGAGAGTGCTTCCCAGTTCTGAAAAATGTCACGCCAGTTCCCTTGATAACTCAAATTTTCTGACCCATCCTCGGCACGAAGATCAATCGAAAATTTGTTCCAAGGTCGAGTCGGATCACCGTGCCGCCGACTGAAACGAAGCGGCAGATATTCTGATGCAAACCGCACCAAATCAGGGTCACCATGCACGGCGACACGGTCCTGTAACTCGTCAAATGAAATGGTATCTGGAAGCGTTCCAAGAAACGTTTCGCAGCGCTGAGCGACCATGCGATTCGCTTTCGCAACATGATCGCGAAAATCATTCGAACAGATTCGATAACCATTCGCCGGTATACCGCCGCGCATCACATTGAAGAGCACATTGGATTGATGGCGTTGAGAACGAAGACGGTCTTCGCCGACCTGACGCCCATCCGCCGCCGACAAAATCTGCAACAAATTCTCTTCACTCGCTGCAATGTCTTGCTCGAGTTGAGATGCCAGGTCCGTTGAATTGGAGATCTGGTGGTGCAGTTCGACCACGTCGCTGTGGCTATAGTTGACGTCCGCCACGATGCGCCAACGCAGCGGCTCCAAAGAAGGCAGTTCGAGCGTTTTGGCTACAAAATACGCTCCCCTTCGTCCACGAACATCGCACTCACTCGCCAGAGATTCGCCGCTGCGAACGCGAGGAATCTGAGAGTCGCTGATCGCAACGTTCGCCTCGCCGAGTCCAGTCTGCCAAGCAACTGTCGCGAGCAAGCCTTCGCTCGGTTCTGCCCGGTCGGTCGGTATTGAACTGAGGTAATAAATGCCCAGGGAAGATTCGCCCAACCGTTCGGATTTTTTGTATGCATCAGCAAGATTGCTGTACCGCAACTGGAAGTCTTTTCCGAGACCACTGGGCAGCATGTTCTGAAGTCCATCGGTGATCTCTACACTCGTTGGGCTGTCATCCAAATTGAGCAATTCGCAACTGCGAATGAAGCCGAACTTTTCGCCAAATGTCCAACTGTATCGAAACGCGAGTTTTAACGAATGATGGACTGCTTCAAACAAAATTCGGTTGCCGCACCAATTCTTGTAGAGGTTCTGCGTGCACGAGTCGCAGTGCAGCGTCGCGGACGAAAACGGCTCCCATAATTGACTCGTTCCGTCTTCTCGTCGAACGCGGATTAACGTTTTTGGCCCCGTGCAGTCGGACATGTCGACGATCTTGTCGGCCGAATAGTAGGGGAACAACGCCGAATCGGGGTTCTGCCTTCCCGCCGTCAAGGCACCTTGGCTGGACACGAACATCCAATGATCGTCTGGACTGACGGCCGTCAGGAAAAACTTCGGCATACGATGGCTGTTGCCGATCTTGTACCAAACGTTGTTGTCCATCGAGACATACTGTCCGGTCACTGCGTTCGATGTGTTGAGAGCCCGATCACCGGGAGCAATGGAATCCGACACCGCGGTTAACTTATTCATAAAATATCTTCTAATCATTATGGATGGGACGAGGGCGATATGACGCCTCAGGCGTCCGTAGATTTCCGTGCTTGTAGATCGAATTCAATTTGTTCGGTAAGACGCTTATCGATGTTGTAGAAAAGCAGACAACCTGCTGATAACAATAAGAATCCAGCGGGAATCAGACTCATCATCATTCGAAGGCCCTGCAGCGTTGTGTCGGACTGAATTTGATCCACACCTTCGAGAGGTTGCGCGTATTGGTAAAAGTCCAGCGCGAATCCTGTCATCGCCGCACCGACGGCACATCCCATCTTCTGCGAGAACGTGGCTGCGGCGAACACGAGCCCCGTTGCGCGGCGACTACTTCGCCACTCTGAATAGTCCGCCGTGTCGGCGTACATCGCCCACAACAAAACGGGAATCGGACCACCGACAAACGACGCTGCCACTTGTAACGCGATCATCATGTTGATCTGGTCCGGTTCGAGGAACACGAACGCCGCTGTGAGTAACGCGACGCCTGCATTCATCCCAATCATCAACACCTTTTTGCCAAAGATGCGGGTCAATGGTTTCGTTAGCAACATGCCCGCGATTGCTGCAAAGCTGCCCGACACCCAAAACGTCGGCGCGATGCTCGCATCACCGCAGTAGTACTTGAAGTAGTACAAGATTGCACCGCCGCGGATGAATAGTCCTGACAGTTGCAACAAGCCAAAAACGAAGAGCACCATCCATGGTCGGTTGGAGAGCAGATCGTTGAAATCTAACTCGAAAGTAGACGTTTCAGTCGTTTGCGAAAAACGTTGCCGTGCGACCGCTCGAACGATTAACGAGACAATGCTCAAGACGACGTATCCGATCACGATCGGAATCAATGTCTCCACCGAAAAGGCCGTCGCCAAACACGCCAAGAGAGCAAGACCACCGAGCAAGATTTGGTGCAGCCGCAGACTGGTCAAAATGAATTTAAGGTCCGCGCGAAAGGTCGAACCTTCCTCAGATATCGGTTGCACCCGCTCTTTTGTGGTCGCAAACGTGATGAAAAACAAAACCACTGCGGCGATCGAAAAGACCACCATCGTCAAAAAGAAACCCCGCTGCTCGTTCAATACGACGTCTTGAGCGACCCCGTCGACAATTCGCGATTCCGTACCACCGAAGAACGCGACGAGGTCGAGCGTGCAGTACTGAACCACGATTCCACCACAAAACGCGGCAATGAATCGATAGGTCGAAACGCTGGTTCGCTCGATCGAATCGGATGAGATCACCCCCATCAACGCTCCATAGGGAATGTTGATCGCGGTGTAGGCCATCATCACCAACGTGTAGGTGATGTACGCGTAGATCAGCTTTCCCGTCGGTCCGAGGTCGGGTGTGTAGAACGTCAACATTCCCGTGATTGCGAACGGAATCGACATCCAAATCAAATAGGGACGAAAGCGTCCCCACGTCGTTCGCGTTCGATCGGCAACGTATCCGACCAATGGATCATTGATCGCATCCCAGATCCGGGTGACCAACATCAACGTCCCCGCTGACTTCGCCGTCAGGCCAAAGACGTCGGTGTAGAAGTAGACGAGAAAGAACTCGAATGTCTTCCAAAACAGGTTCGAAGCGGTGTCGCCTAACCCATAACCGACCTTTTCGACAACGCCGAGTTTCTGCGTTGTGGTCGGGCTGGAATCGTTTGCGGGGAGAGCCCCGGGTTCGCTGGATGCCACGAAAAACCCGTTTCATAGGAGAGAAATGGACGGAAAACGCAGGAAATGACGCAACCTGTTTCACAACTAAGGTGCTTCATTGCCCTCTAATCTGCATTAGCGTACGAGATACTGCAACCGGTTGCAACAAATGAGCATGCATTCTGCCCTTAAACGGTATTTTCGGAAATATTTACTGAAACCGGTTGCAACCAACTGGTCAGATGCATACATTTAGTTGAAAGCGGTTGCAGACGCATCCTTGTTCACTGAAAGCTCTCATGAAACTCAACGACATCACCATCAAAGACATCGCGGAACGTGCCAACGTTTCCAAGAGCACTGTCTCGAGGGTCCTCAACGACCTGGCGATCGTGAATCCCAAGACCCGCGAAACGGTTCTTGAGGCGGTGGAGTCGTTGGGCTACCAAGCAAACGTGTTTGCCCGCGGCCTCGCTAGCGGCCGATCAATGACGGTGGGTGTCGTCACTCAAAAAATCGGCAGTCCCTTCTACGACATGATGATGCAGGGAGTCATTCAGGGCTTCACGGGAACCGGTTACTCGCCAATCTTCGTCGACGGTCAGTGGGAACAGAACACTGAACTCGACGTCATCCGCACACTCATGGGCCGAAAAGTTGACGGCCTGATCCTCCTCGGAGGCGACATCTCGCAAAAAGACCTCGACGATCTGCGTGATCGAATGCCCACCATCGTCGTCGGTAAAGACGTCGCGGGCTGGGAAGACCAATGCGTTTACGTTGACAACTTTTCAGGTGCCTATGACGCGACCAATCACCTGATCGAATTCGGTCACCGGGAAATCGCGATCATACGCGGGATCATGCATCACCAGGATGCGATCCGACGTTTCCAAGGCTACGCCCAAGCACTCTCTGATGCTTCGATTGATCTCGATCCTGATTTGGTCCTCGACGGTAATTTCTCGGCCCAGTCCGGCATCTTGGCAGTCAACTCGCTGTTAATGCGTGGCAAATCATTCACTGCTGTTTTCTGTGCTAATGACATGGTCGCTTATGGGGCGAGATTGGCGTTGCAGCGCAAAGGTATCCGCGTCCCCGAAGACGTCTCGATCGTTGGCTTCGATGACCAAGCCGAATCGTCTTACGTTTCACCACCATTGACGACCGTTCGCCAACCAGGCGTGGAAATGGGAGTCGTCGCGGCAGAGGCTCTCGTCAAGCTTATGCAGGGAGGGACGTGCGAACTCCCCGTTATGAAGGCATTACTTCAACGACGCGAATCAGTATCACGAATCATTTCTCCGTAGTGAATGCATCAACCGACGGAAGAGCTGACAAGCCATTCAATTTTTGCATACACCCCACCTACCTACCTAGATACAAATGAACGAGGCGCCAATGAAATTGACCTTTTGAGAAACGTGCCTTTATGCACTCAGAATTGGCTAGCGAATTCCTTATTCTCCTTCCAATTTTTCTTAAGCCTTTCGACGTGTTTATATTCCCCATCAGTTACCTAGAGGTAAATTTACATGCAACGTTCCAATAAAACACGATCAGGTTTCACCCTGGTCGAGCTGCTCGTCGTGATTGCGATCATCGGCGTCTTGGTCGGTCTTCTTTTGCCAGCTGTTCAAGCTGCTCGTGAAGCCGCCCGCCGGATGAGCTGCAGCAACAACTTCAAACAGATCGGACTGGGAGTTCACAACTACCACTCCGCTTACAACCAGTTGCCACTTAACAAGACCGGCACAGGTATTCTCCCAGGAACTAACTGGTGGGATGATTCCACAGTCGCTAACAACCAGCAGCTAAGTTGGTTGGTCGGTTTGACACCGTTCGTCGAAGGACAAGCGTTGTGGGAGCAAATCTCCAACCCCAGCGTTCAGGGTGGCACATGGCCCGCCATGGGACCGAAGCCCGTTGACTTCCGGTACGACTACCAACCTTGGATGACGAACATCCCAACATTCCGTTGTCCTTCGGATCCTGGGTTCGGTTTGCCAGCACAAGGCCGTACGAACTACGGTGCTTGCTTCGGTGACTCGATGTACAAAATCGAAGTCGCTGCTCGCAGCGGTGGCGACCTCAACATGACCGATTCCACCGCCGCACAGGAAGCTCGTGCCGGATGCCGTGGTATGTTCGTCAACCACCAAAAAATGGCGTTCCGCGACGTTCTCGACGGCCTTGCGAACACGATCATGGCTGGTGAATTGGCAACCGACCTCGGTGATAACGACACTCGTACCAACGGAGCTCGGCAACTCAACGCGGCCGGCGCGCCTCCAATGCTCAACCCAATGGCTTGTGTCGACACGGGCTTGCCCGATCCACAACGTCCTCAGTTCTGGACCTCCGGCACGAACACCTTTGGTGGCGTCAATTCGACTCTGGGCCGGGGTTATCAGTGGGCCAACGGTGAGCACTACTACTCAGGCGTGATGACGATTCGTCCGCCAAACTCGGAAGTTTGCTACGGTGGCGATTGGCCTGGCCAGGAAGGCATTGTGCCTCCTAGCAGCCGTCACCAAGGTGGTGCACACGTCCTGATGGGCGACGGTGCTGTTAAATTCATCACAGACTCGATCGAAGCTGGTAACCAGAACAACGGTCAAGTCGGATTTGGATTCACCGGCAACCAAAGCCCCGGTTCGAAGAGCCCTTACGGCCTCTGGGGGTCATTGGGAACTCGTGCGAGCAAAGAAGTCATTCAAGAAGAACTCTAAGCTCGGCTAACTGATCTGATGAACAGCCCCGGTGCAGCACTCTGTTGCACCGGGGCATCATCAGTAGTTCGAAATCGTTTCAAACATCCTGAAAACATACGATCCAAAATGACAAAAACATTCCTACAAGTCTGCTGCGGTGCACTTCTACTAAGCACTCTCGCGTTCACCGGTTGCGAAGGTAACACAGGTGTCGTCGAACCACCTGAAATGACCGCCGAAGACAAAGCTGCTCTTGAAGCAAGGCAAGCCGAATACTCCAAATCGATGGCAGAAGCCTACGGTAAGAAGTAGCCATTCGGACCGCCACGCGTTTCAATAACCAGCCGGTCCCTCCAATGAAAAACTCCCAGCGGCGAAACAATACGATCGACCACCGTCACGCAACGCGAGATTGGTTCCTCGGTCTTCTAATCATCGTCGCTCTGGTAGGTTGTCAACAGACGGTCCAGGAGTTTCAACTAGACCGTCTCGCAGAACCCGAAGACGCACTCGCCCGATTGCGTTCGGCGATCCATCGCCAGGACTGGCAAGAGGCGAACGAAGTGTCGCCTTCAGTACTGATGCAATATCACGACGATGCCAATGCGATCGAACTCGCCGCAAAGGCGGCGCACGGCAACGGGACGCCAGACGTTGCCGCCGATCTGATGTCCGACGCCTGCCGCATCGATTCGTTCAGTGACCCGTCAAGAACCAACCGGGCGTTAGCCGCCCACTTGGCAATCGGACGGGTGTTCGATTGCATTGATTTGTTGGAATCTTCCATCAAACAACAACCCGACCAACATTCTATTCGTCGGATGCTGTACCAGATGTGTTGGGGCGTGGAAGATCGGCCACGGTCGATCCCACACGGTCAATATCTCGTTCGGAAACGACAGTTTGATCTGGATCTTCTCCTCGAAATGAGCCAGACGGAAGCGAGAGCCGAACGCTCTGATTCTCTCGTCGAAATGGCGACTCGTCATCCGCGAGACAAGCGACCGCTCGTCGCCGAAGCCAGGATTCAATTCGACCGAGGCGACTTTGATCAAGCCATTGAAATTCTTCATGAGAGTTTGCAGTATCACCCGGAATACCCACCCTCGTTGGCCATTCTCAGCCGCGCGCTCGTCGATTCGGGACGATATAATGAGTTTGCCCAATTGGTCCCCACGCTTCCGAAGACAGTCGAAAACTACTCGTTCTATTGGCTGGCCATCGGCGATTGGTGCCGAGACCGTCAACTACATACCCAGGCGGCGAGAGCCTATTGGGAGGCGGTGCAAAAGGACGCGGACATTCGTGAGTCTTGGTTCAAATTAAGCACCTCGCTGACGCAACTGAGTGACTCGCACGCAAAACTTTCACCTGAAACGATTTCTGCAGTTGAAGAGCGCGTCATCCTCCTGACACGGTTCACCCACCTGCGATCGCAGTTTTTAAAGTCAGGAAAGAAGTCTCGCGACACGCTCGTCGAAATAGCCGAAACTGCCAGAGATCTCGGTCGACTTTGGGAAGCCGAGGCCTGGACCTCAATCGCAATGACATTTCCCGATGAAGGTTCGGTCGACGTCAAACCTATTCGTGACTCAATCGTTCGACAACTTCGCAGAGACACCCCCTGGCAAATAATCGATTCGCGTGAGGAAATGAAACTTGATTTAAGCCATTTGCCTCTTCCGCGGATATCCGTTGGCTCGTTTACCGCGTCGGCACAGCCAAACCGCTCAACGATTAGAACATCATCCACCGCTCGCATTAACTTGGTTGATCAAGCCGACGCGAGCGGATTGCAATTCTTCGGCCGCACTAGCGACCATTTGGATCAACCCGGCGTCATGCACTACCAAACACTCGGATGTGGTGGTGGCGCGATTGATTTTGACCTCGACGGTTGGTCAGATCTCTACTTGGCCGCCGCCGGTGGGACACCACCCTACCGTGAATCCGACGCCAACGCACTTTGGCGTAATCTGGACGGAACGTTCGCTGACGTCACCGGCGTTACAGACACCGGAGACACCGGTTTTTCCCAAGGTGTCGCAGTCGGCGATGTTAACGAGGATGGTTTCGCCGACGTGCTCGTTCTCAACTACGGTCCTAACACACTCCTGATCAACAACGGTGACGGAACGTTTACGGACTCGAGCAGTCGTCTCGACGAAGACGCGTCAAAAACAACTTGGTCTTCCTGCGGCGCGATTGCGGATCTCAATAACGATGGACTCGCCGACCTCACCATTCTCAGCTACGGCGAAGGGATCGATGCCGTCACACGAGAATGTCGTCAGGAAACAACGAACATCGTCAGAGCCTGTTCCCCGCTAATTTTCCCCGGTGCAACGGATTGTTTTCAATCTTCTACTGGCGCGGGCGAATTCTCTGACCAGACTGAAAATTGGAAAGCCTCTCCTTCCGTCGTCGGGCGAGGATTAGGTGTCACCGTTGGGTCGTTTGACAATGAACCAGGCGTCGACATCTTCATTGCCAATGACTTGACTAGCAATCATTACTGGAGCCCATCAACGAAAAATGGATTTCAACTGCGAGAATCCGCGATCTTAAGAGGTCTCGGATCGGATGACCGTTCGCCCGGCCAAGGTTCAATGGGAATGGCCACAGCGGACTTCGATCGAGATGGAGACATTGACTTCTATATCACCAACTTTCTCGGTGAAAGCAACACGTACCATGAGCACGCCAGTGGAGGATTGTGGCGTGACCAAACCGCACCGCAAGATCTGCTCACACCAACGTTGCCATTTGTCGGATTCGGAACCGAAGCGATCGATCTCGACAATGACGGTGTTCTCGAACTCGTCGTGGCCAACGGACATATCGACATGTATCCCGGCGAAGATGCTGCACCCTACGCCCAGCAAATGCAAATTTTCCAGCGAAGCAACGAAGGTGGCTACCGATCGATCGGTCCCTCTATCGAAAGCGAATATCTGCTTACGCCACATGTCGGTCGTGCGTTATGGACAATTGATTTCAATCGTGACGGGCTCACCGATTTTGCAGTCACGCATCAGACAGAACCCGTGGCCTTGTTGGCGAATCAAACTAGCGACGCAGGAAACTGGATTGAATTCCAAATCAAAGGCCGAGATTGTTCGCGCGACGCGATCGGAGCGACACTCCAACTGCATTCGGGTGATCAAAATTGGATCGTGCCTCTGACGTCAGGCGACGGTTTTTTGTGCAGTAACGAGCGGATCATCCGAGTCGGTCTTGGGAACCTTGCCGACAACTGCAGCGCGGTCGTTGTTTGGGCCGACGGTACAAAACAGTCGTTCGAATCGTTGACGCCGAATGCGACCTGGTTGCTCGTAGAGCGTGACGAAGACGCCTTCCGATTGGCTCATCCGTGATGATCTTAAGAAAATAGCCGGCCCCTTCGCTAGAAAGGACCAGCCACAAATTGTTGACACGGAGAGCAATCGCATTGCCAACGTCCAAGGTGAGACGACGCTGAATCTGATTACGACTTATTCGTCTTCTAACTTAGCAAATTCAAGTACTTTGATCTGTTTCTTCGCCGCATCGGCTGGTTTCCAGAACCAACCCTGTGGATCCCAACACTGAGCAAACGGTACGTCTTTCAGCAATTGTTTGTAGGCCTTAATCGCTTCATCCGTTTTACCCAGTTTCTCTAACGATTGGCCCAGAATGAAGTAACAGGTTCCGACATCATTGAGAGCCCATTTGCTCAGCACGGCGTCCTTGTCGCTGCCGGCGACGGGTTCTTTCAGTTCCTTTTGCATGACGATTGCTTCCTTCGCATATCGGGTGACGCATTCCTTCGCGAACGTAACCGCATCGTCATACTTTTTAGCGTTGTAAGCATCCCAGCCTTTGGTTGTCAGTGTCGCCGAAGAGTAGTCACCAAAATCCAATTTCTTGGCAGACGCCTCATCGCCTTGTGCGACCGACGAAACCAGAAATGCAAAAACGAGTGGGAGCACGAACAGATTCTTCATCGGATTACTCGAAAGTGGGGACAGAAAGGTGTTTCATGAGTCTTCGTTCTATTCGACGTGACAGCTCACTTCAATGCAATAATGCAATTTTATGCACATTTATTTTCAGTGCGAGAAATACGATGTTTTTGTGCGTTACGTTCACCGGCAAAGTGGCGTTGTGGTTGTTGGTGAACAACGCGGAATTCGTCTCGATCGTGCCAGCCAATGGTGCTGGTTCAAACGACGGGTCCAACTGTCGTTCCTTCACGAAGGGCACAATCGAGCATCGTGTGTTGGGCCGAGCCGAATCGTTTTGATGCGAGGTCTTGAAGACGCCTGCACCCTATCTGACCGATTTCGTAGTACGGGATCGAAACCGTTGTCAGTTGCGGCGATCCGTCCGGTGGCTCAATACCATCAAAGCCTGTCACAGAAACATCCGCGGGTGTCTTAATACCATGTTCGTTGAAATAGGAAATCAATCCGTAGGCTTGATGATCGGCCGCACAAACCCAAGCCGTGACACCATAGCGAGTCCGCTCGAGAGCTCGCGCGTAGGTGTCGGCGACGCTGTATCGTTCACTCGGACGAACATTCAAAACGTTTGCCGGATCGATCACCAAACCCAGCCGAGTCATCTCTTCAACATAGGCGGAATGTCGTCGCAATGCCCAATGAGCGTCGACCCCGTAATCATGCGTGAGGAAGCCAATGCGTTGATGTGCATGTTGCGATAAATGGCCGATAATTGCGGAAATTCCGCGGTGATGGTCGACATCGACACAATTGACCGGCGTTCCACTGTACTGCTCAACGAGCGACACAACCGGGATCAGGAGATTGAGTTCGTCGACAATTGTTTTAGGAAAAGGATAAACCAGTAAGGCTCCGTCCCAAGACCGCTGGCTCAAAGCGTCGACCTTCGCATACGACGAATCAGTCAAACTGCTATGACACGGATCGGTATAATGTATTTCGAGTGTCACGTCATTGAGTTGTGCATAATCACTGACCCCGGCGATCAGATTTTCACCCGGACTTTGGTAGTCAGTATTTAAGTAGTCATCAACGTCGGTACAGATAAGAATCCCGAACCGACTCTCGGCCGATCGCTGGCGACCTTTGCCGGTGCGGGTTTCCATATGCGTGTAGCCGAGGGCTGCGGCGAGACGAAAAACTTTGCCACGCGTTTCGGGATTAATTCCTGGATGGTTGGTGAAACAACGCGAAACCGTCGCACGTGAAATTTGAAGTCGGTCTGCGATCAGTTGCTGATTGACCGTTTTTGCCATAACGAATTCTTTTTTGAGACACTTTTGGCGACTTGACTGCTACAATGCAATTTTATGCACACCATAGCCCGTGGAGAACAACACACAATGAATACTGTTAGACGATTGTCGATATTTTGTACCTGTCTGCTTTCCGTATCGCTTTTAGCGTCTGGGCCGACTTTGGCAACGGAAGTCACGGTCGACAAGAACGACCAAGGTCATTTTGTTCTCAAACGAGACGGAAAACCCTATTACATCTACGGCGCCGGCGGCTCGGACCATTTACGGGAATTGGTCGAATGTGGGGGCAACTCGATTCGAACCTGGGGCATCGAATCACTCGAGAAACAGATCGACGGAAAGCCGCTGCTCGATTATTGCCAAGAACTCGGGATCTCCGTTTCGGTGGGCATCTGGATTGAACACGAGCGGCACGGTTTTGATTACTCCGACCCGAAACAGGTGCAAAAACAACGTCAGGCGGTCCGCCAAGCGGTTCGGCAGTACAAGGATCATCCCGCAATCTTGATGTGGGGATTGGGCAACGAAATGGAGGGGCCCGAGTCCGACAGCGGTGCGGAACGCATTTGGAAAGAGCTCAACGAGTTAGCTGCGATCATTAAATCGGAAGATTCCGATCACCCGGTCATGACGGTGATCGCAGGGGCCTCGGCAGCGAAAATCCGCGGCATTCTTGAACACTATCCGAACATCGATGTTCTGGGGGTCAATTCGTATGGAGCGGCCTCGTCGGTAGCCAGCGATGTCAAAGCAGCCGGATGGAATAAACCATTCGCGTTGACCGAATTCGGACCGTCAGGGCATTGGGAAGTCCCTCAGACCTCTTGGGGCGCCGCGATCGAACCGAGCAGCCGTGCGAAGGCGGCGAGCTACTACGTGACGCAGTCAATGTTGACTGAAGACGCGGGCGATATCTGCGTCGGCAGCTACTGCTTCCTTTGGGGTCAGAAACAAGAGAAAACATCGACTTGGTACGGAATGTTTCTTCCGTCGGGCGAAAAACTCCCTCAGGTCGATGCGATGTGCCGGGCCTGGACCGGACATTGGCCCGAAAACCGATGCCCGAAAGTCACACGGGTGGAATCGGAATTGACGGAAGCTACGGTCGCCGCCGGTGCACTTTTTGAAGCGCGGGTGCAGGCAACCGACCCGGACGATGACCCGCTCGAATGGACGTGGTATGTGCAAGCCGAAACGACCGAACGCAGTGTCGGCGGAGACCGCGAATCCGTTCCTCCTCTGTTCCCAGAATGTGTTGTTCGGGCCAAAGAAGGTGAAGCCGTGATTCGAACTCCCAACAAACCTGGGAACTATCGATTGTTCATCATCGTGCGAGACGGCCAGGGCAACGCGAGCGCAGACAATATCTGTTTCCGAGTGTCCGCAAACTGACTCAATCAACAGATCCGGCCAACTCAGGCTGCGATCTCGTATATAATTGTGATGGGTGTTGTTCCCCGAAATCGATTTTTGCGTTTGAGTGGGCAATAGCATGTGACGACCCCACATGCTCAGACTCGAAGACCGATTACTTTGAGTGTGTATGACATGAAGATGATCCTCCGTTGGATTGATCCGGTGGTGGCATGTCGTTGGCCGAGTTGCTCGCGTTGGGTTCTGGCCCTCGTAATCGTTGCGAGTCTGTTCGCACTTCCCACGCATCAAACCTATGCAGAAGATTGCACAGGATGCGGTGATAAACACCGTATCCTGGTGTTGATCGGCAGCGACGAGGACGATCCATTCTGGAGTCTCTTCGCCGAATTCATGGGCGTCGCGGCCGATCAACTCGGACTCGAATTGCAGTTCCGTTTTGCCGATGGCAGCCTGAAGGCGATGTCGAGCCACATGAGAGTGGAATGTGAACGCAAAAAAAAACCCGCTTGCATCGTGATGCAAAGTTTCAAGCGAGGCGGACTGAAGTTTCTGCATACCGCGAATTCCTACCAAGTCCCCGTTTTCTTAATCAACTCTGGTCTTACCTCCGAACAGAGAGCCAAGGCTGGCGAACCGCGGAGCCAACTGAAGTACTGGGTCGGTGAGATGTTGCCCGACGATTACGGTGCAGGCTTCCAGCTCGCCAACGCGTTGATCGATGCAGCGAAAAAGGATCCTTCACGACTCGGACCGGATGGACGGGTTCACTTGATCGCTCTCGGTGGCACCGTATCGCATACCGCCTCGGTTCAACGGACCGCCGGATTAATGGACGCGGTCGAGGCGCGGCGCGATGAGGTCGTACTGAACCAATTGGTAGCGGCGGATTGGAAAAAGGGTTTTGCGAGGAACCGTTGCCGTTTTTTACATCGCCGATATCCCCAGGCGTCTGCTGTTTGGACAGCCAATGATCAGATGGCACTCGGTGCGATCGAAGGGCTCCGAGACCTCAAGTTGGTGCCCGGTAAAGACGTCGTTGTCGGCGGCGTCGACGCGACTAGGCAAGCGATGACTGCGATCAAGGAAGGAACACTCGCGGCCACGGTCGGGGGTCACTTTCAGGAAGGTGGTTGGGTGGCGGTGATCATTCATGATCTACTCAACGGTTTGGATTTGTCAAAAATCCCTATGCACTATGCGTCACCGATGAAATTGGTCACGGCCGAAAATGTGGCTGCCTATCAAGCGAGTTTGCAAAAGAGTGAATGGGATCGCATCAATTTCAAACAGTATTCTCGTTTGCATCGTCCCAAATCCGACGGCTATCAGTTTCGTTTCGAGTTAGCAGATCGTTCCGTAGACACCTCCATGCAGATTGGCAAGGAGCAGCAGTCCGTTGAAAAACCTGCGCGAAACGAATGATCTCGTCATCTGAATATGACCCTCGGACCAGTCACAACGCGGACGAGCGCAAGATCACGATGCGATACATCGTCGCGTTGGTGACGACGGTGTTGGTCACACTGGCGATTTTCGGAGGCGTCGCAGCCTATGCAACGCTCCGACAACTCGACGAACGGATCCGCGGTGAAGCCGAACGGGCGGCACTATCAATCGCGACCTCGACCGCGACCCCGTTATGGAATGTCGATGAACGAACGATCGGTGACTTGCTCGGTGCCTCGCTGACGAACCAGAGAATTGTCTACGCCGAGGTCAGTGACCGCACCGAAACGTTGGCCGTTCGCCGCAAACCGAACACCCCGCGACTCAACTTGAAGGGCTTCGCTCGATCACCACTGTATGCCGTGGCATCCGCAGATGTCTCGTTTGATGATGAAGTCATCGGTGAAGTCAGTGTGGTGTTGTCGCGACAAACCATCAGTGACGAGATTCGCCGCAACGTGTGGGTGGACATCGCTTTGGCAATGGTGTTGAGCCTCGCTGTATCAATCACCTCCGTCATCATCACACGCCAATTCGTTTACCGTCCACTCAAACAACTCAAGAACCAAGCACTCCGGGCCGAGAAGGAGGCTGAAGCGGCAAACCAAGCCAAGAGCGAATTCCTCGCGTCGATGAGCCACGAAATCCGCACTCCCATGAACGGGATCATCGGAATGACCGATCTGTTGTTGGGTACTGAGTTATCGTACGAACAGCGTGATTATCAACACATCGTGAAACAGTCCGCCGAGTCATTGATGCAGTTGCTAAATGACATTCTTGATTTTTCTAAAATTGAAGCGGGCAAACTGGAACTGGAAACGATCAGTTTCAGTATTCGTGAAACGTTAAGTGACACCTTATTGACGCTCGCCAATCGGGCGGCCGAAAAACATATCGAACTTGCCCTACGCATCGCTCCTGCGGTGCCCGACTCGGTGCGAGGTGACCCGACACGGTTGCGGCAAATCGTGATGAATCTGGCCAGCAATGCGATTAAGTTTACCGATGTCGGTGAAGTACTTGTGGACGTCAATATTCGTTCGCGAAACTCTGACTCAGTCGTGTTAGCCTGCGCGATCGTGGACACCGGGATCGGCATCCCAAAAGACAAACAGGCCGAAATTTTTAATATGTTCAGCCAAGCGGATCTCGCCACAGCCCGGCAATTCGGTGGAACGGGGTTGGGACTGACAATCTCTCGTCGGCTTACCGAATTGATGAACGGTGAGATCAGTGTGGAGAGCACGGAAGGTCACGGGAGCACGTTTCGTTTTACTGTGGAACTCGCTCTCGCGACGACCCAAGCTTCTCTGGTTCTGCCATCAACCGTGAAGGGACAAACGGTATTGATTGTCGATGACAATCACACCAATCGGCGTGTACTCGGCGAGCTACTCGAAAGCTGGGAACTCGACACGGTCGTCGCCGCCGATGGCGCCGCAGGCATTACGGCGTTAGAAACTGCGACAAGCTCCAATGAGCCGATTTCGTTAGTAATCGTCGATGAAGATATGCCCAACATGAATGGGTGGAACTTTTCTGAACGGGTCTACGATCATCCAAATCGTCGCCTTTCGGCAACCAAAATTTTGCTGATGACCTCGGCGATGGAAAGCGGAAGTCAGGCCGGGGCCGGCAAATTAAACGTTGTCCGTCGACTTCCCAAACCGGTCAAGCAGTCCGTACTGCATGACTCGATCATGATGGCACTCTCACCGACGAGTTCGTATCAACAGGAACCCGTTGCCACCGCTCCTGACCGCGAAGCCGCAACGTCAAAGCTAAACGTGTTGCTCGTCGAAGACGGATTGGTGAACCAAAAAGTCGCCGTCACCATGCTGCAACGACGCGGCCACACCGTCACAGTGGCAGCCAATGGGAAAGAAGCACTCGACGCCCTTTTCGCAAACGATGCTCCAAAATTTGACCTCGTCTTGATGGACGTGCAAATGCCAGTGATGGACGGTCTCGCGGCAACGCGAGAAATCCGGAAGCGTGAAAAGTCGCTCGGCGGACACATCCGAATCCTTGCAATGACAGCGAACGCAATGAAAGGTGATCGCGAAAAATGCATCGAAGCCGGAATGGACGGCTACCTTTCGAAACCGGTTCGATCGCACGAGTTATTTCTCAAAGTGGAACCAACCGTCCCACCGGAATCGATTCCGAGACATGCCAAAAACTGGTGAGTTCCCTGGCATCTTTTGTTCATACCAGTGCCGAGCGGTGTCTGATTCTCTGCGGTATCAAAGACCGAACCAACTGGGCCGCAAAAACCAAAGACGATGACCCTAACGGCTGTTCTTCAGCCGATTCATGGTCTCCGGTCCACCGTCTTGGACCTCGATGAGGAATCGTATCAAGTCTGAAAACTGTGAAGGGTCTCGCAATTGGTTGACGAGTCCCGTGGGCATGGCCGATACCTTCAGTGGAACAACGTCATCGATGTCATCCTGCGCAATGGTAATTTCCTTGCCGCCCGCGGGTTCACGAATGACCAACTCGTCATCGTTTTCGGAAACAGGAAAACCGGTGAGCACCAATCCGTCCGCCGTGATCACGGATACCTGTTGAAAGTCCTTGTGAATCTCTTTTGACGGATCCAATACCGCATCGACCAACGTTTGATCGGTGACCGCCTCTCGCTTAATTGCTAAATCGGGTCCCAGTCGCGGACCGGAGTCGGGGTCGTGACATTTCGCACAGGAGATCGTCGCGCCGTAGAACAGAGTCGCCCCACGCTGTGCGTCTCCGTCACGTTTCGCGTGTTCTGCCAATGCCTTTGGTTCCATCTTTGCTAACAACTCGGCCATCGAAACGGGTGGCGCGGCATCACGTGGAATCGCATGCAACGAAAGTTCGTGTACCGACCAGTAGTTCACGTTCGATTTGCCGGTCTGTGTCACCCGAAGATATCGGACCAGTCCAGGGGCATCCAATTCGATCCTCGTGACGGCTTGGTTCCCGTATCCCTTTGCAACCGGATCGTTCCAAATCGTTCCGTCTTCAGATACCTCAACCACATAACCGCGAGGGTAGTCTTTGTTCGACTTGCGGGTATTGAGTACCAACGTCATCGGTGTAACCGGTTCGGGCAACTCAATCGTGAACCAAGTGCCAGGGCTCTGGCGTGCCGCACTATCCCATCGGGTCGACGCGTCACCGTCGATCATTTTGAAGAGATTGTCCTCGTTGGCGTTTGACGCAATTTTCCATTCAGATCTGTTTTCCAACGCAGGTGGGTCGTAGTAGTCGAGGTCATTTAGCGTCCACGGTCCGATTCGCGATGCGGATTCATTCCGGATCTGGCGAATGTCCGTCGGCCGAATGATGGAAGCCTCGTTTCCCCAACTGTTACGGACGTAGTTAGCGACGTCTGCGATCCAAGTATCCGAGTTAGACGCCAGAGGCATCATCAATCCATCTGCATAGGTTTTATCCTCGATCGGACCGATCAGCCCCTGCAACAGGATGCGTCCCAAACGTGCTTTGTGTCCGCGGACGCGTGGGGAACCGGCCAGTGGCGGTGCCAAGTGCAGACCACCTCCCTTCGGTGCCGGATGCCCTTTGCCGTTTTCGCCGTGGCAGGTCGTACACAAGGTCGAGTAAATCACTCGACCGCGAACCATTGAATCGGCAAGTTCCTTATTGCGACTTTGCAACTCTGCGAACTTTTTGCGTTCAGCAACAATGGCTTCCAGGTTCGAGCGGTATTGCTGGGCGATCGAGGCGACATTCGGATTGTCCTGATTGGCAATCAAAATCCAATCAGTGATCGCATCCGCCTTAGGATGGCGACCGTGATTCACCGACAAAAGAGTTTGAATGACGACCGCAGTCGATGAATCCTTGCCAAGATCTTTGATCAAAATGTCGAATCGTTCATCGGTAGCCAAGAAAGGCTCGGCGATCCGTATCGCGGCGGCTCGAACGCGTGCATCGGAATCCTTCATTCCCTTGGCGAGTAACTCAGGCGTGACCGCGTCGAGCCCTTCAATCGTCCACAACGCGTGCAGACGTCCCAAGGGTTCGTCCGCGTTCTCGGCCATTCGGATTAGTTCCGGCAGGATGCTTCTGTCGCCGTGAAGAATGATCAGCTTTTGAGCTTCGCTGCGCCACCATCCGTTGGGATGCGATAAATGCCGCATCAACTGCGCCGGTGTCTCGTCAAGCATCCTGGGTTGAGGACCGCGACGGGTCGATTCATGGTCGACACGGTAGATGCGACCGCGGCCGATGTTCTTATCGAGTTCGTACTCTTCGACAATCTTTCGCAAATAAGAGCCTTTTCGCACCCAGTTTCCTTCCTGGATGATGCCGCGATACATATCAACCAGGTAGAGGCAACCGTCTGGTCCGGTAGCACTGTTGACGGGACGAAAATTGGGATCTCGTGCAGCAACGAACTCAGTGCCCTCGTACGCATTTGAAAGCGTGATGCGGCCTTCCTCGTCGACAACCTTGGCTCGTCGGATGAGTCGTCCGACCGGTTCGCAGATGATCAAATCACCATCGAAATCACTCGGCATCGCGTCGCCACGATAGATCGACTGACCTCCGCCTCCGGTGAATTGCGTCAGCGTGTTGTCATCGCGAACACGACCGGGTCCGCCTTGGACGTCAGGAACATTGTCGATCGGAAAGACCTCACGGAAACCATCAACTTGCTCACCGCGCAGACCAATTTGTCCGTAGATGATCGGTTGCTGAAACGCGAGCGCGGGGTTTTCGCCACCTGCGGTTGAGTAAAACATGCGACCCACATTGTCGTGAGTCAGCCCCCATTGCCCGGTATTGAATTGCAAAGGTTCAGTAACCACTTTGCCACTGGTGAATCGCAGTCGGTACCCTGTGTAAGTGGTGTAAATCCAATTATCGACGTTCCAAACCAAACCACTGGGTTGATGCTCAAGATTTCCGCCGCGGTCGCCGCCCTCGTGCCAAAGCTCAATCTCGTCGGCGATACCATCGTCGTCGGTATCGCGATAACTCTTAAGATCGAGCGTATTCGTTTCACCGATGATGACGCTATCTAATAGCGGCAGCACCATTCGTGGTAAGACAAGGTTGTCTGCAAATACAGTATGTTTGTCATACACCCCATCGCCGTCGGTATCCTCGTGACGCGATACGCGGCTCGTCGGTTTGAGTTGATTCCTACCGTCAATATCCTGCATGTAGGTCCGCATTTCGACCACATACATTCGTCCGTTGCCATCCCACACGACGACCGAGGGTTCTTCAATATCCGGTTCCCACAAGACGGGAACGACGCAGTAGCCGGGTTGCACCTGCATCGTTGCGATCGACGCTTCGGGAGACAACGGTGGCGCTTTCGAGCTGACTTCCGCCGCCAATGTCATCGTGCTCAATGCAGCAATGGAAAGAGTCGCAACAGAAACGAGGCGCAATAGATTCATCAAGGTAGGGTTCGGGGGTGGGGAGAGTCAGGGAGCGAGCAAAGCGATCGCAAATCAATATCGATTTAGTCGAGCGGATTCGACTGAGCACCGTCGATGGCTCTTCCATATCGCCTATCGCTGGTTAAAGGTTATCGCTGGTCAAATCAGACAACGGTCTGCTCAAACTCTCAAATCCAATGGATTCGCGTCGTAAGGATCGGCAAAATTGAGCGGATTGAATCTGAATGGCTCGCCTCAACGCTATCTTAACAGCGGCCGGGACAAAAAAATCCTTTTTTGATTGAACGCGCCCCCTTCTGAATCGCTGCTTCTCCTCTTTGTGGACGAAAAATAACCTCGCTCATGCTTGACGACCTTCTCCAAAACCGACTCACCTCCGCGAACGATCATCCGCTGCGTTCAGACGGCGATTATGTACTGTACTGGATGATCGCCCAACGTCGTTTCAGCTACAACATCGCGTTGCAATACGCGATTGAACGGGCGATCGAGTTCGACTGTCCTCTTCTCATTTTTGAACCACTTCGAGTTCGCTACCAATGGGCGAGCGACCGAATCCACCGGTTCGTCATCGAAGGGATGCGTGACAACGCCGCCTCGGCCAAGAAATTCGGTGTCGCGTACTATCCCTATGTCGAACCAAAACCTGGTCATGGGTCACCGCTGCTGCATCGATTGGCGGAACGGGCGTGTACGGTTGTGACGGACGAGTACCCCTGTTTTTTCCTGCCAACGATGATCGCTGCGGTGAAAGATCGATTACCTGCGCGACTCGAACTCGTCGATGGCAACAGTGTCCTACCGCTTCGCAGTGCCGAGAAAACCTACACGGTGGCTCACAGTTATCGTCGGTATATGCAAAAGAACATCCTCGAAGCGCTTCAGCGTGTGCCCAAGGAAGCTCCCCTGCCCTGCCCTGCTCTGCCCTCCCCTGCCCCAATCGACTCGAAATCGATTCGCCCATCCGATGACTTTCTCGCCTCAAACCTGATTCCGAAAAAGATCCTCAATCGATGGCCGGCCGCGGATTTTCATCAACTGCTCGAGCAAGACGGCATCTCGAAAATACCGATCGATCATGACGTCGTGCCCTCCCCTGTCTGCCCTGGCGGCAGCGTCGAAGCAGATCGTCGACTAGATGATTTCCTCGATCACAACCTCAAACGGTACGACGATGACCGCAATCATCCCGATGAACACGCAACGACCGGACTCAGCCCGCATTTGCACTTCGGACATATTTCGGCGCACGCGTTGGTTCTTCGCGTTTTAGAGAAAGAAGAATGGTCGCCTGACGACGCCTCAAAACCCAACGGGAAGAACCATGATTTTTGGAACGTCAGTGAACCGGCGGAGGGCTTTCTCGACCAAGTCCTCACATGGCGAGAGATCGGATTTAATTGGGCTTTTAAGAATCCTGATTCTTATGACAAACTCGCTTCGCTACCCAATTGGGCTCAGAAATCCTTACAGTCTACCGATGATGATGAGCGGCCTTTTCTCTATTCGCTCGAACAGTTCGAAAACGCCGAGACGCATGATGAATTATGGAACGCCGCACAGAACGAAATCGTCCGCACCGGAATGATGCATAACTACATGCGAATGTTATGGGGAAAGAAGATTTTCCATTGGACTCGTTCGGCCCAAGAAGCGCTCGACGTGATGATTCATTTGAACAACAAATATGGGCTCGACGGACGTGATCCCAATTCCTATTGCGGTATTTTGTGGGTGCTCGGCCGCACCGATCGAGCCTGGGGACCTCGCCGACCGGTGTTCGGGAGCGTCCGTTACATGACCAGTGACAGCGCGCGGAAGAAACTCCGGCTCAAAGAGTATCTCGAACGGTTTTCATGAGAGATTGCAAAAATAGCTGCTATTTCGCGCAAAAACGTTGCAAATATCCCCCCAGATAGCCAGAATCTCTGTTCCCAAATGAGGATTCCTCGAATTTTGAAACTTTGTTGACCGGTTTTGACGAGGCGTCTGCATTTGCTAGTTAACAGCAAAGTTGCTGCCATCAACCCGAGACCCTCACGCACCGGATCCCAACATGAACCGTTTCACCCGTCGTCTCCTCGGCATCGCTTTTGTCGGAGTCACCCTGTCTTGTTTCGTCACACCCGAAACCGCTGAAGCTGGTGGCTACTATCGTCAACGCTATTCATCGTGGAGTTACAAACCGACTAGCTCCTACTACTACAGTCGTTACACCTATCATCCTGTCGTGAGCACGGTGACGACCCGGTATCACTACCACTATGCGGTTCATTACCCCTCGCGTCCACGCTACGTCTACTACTACAACCCTGTCCGCCGTGTGTATTGGGGTCGTTATGACATTCAAGAAGGCGGCTACTCGATGTTGAAGCAAGAAGACCGCAAGGAAAAACTGGAAGAGATCCCTGAATCGGCGTTCCCAAAACCTGCTGAAATGCCTCCGATTCCTGAATCGTCAGATGGCGAAAAAATGGCCAAGCCTGACTTGACGGCGTTGCCGCAACACGACGATGCCCCCGACACGCCTTAATTAACCTGGTACGTCAATGTTGATAAAGGCGTTTTGATTCGCCATCGAATTATCAAGTCCCTATCAAACGATCCGCTACCGCGGTAGTGGATCGAATTCTCTCGTGCGGTCTTACTTCACGTTTTTGAGATTGTTGTCCACGTTTGACTTTGGTTCTTTCACTGTCTCGATGGATGATTCTTTATCGGTAACGTCTTCGTCTGTTGTTTCATCAATAGGCGATTGATCGATCGGGGTAACCACGAATCTCAGAACGGTCCCCTTCATTCCGTCAAATTTGATGGTCGTTGAACCGTCAGCCTTACCCGCATTCCCTTCGAGGAGTGCGTTGACGATCAACCCTTCATCCTCACTGATCCGGTTTTCCACACCCATGATCGTCACGCGTGGGTTATCGCCCAACCAAATCTCTGTTTGATCGACAATTTGATTCAACAGTTCGTCGGTGGCGATTTCAACGAATGAACTGTGCATGAGCGGTTTCAACGCCTCATAGTCTCGTTCGAGCAATTCGGTGAAGAAGATTTCCGTCCGCTCGCGATACAACTCATCACCGACCGGTCCGTCAAACCAATCGTATCCGGGTTTGTCAGGTTCGATTTTGAATTTGATCAGTTTGTCGTTTTGATAAACGAGTTCGGTCGACGTGACTCCGTTGGCGAATTTCATATCTCCGGTAGTCGTGACAACGGTCGACCCGGGAGACGCGTCAAAGTGAATATTGAAGTTGGAACCCGTTTCGTATTTGCATTCACCCATGACGGCATTGATTTCCTTCATCCATGCCAGCATCACGGGAGCATCCACTTCGGCTTGTAGCGAGGGATCGCAGAGTTCGAGGAACGCATCGGCATCTTCGGCAACGATCGTTTCGAAAACCGGTCGTTGGTACGCTTGACTAGAGCGGTTAGTGAGATAGAGCCCGGCACCGCAGAGTGCCACCAGTATCAATCCCACTCCAAATACAGCGATCACTACCCATTTAATCATTTTCTCACCTTTCTCGAGGCCGGTTCGGCTTACTCGGGTCGATTGGAATGGCCAATTTTGGGGTCTCTTTCGAACGACCCGTCAGCGACAAGAATAGCTAATTGATCTCCCCCCGGCCAAAGAAAAATCGAATCGCGTTGACGAGGGTGAAGGCGAGAGGCAATTTCCGTGAGCTGGCATCGCCGTCGAGATCGTGCGTTGGTCGTGATGACCAAAACAGTACCAGCGGAAACAGATACCCCGCACCAGCGTGATGAAAAAGCTGTGTATAACATCACAACGAACACGCGTTTCTTCTCTTTCTGCTTCTAGGTCTGATTTGCATTCTCGCTTCTCCGATTGCCTGTTACCGGTCATCGACAATCGTCGCATTCTCGAGCCGCTCGCAACAGATATGCAGCCGCGTCTTTCGCGATTGGATGGCATTCGAGTCGTCGTGCTGGATGTGTATGGCACATTGGTTATCAGTGGCAGCGGAGAGGTTGGAACGGCGGAAGACAAACGCGAAACCGAAGACGATTCGAATCCGGTGACCGATCCGATCTCGATCGCGGCATCGGCGGCCGGTGTGACGAATCTCGGTCAGTTGCCAACGATGCAACGAGTTCGTGCTCGAATCGAGCGAGTGAACCAGTCTCGATTGTTCGAAACCAACCCACGTCCCGAAATCGAAATATTGGATATCTGGCGGGCTGAGTGGGTCGAAGCTGGACGCCCCGATATTGCGTCAGACCCACCTCTGGTTTGTGAAATTGCTGCTCGGGTCGAATCCATTGCCAACCCAACCTGGCCCATGCCCGGTGCCGCGGACGCGTTGCAAACTCTGCACGCGAGAGGACTTTTGCTCGGGATCGTCAGCAACGCTCAGGTTTTTACGATCCCGTTGGTGGAAGATCTGATCGGCGGTCCGCTGGAAAGTTGTTTCGAATTGAATCTTTGTCATTTCTCAAATCGTTACCGCGCGTCGAAGCCCGGTCCGCTGATGTTTGACCGTCTTGTTCGTGAGTTGGCTCGCCGGAACATCGCTCCGGAACAGGCGGTGTACGTCGGCAACGACATGCTCAATGATGTGTTTGCAGCAAAAAATGCTGGTTTAAAAACAGCATTGTTCGCGGGCGATGCCCGCAGCCTGCGTTTACGGCAAGATCATGCCTCTTGCGCGGACTTATCATCCGACGTGGTGATGACGTCATGGAATCACCTAGTAGAGTGTCTTGGGTGAAGGTCAAAAAAACCCTCTATCGTGAGTAGTGATGGGCGTTCAAATTGGATTCGTAGGGACTCGCTTCGCCGGTACCGATGGCGTCTCTCTCGAGAGTGCGAAATGGGCTCAGGTTCTCTGGGACCATCGCCACGTCAGCCATTGGTACAGCGGTTTGAGTGATCGTGACCCGTCGGTTTCGATGGTGGTGCCTCACGCCTACTTCAATCATCCCGATATCCAGTGGATCAATCGTCGGGCATTCGGCACCCGCACTCGCACGCCCGACGTGACGCAGCGGATCTACACCCTGGCGGATTATCTCAAGGGAACGTTGTACGAATTCACTCGGCGTTATCACCTCGATCTGTTGATCGTGCAGAACGCGTTGTGCATCCCGATGAACATTCCGCTCGGCGTAGCGTTGACGAACTTCATCGCGGAGACGGGATTCCCGACGATCGCCCACCATCACGACTTCTATTGGGAGCGGGATCGGTTCAGCGTCAGTGCGGTGACGGACATGTTATGGATGGCGTTCCCCCCTGCCCTGCCCCAAATCCAAAACGTCACGATCAACTCGTTCGCTCAGGAAGACCTGTCGCATCGTCGTGGCGTTTCGTCGGTGCTCGTTCCTAACGTGTTGGATTTCGAGAACCCGCCACCCGAAGCGGACGAGTATTCTCGCTGTTTCCGCAAAGACATCGGGCTCGCCGAAGACGACATCCTGTTCCTGCAACCGACCCGTGTGGTCCCTCGAAAAGGGATCGAACACGCGATTTCGTTGGTTGCTGCGCTGAAGGACGACCGGTGCAAATTGGTGATCTCTCACGCCAGCGGTGACGAGGGGAATGAGTACCTGCAGGTACTAAAGGATTTGGCAGAGCAGAGCGGCGTGGATCTGAGACTGGTCGACGAGCAAGTCGGCGACAAACGAGGCAAAAACGCTGACGGAAACCGCATTTACACGCTCGCGGACGCCTACTCACAAGCCGATTTCATCACCTATCCGAGCATCTACGAAGGGTTCGGAAACGCCTTGCTCGAAGCCTTCTATTATCGCAAACCGCTGCTGGTCAATCGCTACTCGATCTACGTTGCCGACATCGAGCCGAAGGGTGCGAAGGTGATTTCGATGGACGGATATTTGACCAAAGACGTCGTCGCCAAGGTCAAACGCATCATCAGCGATCAGGCGTACCGCGACGAAATGGTGGATTTCAATTACGAAATCGGTCGGGCGTTTTTCTCTTACGGAGTACTGCGTCGCAAACTCCGAGCACTCGTCACTAACTTCACCGGACAGGATAACCTGTGAGCGAATCAACCGCCGAAACATTACGAAGTCGGATCAAGGATGTTTATGGACACGTTCCACTGCCCCTGTTCGACGGATTGATGCATTTGGTGGGTGATGGTTCGGCAGCCGATGACGACAAACACGCCGACGGTGAACAGTGCGACGCGAACTCTCTGGGTTTGTCTACAACGAGGCGATCTCCCGACGAGGGCAAGCTTTGGGACCACCGCGACGTCGTCTTGATCACGTACGCCGACCAGGTTCGCGAATCGACCGGCGATGGCCAGTCAACGGACCCTAGTGCCGAACCGCCGCGTTCACCGCTCGCCGCCCAGCACCGGTTTTTGGTCGATCATGGTCTCAATGACCTGATCCGATGCGTTCATTTGCTACCGTTTTGCCCCTCGACCAGCGACGATGGTTTCTCGGTCGCGGACTATTTGCGAGTCGATCCTGATTTCGGCACGTGGGACGATATCGCGAATCTCGGTCGCGATTTCGACTTGATGTACGATCTCGTGCTCAACCACTCGTCGCAACAGCACGATTGGTTTCAAAAATTCCTCGCCGGCGACCCCGAACACGCGGACTTCTACGTGACCGCGGATCCCAACGAAGATCTCTCTGCGGTGACCCGTCCACGCAGCCTACCGCTGCTGACGGAGTTTGAATCCGCGGCGGGTACGATTTCGGTTTGGACGACATTCAGCGCCGATCAGGTCGATTTGAACTACGCCAACCCCGACGTGATGTTGGCGATGATCGAAACCCTCGTCGAGTACGCTCGACGAGGTTCGAGGATCGTTCGCCTCGATGCGATTGCGTTTTTGTGGAAGGAGATCGGCACCTCGTGTTTGCATTTGCCGCAAACCCACGCAGCGGTGAAGTTGATGCGATGGGTGCTCGACCGTGCCGTCCCAGGAACATTGATCCTGACGGAAACGAATGTTCCTCACCGCGAAAACATCAGCTACTTCGGCTCGGGCGACGACGAGGCCCACATGGTCTACCAGTTCAGTTTGCCGCCCCTGCTGCTGGACGCCATTCACAGCGGCGATACCGGCGTCTTGACCGAGTGGATGGGCAGTCTGAAGCTGCCATCGGACGAAACGACCTACTTCAATTTCACCGCATCGCATGACGGCATCGGTGTGCGTCCGGCGGAGGGATTGCTGCCGCCTGAGCGGATCGATGCCCTCGCGAAAATCGTTTTGGACGCTGGCGGCAAAGTCGGTATGCGGAATCTAGGTGACGGGTCTCAGAGCCCGTACGAGCTGAACGTCACCTACCTCGATGCGGTCGCCGATCGACGCTCCGTCCCCCCCGCCGAACACTCGCGTCGGTTCCTCGCGACCCAGGCGGTGATGCTGTCGATGCGAGGCATCCCGGCGATCTATTTTCACTCGCTGGTCGGATCCCCCAGCGATTTTGCCGCCGTCGAGTCGTCTGGAATCAACCGCCGAATCAACCGACACAAATACGAACGGACGGAATTGGAAGCGGCGTTGTCGGGACCTGATTCTCTGCAGCGACGAGTGATGGACGGATACCGCAGATTGCTCGATGTGCGTCGCACCCAACCGGCATTCGACCCCGCCGCGTCGCAAACGATGTTGGACCTTCCCACCGATGGATTGATCGGTTGGGTTCGCCAGACCGCCGGTAAGCCGCCCCTGATCGTCGTCGCCAATTTGAGCGAACGGGCTCGCTCTATCGCACCGTCCTCGCTACCAGAGGGGTACGCTCGAGACGTGCTCGCCGAGGAGGATCTCGAACCATCGACCCCACTCGAAATGAGACCTTTCCAAGTGCGTTGGATGGTCTGAACGACCCCTGATTTTTTAACCTGCCGACCCGGTTTGATCGGCCACCCAAGCGGCATACCCTGGGGTCGCTTCGGTGACCGGAGTGACCAAAATTTGGGGTTCGTCGTAAGGGTGATTTTCGGTGAGCCAGTGGATCACCGAAGACGACAAAGAGGCCCTCGTTTTGATGATCAACCGGTACTCCTGATCGACGTGCAAACGGCCCTCCCAGCGGTAGTGGCTTTCGATTGGTGAATCGATCTGGACGCAAGCGGCCAACCGGTTTTCCAACATCGATGATGCGAGTCGCCGAGCTGAGTCTTGATCAGCAACAGTCGTCCAAACGATCACCAACGAGTCCGTTTTCGGATTATTTTCTGGCATTTTTTTAGTCTCATTTGAAGGCGTTTCAGCTTGCCTAGCCCGCTCGAAACCCTGTGGAAAAACTGTCTTTCGAATGTCTGATCACTGTCGATTCTTGTCTGCCTTTTGACCACCCTCCCTCAGTGACTGTCTGGAAGTGTCCAAACAACAGACAAAGATCGACAATCTTCCGACAGCGAGCGGACAAGTTATCCACATGTGAACAACGGCCGTTTGAGTAACGTTTTTACAGTAAATCATGGATCGATCCTTCAAACGTCGACACTCGAGGGCCGCACATTACGACGACGACGATAAAAGATATTAAGTTCTTTGATAGCAAAGACTCTGAGTGAGTCTCTTGGTTGCTAGCAACCTCTGAGTCAGTCCATGAGCCGCTTTGGAATTTGAGGGGGTGCGTCGCTGAGTCCGCCCCGGTAAAACATTCGCTCGACCAAAGCTCATCGTCGCACACGAAAACACTCGCTCATGAAGATCACCTGCCAACGAGATACACTCGCCAACGCGTTCGCACTGGCCGCCAGCATCGCGCCCACTCGGTCGCCCAAGGAGATTTTGCAGAACGTCAAAGTCACCGCGGCAGGTTCCAAGTTGACGCTTTCGGCGACCGACCAAGAGGTGGGAATTCGATTGGATGTGACCGAGGGTGTCGAGATCGAAACCGAGGGAACTGCATTGTTACCGGTTCAACGAACCGGGGCGATTTTTCGTGAGAGCAACGACGAAAAAATCACGATCGAAACCGATGAATCGGGCATCCGAATTTCCGGCAGCCGGAGCAAGTTCCGTTTGCCCGGAAACAACCCCGACGAGTTCCCGAGTGTGCGAGAATTCGACGAGGAGAAGTACCACCAAATTAGCACCCGGCTGTTCCGTGAAATGCTGAAACGGACGGCCTTCGCGACCGATTCGGAATCGAGCCGGTACGCTCTCGGAGGGGTACTCCTGGAGATGGAAGAAAACTCCGTCATCGCGGTTGGAACCGATGGCCGGCGACTCGCCCGGATGGAAGGCACCGGTGAACCCGTCGGCGGTCACCAGACCAACGGGATGACCACGATTGTCCCGACCCGAGCGATCGCGTTGATCGAAAAAGCGCTCAGCGACAAGGATGATACGGTCGAGGTTGCCTCACGCGGAAACGACCTTCTGATTCGCACCCCTCGAGCGGTGATCTCTAGCCGATTGGTCGAAGGCCGATATCCGAATTGGCGGCAAGTGCTGCCCAAGCGAGAGAATGCGGTGCAGATCGATGTGACCGTCGGACCGCTGTTCGCCGCCCTGCGTCAGGCTGCGATCGTGACGGATATCGACAGCCGAGGGGTCGACTTTACCTTCGCCGACGGCACGTTGAAACTTGAGGCGTCCACGGCGGATCTGGGTGAGTCACAAATCGAATTGCCGATCAGCTACGACGGAGAATCGATCACCCTGACGATGGACCATCGTTACCTAGCCGACTTCTGCAAGGTGATGGATTCGGAGGTGACGTTTGTGATGGAAATCGAAAGTTCGAAGTCCCCTGCGCTGCTCAATACCGATGACGGTTACGCCTATGTCATCATGCCGATGGCCCGCGATCGCTAAGGATAGCAATTGAAAAAGAAAGCCCCCAACCCGGACGACGAACGGGGCAAAGGTGCTCGCCGCATCGGGACCCTCGTCTCCGAATTGATGAGCCGGCGGGGTTACGCCAGCGTCGCGACGGACAACGCGATGACGGAGTCAATCGCCAAGAGCGTCGGACCGGCTCTCGCGGGCAGCATCATGGTCGGCAAACTCAGCCGCGGCGTTCTTCAGGTCTACGCGGTCGACAGCGTCGTGATGCAAGAATTGACGTTCCAAAAACGGCAAATCCTTCGTGGTCTGTCCAAGGACCATCCCCAGGCGAAGATCACCGACATCCGCTTCAAACTCGGTGCGAACAAGGCCAGCAGCTGATTGGCGGCCAAAGCGAGTGTTCCCCGTCGCGACCAGCCCAGCTACATTGATGTTTCTACGTGGGTCGGGCAATCCGTCGACGGTTCGCTTTCACAGGCAACCTCCCGCCAGTTCGGCCTTTAGGCAATCCAACTATCCTGGCAGTTCGCCGCGGATACCGATTCGATCAGCACGATGGTTCGGCCGGGCGACTCTTTCAGCACTCGATACTCAACCTGATTCCAGCCATGCTCGCTGCTCGCATTATTCCTTGTTTGGACGTTCATGGTGGCCGGGTCGTCAAAGGGACCAACTTCGTCAATCTCCGTGACGCGGGTGACCCGGTCGAAGTCGCCCGCCGTTACGAGGCAGAGGGCGCCGATGAGTTGGTGTTTCTCGACATCACCGCGAGCCACGAAGAGCGAGACATCCTGTTGGATGTCGTTCGGCGAACAGCCGAGCAGGTGTTCATGCCGTTGACCGTTGGTGGTGGCGTGCGAACGATCGAGGACGTCCGGGCACTGTTGTCGGCGGGGTGCGACAAAGTATCCATTAATTCCTCCGCGGTGACGGATCCCGATTTCGTCAGTCGTGCCGCCGATCGATTCGGTAGCCAGTGCATTGTCGTCAACATCGATCCGAAACGGGTGCAGCGGGACGGCGAAGAATTCTGGGAAGTGCACATCAACGGTGGCCGAAAACCCACTGGTCTGCAGGCGGTCGAATGGGCGAAGCGGGTCGAACAGCTCGGTGCTGGTGAGATTGTTCTGACCAGCATGGACGCTGACGGCACGTGCGACGGGTACGACATTCCGATCACGCGGGCAGTCAGCGAGGCGGTCTCAATCCCAGTCGTCGCCAGCGGTGGGGCCGGCAATCCGGACCATTTGGGAGAGGCAATCCGGGACGGGAAGGCGGACGCTGCCCTGGCCGCCAGTATTTTCCACTTCGGTACGTATTCCATCGATGAGACCAAACGCCGGATGAGAGAGATGGGAATTGCCGTCCGGCTGCCTTAACTCCTTGACCAAAACGGCTTTCGCAAGGAACATGTCGGTCAAACTTTCCCCAAGGCGTTTTCCCTCACCCGAAGTGATTGCTCGTGTCAGATGTGGTACCAGTTCGTAATGCGTTGATTAGTGTCAGTGACAAGATGGGGCTGACCGATCTGGCTGCCGGTCTGCGGGCTGCGGGAGTGACGATCTACAGCACCGGTGGAACTCGGTCTCACCTGGAAAATTCCGGGATCGATGTCGAAGACGTCGCTGATTACACGGGTTTTCCCGAAATGCTCGACGGACGTGTCAAAACGCTCCATCCGAGAATTTTCGCGGGGATTCTCGCCCGCCGCGACCGCGAAGATCATCTCGAAACCATCGCCGATCACGATATCGAGCCTTTTGATCTCGTTGTGGTCAACCTGTATCCGTTTGCCGCTACCGCCAGCCGAGCAGGCGTCAGTCGCGAGGAATGCATCGAGCAGATCGACATCGGCGGTCCCAGCCTCGTGCGGGCGGCAGCGAAAAACCAAAACGACGTGGCGATCGCGACCAGTCCTGAACAATACAGCGAAATTATCGAACAACTGCAGAGCGTTGGTGGAACGACGTCAGACCTCCGCCGACAACTCGCCGCGGAAGCTTTCGATCACACCGCAACCTACGACCGGGCGATTGCCGACTACCTGCAGGGCGAAACGATCAGTGGCGAGTTCCCACAAACGATGCACGTTTCGCTGCGACGAAAGACGCAACTCCGCTACGGCGAAAACCCTCACCAACGGGCGGCACTCTACAGCGACCACTCCGATCGATCGGCAAACCTTGTCTCGGCACGGCAAATCAGCGGGAAGGAACTTTCCTACAACAACCTGCTCGATCTCGATGCCGCTCTCGAGATAGCTCGCGGTTTTGCCGATCCGGCCGCCTCCGTCATCAAACACAACAATCCCTGTGGTGCCGCGACTGCGAAGACTTTGGTCGACGCCGTCTCCGGAGCCATGGCTGGTGACCCACTCAGTGCGTTCGGCAGCGTCATTGGCATGAACCGCACGGTTGACCTCGCCACGGCAGAACTGTTGTGCGAACCAGGTCTGTTCATCGAAGCGATTGTTGCCCCAGACTTCGAAGCCAGCGCCGTCGGGTTGCTCACCACTCGTCCGCGTTGGAAAGATAACGTGCGATTGATGCAGGTCGGCAGACTCGACGGAGAAGCGTCGAAGGTTGCTCGCCGGTTCATCAGCGGTGGCATGCTGGTTCAAGACGCCGACCGTATGTCGAGTTCGTCGTTGCAGTGGAAGACCGTCACGAAAACCCCCGTCGATGACGAACTGTGGGACGATATCTCGTTCGGCTGGGAGATGGTACGACACGTGAAGAGCAATGCCATCGTGCTCGCAAAGGATACTTCACTGATCGGCGTCGGTGCGGGCCAAATGAGCCGCGTCGACAGTGTTGAGATCGCGATCGACAAGGCGGGTGACCGCAGCGATGGGTCCGTCCTCGCCAGCGACGCGTTCTTCCCCTTCCCCGATTCGATCGAAGCGGCTGCCAAAGCTGGCGTGGTCGCAATCATTCAACCGGGCGGATCACGCCGTGACGATGAAGTGATCGCTGCGTGCGATGAATACGAGATTCCGATGGTCTTCACCGGCCGTCGCCACTTCAAACACTAGGATCGAATCGCTCGGTTCCATCGCTCTTTCGCTTGCGTCCTCCTAACTCACGCCGTGTCGTTACTCACGGCACCGAGTGCGCAATCACCAGCCGCTGTGTACAATGTGCAGCTTCTCAGCAGCAGTGATCCTTTCGCGGAAAAACAGACGATGAGTAACGCCGAAATAACACTCCATCGCAGCGGCATTCGTGCCCGCATGTCGGTCCCACTGATCAGAGCATTTTTGGTTTGCCTGATCGGGTTGTCAGTCTCGCAGGCGTGTTTTGCGGACGATGAAACGAAACCCAACATCCTGTTTCTCTTCGCCGATGACTTGGCTTACAACTGCGTAGCCAACGGTGGTAACGATCAGGTGATCACCCCCAACCTCGATGAGTTGGCACGACGAGGCACCTCTTTCACCCACTGCTACAACATGGGAGGGTGGAACGGTGCGGTTTGTCAGGCTAGCCGTGCGATGTTGAACACAGGACGTTTCCTCTGGAACGCTCACGCTCTCGAAGGCAGTATCCGCAAAACCGAATTGCCCGAAAAACGGCTTTGGGCACAACGCCTTGAATCCGCCGGATATGACACTTACTTCACCGGGAAATGGCACGTCAGCGCCAGTGCTGATTCGGTGTTTGGAACCGCACGAAACGTCCGTGGTGGGATGCCAGAACAAACACCCCAAGGATACATCCGCCCCCTCAGCCCCGAAGACAAAGTATGGCAACCTTGGGATAAAAAGTTTGGTGGGTTCTGGGAAGGAGGCAAGCACTGGAGCGAAGTCGTAGCCGACGACGCTGAGCTGTTCTTCGAGTCGGCCGGTCAATCCGACAACCCGTTCTTTATGTATATCGCGTTCAACGCGGCACACGATCCACGGCAGGCTCCCAAAGAGTTTGTCGATATGTACCCGTTCGAAGAGATCGAGATCCCGCAGCCTTTCTACGAGGAATATCCCTACCAAATCGGCAGCAACTACGTACGAGATGAAAAACTCGCTCCGTTTCCTCGGACGAAGTATTCAGTCCAAATCAATCGACAAGAATACTACGCCATCATCACGCACATGGACCGTGAGATCGGACGTGTTCTCAAGGCACTCGAAGATTCAGGCAAAGCAGACAACACTTACATCTTCTTCACTGCCGATCATGGGCTCGCCGCCGGCCATCACGGTTTGATGGGAAAGCAGAATATGCATGATCACAGTATGCGTGTTCCCTTTACTGTGGTCGGTCCCGATATTCCCGAGTCAAAGAAAATTGACTCGAGCATCTATCTTCAAGACGTCGTCCCTACGACTTTTGAAATCGCGAAAATGGAGAAACCCGATGAAGTCGATTTCAAAAGCATGTTGCCGTTGATCAACGGAGAGCGGGAACGTTCTTATGATTCGATCTATGGTGCGTACATTGACTTCCAACGGATGATTGTCGACGGAGACTACAAACTGATTGTGTACCCGAAGATCAACAAGAAACAGCTTTTCAACCTGGCCGATGATCCGCTCGAAGAAAACGATCTGATCGATGATCCTGAACAATCGGTACGGATCGCGATGTTGACTGAAAAGCTCGAAGCTCTTCAACAAGAGATGAACGACCCGCTCGCTAAGAAATAGTGCGACCGATTAGCCGGACATCGCTCAACTTTCATGTAGTTCAGCCGTTCCAAGGCTGAGAATATCACGCGATGCGACAGTGGAGTCTTCGATCGCTTCGCCATGTGAAACGGAACACCATTCGATGTCCATCAATGTGGCGACTTTGTGAAACAGTTCCGACAGATGACCGACCGCTAAAGCGCCATGGTGCGTGGGGGCCAAGGCAAACCAGTCGTTCATCATTTGACTCGGTCCGCGATCAAATCGGACGTGCGTCATCGTGTTTCCAATTTTCAGGATCGGAGCATCGATTGCGATCCCTTCGTTGCCGATAAAACGCAGGCGACCTTCACCCGTTTGCGTCAAGTTCAACAGCGTCACGGGTCCCTTCTGGACTGTCGCTTCGACACTCACACCGGTACCCCATTTTCCGTGATACAGCCCCATTCCTCGTAGAATCGGCTTTTGGTCAGAGATGGCGATATGAAACGGTCCATCGTGGCCCAAGATAATGGTGCCATGGTTGTAGTCCGATGAAACGATCTCGGTGTAGCTACCACCGGCCTCGAGAATGTCGCAAATCTTCATCGCCACGGCCGTCTTCATGTCGCCTTCACCACTGCAGGGAATCCCTTGAGCGGTCAGCAACGAGTTGCCCAGGATTAGAGACTCTTGCAATTGCTCGTAGGCGTTTCCTTCGCGTCCACGGTAATAATACGTGAGCGCATCCAGGTCGAAATCTCGCACGAGCTTCTCTTGAGCGACCGCAACGCGACACGCGATGTCAAGTTGTTCGGGCTTGGGTTTGCGTGCCAACGGGTCAGCGGGTGAGTCTTCACTGATGACGAACATCTCATGGACTTGTTCCAGCTTCTCCCTGGTTTCCGCCACCGTGACCGACTGGGCCAATCGATCCAAGTCACACATCTCCATCACCTCGATGTGCATTCCGGTACCGGCGCCCATCATTGTAAAATCGCTGTACATGTCGAGCATGCCAGGATAGGTATGACCTAAGAAACCCATCCGACCCTCGCGAAGCGTCCGTACCGCGGCGGATGCTTTCACCCAAGCATGGATTTCTTCCCACGCGGCGATTGCCTCGGGATGGTTCGATGTGCATTCATCCGCAAGTGAAATCTTGGGGGTTTCAGTCAGACCGAGCAGCCCGGAAACAATATGGAAGTCGATGCCGCTACGATTGAACGCGTTTGAAATTTCAGGGACGCAGCATCCGACGCAATGAGCCAACCACTCGCCCGTCGTTGTTTTTGCGTAATTCATCGCGGCGGTGGGTTGTAGGTTCAATACAACAACCGGACGCTGACAATGCCGCGCGATGCTGATATGCGAAGCACTCATCGCATAGGTCGCGGCGTGACAAAAGATAATGTCAACATTGGCGGCGTTGAACTTCTCCGCCGCCGCGCGGGCTCCCGATTCACTGTCGATCATCCCGGCATTGCAGACCTCACCGTGAGTACCAATCTGCTGTGCGATGAAGCGGTTGTATCCGAGCAATCGATCGAGCAATCCGTCAAACTGGTTCCAATAGTGTTCGTGGCCGACCGAATAGAGACCGACGCGTGGGGTCTTAATCGGTTTGATAGGGTCGAACAGAGACATCGTTGTATTCCATAACACAGGTGAAAATCGTTTCGTGTAGTCGGGCGTACGGAAGCCAATTTCGTTGAAAAGTGGATCCATTCACCGATGCGTTGCCAGGTGGCATTCATTCGCAAATTCAAGAACGCATTAATTCGATTCGTCGACACATAATTTGACCGGACCGAGTAAGCCGGAAGGTTCGAGTGTCCATTGATTGGTGACAGTGATGTTAGTGCGAGTCAAACGTTGGTTTTCGGGTAGATCCCGATCGCCAATCAGGCGGTTCCTCCACGAATTGACGACGGTCACCGAGAGCGAGTTCTCCCCTTCTTTGAGGGCATCGGTCACGTACACTCGGAAAGGCGGACGCCATACCACGCCGAGGTCTTTTCCGTTCAGCGACACTCGCGCGATACCGACGTCTTTCACGTCGCCCAGTTGCAATGAAATTGGTTGATTCCGTTGATGCTCATCGATCGAGAAAGTCGTCTTGTAGACTGCTTTGCCGGAGTAATGCTTAATGCCCGGTATGTCGCTTTTCGTCCAGTCCGACAGAGTCTCGAAATGAACTGGTTCGTCGGGACCGCCCCACCGAGAGTCAAACTTGACTTGCCATGGTCCTTGGATGGTTTCCTTGACTGTCCATAACGGAGAATTGGGGCCGTCGTTTCTCAAATTTTGCTCGGAGGACTGACGGAAGACGACGAACAGACTGCCAAAGGGATCCAATACCACCGGAATTTCCGTGCAATGATCGTTGACGGAAAACGTCTGGGCCTCACGGATGGAACCGTCCACGGCATCCCATAATTCGGGAAGACGTCCGGTAACGCGAAAGCCCGCCTGCAGTTTTGCTGGTTTGCCCTTTGTCTCGCAAACGAAATAGACATCGTCATCGCCGATTCGATAGTGAATCCACTGGATGTCTTCTGTCCGATCGGTTCCTTCGATGTGTACGTCCGAAGTGACTTCCATGGAATGTAGAAGTTCACGCGCGGTCATTCCCCATGCGACGTGTCCGCTTCCGACATTGTGAACTCCTGACTCGTCGACCGGTTCGTCGGACGATCCCCACAATCCATCGGCGAGTTGTTGGAACTGCATCCGGCCTCCCGCACCACCTTCCAGGCTTACGGCATGGGTTGGTTTGCTTCCGAGTACCGTTCCGCCACTACGAACGAGGGAGTTGATTTTTTGCAGAACGCCAAGTGACAGAACGCGATGATCGGGCAACACGAGGACACGGTACTTCATGCCTGATGGCAATTCGAAGCGACCTTGTTGGAAGGTTAGGCGATCGAGCAAGAGTTCTTCGCTGAGCACGTCGTAATCGAAATCCGGCAGGGCTCCGGCAGGATCTGCTTCTTTGAGGGTCGCGATGTTCGGGATGTGATCGCCGTAATAGTAGAGGACATCGGCGACAAATTGGCCGCGTTGGGCGATGTACTGACAACGACGGAAGTAGTCGATCAATGCTGTCGATTCATGCCACCAGGTGACCTGCGGATTGAAGTGCGTTCCGGCAAAGTACTCTTGCCCTGGGACACCCATTTCTTTGGGTGAGGCGGTGAAGGTGTGGTTGAACAGGAGGTTGAGGCCCGCGCAATACTCGTGATCAAAGCTCGGTTTCATCGACGACCAGGGAACATCGTTCCAATGTGGACCAATAGTGGTGAAGCCTTCGGCACCGACGAGCTTTTTGCCATAGGTGTGTGCGGCCGAGGCGGCTTGTTTGACAAAGAATCGATCCGGCGGATTGGGGCGATGAGCCGAAGGCGACCAAAACTCGCTCATCATCAATTCGCTACGTCCGTAGTTCTTTAGACCGTCGAGCGGTCCAGCATGCGGTCCCGAGCATTCCGGGTGGGTGCCCATACCGTATCGGTCGGCAATCGTAGCGAGGTGACCATAGTGGTCGGCAATGCGGTCGCCAATCGTCTTGCGAAAGTCCGCCAGGAACGCGTTGGAATCTTCCCGGCTTTCAACGACATATCCTGCCAACACGGCCAACCAAGGAATCGGATCGTATCCTCGGTTGAGCTTAAACGTTTCTTCGAATCCTGGCGTCCAATTCATACCGCCGCCTTCCCAACTATCGGTATGGATATACTTTAGCGTGGTGCCTGCCAGAGGACCGATCGCGTTCATCAGCGGCGCGATGTTTCGGTTCCAATACGCGTCGAGTGAACCGGGATTCATGTAGTCAAGGACGCGGCCGCTCCAGCCCGCGCTGTGTGTCGAAACATGCGCGTTGACGTTCGTGTGGCCAATCCGCAGTACCATCCAACGTCCCTGCGGAGCGTCCCAACACAGCGTCCCGTCGGCATCGGTTTGTTCAGTGAGATTCACGATTTCATCGAACGGCACAACGTGTTCGCCCGGGATCGCTGGTTCAGTATCCAACAAGAAACGGCAATCCGGGGCCGACATCCCCAATTCACGTGTGGAACTCTTCAATAATAGATGCTTGATCGGTTGATGCGTGCGCGATGCGGGCAAGCCGAGTTGAGAAAGTTCAATTTCAGAGACTTGAACGTTACGTGGGATACCGTCGACCGGAGCCGGGTCATACGCATCGGTGAAAAGTAATCGAACGCACGCGGTGGACTGAGGCGGGAAAGTCGCCGTGACTTTCTCTCCGTTTGGGATCGTGATCCGGCGCACGGTTTGGAATGTTTGGGCGTTGAGCGAAACTTGAACCTCACATTCACGCGGTCCATATTGCGATCGACCTTGCAATGCCACTTCGCCAATCTCCGCGGGCTCGGAGAGTTTGATCAGCAACCACTGAGGTGTCTTTTGCGTCGGTCCTTTTCCGGACACCCAGAGCGTGTCCTGTTTCGCATCCATCGCGAGGCTAGCATCGCGACCGCTCTGCGTAGAACTCGCTTCGATTTCAAATGACAATTCGCGGCCAGCTACACTTGAGGCTGCGCGAGCGGGAACAGCGATGACGGCAACATCACGGTAGAACTCACGTGCGTTTGGATGGGTGAGTTTTTGAATGACTTGAGTGCCACCCGTCACTTCCGTATTCGACCACACGAGCGTTTGTGTTGCTTCGGCGGCGGTCACCTTTGGGCCGCCCAAGTTCCAACCGCTTTGGATATTGAGACTGAGTTCCAATCCCAAGCGATCGGCTTCTTTGCAAGCGTGCACAAACAACTCCGTCCAGGCAGGGCTGCCAAAGGTTGGACCGGCAGGAATTTTTTGATTGCCCCGTTGATTGCTGCCGTCGGCGTCGAAGATCAAGGCACCGCTGAAGCCCTTGTCCTTCATCTCTTCCAATTCATGAATGATCGACGCTTTGGTCACGTTTCCGTTTAGCCACCACCAAAAGGCACGAATGCCAGCGTCCTGCGGCGGCGATTGAAATCGTTTGGCTAGCGAATCGTCCGCACCAGCGACCGAGCTGAAAAAGATGAGTGCGATGACAGCGATTATCTGCGTGCTTCCGTGCACGCGGCGATTGGTGCAAAGGTGACCAGTCATATGGCGATCAAGATGCGAGACGATGATGGAAGGAATACCAAAGGTTTTGTTGCTTCGAGGGTTTGTGGATCAATCCGACAAATAGTTGCCATAGCCGATCACGATGGTTGAACCGATCAACGTCAACAGTCCCACCCACACGGTCGCTTTTGTCTTGCGGCTCGTGCCCCGCCATTCATCAAAGACGATACCCCAGAGGTTGCTGAACACGATGATGAAAGCCATGTGAATCGACCAACTCGAGAACTCGTATTGCTCACCTAGTTTGGTTGTCCCCATTCCGTAGAAAAAGAACTGCCCGTACCAAACTAGTCCGGCCATGGCCGACAAGGCGTAGTTGCGTAAGAGAGGTTGTCCCGCTTTTCCGATGTAGTCACCAAACGTGCCGTTGCGGCGGTTCAGCGCCAAACACCACAACAAGTTGCTGGTCAAACCGCCTACCAGGATCACGACCAAGACGGCATTGTTTGAATACAAAGGTGCAGTGCCGGCTGCAATTGAGAGCTCAGCAATCGGCTTGCCAGCCGACAGCCCGAAAGCGAAGCATGCGCTCAAGATTCCTGCGACCGCTGCCAGTAAAAAACCTTTGCTGATTGAGAATTCAGGGGCAGTTTGTTCGGACTCGAGGTCGCTACATTCGGCCTCTTTTCTCATACCCGCCCATCCGCAGATTCCGATCCCAAACAAGCAGGTTGTGATGCCTAGCAGGATCATGGCACCGCTTCGGGAATTGAGAATTTCTCCGAATTGACCAGCAACAATGGGGGGCATCAGCGTGCCAAACAGCATGCAGAAGCCTAGCGCCGCGGCGTAGCCCAGTGCCATGCCCAGATAGCGAACGGAAAGTCCGAATGTCAAATTTCCCAAGCCCCAAAACATTCCATAACACACACACCACGCGATGACGGTTAACGGAGTCGCATGCAACACGCGAACTAAATCGGGAGTGGTGATCCAAGCCACCGCCCACGGAGCGACCAGCCAAGCAGCGATCCCCATCACCAACCAAAACGACTCCCACGCCCATCGATCTACCTTTCGCAGCGGTGCATAGAAGCTGCCCGCAGCAAATCCGCCGATAGCGTGCAGCAGGACTCCGAGCAGGGGACCGGATAGCATTGAGCATTGTCTTCATTAAGGGACATAGTGATTGTGTCGAGCGACCAGTATAACGTTCTCGAATAGCGTAGATAACAAAAAACACCCCTTGTTATGCGGCACACGGTTTGGAAATGGATTATGGTATTGGCGACATTTTCATCTGCTGGCCAGGTGAATGACAATCGCAAAGCGATTCCACGAGAGATACGAAATTGAACCAATACGAAGGCTACTACCACTATCTCCCCGTCGATGACATGGCGATGTCGTGGGGTGTCTACTTGACCGGTTTAGGCAGCGGACGGGCGCCTGCTGGTGAAACTTATCCACCCAAAGGGCATCCGGGTCTGTACAGTTTTCGATGGCCGCGCGGTCGAGTTCTGCCCGAATTTCAAATGATTTTGATTACCAAAGGCAGCGGTGTTTTTGAGTCTGAGCTGACAGGAAGTGTGCCGATCGCGCCTGGGTCGATCATCACATTGTTTCCCGGAGTTTGGCATCGCTATCGTCCGGATTTTGACGTGGGTTGGACGGAACGTTGGATATCGTTCCATGGGACAATGACTCATCGATTGCTTGAGTTGGGATTGATTTTCCCAGAAATGGCGGTTCGAAAAGCAAAGCGGCCCGCATCGCTTTCTAAGGCTTTTGATCGGATCCTGAAGAGTGTTTCGGACCATTCGAACCAGAATTCAATTTTGCTTTCTTTCCAAGCGATGGCTTTGATTGGTAGCGTTATTGAGAGCACTTCTGACGTCGAGGAAGTTCCCGAAGGACATCACAGCATCCGCAGCAAAGGGGTACGTGACCCGCTGGTCGCGAGAGCTCTCGACTTGATTTGGACGCACAGTCACCAGGCGTTTACGGTTCAACGGTTTGCTGACCAATTGTCCGTCAGCCGGCGGGTACTTGAACGCCGTTTTCGCGACGAAATTGGACACAGCGTCTTAACCGAAATCACAGCATGCCGACTCAGTCGTGCCAAACGACTACTCGTCGAAACGGATTTGGGTGTCAAAATGGTAGCGTTTCTCGCTGGATTTCCTAGTGACGAACGGATGCGAGTCACGTTCCTTGAAAAGGTACAACGATCACCCTCGCAATATCGCAGCGAAAACCTCGAGCAACGCAAACCGAAGGTCGGTCGTCCATCGAGATCTTAAAGAGAATAACGTTAAATCCTGTGCGAACGAGAACTTCCATCAGTGGAATACTCAGAGGTTTTGCCTGACGTTTGCTTCTACAGTACCGGCGGTTTTCGCGCTTCCAAGGCGGAGGGATTTGCCATGAACGCCTCAACAAGGCGGTGCTCCCGGGCGTGGCGGCACCGAGCGATTGCCGCAAAACAAGGGCCGTATTTGTTAGGAAGTCGACGGTGAGTTCGATAACATCGAAGACTCGCGTGCGACAAATCGCCGCCTTAGGTATTCCAAATCCCGCCCTCAAAAAACGGTTTCTGTCATGGTTCAACGGTTGCGATTCGCATCTGTGTTGTTTTTTCTTTGCTGCGTTATTGTCGGCTGCGGTAACACGAATGGGGTCGTCGCGACCGACGAGGAAATGAAAGCGTACACCGAAAAAAATGGTGACCTCTCGTTGGATCCGACCGCACAGACCGAAATTGCGGAGTAGCAAATAGCTAAGTCGACAGAGATCGCAGACGTCTCTTTAGTTTCTCTTTTTATAATTTAGGAGTATCCGTTATGCGTTATACGCAACGAAGCCGCCATGGCTTCACGCTCGTTGAACTTTTGGTCGTGATCGCGATCATCGGTGTGTTGGTTGGCTTACTGTTGCCAGCGGTTCAAGCTGCGCGAGAAGCAGCCCGCCGGATGAGCTGCAGTAATAATTTCAAACAAATTGGACTCGCCATCCACAACTATCATTCGGCCTACAATCAAATGCCCGAGCAAGGAACAGGGACTGGGTCAGCCACAGGAGGCGGAGGGACCAATTACGCTACCCCAGGAACCGTCGCCAGCCCCGGTGGCAATAGCTACAACCGGCTTTCTTTCCTCGTTGGGATCACGCCATTTATCGAACAGCAGGCACTTTGGGAACAGATTAGTAATCCTTACGTGACCACCGGCGGAGCGGTTTATCAGGCGATGGGGCCGCTGCCGAGTGGTTCGGTAGCGAACATGGATGCCAATCCCTACACGCCCTGGATGACTGACATCGCCTCATACCGATGCCCAAGCGATCCTGGGCGTGGTTTGCCGAGTCTCGGGCGGTCGAACTATGCGGCCTGCATGGGCGACGCCACCCACTCGTGTTCACGAGAGAACGACGCGTACGAAGACTCCAATGGCGATACGAATTCGACTCGGGCGTCCTATTCGAGTGCGGCCGCACGGGGTGCGTTTATCTATCGCAAGTCGACGCGTTTCCGCGATATCCTCGACGGTTTGGCGAATACGATTATGTGTGGCGAGATTATCAGTGATTTAGGCGACAACGACATTCGTTCTCAAATTTGGACACGCGGTACGCGGACGGCGAGCCAGTGGGATACGGGTGGCGCATTGCGTTGCCGTGGCGCGATCGATCCTGATCGACCGAAATTCTGGAATCCTTCTGCAACGGGCGTCGGGAATCTATTTGCCAACTCCGAAGAAGTTCGCGGGAATAAGTGGATGTGCGGAATCGTGCTTTACACCGGTTTTCACACGATTCTCGGTCCGAATACCGAGTTGTGCATTCATGGCAACCAGCATGAAGAAGCCATCGTTTCGACGAGTAGCCGTCACCAGGGTGGCGCGCATGTCTTGATGGGCGATGGAGCGGTCAAGTTCATTACGGATTCCATCGATGCCGGAGACTCCAATTCCGCTCAGGTGACTGTGCACAACTACCTTCCTCCAGGCTCAGGCAGTCCGTTTGGACTCTGGGGCGAGTTGGGTACACGCGCTGCCAAAGAAGTGCTCAGCGGAGAGTTTTGAGTAAGAGGTTGCTCAATAACGAAACGTCACGCAGCCTCTGTTACTGAACATGCTGCTGCGTTTCGAATGCACCCAGTCCGATATTGTCGCGTTGGTTTCGCTGTTTCTGTCGACCATAGCACGCAGCGGTCCGCTATTCGTGCTTGGTCGTTTTGGAAGACGACTACAGGTAGTAAACCAACAGCGATGCGGCGAGCAGTACCGACGCCCAAAACGTCATCGTGTTGGTCGACCAAGTCCGACCGAGCAAACCGGTTTCGTTGAACCCCTCACGAACCGTGTTTAACGCACCACCGAGACCGCGTAAGAAAACGCTTCTCAGCCCGCTGTCGACTTTCTCATATCCGACTCGCAGTCCCGAGACTGCTTTGGGAAGTGCCATTCGGTAAATCCAATCGGTGTCGAGCACCGTGGCTCGTTTCTCCTCGGGATACAATCCCATTTTGATCAGCGCGACGAACGCCAGGCACGCAAACATGAGTAGCTGCAACTGCGTGACGACGTGGGTAATCGTGTACGGGTGATAATCCGATTCGAAGGGAAGCAACGCATAAAGAAGTGGATACGCGATACCTAACGTGATGCAACCAGTGGCGGCCAAACCCATCGCCAGCAACATGTTCCATGGGGCTTCTTTGGGACGTTTGCCACTGTCATGGGCAAAGAAGGCGAAGAACGGAATTTTGATTCCCGAGTGTTCCATCACCCCCGCAGACGCGATCAGAAGCACAATCCAAACACCGAACAAGTGATGCTCAGCGGCGGCCGAAATGATCATTGACTTGCTCACAAAGCCGCTCAGCAATGGGAATCCTGAGATGGCTCCGGCGCCGATCATGCAGAACGTCGTTGTCCACGGCATCGATTTGTGCAATCCGCCTAGCTCCGTCGCTTTCGTTGTTCCGACGCGATAGAGCACCGCACCCATCGACATGAACAACAGCGATTTGTAGATGATGTGGCAGAACGCGTGGGCAACCGTCCCGTTGATCGCCAATTCGGTTCCGATCCCAATTCCGACGACCATGAATCCGAGTTGGTTGTTGAGACTGTAGGCGAGCACTCTCCGCAGATCGTTTTCAATCACCGCAAACACGATCGGGAACAACGTCATCGTGCATCCGACCCAGATCAACGGCTCGAAACCTGCGAAACCTCGGCATAGCGAATACACCGCGAGTTTCGTCGTGAAGGCGCTCAGGAACACGGTGCCGGTCACGGTCGCTTTCGGATACGAGTCCTGCAGCCAATTGTGCAACAGCGGGAAAGCACACTTGATACCGAACGCGGTTAGCACCAATTTGCCCGCGGTGGTAAGTCCATCGCCGGCGCCGTCGAGTCCGACGAACGATTCAAACGCGAGGGAACCCGTTTCGACATATTGCACAATCGCACCGGACAACAACAACACACCCGAGGTCACCTGGATGATGAGATATCGCATCCCGGCACGGTAAGAGGTCTCCGTATCGCTCGCCCAAACCAGGAACACACTCGAGATGGCGGTCAATTCCCAGAACACAAAAAGCGTAATCAGATCGCCCGCGCACGCAGCACCGATGGCGGCGCCGGCATAAAACACGCCGGCAACGTGTTGGCGGGTATCGCGAACGTGCAACGCATAAATCGCTGACACGATCGCGGCGAGATGGAAGACGATCCCGAACGGACGCGACAACTTATCGATGCGGACAACGTTGAGTTCATCACCGAACAGTTCGATGATTCCGTAGTCGCCTGCTGGCGTCAGCAGAAACAGGATCAGGCTGATCGTCGAAAGGGCGAGTACCACCCACGGCTGAATCCGTCGGGCGAGCAGCGGCAGGAACAAGGCACCCACCATCATGATCAACCCAGGGGGCAAACTAGCGATCGCCGTCATGATAATAATCCTCTGGACGTGAAACGATCAGGCGTAGCAAGCGACCTAGAAAAACGATGACAACAAACGTGACGAAGCCAAACCAAGCTTGAAAGGCAAAACTACTTTCGATGCCGAAGTGCGGATGAGGGTTGGTATAGAACAAATCCGCGAGCGCCAGCCCCGCACAGATCACGACAAGTGCGATGATCATCATGCGGACGTTTTGAGAGCGTTCGAACCAACTCGGATCGGTGGGTTCAGTAGGGTGATTCATGTTCGTCCTTGCGGCACACTAAGAAGGCATCATTGTGATGGGCAACAAAGCCTGATAAATCCATTCGGCGGCGAAAAACAACGCGACGCTGCCGATCGCGGTTACACACAGGGGAACGACGCACAATGCGGGTGCCTCTTGCAGATTGGCAAACCAACCGCCGGTTTCTTGGACGGGTTCGTCGGGCGATCCCGATTTAGGTTTCATGAATGCTCGTATCGGGATCGGAACGAGGTAAGCGATATTCAACAGTGAACTGACCATCAACGCGGCGGTTAACAGGTATTGGTGAGTTTCCACCGTTCCAACGGCCAAGAACCATTTGCTCCATGCACCACCACCAGGCGGCAATCCGATGATGCTGACTGAGGCGATTAGGAATGCCGCGAACGTGAATGGCATTTTGCGACCGAGTCCTTCCATGTCACTGATATTCTTCTTGTGTGCGGCCACGTAGATCGCCCCCGCACAGAAGAACAATGTGATTTTGCCTACCGCGTGCATTGCGATATGCATCCCGCCACCGATCACACTGTTTGGCGTTGCTAACATCGCACCGAGAGTGATGTAGGCGAGCTGTCCGATCGTTGAGTAAGCCAACCGGGCCTTCAAATTGTCTTTGGTCATCGCAACCAACGAAGCCACCACCAACGTGAACCCGGCGACGTAGGCGAGATACAGACTCACACCGGTCTCACGTAGCAATTCCAATCCGAAGATATAAACACATACCTTCATCACCGAAAACACGCCGACCTTGACGACCGCCACCGCGTGCAACAACGCACTGACAGGCGTAGGTGCCACCATCGCGGCCGGCAACCACCGGTGAAACGGCATCAGTGCCGCTTTGCCGATGCCGAATGCGAAGAGTCCGATCAGAACGCCCAAACCGGTTTGCGAAATCCTGTCTTCGGCTACAGCATCGGAGAGAATTCCACCCAATTTGAAGTCGAGCGTCCCGGCGAGGGACCACGTCCAAACGATCGCCAACATGAAAAACGCGATCGAAGTCGATAACAGGATCCCAAGATAGATACGACCTCCCCGTTTCGCTTCTTCGGTCCCGTGATGGGTGACCAACGGGTAGGTCGAAATGGTCATCACCTCGTAGGCGACAAACAAAGTAAAAAGGTTCGCCGAGAAGGCGGCCGCGAGTGCAGCAAAAATCGCGATCGCAAAACACGCGAAAAACCGCGTTTGATGAAGCTCGTGATGACCTCGCATGTAACCGACGGCGTACGCGGTTGTCAGAATCCATAATCCTGATGCCACCAATGCGAACAACATCCCGAGCGGTTCAACTCGAAATGCAATTTCGAATCCCGGCAACATTTCACCGAGATGCAATTCAGGTCGCTCGCCCGAGAACACGCCGATCGAAAGCGAGGCGGTGACGATAAACAACAATCCCGCAATGGTGCCCGAAGCACCGTCACGAAGATCGGGAGTCTTTCCGAAGAAGGCAATCAGTCCGACCGCGAGAAGCGGCAACGCTAACGAAATCCATATCATGTGATCGGGAGACATCTTACGGGGTTCCTCCCAAAAGCGCGATCGCAGCCTGGCGAGCGATGCCCGCGGAATAAGGCGTCCAAACCCCGAACAACAACGTTGCCCCGATTAAAACGTAAGTCGGCACCAGCATCCGGAGCGGTGCTTCCGTCGCATTCGCTGCAGCTTCGCTCGGTTCGGAGAAGAATAACGTCTCGACCACCCGCCAAACGTACACGACGGCGAGCAACGAACTGAGCAACATCAATACAGCAATCGGCCATCGACCGGTTTCGAACGCACTGGTCAGCAGCAACCATTTGCTAATGAAACCAGCCGTCAAAGGCACTCCAATCAATGCCAATCCACCGATTGCCCATGCCAACGCGGTAAACGGCATTGTGCGTCCAGCACCCTTCCAATCCGACAGTTGCACACTTCCCAATCGAAGTGCAAAACAACCGGCGACCATGAACAATCCGCCCTTGATCAAGGCGTGGTTGAACATATGAACGATTCCCCCGGACAAACCTGTCGGTGTTGCCATCGAGATGCCTAACAACATGTAACCGATCTGGGCGACACTCGAATACGCGAGCAGTCGCTTTACGTTGTCTTGGTAAATTGCCGCCGTCGATGCTATGAAAATCCCGACCAGCGAGAACAGCATCAACTCGGTATCGAGCGGCAACACATCGAACGCGAATCCGGGTGTGATGATTCCAAAAATGATTCGGACGAACGCGTAGACTGAAACTTTTGTGGCAGTCGCCGCGATAAAACAGGTCACCACGGAAGGGGCGTAGGTGTACGCGTTGGGCAACCAAGTGTGCAGCGGAAAGACTGCCATTTTCACGCACAGTCCGACCGTCAAAAACGCAAACGCGACCAGTACCGTGCGGGGCCCGTGTTCATGCGGTACACGAGCGGCAATGTCCGCCATGTTGAGCGTTCCGGTCATCTGATACAGCAACCCGATACCGATCAGGATGAACGTCGCTCCGATGCTGCCGAGAATCAAATACTGAAACGCCGCCAAGGGTGCCCGCCGCGTTCGACCGAGACTTATCAACGCGTACGACGACAGCGATGAAATCTCTAGGAACACGAACACATTGAACAAGTCGCCCGTCACGCACATGCCGAGCAAACCCGTCATGCACAACAGATACGTCGCGTAAAAGAGATAGTGTTTCGATGCCGGGATTTCGTCGCGAACGCTCAACGGGGCATACACGAGAACGATCGCACCGATCCCGGATACGAATGCCATTACGAATCCGGAGAAGATATCGACCCGGTATTCAATCCCGTACGGTGGACTCCAATTGCCTAGCTCGTACCGAATCACATCGTGATCGAGCGCTTCGCCGAGCAACACGATGCTGCATGCGAACGTCAAAAAAGACACAACGAGGGCGAGTAGGTACGCCGCTCTGCCGTTTCCGACGAGCACGCAGCACGGTGCCGCGACCAGTGGTAATACGATCAATAGGATCGGTAGATGGGCATAGATCGCATCAATCATGTGATCTCTCCCAATGTAAAGTGCCTCATTCGCCGCGATCCAATTCTAAAATTCGTTCTTCATCCACCGTGCCGTAATCTTCTCGGATCCGGACGACCAGCGCGAGTGCCAATGCCGTTGTCGCGATACCGACCACGATCGCCGTCAGCATCAAAACGCTCGGCAGTGGGTTGGAGTAAATGATTTCCGTCGAAGCATGAGCTAACTCACTACCATGGCTGATCGCATCGTCGGCGAGGTTATGAGCCACGTCGTGAGCCAAGCCTTGGGCCGTCTCGGCGTGTTCTAGTGCCGCATGCCCCACGGCGGCATGTCCTGCTTCCGTCGTGCCGTGTGCCGCGTGTGCTTGCTCGGCCGCAATGGCCGGTGGGACGATCGGGGCGGTCCCGTGATCGACCTTGCCCATCGTGATGTAGAGCAGGAACACAGACGTTTGGAAGATGTTCAAACCGATGACTGACTTGATCAGATTCTTTCGTGCCAACACGATGTAGAACCCGGTCATCATCAAAAAGATCACGACCCAGTAGTTGTAGAGTCCCGCGATGGATTCGAGCGTCATTGGACTTGCTTCCTTCCCGCGAACGCGTAGAAAATCATCGTCATCACGGCGGTCACCGTGATTCCGACACCGAGTTCAACGAGAAAAATGCCCAAGTGCTGCCCACTCGGTACGTGCCACTGAGGCAACACATGATGTTCGAGCACGTTGTAGTCGAGGAATTTTCCACCGAGAGCCATCGTCAGCGCGCCGGTACCTGCGTAAACCAACACGCCGAGTGCCATGCATTTCTCAATCACAATCGGCGGCGCGACCTTCTTAATCGCATCGAGGCCGAACACCAAACCATAAAGAATCAACGCTGACGCGAAGATCACTCCCGCTTGGAATCCACCACCGGGACCATAGTCGCCGTGAAATTGGACGTAAAATGCAAATAACAAGATATAAGGGATCAACAGTTTGGTGATGATCCGGATGATCGGAAACGCACTCATGAGGTCTTATTCCCCGCGAGTTGGGCCGATTCGTCTTTTTCTTCATCGTCACGACGTAGGATCAGCAATACCGCGATACCTGCCGTCAAAACCACGGTGGTTTCCCCGAGCGTGTCATAACCCCGGTAGCTCGCTAGAAGCGCCGTCACGACGTTAGGTAATCCGTGCATGTCGGCTTCGGATCGTTCGACAAACGACGGATCCGGATACACCTGAACCGGAGCATTCGGTGAGCCGAAATGAGGCATATCGAGCGTCCCGTAAACCAGCGTCGCACCGGTAACGAGGACAACGAATAAGGGGACAAGCGACTTCTTGCGAGGAATCTCTTCCGCTTTGCCCGTCAACGCCATCGTGCTGAGCATCAACACCGTCGAGATTCCTGCACCCACGGCGGCCTCGGTGAACGCGACATCAGGTGCGTCGAGGATCATCATCCAACTCGCACTGAGAAAACTGTAGATGCCGGTGAACATGATCACCGCCCACAGTTCTCGCAGCTTTGCGATCGCAACCGCCGTAATGGCGAGCAACGCGAGTAATGCGAAAACAATCAGATTCATTCTGGTTTCCTCCCGCCGATCGTCGGCAATTCGATATCAGTTTCGATATCGAGCTGTGGCTTGAGTCCGTTTAAGAGTGCTGATTTCGCCAACGCGTGGCAGGAACTCGGACTCGTGACGGTGAGAAAAAACAGAATCACGAACAATTTGAATGCCGCGAGGGTCGGACCGGCCAATAGGATCAACCCGATGACCACCAATCCGGCACCCATCGTGTCGGTGATCCCGCCGCCGTGCATCCGTGAATAGAACTCGGGCAGTCGGACCAACCCGATGCCGCCGATGACCGAGAACACGGCCCCGCCGATCAGAAAAAAGTAGCTGGCGATTTCCAATGCAATCATGGCTCGTTGGATTCTCCCGTTATCACGGCGCTATCACTGAAGCTGTTGTACTGGGTGAATCGCAGCAGCGCGACCATGCCGATGAAATTCATCAGGCTGTAGAGAAGAGCGAGGTCGAGAAAATCACTCCGTCCGGTCACGAAACTGACCACAGAAATCAGGAGGACCGTCTTGGTACCGAACATGTTGAGGGCCAGCACACGGTCGAAAACCGTCGGTCCCAGCGTGGCGCGAACCAAAGCCAAAATCATCGTTAACAACACCGCAAACGAGGTTGCCATTAACACGCCCGACGTCAATTCACTCGGCAATAGATCCGGCGACATCAGGATTCTCCTTGGCCAGATGTGTTTGGTTGGGACTCAACAGAATCGTCATCGCACTCGTTGGCAGCGGCGTTTTCGCATCGCTCCAGGCGACAGACACGTTCACCCATCTCGCCCGCCATGTCGTCGGCAGACTCATCCAGTGAAAGCCCGTGAACGAGAATATTGTTGCCTTCCAGGCGTACCGAAACGGTGCCCGGGGTCAACGTGATCGAGTTGGCGAAAATGACTCGCCCGATTTCACTTTTTTGTTTCGCAGGAACCAAGATCAGGTTTCGCCGCAGTGGCATCACGGGAGACAAAATGATTCTCGCGACGTTGATATTCGACGTCACAATCTCCTTGGCTAACCAAGGTGCATACAGCAAGAATGGTCGCAAACCGAGATGTGCCGGGGCACCCTCTTCATCGACGATTTTCATTCGCGATGAAAGCCACAGGCAAAATAGGCACGAAGCCGCTCCTAACCCGATCAGGAACGGGTTGTCAAAATGCCCTGACCACAGCAACCAGTTGGCAACGAGGGCGACAAGAAGAGTTAAGGCGTATTTCACGTGCGAAGCATTCAATCCTTTGATAGACGCATGTCGAGCAGCCTGTCCTCAGGATGCCCACATTTGTTCGTCGGGCATAGCCTATACCGCGTTCCGGAATCAAGACAAGTCGGGCAATTTGTATGATTAACACCACCTTCTAAGCTTTAATCGTGACTTTGTATCTACTGAACTACCTAGATTGCCGAACCTGCCAACAAGACATCGCGGACCCTCGCCACCTGCCGGGTTTTCAATGAACTAAAATGGGCAAGTGGCGGTGACTTTCCGCTCTCGTTCTCTCCACCCCTGTCTCTGCAGCCAACACGCGAACCATGATCCGAGTGGACTCAATCCTCTTCTCGAACGTCTCGACCGCAATTCAACGTACTGCGAACCTGACCGGCGGTGCGGTGCGTGGCTTACCCGGTGGGAATGTGATCGAGGGACTCAAGGGCATCAATTCGTTCAATTCGGAATTGGCCGAAGCACAGAAGGAATTCAACCAAGGCCGCGCCCAGTCATCGTTGCAACGCGTCCGCCAGATGGAGATGACGTTTAACGGAATTTCTGGCCGTTGGAATTCGATGGTCGGATCGATCATCGCTTCAGCACGACAAGGAAAAGTGAACCTCTCTCTGCAAAAGCTCAATGAGGTCAAAAACGCCCAAGCCAAAATGCAGCAACTCACTGGCCCGGTTAATAAAACGTTTCGAGATTTGATCTCAGCCCTGGATCATGCCGTTTCCAACGAAGGACACGCGTCCGATGGCGAGACTATGTCAGATGACGATGCACAGAGTCCGTCATCGGGGACGAGCGAAGACCCGAATCAAACGACAGACGAAAATTCGTCCACGGCGAGCGTGCCCACCCCGCCCGAGACGCCTGACCCCAATCTTCTCGAACGATTTGCCGAGAAGTACCAATACGGTCCAAAACTGAAAATTGAAGCGGGTGCCGATCGAAAGGCACGGATCCGGCCCAAAATTGAAAGCGGTCAATTCTATTTCATGAACGGAATCGATCCGCCCGGTGTGGTCCGTGTTCGCGAGGTCCAACGTCAGTCGATTGTGATCTATGATTCGAGGCATGCGGCGGAAGCGTCCATCGACGCCGCCGAACTCAAGCGGCTTCTCAACGCCGGTATCTGGCTGTTAGAGCCAAAGTAATCATGGCCCGCGACGCGTCGGTGTGGACGGCTTTGGTATATTGCATCAACTGTTTGCAGATGGCAATTCTCGAACACCTGTCCCCACACCTCTTCGCTGAGCCTTCCACGCATGGCCAAAAAGTCTACTTCCCCAAAGTCGGCCGTTTCGGTTTCTAAGTCAAAAGGCAATCCAGATACTGCCGATGCTTCGTCCGTACTAAGGCAGCCCGCCGAATTGGCGTTTGCGGACGAGATCGACGCCCTCATTCGCGCCGAGAAAGATCCTTGTCCGGCGGGATGGAGGATGTCGCCACGGAGCGTTTTGACCTACATCATTGGTGGCAAAGTCGGCTCGCGAACGATTCTTCCAAAGTATGTCGGCAACGACCGTGTCGTGCAGATCGCCATCTCGACACTCGTTACCGATCGCGCGCTGCTTCTGATCGGCGAACCCGGTACGGCGAAGTCCTGGCTCAGTGAGCACCTCGCTGCTGCCATTAACGGTGACAGCACCAAGGTTATCCAGGGCACCGCGGGAACCACTGAAGAACAAATTCGTTACACCTGGAATTATGCGATGTTGATCGCGCATGGACCTAGCCAGGAAGCACTGATCAAAAGCCCGATCTACCGGGCGATGGAACAAGGCAGCCTTGCGCGGTTCGAAGAAATCACGCGATGTGCCTCGGAAGTTCAAGACGCAATGATCTCGCTGCTTAGCGAGAAACGTCTTTCGATTCCCGAACTTTCGACGGAACTGCCGGCAGCGAAAGGGTTCTCCGTGATCGCAACGGCGAACACGCGTGACCGAGGTGTTAACGATATGTCGGCAGCATTAAAACGACGTTTCAACATTGTCGTATTGCCAACGCCGGCAAAGATGGAAACCGAAATTGAGATCGTGACCAATCGCGTGAAAGAGTTATCGGCCGACCTCGCGTTGCAGGCCGAACTGCCTAGCGAAGATTCCATCGAACAGATTGTCACGATCTTCCGTGAACTCCGCGAAGGGCAAACGCTCGATGGTAAGAACAAAGTCAAAACTCCATCGGGTGTCCTGTCTACCGCCGAAGCGATCTCACTACTCACCGGCAGCATGGCGTTAGCGGGTAACTTCGGCGATGGCAGTGTGTCACCCGGCGATCTCGCCGCCGGATTGCAGGGAGCGATCGTACGGGACGAAGAAAAAGATAAACTCGTGTGGGCCGAGTATCTGAAAAACGTCGTCAAGAAACGCGGTTCGGCGTGGCGTCCGCTTTACACGGCGTGCGAAGACCACAATGGCTAAACGCAAATCGACCTCGCCGCGATCGACTGCGAAGACGACGAACCCAAACTCGGCGAGTATTGAGGCGACACGTCCGACCATCTCACGCGATCGTATCCACGTTTTCGGCGTGCGGCATCTCTCACCCATGGCAGCTCGCGATTTGCGCGACCTGCTCGACGAAGTGCAACCGACGATCGTGTTGATCGAAGGGCTGCATGACGCAACCGATCTGATTCGCGATATCGTACGCAAAGAAACACGACCACCGATCGCGATTCTCGCGTACACCGAATCGGTTCCGGTTCGGACGCTCGTTTATCCATTAGCCCGCTACAGCCCCGAGTATCAAGCGATTACCTGGGCCGATGATCACGATGCGGACGTACGTTTCATCGATCTGCCGTCGCACGTGTTTTTGGCACTGCAGCCTATCCGAGTACCTGCGATTGCACCGGAGGAACCCGCGACGTCGGAAGAACATTCAACACCGGCTGATGACGACGCAGACACAGATGAAACGAGCGACGCCGATTCGCCTGCACCCTTCGAACATACCAAAGGTGTGTATGAACGAATTGCGGAGTCCGCCGGGGAGTCCGATTACGAGGCGTACTGGGAACGTCGATTCGAACATCTCGACAATTCAGGGGCCTATCGGACTGCCGCAATGGCTTTTGGCGAACAGCTTCGAGACCTTCGAGAAGATCACCCCCGGGAGAACGCGGAAAACTTGATCCGAGAGTCTTTCATGCGGCGGTGCATCGACGAGGCGTTGGCCGAGGGACACCAACCCGAAAAAGTTGTTGTCATCGTCGGTGCATTTCATGCCAGCGTGCTCGGTGACGAACATCCGTCAATGACCGACGACGAACTCACGAGTTTGCCGAGTTTGAATGCGAAACGAACGTTGATGCCCTATTCGTATTTCAAACTATCTTCTCAATCAGGTTATGGCGCGGGCAATCACGCTCCCGCCTACTACGAACTGCTCTGGGATTGTCTCAATTCGCCATCACGTGTCGAGGCTGATCAAAAACACCGTGGCGTCGATGATCTTGCCGCGGGCTATCTCACGCGAGTCGTTCGGGAGCTGCGAAAATCGGGAACGCATCGCAGTACCGCCGAGGTGATCGAAGCGGTTCGACTGAGTCGGATGTTGTCGTCACTCAAGCAGGGAACAGCACCGGTACTTGAAGATTTACGAGATGCCGCCGTGGCGATCATCGGTCAAGGTGATCGTGGTGTTTTGGCGGAACCGATGGCACGCGTTGAAGTTGGGACAGCAATCGGAACCCTCCCAAAAGGGGTCAGCCAAACGTCGATTCAAGACGACTTCAATCAGAAGATTCAATCGCTGAATTTGGAAAAGTACCGTTCAACGGTGAAGCAGGACTTGTCTTTGGATCTAAGAGAGAATCGACGGGCAAAGACGGAGGCGTCCGCGTTCTTGGATTTGAACCGATCGACTTTTTTGCATCGACTCGCACTACTGAATGTTCCTTTCGCGACATTGCAAAACACACGGCAAGCCTCCGCGACCTGGGGCGAGTCGTGGCAATTGCAATGGTCACCCGAAGCGGAGATCGCTCTCGTTGAGTCTGTCTTGATGGGCGAAACCGTCGAAATCGCCGCGGCCTATCAACTTCAGCAAGGGATCGAAAACGCCTCGACCGTTGCCGAGGCGGCCGCGCTCGTGAAAGTCGCGAGCCGATGCGAAATGTTGCCTGGAATGTTGTCTGCACGAGGAAAATTGCAGGAGCTCGCGACGCAGTCCGCCGCGGTTGCAGACACCGCGGGAGCCGCTCACGAACTGACGACGACGATCCGATTCGGTGACGTACGGCGGCTCGACACCGCTCCCCTGTTGCCGTTGGTGGAGGAGCTATTCGTTCAGTCGGTGTTAGGTTTGATAGCGTCATCGGTTTGTGATACCGCCGCGGCGCAAAAATTGATGACCGCAATGGATCAACTCAACAACATCGCACTCGAGTTTGATGAACGGGTGGATGAAGCGTTGTGGATCGATCGGTTACGCGAACTCGCGCGGCGTGACGATCGCAACGCACTGTTGTCAGGCTACGCGTGCGCGATCTTGCTCGAACGTGGCCAGATGGACAACGACGAACTATCGCGAGAAGTTTCCCGCAGGTTGTCGCCTGGAATTCCAGCCGACCTCGGGGCGGGATGGTTCGAGGGACTCTCGGGACGTAATCGGTATGCGTTGTTAGCTCGCCAGTCGATGTGGTCTCAATTAGCCGAGTACGTTTCGCAGCTCGACGAAGAACAGTTTCGCCGCAGCGTCGTGTTCTTACGACGAGCATTTGGTGGTTTTAGTGCGAACGAGAAACGAACCATCGCCGAAAATCTGGGAGATCATTGGGGGATCAGTGCCGAGGAAGCGACGGACTTGATGCAGTCTGAACTCAGCGACGATGAACAAAATGCCTTGGAGGAACTCAATGAGTTCGACTTCGACGAATTCTAACGAGATCAATGAACAGGTCCGGCGATGGCGATTGGTGCTCGGACAGTCGGCAGATGAACAACTCGGACGCGCATGCGGGGGTGCATGTCCCGCGCTGTCGGAAGAACAAATTGCAATGGATGAGGCGCTCGCGGCGATCTATGACGAGACCGGTGAGGACGCTGATGGGCAGCGTTCCGCGGGACTCGGTGGTTCGTCACCACGACTCGCCAAATGGCTCGGTGACGTGCGAACGTACTTCACCGAGGATGTCGTGTCGGTGATCCAATCCGATGCGATCGAACGAAAAGGGTTGACTCAACTGCTGTTCGAGCCCGAAATGCTTAAAAACGTCCAACCCAACGTGCAGTTAGTCGGAACGTTGATGTCCCTGCGAGGTCAGATTCCCGAACGTACCAAAGAGACCGCGCGAATGGTCGTCCGTGCGGTTGTCGACAAAATTAAATTGGACCTCGATCACAAAATTCGCCGCGCCGTGACGGGAGCACTTAATCGAGGCGAGCACTCCCCGATTCCTCACGCCGATTCGATCGATTGGAAGTGGACGATCGGTCGCAACCTGAAGAACTACAATTCGCAGCTCGGCAAATTGATCCCCGAGCGGGTTTACTTTTTTTCTCGGGCCCAACGGCGACAAAGTTGGACGGTGATCGTCGACATGGATCAAAGCGGTTCGATGGCCGATTCGGTTGTCTATGGCGCCGTTGTCGGTTCAATTTTTGCGAGTTTGCCTGCGCTCAAAACCCACGTGGTCGCCTTTGATACAGAGGTCGTGGACCTGACCGAGCAATGCGGTGACGATCCCGTCGACATGTTGTTTGGGGTGCAACTCGGTGGCGGTACTGATATCAACAAATCGGTCGCGTACTGCGAACAATTTATCGAGTCGCCTCGCGAGACTCTGTTTATTTTGCTGACGGATCTGTACGAAGGCGGCAATCAATCCCAACTCGTCCGTCGACTCGGTGAGATGGTTGGTTCGGGAGTGAAAGTCCTATGCTTGCTCGCGTTGTCGGATTCGGGAGTTCCGAGCTACGACGCGGGCCTCGCGAGAAAGCTCGCCGACCTCGGAATTCCTTGTTTTGGTTGCACACCTGATCGCATGCCGGAACTCGTCGCCGGTGCCCTGAGAGGTGATGACCTGTCGAGCCTTGCGAGTCGATTGACCGCGGATGATTGAGATGCCGGTACGAAAAAGCCATCGTGTCACGTAAGTAAAACGATGGCTGATGAGTCGAGCGTAGCTCTATCCGATAAAGTCGCACCGCTCTACCACGACATTCGCCTGCCTCGATGCGTTTTGTGGTGCCCTCTCAATTCAGTGTTGAGTTGGGTTCAGTTTTTGCTTGGTCTTGCGGTGCCTCGGCGGCGTTTGGGTTGGTCGTCCAATGTTTGTTGGGCAAGCTCGATAAAGCTGTCCGTCTGCTGCTGCCAGACTCGTTCGAGCTCTTGAACTTTCTCAGGCATCTTTGACGCAAGGTTGTTTTGTTCGGCGCGATCCGACGTCAGGTCGTACAGTTCCCAGGGCTCACCTTTGGAACCGACCAACTTCCAATCTCCAACGCGTACTGCACGGTGCCCGTCGTGCATCCACCACAAACTCTCGCGCGGGATCGTTTGATCGACCGCGAATGCTGGCAGCAGACTCTTTCCTGGGAGGTTGGGTATCTCGGCGCCGTCCGGTCGTTTGGGTGTTTCGATTCCTGCGATTTCCAGTACGGTGGGAAGGACGTCGATGACGTGTGCCGGTGTATGCCGCAGTTCATTGGCGGACGAAATCCCACGAGGCCAATGGGCGATCATGGGAGTGCTAACGCCGCCCTCATGCACCCAAGTTTTGTGACGACGGTGGGGTGTGTTGCAGGCACTCGAAAATCCTGGACCGAGACACAGATATGTCGCGGCGCTGCCGGGTGCTGCATTGGGATCATGGCCACCGTTTCGAACCATGATTTCAGCGCTCGCACCGTTGTCAGAAGCGAAAAGGATCAAAGTGTTGTCAAACGCATTCATCACTTTGAGTTGATCAATGATGCGACCAATCTCATGGTCCATCCGATCGATCATCGCGGCGTGAATCGCCATTTTGGTTGCTTGGAATCGTTGCTGCGACTCACTCAATTCGTTCCACGGCAAGGGACGATTGACTTCGTCAGGACCGAGTTTTTCCATCGCATCGGGAAATGCGTATGGTGGGCCAAGATCGGGTTCGATCGGTGCCAGCGTCGTCGCGGTGATGCCCAGCTTTTTTTGACGTGCGAATCGCGATTTTCGCATCTCGCCCCAACCGTCGAGATAAGAGTCGCGATACTTTGTGATGTCTTCAGGAAGGACGTGCAACGGAAAGTGCGGAGCGATGAAGGCGACGTAATGGAAGAATGGTTTGTCTGCATGATTCGCCGCGTGATCCTGCAAGCAATCGATCGCATGATCAGCGGTCGCAACCGTCGTGTAGTAACCCTCTTCATCAGCCGGAGCCTTCACCGGAACGTCATCAATCAAGTTGCCGTTCGACGTGAAATAGTTACCTTGGTTTCGTACATCCAGCGAGCGATCAAAACCTGCGTTGAGCACTTTCCCGTCAATGTGCCATTTGCCACTGTGATAGCTGCGATAGCCAGCGGGGCTCAAATAGTCGGGCAGCAATTTGGCCCAACTCTGTCGCACGCCTCCCGCACCACCGCGGACGCCGGGCAACGCATCGCGATGGATCTGTTGAGCGTAGTAGCCGGACAATAAAGAACTGCGAGTCGGCCAACACCTCGCCGTGTTATAGAATTGCGTGAATCGCAGGCCGTGGTGGGCAAGTGAGTCGAGATGAGGGGTCTCGATCTCGCCACCGTAGCAACCGAGGTCTGAGAATCCCATGTCGTCGGCGAGGATGATCACAATATTGGGAGGAGTATCGCTCGCCGGAGACGCCGCGACAGGGCCACGACAAACGCCGACCGCCGAAATCAACAAGGACACAATGACAAAAGCGGGTTTCATGTTGTTTATCGAGGTAGAGGATCAAGTGGGAACCGGTGACGGACATCTCAGTTCTGACTGACGTTCGAGTCGCCTGTCCGAACAGTGCACTTCGGCACGCATGTCTACAGACGGGTGGTAAGACGAACGATTTCGTCTGAATCTTCCTTCGTTGTATCACGTACCGATGGGTCCATAAAACAATAGTCCGTTAGCCTCGATTCTAAAGTAGAACCGAGGCGAAACGGAAAACTGCTATCCAAGACTAACCGTTGATTCTTGGTTAGCGTTTTTAGAACTCTTCATCGATGATTTCTTTGGAGGCATGAGTTCCCAATGCACCCCAAAGCCCAAACGGGCTTTGACTGCCTGGTGTCTCGAGGTCCGTTCGTGCTCCATGAATACCGACATGACCACTGGCGCTATTTCCAACCTCGATGGAGTCGGTGATGAATTTCACCGCGCCATCGGTCATTAACACATGGCATCCGCCTTGATGGCGACTGCTCGGAGGGCAAATGCCTTCATAGTGGGGCGTTCGGATACCGAGACGCAACGAATGCCGCGAGTTGGCCTCAGATCAACTCATCGAGCTGTTTGGTGAGGTCGGCAAAGTGATCGAGTGTTGTCTTGACCGCGGCTGGTTGAGTCATGTCGACACCGGCTCCCTTGAGGAGATCAAGAGGGTCTTGGCTGCATCCACCGCGAAGGAAATCGAGGTAATCGTTGAGTTCCGCTTCGCCGCCACCGAGCACCCGGCGACTCAACGCGACCGCGGCACTCAGACCGGTTGCGTACTTGTAGACATAGAACGCACGATAGAAGTGCGGGATGCGGAAGCATTCGAGTTCCAACGCCTCGTCGACCACAAATTCAGGGCCGAAGTAAGCATCGAGCAATTCCCGATAGGCTGCACGCATCGACGCGACCGTCAGCGGTTCTCCTGCTTCGGCCATCTCGTGAGTCCGTTTTTCAAACTCGGCGAACATGGTTTGCCGGACAACGGTCGCTCGCAGTCCGTCGAGTTCGTTGTTGATGAGGTAGGCTCGTTCGGTGTCGTCGGTCGCTTTTTCGAGAAGGTGTGCCGTCAATAGTTGTTCGTTGAACGTGCTGGCAACTTCGGCGACGAAGATCGTGTAGTTGTAGTACTGGAACGGTTGATGCGACGCCGAATACCAGCTGTGCATCGAGTGCCCGGCTTCGTGAGCGAGCGTGAAGACGTCATTGAGAACCTCTTCTTTGAAATTCATCAGAATGAACGGGTCGCCGTCGAACGATCCGCAACTGAATGCGCCACTTTGTTTGCCTCGGTTCGGATATCGGTCCGACCAACGGCCCCGCAGTCCGCTTTCGAGGGTTCCGACATACTCACTGCCCAACGGCGCGAGCGATTCCAAAATCACTTCGACGGCCTGATCCCACGTGTGATGCTTCTTCACGTCCGAAAGGATTGGCACGTAGGTGTCGTAGTGGTGAAGATCAGTCAGACCCATTTTGCGCCGACGGACGTCGAGGTAGTGGTGTACGGCGGGCAAAGAATCTCGTACCGCCGAAATCAAATTGTCGTAAACGGTTGTCGGCACGTTGTCGGGGAACAGCGACGCTTCCAAACTGCTTTCGTAGTTACGTGCTCGGGCGTAGTAGACGTCCCGTTGAATGCTGCCGGCGAGCGTCGCGGCGAGCGTGTTTCGATGGTTATCGAAAACATCGTAATATTGATCAAAGGCCGCTTTGCGGATTTCGCGTTTCGGGCTTTGTAAGAACTGGCTGAATGTCGCGTGGGAGAGTTCGATCGTCCGTCCGTTTTCGTCGGTCAGCTCACCAAACTTCAAGTCGGCGTCATTGAGTTGACGAAACGCGTTGCCCGCGGCACCCGACATTTCGCCCTGCATGGCGAGCAGTCGTTCTTCGCGATCGGTGAGAGTGTGCGGCCGGTAGCGCACGATCCGTTCGAGTTGCAGCTTAAAGTCGGCGAGTTTCGGGTCCGCGAGAAACTTGTCCATCGTTTCGGGTTCGATGGCGAGCAGTTCGGGCCGCACGAAACTAGCCGCCTGCGACGCTTTCATGACGAGGTTTTGAAAACGCAGCTTGCGTGCTTGATGATCACTGTCCCCTTGGTCTTCGCTCGTCCGCAGGAACGCGTAGGTTCCTAACCGTTCGGCAACCCGGTCGACTTCGAGATCAAAGGTTAGAAATTCGAGCAGCGTGTCGACACTCTCACCCAATCGACCCTGGTACGTTTCGAACCGATCGATTTGGCCGGCGACCTTGTCGAAGTCCGCCTGCCAACCTTCATCGTTTTCATAGAGGCTAGACAGATCCCAGCAATCTTCGGCGGGGACTTCGCTTCGCAAAGGTAGTTTGGTCGTGGCGGCAGTCGTGGTCATGTTAGCAATCCATTGAAAAGAGAGTGGGTTCGATCGAAAGCGTTTGAGAGCTTTCGTGACGGGTGAGTTGGTTCGAAAGACGTCGAGACTTTCCCTAGCTCGCGGTTCGCATTTTTTCGCGAATCGCGGTAACGATTTCTTGAGGGACAAACTTGGCTAGATGCTCATCGTCGTCGCTAATCATCGCAATTTGTTTCAACAACGAACTGCTGACGTGAGCGAACCGTTCGTCTGCCATCAAGAACACGGTTTCGATTGCGGGATCGAGTTGCCGGTTGGCCATTAACATGGTGAACTCGCCCGCAATATCGGTCAGTGGACGAATGCCCCGGACCATCACACCCGCGCCGAGTGATCGCACAAAGTCAACGGCAAGGGTGTCAAACGTTTTGACACTCACGTTGGGCAGGTCACGCGTTACCATCGATACCAGATCAACGCGTTCGTTGATGTCAAACATCGGGCGTTTGTCGGCGTTGATACCAATTCCCACGGTCAGCGATTCGAAGATTTTCGATGCGCGTTCGATGATGTGCAAATGACCGGACGTGATCGGGTCGAACGAACCCGTGTACACGGCCGTTCGGTGGGAGAGCCCGTCCGGACCATCGGTCGGCTCGCCGGGACGCGCGTCATTGGTGGAATCAGGCAAAGGATCGGGTCCGTGCAGGTTGTGGTTTAGTTTGAAATGAGATCGGTCAGCCGTTGTAAATCGGCGTCATCATTGTAGACGTGAACGCTGGCCCGTACGCCCCCGCCTCGACAACTGAGGACGACGCCGTTTTCGAGACCGCGTGAACGGAAATCGGCGGGCGATTCGCCTGGGACTTCGAAAGTCACGATTCCGCTGCCGTGGGTTTCGGGGGGATCGTTTTTAAAAAGCAATTTCCCGCCTTTTTCGGCGATAAGTTGCCTGAGCCGGGCCGCCCGTTCGAGCACGCGGTCACCGATCGCAGTGGGGCCGTGGATCCGGCCAACCTGGACAAACATTTCGAGCGAGGAGGCAAACGCCATTAATCCTGACATGTTTGCCGAACCGGTTTCAAACCGCCCTGCGTCATCTCGCAGATCAAACGTGGCACCTGAGAACAAATGTGCGTTCCGGACACTGGCCCATCCGACGTTTTCGCATCGCAGTGTTTCGAGGTGCCGTCGGCGGATCACCGCCACCCCCGCGCCTTCGGGACCCAGCAACCATTTGTGCCCGTCTGCGGAGAGAAAGTCGACGTCACACGTTCGCAGGTCGAGCGGATAGATGCCCAGGCCTTGAATCGCGTCGAGGAACACGAGCACGCCGCGTGCGTGTGCTTCCTTGACCAGTCGATCGAGATCGATGCGGAAACCGCTCGCGTAGCCGACCCAGCTAACTGCGATCATTTTAGTGTGTTCATCAATCGCCGCGATTAAGTCATCTACTTCGACGTGACCGTCGCGCCGGGGAATGGTCTTCACCGAGACCCCGCGGTCAGCGAGGTTGAGCCATGGGAACCGGTTACTTGGGAATTCGCCCTCAGGCAAAATGACGTTGTCCCCCTTTTGCCATGGGTATCCATTGGCGACAAAATTGATGCCGGTGGTCGTGTTGGGAACCAAGGCCACTTCATCGGAACGGCACTGAATCAGTTCCGCTGTTAGCGTGCGAAGAGTTTCGACCTTCGCGGACCAATCGAGCCAGTGAACGTCGCCACTGTTCGATGCCGCCTCCGTGAATTGGCGCAGCGTTTGAGCAGCCGGTTCGCTCAGCGGGGCAACCGCCGAGTGATCAAAATAGGCCCACTGTCGTGCGACCGGCATTTGGTCTCGCCACCATGACCAAACGTCATCGAGTCGCGAAGGACAGGTCGTGGACGTCGATGTATCCCTCACGGCTTGCTTCCGATCATCATGCCCAAACCGATTCGGCTGGCGGCAATGAATGTGAATTGAATGTTCTCAAAACCGGCGTCCTTCATTCGTTGTTCTGCGACCGGAAGTTCAGGGACATCGCCGTCACTGGTTTGAATTTGCATTCGCAGGACTTCGAGTGATTCGGCGAGCATCGGTTGATGAGGACCTCGGAACGAATCGATCACGATCAAACGCCCACCGGACTTCAAACTCGCCATCGCGGTATCGAGAATCTTTCGAATTTGCGATGGATCAAATGCGTGTAGCCGTTGGGCGATCACGACCATATCGTAGGTCGTGTCGGGCAGAGAAACGCCGGGCACGTCTCCAACGCGTGTTTCGAATCGATCCGTCAAACCGATCGAATTCGCGGTCGCCGAAGCGGCAACCAGTGCCGCTTGGTTGTCGATCGCGGTGACGCGCATCGCGGGTTCGCGGAACGCCATCGCGGAACTCCACACGGCTGATCCGCAGCCGAAGTCGAGCAATTCGATCGATTCGTGTGGCTGTTCGTCAGGCAATGCTCCGTTGCCCTCGAGCGCCGCAGGGTCGGCTGGGCTGGAACCCAGGTCGAGAATTTCGGCGACCTGCATCGCTGCGGGAGTGTGAACCCACTGAGTCGCGGCGATCGCGTCGAACCTCTTTTGAAGTTTGGTGGTGATTGGGGAATCGTTCGGCGTCGTTTCGTCGGAGGGCGTGTCCGAAGGCGAACGTCGCAGTGCATCGGCGAGCCCGTTCCAGGTCACGTCTCCGAGATCCGCGTCGTACTGACAGAGCAGCCGTGCGGTGGATGAGAGTGCGTAGTCTTCCTGGTACTGCTCGATGATTCCGACGGCAATCAAGGACTGGATCAACATGAAGACGCGTGATTGCGGGATCTTCAAATTTTCAGCCAACGTCTCGACTGTTTTTTGACCCTCGGCGAGTTGATCGAACAAACCGATTTGTCGCGCCGCACGCAGAATGTGCGAGGTCGCGTTGATCGTCATGAGTTCTTGATAGTGATCAAGTGTGCGATCTTGATTCGACATGGATGGCGGTGATTGGGTAGATGAGGAAGAATGCGTACCGGTTTCAGTTTACGATATGACGGTCGCGTCAATAACCAGGGCGAATCGGGCGAGGTGAATCGCTCATCGAGAACTTAAAACCCTTCCCGGGAGACATCGACCTTTTGCGGTGATGTTCAGCATGGGAAACCCCCTGGATTTGGCCCAGGCGGACGTCCGGGGAACGGTCACGAACGTCTCTGGGTACCGGACGCTCTTTCGTTCCCAGCCGAGCAACCGCATCGAGGTCGGGTATTTGGTTCGTGCGGAAACCGACCGCGCCGTTGGATGGCGGGTGGTCGGTGAGCATGACGAGAATACGGAGCGGCAATCAATACTCGGTGGCAATCAATCAACAACGGCCGCTATCGCGAGAGCCGACGTTGGTCGAGCCAATGGCGTACTCATTACGTTGAATGTTACCACTCTTCGCCGCGGAGTCGTGCGATCTCCATCGCATCTTTGTCGCCGCGACCGGACAGGCAGATGACGAGGTGTTCCTTCTCAGACATCTTCGCGGCGGCCTCGATGGCTTTGGCGACGGCATGTGCCGTTTCGAGTGCACACAAGATACCTTCGGTGGTCGCCAGGCGTTCGAATGCTTTCATTGCCTCGTCGTCACGGCAGCCGATGTAGTCGACGCGATGCGTGTCTTTCCAGTAGCTGTGCTCGGGACCCACACCGGGATAGTCCAAACCGGCGCTCATCGAATGCACGTCGCAGGTTTGACCGTCATCGTCTTGCATGACGTAGCTGTAACTGCCATGCAGCACACCGGGGCTGCCGTAGGAAAGTGGCGATGCGTGATCACCGGCTTGGCTGGATCGACCGCCAGCTTCCACACCGATCATTCGCACGCCTTCGTCTTCGACAAACGGGTAGAACATCCCGGCGGCGTTGGATCCGCCACCGACGCAGGCGACCACGCAATCAGGAAGCCGTTCAAAACTGTCGCGGCATTGTTCACGTGTTTCGCGGCCGATGACAGATTGGAAATCGCGTACCATCATCGGAAACGGGTGGGGGCCGATCACGCTGCCGATGATGTAGTGCGTATCTTCGACCGATGACATCCAATCCCGCATCGCTTCGTTGACTGCGTCACGCAGGGTTCGTGACCCGCTCTCGACTGGTGAGATCGTTGCACCCAGCAATTTCATGCTGAACACGTTTGGTTTCTGACGACGGATGTCTTCGGCACCCATGTAGATCGTGCAGGGCAATCCGAAGTGGGCACACGCGGTCGCGCTGGCAACGCCATGTTGTCCGGCACCGGTTTCTGCGATCACGCGGGATTTGCCCATCCGCAGCGTGAGCAACGCTTGGCCGATCGTGTTGTTGATCTTGTGAGCCCCGGTGTGATTGAGATCTTCACGTTTGAGCCAGATTTGAGCACCGCCGACGCTGTCGGACAACCGTTTGGCGTGGTACAGCGGGCTGGGGCGGCCGACGAAGGTTTTTAGCAATCCGCTGAGTTCGCGTTGGAACTCGGGGTCCTTCTTGGCGGCTTCGTACTCTTCCGCAAGCTGATCGAGTGCCCGGGTGAGCGTTTCGGGCACGAAGCGGCCACCGAATTCCCCAAATCGGCCGTTGGGATCGGGAACGTGGGCGGTTGCGGGAGTGTTATCCGAAGCGGACGAATCGGCAATACTCATCAAATCTCAATCAGGTAAATAGGGATGCACCGGAAACAACCGATTGTCACTGGAGAAGAAAACTTGGTCAACGCGACGCAGGCTCGGATCTCGTGTTTTCAGCCTCAAACAATCATGGGGGTCGACTTCAGTGGTGCGGCGCAGGCGGGCAAAAATGCTTGGATCGCGGAATTACAGGTCTCCGAAGACGACGGGAGTCCCTCGCGGACTCAACCGCTCAAACTCGTTGATCTGCAACCGCTCGGACGGGCCGCGGGCGACCCGGCACGCGATATCGTGTGCAAATACCTGGCCGAAAAAATTCTCGAAAGCCGGCAAGCGTTGTGGGGAATGGACTTTCCATTCGGGCTGCCCATCGAACTCGGCCTCGGTGATTGGGAGGATCAGATCCGGCACGTCACCGACTTTGAGGGGGATGCCCAATCCTACGGTCGACATCTCATCCAGATCGCACGTGGTCTCGGCGATTCGATGCACATCCGACGGGCGACCGATCAGGAGACCCGAACCCCGTTTGACTGTTACCACTATCGAATCATCTATCAAACATTTCACGGAATGCGGGACGTATTGGCTCGGATCGCTGGCGACGCCCAGACACTCGTCCTGCCGTTTGATAGCAAACGTTTGGACCGCGGCGAACTGCGAGTGTCTGATGTCCACCGGATCGTGCTCGAAGCGTGTCCCTCGTCGACGTTGTGGCAGATGTCGCTGCCGCGTCAGAAGTACAAACAACCAGGAGGCAAACCGCCGGATGAAGTTCGCAGGAAAAATCGACGCGCGATCCTTGCTGCACTAACACCGACGGTTGAAATCTCTCCGTATCGCCGCAAAGTGATGATGGACAATCCTGGCGGCGATGCCCTCGATGCGGTACTCGCGGCGGTCGGTGTTTGGACGGCGTGGTATCGCGACGATCATGTTAAGATCGCCGAACATCCCCGTTACCGACTCGAAGGGCGGGTCTATTGTTAGTATTTTCGCAGACGAATTCTCCTATCTAGCATTGGTGGAACATGTCAACGAAGTCCGTCCCGCTGGCGGAAGCCGAGCAAATGAAGTGGCCTGTTTTTTCAGTCGCCCAATCACGCGAGGTCGATCGAGTTGCCATCGAACAGTACGACATCCCCGGAATCGATTTGATGCGAAACGCGGGCAGTGCCTGTGCGGATCGTCTCCTGAGCGAACTTCCCGGCGATTGTCCGACCACGCTCATTTTGGCGGGTGCGGGCAACAATGGTGGTGACGGCTACGTGATCGCTAAATGTCTCGCGTCAGCCAACCGACCTGTGTCGGTGGTTTCGTTAGTCGACACCGACAAACTGTCCGGCGACGCCAAACAAAGTCATGACGATGCCATCGAGGCCGGGGTACGGGTCGACATCGCTAATGCAGACGCGATCGTGGCGAGAATCAAGAACCACGAAGGGATGATTGTTGATGCTTTGTTGGGGACGGGGTCCAAAGGCGCCCCACGATCACCTTTTGCCGAGGCGATTCGGGCAGCGAACGAGACTCATGCACCGACAACCCATCGGCCCAGTCGGGTGGCGATCGATATTCCGTCTGGCCTCGACGGTGACAGCGGGGAACCTTCTCAACCAACTTTTCGAGCCGAACTGACACTCACGTTTGTGACTCCGAAAATTGGCATGAGTAATCCGGCCGCGGCGCCTTATTTGGGCGAGTTGGAGGTGATCGATATCGGGATTCCTGACGCGTTGAAACGGCAATTGGGAATCCCCGGATAGCCAGCTGATCGGATACTGCTAGGCTGTTCGTGGAAATATTCGACAGTCGCAGTTGCCGCTCCGCAAAACCAATTCTCACCGCTCAACCAGACAAAGAAATCGTTCACGTGGACAGCGTTCGCAAACTCGTCAAAGATCACGAACTTCATTCTCTCGGCAAATGGATTTTGCTTGCCTCCCTGGTGGGGATGGTCGCGGGTTTGGGGGCGATCGTTTTCGATGTTGTTGGCCAGAGCGTGACGCGATTCACGTTAACACAGTTTGCCGGGTACACACCTCTCGAAGCGGCGGGCGAGCATGCCCGGTTTGAGCACGCCCCTCACACGTTTTCGCCATGGATTTTGGTCGCGGTGATGACGATCGGCGGACTCGTGTCCGGCGTGATCGTGTACACGTTTGCTCCCGAAGCCGAGGGCCACGGAACCGATGCCGCGATCGACTCTTTCCACAACAAACGCGGCAAAATGCGGGCTCGCGTCCCGTTGGTGAAGACGATCACGTCCGCGATCACGTTGGGGACTGGCGGATCGGGTGGCCGGGAAGGGCCGATCGCGCAGATCGGCGCTGGCTTCGGGTCGTGGTTGGGTACCACGATGAAGTTGTCCAATCGTGAACGACGCATCATGTTGGCGGCCGGCATGGGGGCCGGGATCGGCGCCATTTTCCGCGCACCACTGGCTGGCGCCGTGTTCGCCGCCGAGATCCTCTACAGCGATGCGGACCTCGAAGCGGACGTGTTGGTGCCCGCGGCTGCGGCCTCGGTCGTCGCCTATAGCGTCTACGTTCAGTCGTTGCCCACGGAGATCCGATTCATTCCGATTTTCGGATCGCAATTGCAGCACAGTTTTGTCTCGCCTTTGGAACTGATCGCCTACGTCGCGCTGGCGATCGTGTTGGTCCTTGTGGGGATGCTCTACGTCAAGTCGTTCTATGGCACGCAGAAGTTGTTTCAACAGTTACCGAGCGTGCCTCATGTTCGGCCCGCGATTGGTGCAGCGTTGGCAGGGTTCATTGGGATCGGATTGCTGCAGGTATTCAACGGGGACCAGGCCATTCTCGGCGTGCTGGGAACCGGGTATGGAACGTTGCAGGTGGCCGTTACGTCGGCCACGCAGCTCGGAATTCCTCTGTTAGTTACAGTGGCCCTGGCCAAAATCGCGACGACGTCTCTGACGATCGGTTCGGGTGGATCCGGTGGTGTGTTTGGACCGTCCATGGTCATCGGAGGATGCTCCGGTGCAGCGGTTGGTTTAACGTTTCAGGCCCTCTTTCCTAACGTCGTGACCGAACCGGAAGCGTTCGCGGTTGTCGGCATGGCGGGTTTCTTCTCAGGTATCGCCCGGGCTCCGATTTCGACGATTATCATGGTCCGCGCGCTGACAGGGGATTACGGATTGTTGTTGCCGACCATGTTGGTTTCAACGTCCACGTTCGTGATGAGCCACCGGTTCCGTTTGTATCAAAAACAAGCTCCGACGCGGATGGATTCGATGGCCCATCGCGGCGACTTTATCGTTGACGTGCTCGAAGGATTGCAGGTCAAAGATATCTACCAGCGAGATCGCAAGGTCACGATGATCCCCGAAGGAATGACTGTCGAGGATATCGTTCATCGTTTGGCGTACAGTAACCAGCACTATTTTCCGGTCGTCAACTCGGATCAGAAAGTGGTGGGGATTTTCAGCGATAACGACGTCCGTGCGTATCTCTACGACGAGAGCCTTTGGAAGTTGGCAGTCGCTCGTGACGTAATGACAGACAATTTCATGTCGGTCGCGCCCGATGATGATCTCAACACCGCGTTGCTTCGCTTCACGTCACATGATCTTGATGAGTTACCGGTGATCGATCACGCTCGACCGGGCGTTCTGCTCGGGATGCTCCGGCGACGAGAAACGATCGCCGCCTACAACCAACGTGTCATGGAACTCAAACGAGAGTCCAAAGAAGAGGAAGACGTTCCCGCTTCCTAGGCACCGACCTCGTGTAGATACGAAAAAACGACCGCCCAGAAAAATCTGGGCGGTCGCTTCGTGACAATCTACCTTGGTGGGGAAAGACCTCGACTCGGTGGTTTAATACCGGGTCGTGTATTGGAAGTAGAAGAAGTCGGCATCGAAGTCGTTATCCAACGTCAAGCCTGCTGGTGCCGTGGTCGTCTTGTAGTAGTCGCCACCCATGAAGTGTGAATAGCCGAGCAAAACGTTGTTACGAGCATTCAAGTTGATATTGAACAACAGGTCGATCTCGCTACCAAGGTCTTTCGAACCGGCCGGGTTGGCAGCGGGGTCATTGTACGGAGTCATTACGACGCTGTATGGCGTGGTGGCTTGATCCATCCGGAAGTAGTGATACCACAGGATCATCGATACCTTCTTGTTCAACGGCGTTACCGTCAACACGTTGAAGTCGTGTAGGTTTCGGCGACCGAACAAGTCCATGAAACCATTGTACTTGTGAGCGAGTGGATAGAGGTGATCGTATCCACCGTCTGCACGCTGAACTTCGTTGGGATCGTCTTCTCCTGACGCCCAATCGTAATAGAGCCATACGGTTGGACTGAGGTGCTTGGTTTCGATCTTACGTCCCAAACCGGCGGTGATGAATCCCGCGCTGTGGTCGTTGGGAGTTTCGTCTTCACCAAACTGGTAGGCACCTTCGAATTCATACAACGTGCCGCCGTCGGTCTTACCGCTAATGCGACTGCCAGCGGTCTGATAGCTGTACCCGCGGGTACGGTCATCCGAGCCGAGCCAGTAGGCGTCCACATTGCCCAAGGCAGTGTTTTTGCGAGTTGCGTATGCACCGTAGAACTGGATGTCGTAGTTCGCTTCGTCGGCATCGTCCGGTTGCACTGGAACGAAGCCAGTCCAGAAGGCATCGATCGAAGTGTCGCCGTACTGATACATTCCGCGTACGCCTTCAAACGTTCTGCGGGTGTTGGCCCAGTCCAAAGGCGACACGGTACGTTGTGCACCGAATAGCAGTTCTTGACGGCCGACACGCGTCGTCAATTTGCCAAGGTCGCCATCGTACAGCTTCACATCGACGAAGAGGTTAAGGATATCAGCGTCTTGTTCTTCAATCGGCCGCGGTGCGAATTGTTCGCCCATCGATTCGGCGTTCAGCATTTCACCGTAGACGCGGATGTTGTCGCATACTTCCCAGTCTGCATACAAACGTGTCCGTGAGAGCCAGAAATTATCGTCACGTCCGGTGATTCCAACGCCGCGGTGATTGCGTTCGTTGTGATAGCGATAACGCGTTTCACCACCAAGGTCCAATTTGCCAAATGGCGTTTGGAGATTCTTAAAGTTGTCTGCGAAAAAGCTCGGACCGGCGTAATACGGATCATTCAAGTAGGAGAAGTCGTTGGCGTAGAAGACGCCCGCATAAGCGGACTTCATCTTTGCCATCGCAGCTTCTTTCTTCTTTGCAACGCCTGCTCCTGCGTTGCAATTGCATGCAGGTGCGGGAGCGTACGATACGGCTGGCTGCTCAACGTAGTAAGGTTCCGACATCGGAACGGGTTGAGCAGGTGCAACGCTCTCAGATTGCTCGATGACATCCGAGACGACTGCGGCTTCTTCTTCACCGGCGGTTTGCAAAATGACCGGTTCGAGTCCGTATTCGCTGATTTCTTGCGCCTGAACGGCGTCCGCGGAAAATCCGGCGATTGCCATAGTCGACAATGCTGCGAAAATCATTCGCCGTCGGCGGCTGATTGAGGAGACCATCAATGGAGTTCCTTCCCTGCAATGGGTGTTAAAGGCGATAACAAACCTCGCCGCCTGAGGAAACATGGGCCGGATTACCGGAGTGGGGTGCAGCGACCGGCCAACGTTTTGTCGAGGTATTTTTGGGCGTTACGATTCACTTGACGAGCATCGCCAATGAGAGAATCGTGTGGCCTACGGTTTGAGATATCGTCTTCTGGAATACCGTGGTTGGTCTAAAAGAATGCCTCCACTGTATTTTTCCCTTAAGACGGCCATGCGGAATCGCATGAAGCGAAAGAACCGGCAAAGTCACCTAAATTGGCGTGAAGCTGTAGCGATTGCGCAGAGATTCAGGTTTATCTTCTGTGCGATCGAGTCAACCGGAATGTGACACTCAGTGCTCAAGATGATCGCAATCGAGCGATCTGAGCGCATCAACGACTCGGTCCCGCGTCGACTGGTCAACAGCGGACCGGTGATTGAGGCAAAATTGTGTCGATTGCGCTAAATTCGACGGTCCAAATGGGTTCTGCTAACGCGATCTCACGACAGACGTGTGTGTCACACAGACCCACGGCGGCAATTACCGATACAAACTCATTGCAACGACCGCTTCAGAGTGGCTACTGACTCGGCGTGAGTGCGATGATTGATTGGGACCGATTCCTCGCTGAATGGGCGCGCGGAGTGAAACGAATCGGATACGGAATGTTTGCGAGATGCTTATCGCATTTCCGTTTTTGTTGGAGCCAACGTCACCGGATGGTGGACCGCGTTCTAGCGAACGAGAGATACCTATCGAGTGCCCAGGTCTTTTGCGGCGATGCTTTAGCCGCTTAGTCCGGGATAACGCTGTTGAAGCTCTCCGCGAGCTTGAGCGGCTCGGTCTGGTTTGCCCACCTTCGTCCACAGTTCAGCGAGTTTTTTGAGTGCCTCAGCGTGTTCGGCGGCGTGCATCGAATACATCAACTGAGTATGCAGGTACGCGAGCAGCGCACCTTCATCGTCGCCTAGTGCTGCGTAGCTTTCGCCCTGGGCGTTGTAGATCGTTGCGGCGGTCTGCGTGTCCGTCGGGTTTAGATTCTTAATCAAATCGTTGACCATCTTGATTGCGTCATCGCCTTGTCCCTTTTTGGCATTGACGACGGCGATGGCGGCCTTGGCAAGTGTTTGTAATCGCTTTTCCTCAGGGCTGTTCGGTTTCAGGCCGGCGACTTTGCTCAGGTCTGATTCCGCACCCTCGAGGTCTCCTTCGGCGACCTTGACCACGCCGCCTTGGTAGACCGATTCGATCTGCAGGCTTCGGGATGGGCTGTTGCGTAGATACCCATAAAACTGAGCCGCTTTTTCATGGTTTCCCAACGCTTTGGCGAGATCTCCGAGCAGTCTCATTGCCGGGTAAAAGTGCCATGAATCTGAATTGTTTTTTGCAAACTCGATTGCGTCCGCGGTCGATTTGTTGAGATCGCCTTGTCCCGCGAGCGCCATCTCTCCTTGCGAAAGCACGAGATAGAATTGCGCATCGGCTTTCATGAATTCGCGAGGCATTTTTCCCATGTCGAGTTGTTTGAGTTCGTCAAACGCTTGATCGTACTGACCGTCCATGACGAGTTCACGGCCTCGGGTGAGTTCAGCCGGGTCACCTTGAAAGAGCAATCGACGCACGTCGCTCGATGGGAAGGATTGTTCTCTCCCCCCCACCGTCATCACGATTTCGTTCTTCGTGATGTCTTTGACTTTGCCGATCACTGCCTCGCCATCGTTGCGATACAAACGATCGGTCTGTGCGTGAACCGTGTTAGCAAAAGCCAGCGCCACGATCAAAGAAAGGGGAACAATTATGTGTTTTGAAAAAGGGGTCATGGATGCCAATTTCTATTTGTAATTCGACGTGTTTGATTGGGAATGATGGTTGAGCCGCGTGTGTTCCCGAGAATCATCCAGGAGCCGCAGCGGGTGCCGCCGCAGGAGGTGCCTGAACAGCGGGAGGCGGCGGCAGGCCATCGGGATCTTCGCCTAAGTCGACCTGGATTTTTTTCAATAGAGCGTTGAATTCGCGATACTGGTTCGGCCCACCCATGTCAGGATAGAGAGCAGCGAGGCTGGTGATATCGCGGGCCGCTTGCTGAGTTAGTTTTTTGTCGTTGGCGGCTTGGGCCTGTTTGAAGCGGCATGACGCGACGTGGTAACGTGCCGTGAAAAAACGTTCGCGAAACGCGGGGTTACGCTGCGTCATTTGGCTAATTTTTCCCCAACCCCAGATGATGCCTTTTTTACCGCCACCGAGTGCGGCTTTGTACGCACTCGCTCGATACTTCGGCGCCAACGTCGCGGCCCATTGTTCATACGCCAACGCCCCTTCTTCCTGGGCGTCAATCATCGTCGGCTTCTTCGTCAGGATTTCGCGAAACTCGGTCAACGCAGCCGAATACTCACCCTGCAAACGCAGTGATTTTCCCAACATGAAAGGGACAGAATTGGACGCGTCTGGTTTTTGTTTGAGCGTCTCGAAGGTGGTGATGGCAGTCGCCAACAAATCCGCGGACTGACCTTGCGCTTTGACTTGACCGGGTGGGATCGCGGACTCGGCCATTCCTAGCATCGTTTGTCCGACCCACAACAACGTGATGTCGTCTTGGGCGATAGATGCGATTCGCGACAGGAATACGTTGAAGGCGGTGATAAGCTGTTCCTGTCGAGCCGGAGGAGCACTCGCGATCTGATCCTGAATGTCGGAGGCGAGTGCTCGAAAGGTACCAACCAACTTTTTCTTGCCGGCTTCGTCTGCTGCCGTTTTTTGCAGTTTGTCGATCGCGTCAGAGGCTCGTTTGAGCAGCTTCTCTTGATTTCCGCTGGACGAGGTCATTTGACCCACGACGGCTTGTAACTCGGTTCGATACAGATCGAACAGGAAATCGTCGGAGGGTGCATCGAGTTTCTGGAGGACGGTGATCGCACCGTACTTAGGATGATCGAGTGCCTTAACCGCTTCCACCGGTTGATCTTGTTTGAGGCGGACCTTCGCCAGAACGACGGCCGCTTTCATGGCCTCTTCGCCGACCAAGCCACCCGAAATTTGTTCGAGGCCCGCGGTGAGTTCTTTCGAGGCGATGGTCAAGTATTTGTCAGCTTCGTCGGCTTTCTCTTCGCGCCGAAGTTTGAGTGAGTCATTCCAATACAGTTGTCCGAGTAGCCGTCGGAACTTCGCCTGTTCCGGACTGTCCGGCATCGCATCGATCAATCGTTTGGCCTCGGAAAGATCTCCCTTTTCCATCGCCATCACGATGGAAATTCCTTGGGCGGAAGCCGCCTTAGGGTTGTCTGGCCATTTTTCAACCAGGAAGTCACCGAGCTGTTTGATTTGGTCGACCCAAAAGTTATCACTGGTCCCTTCTGTTGAAATGATTTGTTGAGCGGAATTTAACGCGATTAACCCACCGCTCAATCCGGTCTCTGTCCCAGGGGCGAAATGTGCCAAGAAGTTTCCGACGACGAAGCTATCTCGATAGTTCTGATTTTGTAGTAAGAGGAACGCGAGGAATTGACGGGCTTCGTTGATCTGAACCGATTCGGTGTCTGGTCTGATCATCGATAATCCCCGGCGCAGGATCACGATGCCGGTTTGACGAGCGGTGGAAATCGTCTCTTCGAGCGATTTGAGTTGATCCGGTTTTCCGCCTTGTTTCTTCAGCGACTCGAGTTGTTCGGAGACGGTTTGAACGGTTTGGAAGACCTGACGTGCCGCACCGAGTGCGTCGTCAAAGCTCTTGGGATCGTCTGCCGTTGGCATCTCGGCGATTTCGTCAGGTGCGGCGGCGTCGATACCGAGTTCGGCGAGTAGATCGATTACCGCGTCTTCGTGAGTTCCGGGAATCTTCTTGGCGTGTAGCAATAGCTTGCGTGCGTCGGAAACCGCACGTTTGCGTTCGTTTGGTTTAGTGTTTTTTTTGTCATTGTTTTTTGCGAGGTGGGCTCTCGCGAGCGCGACGCGGAGGTCTTGCGCAGGTTGCGTTCGATCTTCGTTAGGGCGTAACGTTCGCTCGATTGGCGCACCGATGTTGATCGCCTCGGCGTAGTCATTTTTTTCATCGGTGAGGATCAAATCGATCAGTTCCGTAGCGGCCCCTATCTTTGCTTCCCGCAGTTCATCAACGTCTGCTTGTTCGAGCATTCTCGAAAAGCTGTCGTAGGCTTGGTCACGCTTTCCGAGGGTTTTTTCAACACGGCCGCGCGAGTAAAACGCCGTGGCGCCCTGAACATAAGAATCATATTTCTCGCTCAGGTCGGTGTAGATCTGCAACGCATCGTTAAGCTGCTTGGTGGCGTCCTTTGCCGGATTCTTGAACGTCTCGGCCGCCATCAAACGGGCCTCACCCGCGTTGTGCTGTGCCATCAAAAATTCAAACCGATATTGGTCGCGCAGTGCCGCCTTCTCGGGATCTTTGTTGGGATCGATTTTCGCTCCCTGCATCTTCTGCAGTTCGCCCTTGAGTTTCTCGATGATGCTGTCGAACGTGTCCGCCGCAGCTTGATAGAGTTCTCTTGCTTTGCGCCGACTCGTGTCATCGACATCTCCGATCATGAACTGGGATGCACGGAACATCCGTAGTTTTCCTAGCTGCGATCGGGCTTCGGAGGCTCTCTCGTTGCTAGGGTGATTCTTGAGGAACGATTGGAGTTCCGTTTCGGCGTTTGAGAAAAGTTCGTCACGACGATCGACCGAACGGGCAGCGACGGCCGAATCGATATAAGTTTGTGCCTTTTCGAGTGGAACGGTCGTCAGGAACGCCGAATCCACACCGGGGTACTGATCGAGCCGATCCAAATAGGCAAGTGCCATGTCGTAATAACCAACTGATCGAAGTTGGTTTACGAAATCGGACGCGGCCTCCCCTTCGGCCCGCGCGACGACGCTTCCCATCAATCCACTCAATACCAATGAAATTGCCAAGGGCAGAAATCTACCCCTCTGCCGTGGCGGCTGGAGTGGGGACGTTTCTGAGCGAGCCAAGTGGTGCGATGGCAGCATGGGGAGCTATTGCAGAAGAGTTGAGTCGGAGGGTTGTCGCCATGTCGAGCGACACTCCTCTAGGGTAAAGTGCGGGTAGCGGACTAGCAACCTTTTGAGAGGTTTGCATTCGAGTAGTTTGCCAATACGGTGGCCCGCTTTTTTTAACCTTCCATGGCCCATTAGCGATGCGAATCCCCAGTGAACTTCATGGCGAACCTCTCTATGGCAGGACGCGAAATCGCCAGCCAGGTCCTCCGGCGAGACAATCGTGGCGACGTGTGATTCGATTGACCATCGTGTTGGCACTCGTTGTGGTTGTCATGCGACAAGCTTCGCGGCCGGGGGTCTACCAGGTGTTTTTTCCAGAAACAGCCCGTCAGGTAGCCGTGGCCCCTTCTGGAAAAATGAAGGAGTCGACACGACGACTAACCGCCAACGGGGCGTCGTTCCAACCCGGGTCAGAATCTGCGTCAAATGAGCAAGCCGCAACCGAGTCGAACACAACGCCTGATAGATTGACGCCGGAAGTGCGTCAACGGTTCGAGCGTTGGGTGAATGCGAAGTCGGAGGATGAATTGACCGCGACGTTGGCTTCGTGGTTAAAAGGTGACAAAATGGCGGCCGAAGACAATGAAGGATCTGTCGTGGATACCGAACGCGAGGCAGCGTTTTTGGTACTCACGATTCAGCAAAAATTGATCGAATCGGCGAAAGACGGAACGGTTTGGCGGGCTGCCGATGGGCCTGCATTGTTGGCGACGCTCGCGATGCATCGGTCCGAGGGTGTTCGCCGTGACGAGTTGTTGCCGATCCGGACACCGGCGGCCGTCGCTGGTGTGTTGCCTCTGCTGCAACAACCAGAGGTTTACCGCGGTGATCGTTTGATCGCACGCGGAGAAATCGTTCGGATCGAGAGAGTCGCCGCGCCCGATAACGTGTACGGACTGGAAAGGTATTGGAATCTTTGGCTGCTGCCACTTGATGCGAGTCGCCGGCCGTGGATGGTCGTTGTGGCGGACCTTCCAAAAACGTTTGATGCTCTTTTGTCGATTGCCGACCACGACCATTCAGAATCCAGTGCTGATTCCGATAAGCAAACCTTTCCCGTTGGTGCACCGCGACCGATCGTGGAGGTCGAGGGTGAGTTCATCAAACGGTTGTCGTATCAATCCGAGGCCGGTGCGGAGCTGACTCCGGTGATTGTTGGACACGTTTCCTCCTACCTTGCCAACGGGAACCCTGTCATGAATGCGGCAATTCGTGCTGCCGATCCATCGACAAGAACACGCGAGGACCAGGACGAGGAAATTCCGTTGTGGTGGATCGTTGCCGGTTCGGTCACGGCCGGGTTGCTGTTTTCCGTTTGGGTGATGTGGCGAACCGCGGTGTTGAATCGACAGCTTCGCGAGCGCCGTCGCCGAAACGAGGTCGTGTTGAGCCTTCTCGTCGTGATCGGATCCATGGCGGGCGGTTCGCATTTGTCGGCACAGTCGTTGGCCGATCTCTTGCCTGGCTACGATCAGCAGCGAATGAAGGACATCGCACGTCCAGCACAACCGTCGCTCGATGATCCTGGAATCAACATCGACGAAATTGCAAAACTCGTTTTCCGGATGGACCGGCTCAGTGATGCGGTTCTGCAAGAGCGGCTCAGAAAATCCGAGTCGCTTGCCGTGTTGGGTGATGCCGTCTCCGTCGATGAAGCAATCGTCGATTCGCGGTCGTTGACGGTCAGCTCAACGTTGCAGGAATATCTCAATATCGATTGGATTGAGATGGTGGAGCTCTCTCCCATCGACGGAGTTCCTCGTGTTCTCCTGGCACGCTCGTTTGCGAAGGCGGCTGAACCGGGCGATCGTGTGTTTGGGGTTGCTGTGAGGATCCGCCGACCTGACGGCGATGGTCAGGATGAACTGATTGTCGATGTTGCCGGTCGGTTGGGTTGGATTCCGTCCCAACCGGCATCACCTGCAGATGAGGTGCTGTCGATCGAGGGAGTTGATTTGGGACGGCTTGCCGATGTTGTCTCGCTCGACCGCGAACCACTCTCGGAAGCAGATTCATCCGTTTTCTACCCAATGATTGGCGCGGCGGCATCGGTTTCGGACCTAGCGTCGCAAAGTGACCAGTTAGCCGATGCCGTTCGCAGGATGCGATCATCGGTCACCAACGCGTCCCCGGTCGATTTACTGCAGAATCCAAAGGGTTTCACCGGAGAATGGATTCGCTTGCAAGTGGAAACTGTCCGGATTACCCGTGTGGCCGTTGAGACACAGCAGCGTCAACGAGAGATCGGTAGCGACCACTATTATGAAATCGACGCGATTGGAGATCTCGGCAAAGTGCAATTGCAGATCGAAGTTCCCGACGGTGATCCCGTCGTGATGGAAAATCGCTATCCCGTCACGATCGTGACTGCGGAAGTGCCTGAGTTTTTGACGGGCGACTCGGGTGATGGAGAACAACTCGTCACGACAATTAATCGAGCCATCCGCGTGGAAGGATTCTTTTATCGGTTGTGGAGTTATGAGTCGGATTTCATGAAACAGCGAGGTGGCAAGCAATTCGCGCCCCTCGTGATTGCAGGCGTGATCGAGGATCTACGTCCGAATTCCGGCGACCCGATGGGCGTGCAGGCGATCGGACAAATTGCGGCAGTCGCTATCGTGGCCGCAATCTTGGCCGTAGTCGCGTTTCACTTCATCACAAGGCGTGGTGACCGCGCATCACGCAAACGCAGGTATTAACCTTGCATGGATTAGCACCGCCGATCGAGTTTTGTTGTGCTGGGATGCGGTAGTGGGTCGCGGCAATGGGCAGTGCTGCGAAAAGGTTCCACCACAACGAGACTCTCACTGCAACGATACAGTCCAGCCACAACACATTCCGTAGTTGAACCGTGCCCGTCGAACCAGGGTCGGATCAGCGTCGTTTATTGCCCGGAGGTACCCGAAGTAGGCATTTGCTGAAACACCAGCGGCGTTTTCGGTCGCGAGCGGAATCTGTTCCGCGTACACAGGGTGACACGCAACGCACTTCCAACCGCGCAGCAAAAACGTTCGCCCGACAATTTCTATCCGGCGAACGTTCGCGTTAGGTTTCCGAAACCACCCGGGTGAACTACTTGAGTTCGACGGATCCGCCGGCTTCTTCGACTTCGGCTTTGACCTTCTCGGCGTCTTCTTTCGAGACACCTTCTTTGAGGGTCGCTGGCACGCCTTCGACCATCTTCTTGGCTTCCATGAGCGAAGCACCGGTGATGTTCTTGACGACCTTAACGACGTTCAGCTTCTTATCGCCGAAGCTGGTCAGGACGACATCGAATTCGGTTTGCTCAACAGCAGCGGCGGCACCGCCACCGTCGCCAGCGGCAACCATCACAGCTCCACCGCCGGAGGCAGGCTCGATGCCATGCTCATCCTTGAGGTAGTCGCTCAATTCTTTGGCTTGCTTCAGGGTCATGTTGGCGATCTTGTCGCCCAATTCTTTGGCTTCGGCGCTGTACTCGGCGACCGCAGTTGCTTCTTCGGACATGTCAAACTACCTCAAAAACGAAAAAGGTGATTCGGAAAAGTTGGATTGTGAAAGTGCTCGGGTTTGATGAAGGAGACGTTACGACTCGTCGCCTTCGCCCTTGCTCTTGATTTGGCTGTTGAGCGTTCGACCTGGGCCGAGCATCGCGGCGCTGAGAGTCGCCCCTGGTCCCAGGATTTGGCCGACCAGCATCGAGATTTGCTCTTCGCGGCTAGGCCATTTGCTAATTGCTTTGACGCCGTCCTCGTCGAGACGTTCTCCGTCCATGACTCCGCCGGTGGCGGTGAACTTGCTGTACTTCTCAGAGTCTTTGTCGAGGCGAACGGCTTCCTTGACGAGCGACACGAAATCGCTCGCACCCCACATCAACGCGACTTGGCCGCGAGTGTCTTCGAATACTGGTGCCAGCGTCGAGCCTTCGGTCGCACGACGAGCCAGCGAATTTTTAACAACCATCATCTGGATGTTTTTTTCGCCGAGTTCACCACGCAATTCGTTGGTCGTGTTCGCGTCCATGCCTGTGCAAGTAACGAGCACCGCATCGGAGACCCCTTCGAGTCGACGCTTCAGGTCACGCGTGACCAGGTCTTTAACGTATTTACTCATTTGATTTTTTCGCTGTCTAAACTCATCTCCGCGTTAACCGCGGCTGGGCAAAAATTCAGGTTACCGACTCGCTTGAACCGCAATCACCTTGAAATCTCGTGGGACGTTGTCACGTTCACTTTGGATGAAGCGAACCGTGCGTCGACGGAGAGGCGGTGGGCTCGAAGAGCGGCTTTGCTTAGGTCTGGACTCGGACGCTCGGGGTCATCGTTGCACAAATGGCAACGCCTTTGATGTACGTGCCCTTGATCGTCTGGGGCTTCATGCCAGCGATGTAATCGACGAAGGCGGTGATGTTTTCTTCTAGCTTTTGTGGCTCGAAGCTCATCTTGCCGACCATCGCGTGAACGTTTCCGCCCTTGTCGTTGCGAAACTCGACTTTACCAGCCTTGTACTCGCCAACGACCTTGGCGACGTCGGCGGTAACCGTTCCCGCACGCGGGCTAGGCATCAGGCCACGAGGACCGAGCACACGACCGAGTGGACCGACGAGTCCCATCATGTCTGGGGCAGCGATACAAACGTCAAAGTCGGTAAAGCCATCTTTGATTTTTTTAGCCAAGTCTTCCTGGCCGACTTCGTCAGCACCCGCGGCTTCGGCGGCTTTCGCAGCATCGCCTTTGGCAAACACAACAACCCGTTGAGTTTTACCAATGCCGTGAGGAAGAACGAGCGAACCACGAATGATTTGGTCCGCCTGGTTAGGATCGACACCCAAACGCATGTGAACTTCGACGGTTTGGTCGAACTTCGTTGCGTCGTATGTCTTCAGCGTCTCAACCGCTTTGGATAGCGGCTGGAGCTCTTTAGGTTGCTTTGCAAGCGCGGCGCGATACCGCTTGGATTGTTTTGCCATATTGGTCACGACTCAGGTTGTCGGGTGGTTCGGCGAAACGACTCTATCCTGGAAAACACGGCAATCAGATTGCCAAATTCCCTCAGTGGTCGGTTCTCCCACTTGTGGTCTCTCGAGATTCCGACTGGCCTAATGGCGTGGTCGACTCGGGAGAAGTGGCGGAGTTTGGCGAAGTTGCCGAGAATCGTCAACCTCAACTTTCCCTGCTTATTTGTATTTTTTCGGGAAAAGCGATGTAAGCTACCGGATCGGATGGTTGTGGAACACCGCTTGCTCCCTCCCTACCATTGATTGGTTCGCTGCTGTCGACGTGGCAGACGCGTTCGAACCGATATGCGATCGATCACCCACATGAGGTAGATCTCCGATTCCATCACGAAGGACTTCCATGGCCGACTCCGTTCCTAACGACGACCCAGCAACTGACGGATATCCCCGCTGCGTGACTTCACGTTGGTTGACTGCTCTGCCGGTCTTCAACGAAGTCAATTACGTCGACGATGTTCTCGATCAAGTGCTCCGGTACAGCGACCGGATTCTCGTTGTGGACGACGGTAGTACGGACGGAACCTCCGAAAAACTGGATGCTCGCCGCGCCGCCCAACCTGAACAGATCGAAGTCATTCACCATCCGAAAAATCGCGGCTACGGTGCTGGGCTGCAGAGTGCTTTCCAATACACGCTCGAGAACGACTACGAGGGTGTTGTGACATTGGATTGCGACGGACAGCATCAACCACACCGGATTCCTCGTTTCATCGAAGCGGCTCGGTCAGCGGACATCGTTTCAGGCAGCCGATACCTCAAGAAATACAAGGGCGACGACGAGCCACCTGCGGAGCGGATGTTTATTAACCGCCGGATCACCGCGGACCTGAATGAGCGACTCGGGTTTGCGCTGACGGACGCGTTTTGTGGTTTCAAAGCCTATCGAGCCGACGCGCTTCGGGTGATGCGAATCACGAATGACGGATATGCCATGCCGCTGCAGTTGTGGGTGGAAGCTGCCGCCGCGGGATTGAGCGTGGTCGAAATCCCCGTGCCGCTGATCTACCTCGACTTGGATCGATCCTTCGGCGGTTCCTTGGATCATTCGGAGACCCGGCTGAACTATTACAACGAGGTCATCGACGACGCGATTGCCAAGGTCCGCGGTGAAGGACGGTTGCCCGACACCCCGTACTTTCGTGCCCAATCGTGTGGTTGAACCTTCCGCTCGACCGAATCGATTCTTTATCGAACTAAGTAGAATCTGGCGAGTCCGCATCAATGCCTGAAGGTCATAAAACACACTTTTTGGCCGCGGAACATGGACGCCAGTTCGCGGGACTATCGCTCAAGGTCACCAGTCCCCAAGGACGATTTTCTGCGGATGCGAGAAAGGTGAACGGACGGATTTTGGAATCCGTCATCGCCGCGGGCAAGCATCTCTTTTACGAATTCGAAGGCGACCGGATCGTGCACGTGCACTTGGGTCGCTACGGCAGTTTTGTGAGTGAGCCCTCTCCGCCCGCGGCCCCACGGGGTCAGGTGCGGATGCGTGTGATTGCGCCGGAGGCCACTCTTGATTTGCGTGGTCCGACACAATGCAGGGTGATCGATTCGGATACACGTTTGTCGATCACCAACAAGCTCGGTCCGGATCCTTTGGCGGGTGGAAAAAAGGCGGAGTTCTGGGCGAACGTGTCCGCCAGTGGCAAACCGATCGGCGGTTTGCTTTTGGATCAATCCGTTATCGCGGGCATCGGCAACATTCTTCGAGCTGAAATACTGTTCGAAACTCGGATCGATCCCACACGGATTGGTAATGAGTTAACGTCAGAGGAGTTCACCCGTTTGTGGAAATCGCTCACCAAGATGATGAAGGTGAGCCTGAAGCACGGTCGCATCATCAGCGTGACGGCGAGCGAAGCAGGAAAGCCACTCACAAAATTGAGCGACAAGGAACGGTTTCGAGTTTACGGCAAATCCGAATGTCCTCGGTGCGGCGGACGCGTCACGAATGAACCGGTTGCCTCCCGCAAGCTCTACGCGTGTCCGAATTGCCAGGGCATGAACCCTTAGCGCTCTCGTCTGAGCTGGAACGCCACCTGATCGATGTGCGAACTACGGTTCCAATGACGATGGACGGTCGTGGGTGTCGGTTGTGATGATTGGGCTGCATGTGTCGGGTATTGTGGCAAGTGCAGTTCGTTGCTCAAGAGAAATGAAACGATGATCGGGGGAGTGTGACCTAGCGTTGATCTCCGGAGTGACACGATTCACGTGCCGCTCGGTCCTCTGAATCGTGGAGATTCCCTTGGCTCGTCACACGCTCTCTACCGTCGCATTTTCGGTTGTCGCCGCGTTGCTGTTTGTTGTCGAAGTATCACCTGCCTCATCGCAAGGGTTTTCGCGATCAGGTTTCGGGTACGGTTACAACGTGCCGATGTACAACACGCGATTCGGTGCTGGTTACGGGATAGGTTATGTCTACGATCCCTACGCGACTGGCAGTTTCGAACCGCCGGACATGCACAACGATCCGATGTTTCGAGCCCAGCACAAATTCGATAGTCACTATCCAGGGCGTTACTCGAATCATCGTCCGTTGGAGTTCAAAGCGTCGGTGACGCATCATCCTCATCACGCACCGCAGCGTTACGTGCCACAACAGCGGCATCGTTCGACCACGCATTACTATCGCGGTTGGTGAGAGGCTCGTCGTGTTCACCGAACCAACGGTGTCCGCTCGATCGCATGAGCAACAAGAAGATCAGCGAGAAGAAATGGAAGCCGATAAGAATTCCGCTTGCTCTTAGTATTTGTGCCTCCGAGTCGCGACTGCGGAGTTCGATCAACGAGAGAACAAACATTCTGAAGACGAAGCCGATCGGGATAAGGATGAAGATGAGTGCCCACCATCGTCCGAGGGTGATGATCAACATTGCGAGCCAACTGATTGCGATGCAAACGAGCAGCACGGACGCGGAGGCCGTCAATCCAAGGGAACGCTCGTAGAGTTTCAGAGACGCGATCGCGACCGCAATCGTGAACGCGATTCCCAGGATTTGGCGAATGCTTTGACGCTCGGTCGTTTGGGATTCACCACGGTGGATCCGTCGATGAGACCACTGATAGGCGATCAGTGGCCCCGTGATCCCGAGTCCAACGATCGCTAAGAGTTGGGCAATGAGATCGGTATCTTGCCAAATGAGGGCGACAAGAAGAATCAGGTTAACGATCCAAGCGATCGCCACCGCGACGCGAGGTTGCGTTTGCTGCGGTGCCACCTCATCGCGTGCATGCAAATCATTTCGCTTTGGCAAATGGATCAATGCGACCCACGAACCGAGGGCGATCCAGGCCGCACACAAGCCTCCCATTGCCATCCCGAGCACCGATTGAGACTCCTCAGGCAAACTGCGGCTGGTTTGGCCATTAAGGACACCGCCGATAGCGAATGTCAACACGAGCGACCACACCCCGAGCCAGCCTAAAAGACCCCAATCCGCTTGGGCGTCCGCAGGTGCCCGACACTTCATTGGACGCTTTGGCGACGCAATGTTTCAAGCGATTGAAACTGCTGTGGTAACTGACCGTCGCGGCGGTCGACCATCTGTTCCAGAATGCGTTGATCGGTTTCATTGGCCGTAAACCGAATCTCGCCCGATCCAAAGAGCATGTGCACTCCTGCCGGATGATGGCTGCCGATGGATCCGACCGTTGACGGCGGCGGTGATGCAAACGGATCTCCCGACGCAACGATCCCGCCACCGACATTGCGGAGCGTCGCGCGCGTTCCGCTGAGCCAGCCCAGGTCATCGAATGGCGTTTGTTTTTCGGACACAAACGCGGTGTTCGATAACCCGTCGGTGATGTCGTCACGACTGATCGGAAGGTTCAAAACAAACACCCCGTGATCGTTTTCATCGATCGACTTTTCGGTCGGATGATGGAGCCCCACAAAACTGCTCGCGTTGTTCGGATCGAGGCCCGCCGAAGGGCATTGGACGCCGGAGTAGCTGAGTTCCATCACCGCAGCGTTCGCTTCGTCGTAAACGCTTACGGACCGATCGATGCGTGCCGCGATGACAGGTTGATCTAGAAGATCGAGTAAACGGCCGAGCCAAGTGTGATGATCGCCCTCCGCGACGCTTGAGACCGGCCCGGTTTCCGCTACCGTGCCGACCGGATAGTGCAGCCATCGATCGTGGTAGCTCTGCATCGCCATTCCGATCGGAATCAAGCGAGATTGACACGCCGCACGGCGGGACGATTCTCGCATCGTTTGCACCGCCGGCGCCGCGAGACCTACCAACACACCGATGATGGCGATAACGACCAAAAGCTCAACGAGCGTGAAAGCGAGACGATGAGAACTCATGAGACTGTAAAGTGGTAGAGGTGACGGTCGAATGAAAATGCAAACGAGATGAACGTGTTCTACGAAATGTCCGACGCAACGAAGTCATCGCCCACGAAGTGAATGCTCCGCATGGATGAGATGCGACGCTAGGTGTTCTCCGCAGGTCGGCGAATCGTGAGTCCCGGTTGGCTGTTGTGAAAAAGTGTGGCTTGGTACATCTGAGTTTCATCGGGCTGCGAGAGCGTTTCAACGATGATCCAACGACCCGTTTCTCCCGCCGACGGGGAACCATCGACGGGGAGGCGAATTTTGGATTCATTTACCACGCCCGATCGAGCGACCGCTTCGATCGCAGTTTCTAAAGTTGCTATCCAACCGTGCTGCACTTCGGTGCGCCGTTCATGCGATGCACGACTCGTGACGGAAGCGGCAAACGTGCCCACGAGCAACGCCAAAATCAATACGAGAACCAATGAAACCGATCCCCACCGGGTTGATTGTTTGCATCTCAATTTTGGAGGGAGTGCAATGCGACTCATGGTTCGATCCTGGTTGCCGTGATGATCCTGATGGGGAGGTTCGGGCGATCTGATTCCGTGATCGTCCATTGCACCAAATTACCGTCGCCCAGCGACTCAATCTGCATCACAGCGTCGCGTCCGATCGTGTACTCATCGCGTGCCGCGCTCGATTCGTCCGCGTTCAAGATCACGCGGCTCACGTTCGTTTTCGAATCGACGCGGTAGATGATCGATTGTTCGGATGATGCACGTGATAATGTCAAGATTGATTCATCAATGCTCACGTCGTTTGCCGCGTGGATATCGCGGCGAATGTCATCCGCGAAACGGCGAAGTTCCTGGCGAATTACAAAGCTTTGTTTGGAATTCTTGTCACTTTTTTGCACGATCGACATCAGTCCGATCGTGCCGCCTAAAAGTGAACTCACCAGCGAAAGCACCAACAGTACCTCGATGAGCGTGTATCCCGCGGGAATTCTTTTTGTATCACAATTTCTTGCTCGAATCATGGCGTTTCCTCGAACCGCCAAAGATGGTGAGTCAACGGACCACTTTCCGATTCGATCGAAATCAGCAGGTGGCGACCTTTTGCGGAACCCGACTCGAATGGCTCGATTTCCGCTCGAGCGTCTGATTCTTCATTAAGGCGCGAGACGGCATCGGGGATGTCCGAATAAGGGACCACTGACAATTGTTCGGCAATGTTTTCAATCATGAATTGGTCACTCAATCGATCCGTCGAGACGCGATCAAAGTCGAGCCGTGATTGATGCAGTTTGAGCGTCAATCCAGCCGCGACCGCCAAGAACGCCAGTGCAATCAACGTTTCCAGGAGCATGAAGCCCCGATTACAGCGGGGACGGTGAGGAGTGGTTCCGGGTGTCATAAGCCTGGTTCGTGATTCCTAAGCCATCATGCGAATAAAGGAATACAAAAAGTGGAACATATACATCGCGTGAGCCAATATAAAAACACCCACCAACACCGTTGCTAATGGCACCAACCATGCCATGCGGACTTTCCATAATAGCGTTTGCCGGCGTTGAAGGTTGCTGACTAAGAGCTGAATCGATTCAGCGAAATTTCCGTTCTGTTCCGCACTGGTCAACCAAACCTGTTCACGAGCGGTGATCAGTTTCGCGTTCCGCATTGCCGCAGGCAGTGGCACGCCGTTTTCAACCGAGCGGTGAGCGGCATCGCATCGCAGACGGATCCACCGCACTCGCGCGGTTTGACGAGCGAGTTCAAAAATCTGGCTCGCAGGTTGTTCAGCACGGATGCCACGTTCCAACGATCGCAGGACGTCGCACCGCCATCGTGTGATTGCCTGGTTACCGAACCAGGGGACCCATCTCACCATCCATAGCGGTAGCCAACGAATCACGATCGAAAACACAAGCCAAACCGCGATGAAAGCGATCAAGAAATTGCCAATGAGCGCAACAGAATTGAGAGCGTTGGTTGCAAACTCAGATTCGAACGCAAACATCTCAAACATTTCTTCGAACAAATGCGAAAGATAAGTTCGAATGGTGGTGCCAAACAACCACGCCAAAAATGCCGTCACCACGACATAGACAAATTGTTGCGGTACGAGCGAGGCCGACTTTGATGAATCCTCGTCTTGCGACATCTCCTCAATCGAATCATGCGTCAGAGATAGGCGTGTGGCATCGGCGTTTGTCGCAACCTCGGTTTGTGGTAGGAGAAACGCACCGAGCGTGTCGGCGTCGAGCGGCAATCGCGAACGCCGGGCGGCGTCCACAATCGATTCGCCTCGATTCAAACGCATCGCAAACACTCTCGTTTGATTGGCGATGCGGCTACGGAATCCGACCGACAAATTCTCGCTGAGGGTGATGATCGAGGTGCCCGATTCAGCTCCCAATCGCATCCAACGATTCAGCGAGTCTGCCTCTTCGCGATAACGGAGTCGCGCAGCCGTTACGATGGACACGGCGAACATCACGAATAGCAGGATTGTGATGGGATGGGGGGCTGCAACAGCGAGCGAGATCAAGGCGGATGTCCATAGCAACCACTCGATCACTTCGAAGGAAAAAATCGCAATACGTCGTGATCGTGTACCCGGGTCCAGTAGCAAGTTCAGGCGAATCGATCGAAACGTGCCGGCCAGTAACGCGAGCACAAATGTGGCAGACAGAAGGGGTAGGATCTGTTCCATGGTTAGGAAAGCCCCGACATAACAACAGACATGAACATCGACGCGGACAACATTGCAAACGCCGCCAGGAATACCGAAACCAACAGCGCAGAAACCGAGAGAACCTGCGTCGCCCGCATGAGGCGTGAGCGTGCCAAACTGTGGCATTCCGCCGTCGCCTGGTGCCAGACACGGACCGATTCCTCCATTGATCGCGGGTTCTCAATCATCACGCTGACCGCAGACAGCGGTTGATCTCGCATCGGGGACGACCGTAGGACATTGCTCAGCGATTGTCCTGATCGGATTCTCTGAGCCGCCACTGCAGACCACTGTCGCAACGCGGCATCGCTGACTTCCTCCGCTGCGGTCTCTAAGGCGTCGCCATACGTTCGCGATCGAGCGACGGACTGATAGATTGACTGACAAAAACTTCCCATCGAAACCATTCGCATGGTTGAACCGATCCAGGGCATTCGGTTCATGGCGGCGCCAAGTTGTGCGGGTAGTTTGTCATGGATCAATAGCATGGTCAGGACATAGGCAATTGTCGCGAGCAATGCCAGCACGGCATAGCTCCAAACGAATTGCGTCATCCAATTGACGTTGAGTTCCGTCTCTTTCCATCCGACGTAATAAACGGCGCCACGTCCCGCTTCGATCACAGCATTGATTAAGTACGATCCCACTGCCAAAGCCGCTAACAGGTAGAGGAAACTGACGGTGACCGTTTTCGTGAGCCGATGACGTGTTTCGTTGCGGATATTTCTCCAAAGCTCCGCTTCCGCGGCTTGAGCAATGTTGGCGTCAGGCACGACGTTTGTTGAGTTCATCGTGCCACCTCGCCGACAATATCGAAGAGTGGCAAAAGGATGGTTCGCAGCATGATCACCATCATAGCAATCATCAGGATAGCACTGACCCAACGTGGTACCACGTCGATCCACCAGTTTTGGCGACGACGCGACGTTTGCCCGTACAGGTCACTCAGACGAATCATATCGAGAGCGACCGATTGGCCGTCTCGTTGTCCTGAAACTAAATCGACCACGCACTGCCCGACCGGTTCCGGTGCGGTGTCAGGCATTGCCAATGCGGCGGAAGTTTGTGACCCGCGACGGATATTATTAATAGCGGGTGACCACGACTCAGCGAACCTCGGGCCGACCACCTCGGCGGCCATCTCGATCACGTGCCCGGCATCGGCGTGGTTCGCGTTTGACGAGTGGGGAAGTCCAACACGCATCGCCACCCAGCGACAGAACGTGGCGTAGTCTTGCATTGTGTTACTGAGGCGGAGCGATCGTGTTAGATTCCAATACAGTATTGCCGCGAACAAACCAACAACGACAATCGTTGCGGTAGCGGCGAGTAGAAAGTTCCGCGCGAACGTGTGCCAAATTTCCGTGACGGTCGGGGAGAACGCGGTCTTGATCAATTCGGCTTCGGAAAGAGACACCATGATCCATGGCAGAACGAAGAACGTGACCACCGCCGCAACGATCACGTTCAACATCGGATTGATCACCGACAGTCGGACTTGTTGTCGAGTTTCGTTTGCCCCACGGATCAAACGCACGGTTTCGTAGATCGGCTGGGTCGATCCGGTTTCAGCCATCATTTCCATCGCGACACGAATGGGGGCAGCATACTTTTCCGACAACGAGGCCATCGCCGTGGCAGCAGGTTCCCCGTTTTCGATCCGGGTTCGAACGAGTTTTGCCGCACGTCCAATCTTTCCCATCGTCCGGTCGTTGTAATCGGCTAATCCGTTGACCAGAGAGCGGCCCGCCCCGGCCATCGCGGATACTTCTTCGAGCAGCATCGCGAGCGAGTCGTTGTCCAGCTTTGGTGTCGAATCGGAGGCTTTGTTCATGACGCTCGCCCCAGCACACGAAACACTTCGGCGGCGTCGGTTTGGCCTTCGTCAACCAAACGATTGGCTTGATCTCGCAACGATTCGCTACCGGCTTGAGTGGCGGCCGAGTCGATTTCGTGGGCCGGACAATGGTTGATCAATGCATCGAAAACCGATTGTCCGACTGAGGACCCATCGAACGTAACCATTTGTGCGATCGGGACGCGTCCGTGGTAGCCGGTCCCATGGCAGCGATCACACATGGAATCATTATCGTTCTTCGCAACGCCACCGCAAAGGCTGCACGACCGTCTTAACAAACGTTGGCAAAGGACACCTCGAAGACCACTTTGAATTGCGAACGTCGGGAGTTCCATCTGCACCAAACGGCGAAGCGTTGTCCCGACGGAGCCCGCATGGATCGATGAAAAACAAAGATGCCCTGTCATGGACGCGACCAAGACAGCTTCGGCGGTTTCAACGTCCCGGATTTCACTGACCAACAACACTTCGGCGTCTTGCCGGACGGCGGCCCGCATTGCCGAAGCCAGGGTCAGGCCGCTGTTTTCTCGCAATTGGCTTTGGCTGATCGAATCGATCACTGACTCGATCGGGTCTTCGATCGTCAGCACGCTACGGCGAAACTCACTCGCGGCGATGTGCGATAAACAGGCATAGAGTGTTGTTGTTTTGCCGCTGCCTGCGGGGCCGGCGACCAATAACCACCCGTCTCGCGTGTCGCAAACCGACCGCAGTTGCGACAGTGTTTTGGAATCGAAACCGAGTTGATCGAGGTCACGAATGGACTCACGGTCGTCCATGATCCGGATCGCGGCCCGATTGCCATGTACCGTTGGGAAAATTCCCACTCGCATCTCACGTTCTTCGCCATCATCGACCTGCCAGCGCAAAGGACCTTCCTGCGGGACTCCTGCCCGATACGATGGCAAACCTGCCAAAGCCATCAAACGCGCCACCGGGTCACTCGCTTCGCTCCTCTCGAACGAATCGACCGGTTGCAAGACACCGTCAATGCGGAACGAAACTTCCCAACTCCGCGAGCGTGGTTGAATGTGCACATCGCTGGCACCACGCTGAATCGCCGCCGCTAAACAGTCCCGAACCATCTCGGTAGCAAAGCTCGGATCCGAGGGTGATGGACGCGTTGAGGAAAGGGAAACGGGCATGACTCTTTCTGAAAAGTTTGCATCAGGAACCCGCAGCACGTTCGGGATCGCTAAACTGATGTTTTCAAAAAAACGGGGACATCATGAAACGATATCGACATCGTAACGGATTCACGCTGCTGGAGTTGCTCGTCGTTGTGGGCGTTATCGGAATTCTCGTTGGGCTGTTATTGCCTGCGGTTCAAGCGGCACGTGAGGCGGCGCGGCGCATGAGTTGCAGCAATAATTTTAGGCAAATCGCCTTGGGTGTGGCTCAATATCATGATGCGTTCGGTCACCTGCCTCCTCACGGAACGGGCACGTTCAGCAACGTCAACGATCCCACCAACACCAACCAGTTTCGGTTGAGTTTCTTGGTTTCAATCACTCCCTTTATGGGCACCAGCCCGACTTGGTCGGCGATCAGCGATGAGCTCGTTGGTTTGCCGCCGGAAGATGACGTGAACCAGGAAGAGGACTATGACGGGATGATGGGCATGATGAGTATGGGGGAATACGAAGAACCGAGTCACGTCTATCCCGCCATGGGACCGGTCCCCTCGATGAGTTCCTACGAGCCTTGGGCCAATGAGATTCCTTCGTATCGTTGTCCATCCGATCCAGGTATCGGATTGCCCGCGTTGGGACGAACCAACTATACCGCTTGCCTCGGCGATGCAATCGAAGGTTTGGACGATGGTCTGTGGCGGTACGAAGCCGGTCAGTGGTCACCCAGTGGTGAAGCACAAGTGAGAGCGACCGGTCGTGGCATGTTCGTGCCGCGAATGGTGACCACGTTCGACGATGTTACCGATGGGTTGTCGACGACGATCATGCTCGGCGAAATTGCCACGGATCTGGGCGACAATGATATTCGAACCGTTCCCTCGATTAACAATGGTTGGGCGGGTGGCGTGTTGGATGACGTTAGAATTTGTCGGAGCCACATCGACGGCACGCGCCCTCAATTTTGGGATAGCGGTTCATCTATTCAATTGCCGACGAACAATGCCCAGGGTCGGGGCCATCGATGGGCTGACGCGAATCCTTTGATGACGAGTTTCAACACGGTCCTCACCCCAAATCGTGAACTCTGTTTTGGCGGTGACGAAACGACGATCGGAACACTGACGATGAGCAGTCGACACCAGGGCGGAGGTCACGTCGCGATGGGTGACGGTTCGATCAAGTTCATTACGGACTCGATCGAATGTGGCGATAGCGATGGCACGGTGACTCAAAACGGTCAAGCCGAACTCGCGCCGGGCAGTCCCAGCGTTTTCGGATTGTGGGGCGCCTTAGGAACCCGTGATCAAGCCGAAATCGTTGGCGAAGAATTCTAAAACGGTCACTCCGTTTGGTGCCGCCTTATGATTCTTTGGCGAGCTTGATCAACATCTCCGCACCGCGGCGAAGCGTTTCGTCGCTGGCGGCAAAGCTGATTCGGAAATGCGAATCGCGTCGGCTGAAAATGTTGCCCGGAATGATGAGCAATCCTTGCGAAATCGCACGTTCAACGAACGCGGCCCCACCTTCATTTCCCGGTGCTTTGGGGAATAGGTAAAACGCTCCGCCGGGCGAAGTCAACTCATAGTGTGGCGACAATTGCTCGACGAGATAATCACGTTTGGCGCGGTATTCGTCGACGTTCGCTTGCATGGAAACTTCCATCGCACGCAGTGCACCCCACTGTGCCGGTTGAGGCGAGCACACGAAGGAATACTGTTGGATCTTCAGCATCGTCGAGATCACTTCGCGAGGCCCGTGCACGTAGCCGACACGCCACCCGGTCATCGCGTGCGATTTGCTGAACCCATCGATCACGATCGCGTCGGGGTTGTCCGAGGCGGGTGAATAGAAATCGCCGTCGTAGAAAAAGCGGCTGTAAATTTCATCCGAAAGGAGTGCCACGTTGTGCTTGGCCGCGATTTCGGCGACCGCTTTCAAATCGGCTTCCGTCGCCGTCACGCCGGTCGGGTTGGCGGGGCTGTTGACCAAGATCATTTTGGTCTTGGGTGTAATGGCGGCTTCGATTTTTTCGGGATCGAGACGGAAATCAGGATAGGAATCGACCATCACGGGGACGCCACCGCACAACCGAACCAGTGCCGGATACATGACGAAGTACGGGTCGAGGAAGATCACTTCGTCGCCCGGGTTGATCATCGACAGCATCGAAAGCACGAGACCGCCGCTCGTGCCGCTGCTGACGAAAACGTCCCGATCCTGGCCTGGGAACTTTTCGTTCACCTCCGCGAGAATCGCTTCCCGTAGCGGGGCGATTCCCTGAGTCGGGGAGTAGGCGTTGCGGCCCGACCGGATCGCCTCGATCGTGGCCTCTTTGATTTCGTCAGGGACGTCAAAATCGGGTTGGCCGATCGACAGGTTGATGGGATCCTTCAATTTCGCGGCGAGATCAAAGACGCGGCGGATCCCGCTGCTGTCAAAGGAGGCCGTTCGGTCGGCGATCCATGGGTGCATGATGACGTCGATGTATAGTGGGTGAAACGGATTGGAAAGCCCTAGTATCGACGTTGTTGTCCCTTTGAACAGTGATCTGATTTGAAAATCGTCTATCTCACCGCCGGTGCCGCCGGAATGTACTGCGGCAGTTGCATGCACGACAATTCACTCGCTAAGGCGATGCGGATGCTCGGTGACGACGTCCTGTTGCAACCCGTCTACACGCCGATCCGCACCGATGAGGTCGATATCGCGTCGGATCAAGTCTTCCTCGGCGGGATCCAGGTCTACCTCCTGCAGCAAATCCCCCTGATGCGATGGGTGCCCCGTTTCATGCGGTCATGGATGGATCGACCGGGCATCATCTCCGCGGCGACACGCCGAGCCGTCGGAACGGATCCGGCAAAACTCGGCGATCTGACCCTGTCCATGTTGCGTGGATCTCACGGACGCCAGGCGAGCGAGATCGAACGGTTGGTTCAGTGGCTTGAGACAGAAATTCGTCCCGACGCGATTATCTTCAGCAACCTACTCATCGGTGGCATGGTCCCGGTGATCGCCGAGCGGCTGCCGCAAACCAAGATCGTTGTCGTGTTGCAAGGAGACGATTTGTTTCTCGATCAGCTACCCGGCGAGGTCCGTTCAGAGGCAATCTCGCTCTGCAAAAATTTGGCAGCGGAGGTCGATACCTTTGTCACGTACAGTCGTTTCTATCGTGACAAAATGAGTGAGCTGTTTGAAATTCCCGAATCAAAATTCGACATTCATCCGCTTTCGATTGATTTAAAACCGTTTCGCGAAAGTACTCCCACGACCGAGTCGGCCGGCGCGACGGGAGTCGAGTTCCCTCACGCCAAATCGCCGGACGAGTTTCGCGTCGGTTTCTTCGCACGCATTGCTCCCGAGAAAGGGCTGCACGTACTCGCCGAAGCGTTTGAACGATTGTCGCGGGATTCCGCGAACTCCCACATCACGTTGCACGCGGCGGGATGGTTGGGCGAACATCATCGGTCTTACCTGGATAAGATCCTGTCTAAGATCAGCAACGCGGGTTTGGCAGATCGCTTTCATTATCACGGCAGTCCCTCGCTCGCCGAAAAGGTGTCACTGATGCAATCGTTTGATTTGCTCAGCGTGCCGTCGCCGTACGAGGATCCCAAGGGGCTGTTCTTACTCGAGGCGATGGCCTCCGGTGTCCCGGTCTTGCAACCCGCTCATGGAGCGTTTGTGGAACTGATCGAAGCGACGCAAGGAGGCGAGTGTTTTCCGCCCGAAGACATTGATGCCCTGTCTCACCAAATCGTCGCACTGAGCCAGGACCGAGAGCGGTTGATGAAGTTCACATCGGTTTCTAATCGTCTGCTCGATCAAAACCACAGCATCGAGGCGGCGGCGATTCGAATGCGGGCGACTTGTGGCAGGTGAGACTCGCTGTTGGCCGATCTTCAACCTTTACCGAGTGAGAATCGGATGGTGAAAATTCTGAAAACAGAACCGATGACGTAACACAGTGGTAACATTCGGTTCCTACTCTAGGCGTTGTGGGTCTCGGCGGTGGTCACCGTCGGCAGGCCAATGACCTGAACAGTACGGCCCACAACGTGTTCGAGAGTAGAAAGGAACCTGAAATGCGATTTTGTAATTTAACGCTTTTGCGAACCGGGGTGGCCCTGATGTTGGTCGCCGTTTGCACGCTTCTGTTGCCCCCAAACGCGACCGCTCAGAGTCCGTCGGAACTGTTAGAAAAAGGGATCTACGCTGAGGAAACGGTCGGCGATTTGGCCGAAGCGATTCGGGTTTATCAACAGGTCGTCACGGCGGCGAATGAATCACGAACCGCGGCTGCCCAAGCACAATACCGGATCGGTTTGTGTTACGAAAAACAAGGGAAATCAGCCGAGGCCGCCAAGGCATTTCAGGTGGTCGTTGATGAGTATCCAACGGAAACGGACCTCGTCGCTCAGGCCAAAGCTCACCTGCCGAGCGAACCCGAACTGCTTCCCGTGCCGTGGGGCGATGGTGACGAATTAGTCTTTGAGATGAAACTCCAAACCGGTCTCGGCGTTGGGATGCAGGTCTACCGCGTCGCAAAATCGAAGATGGATGGCCGTGACGTTTGGGAATGTCAGAATTGGCAAATTGTGACGATTAATGGACAGCGAGGCAAAAGCCGCGTCGTCGCCGATGCCGAAACCTTCGCTCCGATCGAAAGCACGTGGATGCACACGATGCTCGGCAAAGCGTCGGCAAAATATCAAGACAATCAGGTCACCGTGCAATTGGCGAACAAGGATGAACCAGTGGTTCTGAAATCAAGCGAACCTATGTTCGATAACGAACAAGCCGCGGAAGTCTTTCGCCGGTTACCGTTGAAAGAGAACTATGAAACGACGTTGCACGTCATCTCGTCACTCGGTGCGACGGAGGTACCGATTGCTCTGAGCGTTCCCAAAATGGAAACGATTGAGGTTCCAGTCGGAAAGTTTGAGTGTTTCGTTGTTAAACTTGAGATCGGACAAACGTTCTGGATCTCCAACGACGAACATCGCTACATCGTCCGGTTCCAAGCCGGTGGTGTGACCGCTGATTTGACCGAAGTGCGGAACCTTCAGGAGGCGACTCGCACGTCGGTAGAGCGAAAACGGTTTACCGCGGAATTGCCTCCAAACTGGTTTGCCTACACACCGGAAGATCTCGGTGACGATAACAAGTCGACGCAGATTATCGACCCGAATGCGACCATGGACGCGAGGATTGAGGCTGGGCCGCTGAACGAGATTCGCTCGAAGCACAAAACCGTTCGCGAGTGGTTGGAGACGTCGTTGGGAGAATACCGAAAACGTATCTCGTCGTTTGAGCTCAGCGACGAAGGGATTCAAACCATTCAGGTAGGCGACCGAGAAGGTGTCGTCGCGGTTTTTGAATACTTCGAAAACAACAAACCCAAGAAGGCTCGTCGGGTCGCAGTCTTCGGGGATGATTCAGCGGTGAATGTGCGTTTTACTGCTGACAAAGACATCTTCGATGCACTGCAGCCGTCGTGCGACGAAATTCTCGCCAGTCTCGATGTGAAATAAGGGCACACGAGAATGCGTGATGATCGTCTGGCGTGGCCAATCCTGCTGCTCTTGCTAATCGTACTAGTGCCCTCGGTGGGCATGATGTGGATGATGCGCGAAGCGATCCGGAACGAACGTCTGGCAGCGGATCAACGATTGCAAGAGGCTTACGATATCCAATTGCAATCGGCCAGCCAGATGATCCGTGATCGGTGGACCGACCAGATCGAACGTGAAGCAGAAACGCTGGACGTCGAGCAACCTGGAGTCGATTTTGAAAGATTGGTTTCAAAGGGTGCCGTCGACAGCGTTCTGATTTGTGACGAGCAAAGAAATCTGATCTATCCGGACGTGCAGGGTTTGAATCAGATTGCGGCGACGGAATCAGATCCTCGTTGGCGACAGGCTCAACGCCTCGAGTTTGCGGAACAACAATACGATTCCGCGCGAGACGTTTATGCTGATCTATCTCGTGACGAGGACACTCTAGCGTCACGTTGCCGAGCACAGCAGGCTCAGGTTCGGTGTTCTCTTAAGGCCAACGAAACCGCCGCCGCATTGAACCTGCTTGAAAAACTCGCCCGACAAAGCGAAACCCTCGACGAACAGGGACGCTCGTTCGCGGCCGCTGCCGAATTGCAGATGCTCGAAGTGCTCGAACCCGACACCGATCAATGGAACGATGTTTCTCGACAACTGCAGTCACGACTAAATGATTATCGCAATCCGATGTCATCTTCTCAGCGACAATTTTTGATGAACCGGCTGAAGGACTTGGACCCTGAAGACGCTCGCTTGCCGACGCACGGTGCCGAGTTGCTCGCCTCCGAGGCGGCCGCTGTCTATGACAGTCAGTTTGCGACTCCCGGGTTGAAGTTGACTTCATTGCCGGGGGTTTGGGGGCGAGTGTCGTCGGACGGCCGACTCATCGAACTGTACAAAACCAAAACCTTGAAGCAACGATTGCTCGAGTTAGCCGACAACGTGCCATTGTCTAAGAACGTTAAATTTGTGATGTCGCTACCGCAAGAAGTGTCGACGGGCATGATGGACGTCTCGCTCGGAGCCGATTTGGGTGGATTGCGATTGGGGCTGGCGAGGTTGCCGCAAAACGGGGCCGACGACAGCTCTCAACAACGTCGTGCCGTGCACGTTTGGATCGCATTGCTCGTGTTTGCGGTCACGTGCGTTTTGGCGTGGTTGCTCTCAATGGTTCTTCAACGCAAGCTGCGTTTGGCGAGGCTCAAGAACGACCTCGTGGCGACCGTTTCGCATGAACTCAAAACGCCTCTTTCTTCGATTCGGCTCTTGGTGGACACGTTGCTCGAGTCTGATCAAGACGTTTCCACCGCGGAATCGCAAACGCGAAATCGTGAATATCTTGAGTTGATCAGCCACGAGAACGCGAGACTCACTCGGTTGATCGACAATTTCTTAACGTTTTCGCGAATCGATCAGCGGCGACAGAAATTTGATTTTCAGATCATTGATTTCCGTGACGTCGTCGAACAGGCTGTTGCTGTCTTTCGTGAACACTGGAGCGACGTCGATTCTTGTTTGAAGATCCACCACGCACCGTCCGCGTTCATTTCGGGCGACAAGGATGCGTTGGTAACGGTAGTGGTCAACCTGTTGGAGAACGCGTGGAAATACAGCGATGAGAACCGGCAAATTTCCCTCGCGACAAGCACTGACGGAGCTCATGTTATGCTCGCCGTGCAAGACAACGGCATTGGGATGAATGCTCGTATGACGAGCCGAGTCTTCGAACGTTTTTTTCAGGTCGATCAACGTGTCGCACGGTCCCGAGGCGGGTGTGGGCTGGGGCTGAGCATTGTTCACGCGATCGTCGATTCACACGGCGGTAGCATTCGTGTTGAGAGTGAACCCGACGTCGGCAGTACGTTCACGGTCCGGTTGCCGGTGGCGAACAAGTCTGAGGAACATAGAAATTTAGTTGGGGACGAGGGGATGGTTAGATGACGCAAACGCTTCGGATTTTAATTGTCGAAGACGATCCCGCGTTGATTCGTGGTCTCAGTGATAACTTTCGTGCGGCCGGATTCGATGTGACGACGGCGACCGACGGCCAACTCGGATTGACGCATGCACTGACGCAACCACCGGACCTTATGTTGCTCGACATCATGCTTCCCAAAATCAACGGTTACGACCTGTGTCGTCGTGTACGGCATGCCAAACATGATTTTCCGATTGTGATGCTGACCGCGAAAGGCCAAGAGGAAGAGATTGTGCGTGGGTTGGAACTCGGGGCCGATGACTACGTCACTAAACCCTTCGGGATTCGCGAGTTGCTCGCCCGAGTCAAGCGACTCCTTCGCCGCGAGATGAGCGATAGCAAAGAGCTCGTTGTGCTCGGTGAAATGGTTCTCGATCGCGACGCACGCAAACTAACTCATGATGGGGAGGAGATTCCGTTGACGCAGAAAGAATATCGCCTGCTCGATTACTTCGTCACGAACCCTCATCGAGCATTGACCCGCAGCAGCATCCTCGATGCGGTGTGGGGCCGTTCGATCATCGTTAGCCACCGCAGCGTCGATCGATGTATCACCACTCTGCGAAGCAAACTCGAAGCCCAACCCTCTCAACCTAAATTCATCCACACCATCCGCGACATCGGTTATCGGTTTGAATTACCTGCGGGTTGACCTATCAATTATTTCGCGCGACGCGGCTTCGTTCTGCTTATTCGGGTCAACCGAAGGTTTTTCGCGTTGCCAACGCAGACTGCACCCCGTCAAACGGCAGGTCGCGTGGTGCGTGACACGGAATCGATCAGAGTTTGCAGCCAATCACCGCCAAAAATCGCGGCTTCATGGAGGGCCCGATTCAGACTCGGTTGCACATCGGTAGCTGGTGTCTGGTGAATACGCATGATAGATCGCGGCAACTCGACCGCCACTGAATCGACATTCGTTCCTACGACGAGTTGACGCAAGGCTTGATCAACGATGGCATCACTGACGTCGCTATCCGGAGTTTCGCGAACCGTCGTCTCTGTAAACGCCGCATCCAATGTCGTCGCAGCGAACACCGCCTCACCGGACGGTGAATCAGGCTCACTTAAAATTTGATCTTGGTTGTTGAGGTAATTGATGACCCGTAGTGCATCCAACGCCGTAACGCGGTCATCACCCGTGACATCAAAGAACAGCCAAGGATCGGTTCCCGCAGGCGTCGCATCTGGTTGCAATACACTGTCGGTCGAATACTGTTCGTTGTTGAGTTCGTTGATTATCCGCAGCGCGTCGACCGCCGTCACCAGAGAATCATTGTTTACGTCGTTAAACGAAATCGGATTTTGCCAATGATGAGGCAAGTCGAAATGAATCATCTGACCGCCAACCTGGTTGATGCCTCGGCGAACGAAGCGGCCGTCGACGACACCAGACGTCGTCATGATCCATGCGTTTTCGCTATTGCTTTCACAATGAACCGTATCGTTCTCACCACCGACGACGAGAACCGTGTGATTGGTTGGCGATAGACGTTCGATAGCATCGCCGTCAAGGTAAACAGCCATAGGCGTTTCCTCGTTCGTGTCATCCAAATCAATCGTTTGAAAATTCCACAACTCAATGGAATTTGCGTTCACGATCCTCTCGCCTGCGAACCTGCGTTGCACGACTTGCTCGCTTGAAACTTCACTGGTCATCACGATCGCCGCTCCGCTTCCAGCTAGCGTCAATCGGTTTTGACCGTCCCCGCCATCGGCAACTAATCCGTCAGGTGGCACGATGGGGCCTGCAGAAAATTCAACAACAATGTTCTCATCAAGGGCCGATCCGACCAGCGTCATTTTCCCGACGCTCGTTTGTGACGCCCGGAACAATTCGCCAGTTTGCCCTCGAACAACCAGATCACCGTTCTCCGACAATAGTGATGATGTGGAGTCTTGCAGATCGATCCAGATCGGCGGAGAGTCTACGCTGCTCAGTACCGAGACGAGGTAATCTTCGACCTCCCCGTCGTTCGCCTCACCCGTTGGCGAGAGACCACCCACGCTGCTCAGTCGAAAACGGGCGGCGGCCGTTGCAGACGAATGACCTGCCGGTACGCGATAACTCACACCATTCATCCCAGCAGAAAGCGGCAATGCGTCTACGATGTTTTCGTCGATATCCTCCCAATCGCCATCGGCATTGAAGTCGATCCATGCGTCCAATCGGCCTGTTTCCGAGGCGTACACGGTAAAGCTCGAATAGGCATCTGAACCGGTCAACGACAAAATACTCGCGACCTGCACCACGCCATCTTCATCAGCTCCATCACCGTCTGCCATTAGAGAGGGTTGCCCGTCCGCTTCGGTATCGATACTAAGTCCGAGAATCAATGAAGAGGAGCGATGTCGGGCGCCGTTATCGACCAATTCAACGGGGTACGGACTCGGTGCATCGCCGAAGTCCCAAAGCTCTAATTCGATCGCTGCGACGTTGTTGTCCTCTGACAATTCGTATATTTCATCTTCGCCAGTTTGGTCGTTGATCGGATCGGCAATCAAAACGAGATGACTGATGGAGTTGGTGAATTCGCCAACCGGTCGATCGGGCACTTCGAACTCATGTGAAACGTTTGCGACGTCCATGCCGGTACTCCACTGCGCGACCGGGGCGAGGCCTGCAATGATGTCGCTGCGGTTTGGTCCTGTGGCCCAATACAAACCGACGTTCGTGCTCGTGACCAGAGCTTGCGACTTGCCAGGCAATGGGTCGGTGACAGCAAACGAAACGTCAAGAACACCGTCTCTCGCCCAGTGCAACCCATCCGTAGCATCGATATCACCAACCAACGTCAGTGAGGTTGTCGACCAAGTTCCACTGAGGCTTTCGCTCGACGAGAGTCCGACGGGGCAAGGTGGCATCACACCAGAGGGAAGCGTGACGGTTGCCATCCAGTCTCCCGACGCGGCTCCATTGGGATCGACGCTGGTCGGCATCGAATCGAGTGATCCACCAAATGACCCGGTAAACGTTGCACCATTCCCGCTGCCCGTCATCGTTCCTGTGATCGATTCATTGCCAACGGTACCGGAAAGGGAAAAGCCGCTCAGCGTTGCCGAGCAAGAGGCGGGGTCTCCCTGTGCATCGACACCAGTAATTTGGACCAAACCCGTGCCGTCACCACTGAGCGGCCCGGAGCCGCTGGTGGTGTCAAATTCGACTGTTCCCGACGCATTCCCACTACCTTCGAATGAAGGAATTCCCGAATCTGGTGACCCGTCGATTTCGATCGCAATATGCCAGAGCGCGGCCGCGAGTACCCGGCGCTGTTCCAGGGATTCCATTCGAAGTTGTCGATGGCAAAGGTGCGGCGATCGTCGCCGTTCCGATGATGGTTGAGTTCGTGAACGCCTTCTTACGCAGAAATTTCTGGCCACATCCCGAGATGAAGTAGACATTTGACTTGCTCCGAAGCGATCACGTAGCGTCGTTCGCTCACCAGTCCTTTCGCATTTTGCGAATGACGTTGTTGACCTGATAGATAGCGTCCAGCGCGAGCAGCCGTCACGAACACAACCACATTCACGCACCGAGTCGAGGCCGCAAAAACAGTGCCGTCTGTTGTTGGTTGTGTTTTAACCAAGAGGGAGTGCAAATTCGCACGAATCGTGCGTATCTACCCCGCAAGCCATTGCAATCAGTGACACCCGATGGGGCTGGGAAAAACAGGAGCCCCATGCTCGTAGTATCAAAAATGCATATCCGTGATCATCTCGTATGTGGATTCAAAGCGTGGGTGTCTATCGTTTCAATATCTGTGAATGTAGAAGCACTGGTGCTAGCTCTCGCAATAGATGCATTTAAGCGCGAGTCAGGGCTGCTCAATCGGAGAACGCTCAACCGGAGAACGCTAGTTCGCGTGGATGTCGATGCGTGACTGTTGGTACTTTTTGCGATATTTCGTAGGTGTCATTCCGGTGTGACGTTTGAATTGCCGGGTCAAATAGCTTTGATCCGAAACGCCACACGCTAGTGCGATTGACGAAATGCTTTTGTCTGTCTCGACCAGCATCCGTCGGGCGGATTCCATGCGAGTGTGCAGAATGAACTGCTGCGGTGTCATTTCAACGTGCTGTTTGAAACGGCGATCAAACTGACTAATAGACAATCCAGTGATCTCGGCTAGCTCGGTGACTTTGATCGGAGTGTCGAAGTAACGAATGACGTATCGGATCGCTTCGTCGAGTTCATGATAAGGCGAAAGCAATGCCGACACTTTATGAAGATCACGCATCGCACCGGCAACTCCGATGATCTGATTCTGGTCGCCGTACAAAGGCACTTTGCTGGATAAATACCAACCCAGTGAACCGCGATGGTCTGCAACTAATTCCGAGCGGTTAAGGACAGGTTGGCCGGTTGTCATGATCCGACGATCTTCGTCGCGGTATTGGTCGGCGAGGTCCGGGGGGCAGAGGTCGAAATCTGTCAAGCCGATCATCTCCTCGATGGACGAGGCGCCGAGCAAGTCGGCAAGCCTCTGATTGGCCATGACAAATTGTCCCACCAGATTTTTTGCGTAGAAATAGGTGTCCGGCAGGCACTCAAAGAATTGATGCAAATAGCTAGGGAAGCTGATTTGAGCGGCGAAGGCTGGATGGAGTATAGGAGGCGGAGGCATGCGCAAATAGTACTAAAAAATGAGCCGATCTTTCAAGACTCGCCGACGATGGGGTGCCTATTGTGGTTGGATCGTTTGCCGTTGAGGCGTGTTTGTTTGGTTTTCCTGCACATTACGCCGTTTCGACGACAGATCCCGCCGCCTCTGGCCAAACCGATTTCCCCTGGTTTTTAAGAGTCATTTCGATGAAGACGAACAAGCTTTCACGGCGTCGTGCCATTCAGGTTGCTGCCAGCAGCATCGCCATCCCCTATTTCGTTCCAAAGACCGTGCTGGGTTCTCCCACACGTGCAGGGGCAAATGATCGAGTTCGCATCGGGTTGATCGGGCTCGGGGCTCGCTGTCGTTCGCTCGCACAGGATAGCCTCGCGATTCCAGATGTTGAGGTCGCGGCCGTTTGTGATTGTTTTGCTCCACGCGTCGATTCGATATTGAACGATCTCGGAAAAGACCAAAGTTGGACGGGCTACACTGACTTTCGAAAGATGATTGAAAATGAAGATCTCGACGGTGTGATGGTCGAGACGACCACCCACGCTCGGGCGTGGGTGGCTTGTCACGCGATGGCGATGGGGATGGATGCTTACATCGAAAAACCCATGGCACTGACCATCGCAGAAGGTCGCCACATGGTGAACATTGCTCGCAAGTTCAACCGGGTTACCCAAATCGGTACCCAGCAACGATCGATTCCATTGAACAATTGGGCCAGCGATCTGGTTCAGGACGGTGCCATTGGCAAGATTAATGTCGTGATGGCGCCTAACTTTGTTGGGCCTGTTGAATGGACACCGAAGCCTGGACAACCACTGCCCGCCGGTGGCGATGAAGGGTGGTGGGACGTATGGACCAACCAAGCAGAAATGCGTCCGTATCACGCAGAGTTGCAATACGGTTGGAATCGATGGGCGTCTTACGACCGCGGTGGACGTTGCTTTGGCGTGACGGGCTGGGGAACACACAGCTATGATCAAATCCAACGTGGACTTGGAACCAGCGAAACGGGGCCTGCCGAAATCGTGTTGGACGAACCCGTCCGCGTGGAAGATTGTGGGAAGTTTGATCCTCGAAAATCAACCGATGACGAGACCGGTGCTCAGTACTACAACATGGCCAAAAATGTGGTCGGCCCTCGCGGCAAAGTCACCATGCGTTACGCAAACGGAACGGAACTGCGATTGCACTTGGATGGTGATTGGGGACCCGGTCTTGGTTGCATTTTCATAGGAGAAAAAGGCAAAATCGAGATTAATCGCGACAAGGTCGCCGCCAATCCGAGACGTCTCGTCACGGGGTCCGATAACCCCGGACACCTGACGGTATCTGAAAATACTCCTCACATCCGCAACTGGATCGATTGCATTAAAACTCGCGAACGATGCAACGCGGATATCGAATATGGGCAGCGAAGTTCATCGTTGTGCTATCTCGTGAATATCGCCAGAGCGGTCGGCCGAGTCGGTGAACCACTGAAATGGGATCCCACTACCGAACGCTTTACGAATTGCGACGAGGGCAACGCGTTGCTTTCACGCACAAGGCGTGCGGGCTACGAATTACCAACCTAATTCGGTTCTATTTGCTGTGACCGATACCCGATTTGCCTCTCCCTATCTGGAATGACCTGATGCCTCGTATTGTGTGTGCTGTTGGCTTGTTAACGGTTTTGACTGTTGCCACCGTTGCCCGTGGGCAAGCCATAGTGGATAACATTGAGACTGGTTTTGTTTCCATGTTCAACGGTGAAGATTTAACCGGATGGTCGGGGCAACCCGGGGCATGGCATGTTGAAGACGGCGCCATCACAGGGGAGAGCACGCCTGAGAAACCATGCGTCGCTTCACACTACTTGTATTGGACGGGTGGAGAGCCCGCCAATTTCATCATGCGTTGCCAGATTAAACTCTCAGGCGGCAACTCCGGGATCCAGTTTCGCAGCGAGAAACGCCCCAACTTTGACACGTTTGGGTATCAAGCCGATTTTGACATGGACAACCAATGGTCGGGCTGCCTGTTTCAACACCTCCGCGGCGCCGTCGTTACGCGGGGGACGATGGCAACCGTACTGCCCGATGGGACGCGTCAAGAAGAACAGTTCGCGTCGATGCAGTCACTCGTTCCATTCATCAAGCCGAATACGTTTAACGACTACGAGATCGAAGCGGTTGGTAGTCGCGTCACACTTAGGCTCAATGGGCAGTTGATGTGTGAGGTCAACGACATGGACTCCGAACGGGCTTGTCGCAAAGGCGTGATCGCCCTGCAGATGCACCAAGGTGATCCGATGAAGGTGCAGTTTAAAAACCTACGAATCAAGTTACTCACCGAAGAATCAGGCCCTGACACGAATGAGTAACGTGTTTTCTTGCGAGCTGCTTTCCCGGCAATGCCGATCAAAAAAAGCTGATCAAGTACTCTGGTTGTGTTCTGCGAATGACTGTCGTCTCATTATCCACGCTAGTGGATGTGCCCGTGTGCCTTTGGCCGATGACTGCAGATAAGGTCTACCTTTGCGGCGGGATGTTGCAACGAACACACACGCGAAATTTGGCTGGGTGCAGTCGGCAAACTGAAACCGGAAATCGCCAATCAGGAATGGTTAACAATAATGGGGCGTTGTTCGTGTGCAAAATTCGTGGCGAATTCGTTTGGAATAACGCAATGGTCTACGCAGCGCGGTAGAGATGTTCTCGGGTTGGGGGCATCCCTGAAAGACCTTTGGCCGCACGTTTGGTGCCGACGACTTGGAAGATCTTGATTGATCCGGCGGCGAACCCCGCAGATCCGCCTGCGAGATAGGCGACCCATAATCGGTATCGTTCTTCGCCGACGAGTTCGATCGCTTTCTCTTTATTTGCCGATAGGTTCTTGCACCAGTACTTCAGCGTCAACGCGTAGTGTTCACGCCATGATTCGACATCGTGCACTTCGAATCCGCTACGTTCCATGAAGTCGGTCGTCATCCCCACGGGCGTCAGTTCGGAACCGGGGAAGATGTACTTGAGGATGAAGGCGCGTTCGGGACGAATCCGTTTGGCGAGTTTCTTGGATGCCTTCGCACGGCTCGCGATGGCGTGATTGAGCATGATGCCTCGGTCGCGAAGCATCGAGTTGATTTTGCCGAAGTAACGCGGATAGTTAGCGACACCAATGTGCTCGGACATCCCGATGCTCGAGATCTTGTCGTACTGTCCTTGGTGGTCGGCGTAGTCACACAACTCGACGGTGACCTGATTCGATAATCCGAGTTCGTCGATTTTGGCTTTGGCGTAATCGATTTGTGTTTGCGAAAGCGAGATGCCGTGAGCTTGCACGCCGTAATGCTTTGCCGCGTGGCAGATCAAACCGCCCCAGCCGCAACCGATGTCCAGCATTTTGTCACCGGGTTCCAGCCGCAGTTTGCGACAGATCATGTCGAGCTTGTCATGCTGAGCTTGGTCGAGCGTGTTGTTCCAATCTTTGAAGTAAGCACAGGTGTAAACCATCTCGGAACCGAGAAAGAGTTCGTAGAACTCGTTGCTGACGTCGTAGTGGAATTGGATATAGTCCTTGTTGTTTCGCCTTGATTCGACGCGACCAACCATGTCGTCCTGGAAGGCGTCTTTCAAATCGCGGTCGTGTGTTTTGGCAAAGATGAATGGGAGCGTTCGACGAGCCACCATCGTCTTGCTAATGGTCTTGAGACGCTTGCGATTGGATCGTTCGGTTTTCAGAGCAGCCGTAAAGTCGATCAGGTCGCCACCCTCAAAGCTGATGTGCCCGGTCGCGTAGAGCCGCACGAGCGTTTCGAGACTCGGGCGGCGGATCAACGAACCGATCACGCCGGGACCCGAAAGGGCGATGGTGTATTTCCCATCCGTTTTGGTGCCGAGCGGTACGAGTTCACCGTTCCAGAGTCGGACGGAGGTATTGAGGTCCAACGGTTCGGCAACAGTTCTCAGGAGTTCCTTGATCGAATCTAACTGAGCGGCCGCTGAAAATGGGTGTCCCATCCTTGGAATCTCCGACGTTTTTGCGTTTTCTACGGGCTTGGCTTGGATCGCTGGCGACAGCGATTCAGAATCGCACAAACGGTCGATTCAATTGGGTGCTTCGCCCTTGGACGGGCGACGGTAGCAAATTGGGATCATGTTCCTTAAGCCCAATTCAGTGAATGCTGGGTGTGGGGTGCATGACCGGGTTTGCAGCTTGAATTGGGGTCGGCTTAGAATCTCCGGTGATTTACAATCTCGAGCGTACAGCAGGGGAAGCTAGGGGCTTTGGGTGACTCTTTAAAGGATATTTGCCATGGAATCGGCACCGAACCAACCGACCGCTGAAGATATTGCTGACCTCGTCGTGAAACGACTTGTCGAAGGTGGCGGGATTC
>NZ_JACHXU010000007.1:164421-350982 GCF_014192335.1 Aporhodopirellula rubra | reverse complement strand
CGGCTCGATAGTGATCGCCTTCATGCGGTGCGTGCTTGGGACCACAGAGCTGCGTGACTTCAGCAGCCATCACTTCACTGATCATCTCGCGGACGTGGCCACGGATGAAGTCTCGAAAGACTTCCCCGGTTTCTGACGCTGAAACTTGTCCAAGAGATTGCAAAAGACTAACTTCATTCATGATGGTCTCCCCGTCGGTTGCCGCCGACGAAAATTGGAAAATTGCGAAGGGCAGATTCTGCCCTCCGGGAGACCATCTTTCAACTTTCAACAATTTTTGGGACGCTTCCTGCTCGGCGTCGCCTAGTCCGAACGCGACAGCCTGTTCATTGCGGCATAAGTAGCCGTCTCCCGCGAGTGCCCATCCGGTCCACGATTGAGCTCCGGAGGTGACTGTGATCGAGGCTCCGATCGCATCTCGTTCGCTTTCCACACCCACCAACCGAATTTGCAGCCAGTGGTGGTCGGTTTCAGTCCGGTTGATCAGCAACGCAGACGTCTCGCCCAAGTGTGTGATCACGACATCTGGCTTTCCATCGGAGTTGAAGTCCAAACGAGCGAGGCCGCGGCCGACGTGCAGTGATCCGGGGTAAGTGGACGTATCGAGGTTTGGTTGGATTTGAAAGTGGCTTCCCAGGTTTGCAAACACTTGGAACGGTTGTTTGAATGGCGACGTCGGCAAGTCCATGTTTTCGACATGACCATTGGTTACGACCAAGTCATCAAGCCCGTCGTTGTTGTAGTCGAGTGCTTGCGTGCCAAACCCTAGCACTTTGTAGCTGTCTTTTGACAAGTTTCGCGACATGGCTCGGTCTTGAAAAGAGCCGCCGCGATTGAGGTAAAGTCTGGCGGGACCATTCTCAAAATTGGTGACATGGATATCAGGAGTGCCTGATCGGTCGAAGTCTCCTGTCGCGATTCCCATCGATGCCGTCAGGGACCCATCGAAACCGAGGGCGGAGCCGGTCGTCGGTGCGGTGTCCAGCCACCGGGCGTCCGCGTTTCGCTTCCACAATTGATTGGGGCGTACGTCATTGCCGACGAAGATTTCATTGCCGGGCTGTGAATCGAAATTGGAGACAACGATACCGAGTCCGGTGCGTCGATCGGTATCCTTTTCGCTGACACGTTTGCATTGTCGCCCGCCTGTTCCCTCGTTGTAGCAAATCTCGTCAATCGCGGGTTGGTAGTCGGCCGGAGCGACGATCTGGAGTACGCCTTTTTCATCAACAACCGGTTTGGCGGCGATGTCGGGATCATCGATGTAATTTTCCTGGTAAATATCGGGCAGGGCATCGCCGGATAGGTCGGCAATTGCGATCGAGGTGCTGAGCAGGGTTCGTCGGTCGCTCGCGTCAATCGCTTCCCTTTGGAAGGTGCCGTCACCGTTGTTGATGAGCAGCGAGTTGGTCCCGATGTTAGATACCGCAATGTCAGGGAAGCCGTCTTGGTTCCAGTCGCCCGCTGTGACGCCGACTGAGTAGCGAGTCTCGGTCGTCCCAGACAAATCAGTGATGTCGATTAGCACGCCGTCAATCTGCCGTAGCAGTTGGTTGGAGAGCTCAGCGGTGAATTTTGGCGGGTCGGCGGCGCCTTGCGAGAAATACAAGTCGCAGTCGCCATCGAGGTCGAAGTCAATCACCGCGACACCGCCGCCGATGCTTTGATGGATCATGAAATGCGAATCCTGCGGTTGGCTCGCAATCTGATATGCGTGAGTGAGTCCCACGGACGCCGCGATATTTTCGAATAGAGGGAGGGCGACCTCTTCAATTTTATGCCAATCGCTCTTTTCGGGCTGCGAATTCGCGTCTGATCGCGATGCGATGCTTTCTATGTCGATGTCGGGGTAGTTCTCTATGTCGAGACTACACAGTCGCTGCTCAGCGGTCGGGAACGACCGGCCCGACTCCACCAGTGATACTCGCGTTTCATTCAGTTGCGACAATACCTGGGTGGATTGATTGTCGTGAAGGGATGCGATCGCTTTCCAGAGCACTGATTCGAGTGGGCGTCCCAGCGAGTTGAGTCCGTCAACCACTGTTTTGTATCGCGTGAGGTCGTGTTGGTGTGTTGTGCCGAGTTCGTTGCTAGCCAGAGTCACCTCGCGCAGTTTGGCTTGGCGTTGTTCCCACGTTTTCGCGTTCTGTTCGCGATCGAGTGCGACGAGTGATTGGTGCATACGACGATAGGAGCGGACATCTGTCGGGTCGCGCCGAATTGCTTCGGCGAGTGCGCGAATGGCTTCTTCGAAGCGTTGATGATTGACTAGCCAGGCACCGATTGCGGACCATGTCTCGGCGCACTTCTTCGTGCGGCCATCTATTTGGCTCAACCATTGTTGAAATCGTTCGTCGTCTTGCATCTCGGCGAGGCAACGACCGTACAGCGCCTGCACCGCCGGTGGGTAAGCGGTGACAACACCGTTATTGCGGATCTCGTCTGCTGCGTTTGCGAATTCTTGTGCAGAGAACATTTGGCGTGCCTTGCCGCAGGCGCCGAGAGGTTTCTCGGTGCAGGTGTCGCTGAGCACCATGAGTGAATGCAGTTCTTCCTGATGAACGTTGCCTAGTTTGCACAGAAGCCGGATGTGACGGGAGGCTTCATGGCGTCGGCCGAGTCCGTTGAGCAACGCAGCGATTCGGCGATGAGCCAAGGCCGATGTGGGCACCAATTCGATCAGTGAAAGATAGCGTTCGACTGCGTCGTCGTAGCGTTCTGCTGCGACGCAAAGTTCCGCGGCACGTCCGAGTGCGTGAACGGCAATGCCGGGTTGCGTTTTGGGGATCTCGTCGAGCAGTTCGATCGCTTGGTCTGTATCTCCGGACTCTGCCGCAACATTGGCCATGAGGAGGATCGCGTCGGAGTCCGCATGGTCAGCGGACAGCATTCTTAAGAGCGCTGATCGGGCTAGGTTCCATTGCTTTTTTTGAATTGCTAGCTGGGCGGTATCCAGCTCTTTTTTGCGATTGAATATTCGCGGTGGGGCAGGGACGCTCGCACCTGCGGTTGGCAGTGAGAAGGGCTGCGTCTTGGTATCACGTGGAGCCTCTGCCGTGCTTGTCGTCGCATTCACGTGGCCGATCGACTGCGGATTCTCCGGTGCAGTCGGGAGGTTCTGTGTGGGATCTGCCTTGGGGCTGCAGCCGAGTTGATGGCTCAAGGCTAGGAGAAGGACCATTCCCGCTGTGGTCAGCGGGAAGGGCAGGCGAGCGGTCAACGAGGTCGATTTATCGTTGGTAGTTGCTCGGTTTGTGTCGTTCACTTTCGGCCGCCTTTTTCGCGGGGTCTGATGCAGTCGGCTGTATGATCACTGTCTCTTCAGGCCCTCCGCATCCCTGCATCGTAGGAAGCACGCAAAGCACAGTCATTAAAACAAGTATTGTTTTCTTCATCTTAAGCACATGTCGTTAAAGGGGGATGGTTGAAAGTTGCGCGTAGGCGCACCGGCATTAGGTCGAGTTTAAGAGAGTCATGCCATCGCCGGAGTGACGCGGCACTCGTGCATCGGCACGCGTCCATCGGACTCGAAGTCTGTTCGATTGACGCGTGCGGATGTTGAAGCTTCCGTTGTGAATGAGGAGCTTTCTATATCAGGGTTGGCAGGCGAGGCCATGGCGACGACTGCCAACCCGTTTTGCGGTCAATAACCGCGTCGCAATCAGTCGTCCAGCGAAGTGGTTTCTTTGCTGGCGATGGTTCCGGCGGCACCCCAGATTCCATAGGGGCTTTCTTCGCCTAGTCCGCGGTTGCCTTGCATCAGCGGCAGTGCGTTCTGGTCGCCGGTATCTACCGAGTCGGTTACAAACTTGACGGCACCGTCGCCCATCAGGACGTGACAACCGCCTTGGTGGCGGCTAGATGCACCCCACATGCCGTTGTTGTCCCACCAACGCATCACGTTGTAGCTGTTCGGCGGGCGAATGCTGTGGAACCGGGTGAAGAACTCACGACCGTTGGCCCATTGGCGACCGCGGCCACGGTCATCAGGGTCGAACTCGCCGTGTCGTTGGTTGTAAAAACGTGGGCGTAGTGGGTCGACGCGTGTTCCGTTGACTCCCGCCATCGTTGCCCATGCTCCGGGTGGATTGTTGGCGACACCGTCTTCAGCTTTGATGGCCGTTGCAACGATTTCTTTCTCGCCCGAGTCAACGACGATTTCGCCGCACAGCATCGAGCCGGAAAGGCCGTCCAGGAAGTCACGGAATTGCGTGAAGTGCCGTGCTTTGAAAGCACCGCGGGCGTACTTCTTCGCGTTCGCCTCGCCCCAGTTGGCGTCAGGCTCGCGGCGTCCGTCTTCATGGATTCCGATTTCAGTCTGTTCCCAGAAGCAGTCGCCGTGCGACGCAGCGTAGTTCGTGTAGGCAGGCAGTCCGGACGAGGGGACCGTCGGGTCACTAGGGCAACGGAATCCTGGGACTTGCGTGATCCATGGGGTGTATTCACTGCGGAACTGCACGGGGCCCATAGGTGGATAGAGCGTGCCACCAGGGATCTGCAACGGGTTGGAGATTTGTTCCCACAACGCTTGTTGCTCGATGAACGGAAGCGTTCCCACGAGGAAGCTCAGGCGACCGCGGTTGGACGTGTCGTCGTTTCCGCCGGGGGATGCCCACGTGCCACCGTAGTTCATCGGCAGCTTGTTGTACGCCGAGTGGTAGTTGTGCAGGCCGAGACCGAGTTGTTTAAAGTTGTTGCTGCAACTCATCCGGCGAGCCGCCTCGCGGGCAGCTTGGACAGCGGGTAGTAGTAACCCAACAAGAACACCAATAATCGCGATCACTACTAATAGTTCGACGAGAGTGAAGCCACTTCGCCTTTTCGTAACGTTTCTCACAGCATGATTCCTCTACGGAAGACAGATGGGGATTAAAAGTTGTAGAAGTGATTGCCGCCTTCGTAGTGCCACGACCTTCTTCGGAGAATTGCTCAATCAAGGTACTGACGGTGACGCTACGGAATTCGCTTCCACTGGCGTTATTTTCCACTGTAATGACCAGGAATCTAATTCGAGAACACGTAAAAAATATATGTTTTCGCGCAAGCAGGGTTTGGCGGGTTCTAGAGGCGTGTTGTTCACTTCTGAAGAGAATTGCTGCGGCGTCAAATTATCCTAAGTTGAGAATATATCAAGACTTAGAGTGCTTTGACTGTTTCAGGGAAGGCGGGGGAATCCCGTCGGCTTGATGGGGGGGGGCGTGTTGCGTGATTGACATGAAGAATACAAGCGAATGCCTCTTATCAAGATGCATGTACCTTTTCTAAGCAAGGTAGAGATTCGCCTACCGCGACGACCTTGCCGCAAATAACCCAGGTGCATTTGTTCATCACGGTCGTCCGCTGCTCACCCAACGTGGTGCTACCGGTGTAATTGGTGTGTTTGAGATCGCGGGCAGTATGGCGCCACTGAATATGACTGAGATGCAGTGGAATTGAATTGCCGTGGATCGATTTTTTGCGATGGTGCATTTTGAAAACGATCCGCTCGTTAAACTTGCGAGATGGGTACAAACGCTCATGGAGATGAGAACGCAGTCAAGACAGTCGTGCGATTCAATTTTCTACGTTTGGTTGTTCACCGTCTCTTTATTCCGGATCGGTTAAACTCGCGGTGTTCCGGATTCATTACCTGCGTCGTCGCAAAACAACTGCTCGCGTGCGAGCCTCGTACTTCTCATTCTTTTTATGTATTGCTTCACATTGCCGTGTCCGCCAACATCCTGCTTGCCTTCGGGCATGCGCGTTGGGTTCGTTCTGATGGCTGTTTTTTTTCTCGCGTCGGCGGGATGCCGTCCGGATCCAGCAACACTGCGGCACGATGACGAATCTGCGGTTGTCGAGAACTCGGTTGCTAAGAGCGAGAAACCAACGCAAACCGACCGACTTCAATTAGCTGTCGAGGCCGCCACACGCGATGAGTGGAGCAAGGCCAAGCAACTGATGCGCCAACATCTGGTCACTCATCCCGACGAGACTGATCTGCAACAACGGTTGGCTCGCATCGCCCAACGCAAAAACGAAATAGGGATCGCGATCGAGTTCCTGCAATCGGCAATCGAGATCAATCCTCGGGTTTCGAATTCCGTTTACGTTGATCTTGCAAAACTGACCATGGTGTCCGGCCAAGCGTTTGAAACGGTGTCTGTTTACGAACGTCTCGTCACGCATTATCCGTCTGCGATTGAAGACCGATTTGCCTTGACCGGTCTGGCGTCGATGTTGGGACTCGAAGACATTGCCATTGAACAGCTCAAATGGCTGGCCCAGCATAATCGTGGAGACGATGAGGGGTTGGTTGTGTTGGCGCAACCGACGCAGGTGGAGCCGGATGCAGAAATGTGTCGCAAACTACTGCGTCTGAATCCGAACGATCTGCGACCACACTACGGTTTGGCAAAAATCGATGCGATGCATCAGAGATGGCGAGAGGTTGTTCGACGACTCGAACCGGTCGTTGAGCGGCATCCGCATTTCCTACCCGCCTACGCGCTCTATGGTCGTGGGTTGGCGGAAATCGGTGACCGCGAGGAAATCCTCCAGTGGCAGCGTGCTGCACCAGAAGGGGTTGAGGCAACGGCGCAATATTGGTTAGCGGCGGGAGGATGGGCAGAACGGCATGGAGAACACGCGATTGCCGTTCGAGCCTACTACGAAGCCGCCAAGCGGGAGGAAGCAAACAACGCCGAAACGCTGACGCGGCTGAGTCGTTCGCTGCGTCAGATCAACCGAAATGACGACGCCGAGAAGGTTGACGATCGAAAACGACTGCTCACGCGATTGCATGATGCCACAAAAACACTTTACGAGCGGTTGACTCGCTCGCAGCAGTCGGCATTGGATGTCGCCGACGCCATGACGGAATTGGGCCGGGTTTGGGAAGCCGAAGCGTGGGCACGGATGGCGTTGAAGTTGCCGGACGACCGATTGCCGAATGCGAAGACGCGTTACCTCGCGATTCGAAAACGATTAACGAACGAGACGCCATGGCAGACGTCCGGGCTGCTCGATTCACTTCGTCAAGATTTAGCCGATCTGCCTCCGATCGATTGGGTTGAATCCAACCTCGATTCACGCTCTCTCGCTACGACGCAGCGTGGACGCATTCGCTTTCGCAATGTCGCAGAAGAATCGGGGTTAATTCACACGATTGCGTTCGATCCGGCTCAGTTGCAGCTGGGGTTCTCGATCTATCAAGGCAACGGAGGAGGTGGGGCGATCACCGATTTTGATCTCGACGGATGGCCGGACGTCGTGTTGGCGGAACTCAATGGTTCGCCGATGAAAGAAGATTCCGATTCAGATGTTTTGTTTCGCAATCAGCGTGGCGTTTTTGTCGACGTTACCCAAGCGGTCGGGTTACGAGATTGCGGCTTTTCGCAAGGCATCTCCTCATGTGACTATAACAACGACGGTTTTCCGGACCTCTGCGTCGCAAATATCGGTCGCAATCGATTATTTCAAAACAAAGGTGACGGAACGTTCGAGGACGTTACCGATCAAGCCGGGCTCAGCGGTATGGCGTGGACGGTATCGATGGCGATCGCGGATTTCGATAGCGATGGGCACGCCGATTTATTCGATGTCAATTATTGCGGTGGTCAAAGGCCGTTCGAGGAACGATGTCACAGCCGCGTGACGGGGTTGCCCACCAGCTGCACGCCGTTGGATTTTGAAGCTGAGCCGGACCAGGTCTGGCAGGGGGTTGGTGACGGCACGTTTCGAGAGATGACAAAAAGCTGGTTGTCACCAACCGACGCGGGACGCGGTCTCGGTGTTGTGGTGGCAAACCTCGACGAGAAACCCGGCATCGATGTGTTCGTGGCGAACGATATGTCATCCAATCATCTCTGGTCGCCATCACTCGCAAACGCGGATGACGTGCAGAAAGTGCCTTCCTTCGTAATGAATGAGATCGGAACCGCACGAGGTGTCGCATTGAGCGGACGATCCTTCTCTCAGGCGTCGATGGGGATCGCCCAAGGTGATCCCGATCACGATGGCGATTTGGATTTGTTCGTTACCCATTTTTACGACGACTACAACACTTACTACGAGCAAATCAGCGCCGGGATATGGGCCGATCATTCCCATCAGTCTGAACTGGCCGAGCCTTCGATGAAGTTGCTCGGGTTTGGAACCCAGTTTGCCGATTACGACAACGACGGAAATTTGGAATTGATCATTACCAACGGTCACGTCAGTGACCTGGGACGCGAGAACGTTCCCTACATGATGCCAGCTCAACTGTTTCGCATCGGCAGTGATTTGCGATGGGAAGAGTTGGATCGATTATCGCTCGGTGACTACTTCACTAAAGACCATTTGGGCCGGGTGGTTGCGACGTTGGACGCGAACCGTGACGGATTGAATGACGTGCTGATCACCCAACTGCGCGAACCTGTTGCGTTGTTGTTAAACGAATCGCAAGGAGCTGACGCCGGAAACGCACCTGGTGAATCAATCGGGTTGGTTTTGATTGCGAAGGACAGCCAACGCGACGCCGTGGGCGCCGTCATACACGCGAAATCGGACGACCAGTCTCACTACGCTCAGGTGGCCGCGGGCGACGGGTTCATGTGTTCGAACCAACGCCGTGTGTCATTCGGAGTCGGCGACGCCGTCGCAATCAGCGACCTGACCATCGATTGGCCGTCAGGAAGGCGGCAAGACTACGGCCGTGTTTTGAGTGGTGCGGATTATGTTCTGGTCGAAGGTGAAACGCAGCCTTTCAAACTCTTTGATCATCACGAGTCTCTGTCGCCGCCTGTAATTCACGAATCCCCGACAACAGTGCGTTGAACTCATCACGGCAGCATTCGCATTGACGCAGATGTGTCGCAACTGCAGCGAAAGCGTCTTCGACGTCTCGCCCTGTGATTGTGTTTTCCGCAAAGATCGCGACCTGATCAAAGCAACCGTCGCAGTTCAAGTCATCTTGCTCGGTCGTTCTGATTAACGAAACCAGATTCGCGGTTTGTGCTTTAGTAAGAGTCATTGCGGGCTTCTCATGTTGGGAAGGCCTTCCGTGAATGTAATGCTGCCGTTGCGATTGGGTAAAACCCGACGGTACAAATCAATCGACCCCCGTCGCGTGTTGCAGTTGTATCAACAAGATGCAACCACGCATCCGTTTTTTGACTCGCGGCTGCATTGTCCCAATTGAGACTTGGAATGAAACAGGAGAGCTCATGCTATTTCGCCAGGCGTTTTGAAGGCATGACACGAGCCCTCCGGTCGCAAACTTCCTAAAGTTTCAATTGCGTGATGCACTAGGCATGAGCGAGCGCTGGTGCCGCCGGGAAGTCAATTTCCGTATCCGCGACGTGATTGAAATAGTTGGTAAAGAGATTGAGCGCGACATTAGCAACAATCTCGGCGATGTCGCCTTCGGAATAGCCGGCATTGCGAACGGCGGCGAGATCCTCATCGGAGACTTTGCCGCGATTGTCGACGATCTTTTTCGCAAAGACGACCGCCGCGGCAGTTCGTTCATCGCTCGCGGTTCCATTGCGGGCGTCGATGATGTCTTCTTCCGAGAGGCCCGCGCCTTTGCTCAGCAGGGTATGCGCCGCGAGGCAGTAGTCGCATTGGTTGGCTTGTCCCGTTGTCAGCGAGATTCGTTCACGAATATTGGCTGGCAAATTTCCACCCGCCAGTGTTCCGCTGAATGACAGATACGCATTAGCGACTGCGGGCGAGTTAGCCATCGTGGCGATGAGGTTTGGAACCTTCCCGAGCTTCTTTTTCACGCCATTGAGGATCTCGGCGGTTTGGTTTTGCGCGGTCGCTGCGTTCACGGGTTGAATGCGGGACATGTCATTTCTCCATTTAGCATTGGTTTGAGAATCGGTTTGAGAGCGTTGATTGCTTGCCTCAATTGTCTGACGACACGTCGCGGAGTTGTCTTACTTGAACTTTCATCTTTTCTCGGAACCGTTCACATGTGGATGTCCTTGCCTTCGCATCTGTGTCTGAGTATGCGATAGTGAAGCCAGAGCGAACCAACGGAGCCAACCACATGACCACCGATCAAAACTCTTCAGACGACTGGGTCAGGCGTCTGTCCAGCAACGGGGCGGAACGCGAGGACGCGATTGAGGAACTGACACGGTTGTTAGTTCGCGGTCTCAGCAAATCGATGTCGAACCGGTACGGAAACGCTGTGCAGCCGGATGATGTTGTTCAGGAAGCCATGTTGAAAATTCTTGACTCGCTCGACACCTTTGCGGGGCGAAGTCGCTTCACGACTTGGGCGATGACGATCGCGACCAGGGTGGCGATCAGTGAGATGCGTCGCAAACATTATCAAGACGTGTCGCTCGATTCGATCACGTCGGGAGAGAATCTTTCGTTTGAGATTGCTGCGGGCCCGTCGATGCGGGACGAAGAACAAATCGATCGCGCGAAAGTGCTCAGCACCCTGCATCAATTGATCGAGAGTGAATTGTCGGTAAAGCAACGTGAGGCGATACAAGCTCTCTTAAGCGGGCTGCCTGTCGAAGAGATCGCGAGTCGGACCGGCAGCAACCGTAATGCGGTATACAAACTGATTCATGACGCCCGAGTTCGCTTGAAGTCAGGTCTGGAACGGTCCGGATTGATGGCCGACGATTTCAACGCAATTTTTGCCTGAGGGAACTGACATGTCGCTTTCTAAAAAACAAATTTCCACACTGCTGGGATTGATCGGTTCGACGGAACCTGATGCGACGGATTGCGACGGGTGTTACTCGCATCTCGCTGAGTTTGCGGAGTTGGAGCTCGCCGGAAGCGAAGTGCCGGAGGCTTTTGAAGCCATTCAACGGCATCTCGAGCAGTGTCCGTGCTGCAAGAATGAGTTTGACGTTCTGATTGAAGGATTGAAGGCGTTGCAAGCCGAAGAGGAATAGAGGTCTTGTACGCTGCGGCCGGATTGCAAATCAGTTCGTCGTGTTGGCGCCCGTGATCGCAAGCGTCTTCGGATTCTGCACATACGCGATCACGCGTGTGGTCGATGGTTCGACGTCATCGGGCAAACTCAGTTCCACAGTGCCGGTAGACGCCGTTGCCGGTATCGATTCGAAAGCACGCACGACATTGACGTGCGTTAACGTTCGGCCCGCATTTTCTCCACGCGGGATCGCATTCGCTGCGGGCGTTTGGATCGCGGCGACCTGAAGTAGGCATCCGTCGTACTGCCCGGTTATTTGATACTTCACCTGGAGATTGCGATCGTTCGCTTGGCTCGCGACCTCTAACGTGACGTATGAAGTTGGCTTTTCGGCGAGCGCACCGACAACCGCTCGATGTGCATGTGCGCGATCGGAACCAAGGAACTGTTCCGTTCCGTTGACAATCATTTGAGGTGTGTAGATGCGGTTGCTTCGCATCGAGACGGCATATTGTTTTTGACGCCGCGTCGAAACTGGGCTGCTGTAAGGATCTTCCCATCCCAGACGGTTCCAGTAGTCGACATGAAAGGAAAGTGCGTAAACCCGCGGTTTCCCTTTACTGGCAACGGAAGCGATTTGCTGTAAAACGCGATCCGCTGACGGACAACTGCTGCACCCCTGAGAGGTAAACAGTTCGACTACCGCAATTCCGGATGGGCTCGCATTGTTGGCCGGTTTGCCGTCCGTTTCATCCGTCGGTTCAGTAAACTCCGTTTGGGCAAATGATTGAGGAGACGGCAGCACGACACCCCAGCACCCGGCGCAGAAGCAAACGATGCAAAACGGAATGGCTCGCATGGATCGGACTTTTTGAGGTGGGGGAAGGGCCCTTGGTCACAATCGACCGGAGGGGTGAATGTAATCGCCAAAGGCGGTTTGGATCCGCCAGGACGAACCAATTTTGGGAACCGTCTTTTTCAACCTGCTCGTCACAATGGTAAGCGAAGAAGCACGCTGGGGCACTCGAACGCACCCAGCGTGTCATGAAACGCGACGCCACTCGGCCGCACGCGAATTAGGCGACCAACGCATTTCGAAGGGTTTCTTTCGGTAGCACGCCGCTGAATCGTTGAACGACTTCGCCTTCTTTGATCACTGCAAACGTTGGAATCGACTGAACTCCATAACGAGTGGCGGTCTCAGAGGCTTCGTCAACATTTACTTTAACGACGACCGCGTCACTGCCCAGTTCCTCGGCGAGTTCGTCAACGAGCGGGCCCATCATGCGACAGGGGCCACACCACGGTGCCCAAAAATCGACCAACACGGGTTTTGACGAATCAAGCACTTCGGTTTGGAAGGTTTGGTCGTTTACTTTGACTGCAGACATTTCGATCTCCGTTTTCGTTCTCAAATAGAGTTTGGCTTCGTAACTGACCTTTTGACGCGATGTCTTAGAGGTCTCTTACTTGCTTTCCTTGAACATTTCGTCCGACTTACACTTCATGGTTCGAATTTCACCCCCCAATAACGTACAAGACTTAAAATGCTGAAAAAATTTTCGCTCTCGATGCTAATCGCTGCACTGTCGATGCCTCTCGCTGCTCATGCACAAGAGGGGGGCGGTGATGCGCTCGCCCCGAAGCTCCAGAAGATGGCCGCCGAAGCGGTCAAACGTTATCCGGTTGAAACACTCAAAATATTCCAGGACGCGGTTGCGACTGTCAAAGCCACCGGCGTGGAAGAGCAGGCAAAACAGGTCGGCGACAAAGCCATCGATGCCGAGTTAAGCGGATGGGACGGATCGAATGTGAAGCTCAGCGAGTTGTGGAAGGAAGGACCTGTCGTATTGATGTGGTATCGCGGCGGTTGGTGCCCGTACTGCAATATTCAACTCCGTGCGATGCAGCAAAAGTTGGCGGCGATCGAAGGTGCGGGCGCACGATTGGTTGTGCTCACGCCTGAATTGCCTGAGAAGGCGAAAGAGACCGCCGAGTCCAACGACCTGAGCATGGTGGCACTGCATGACCGCGACAGTGAACTGGCAAAGAAATACGGGCTTCTATTTCAGCTGCCGGAATCAATCGTTCCCGCATATCGCGATCGCATCCAACTCGGCGACTACAGCGGAAACGATCGGATGGAGTTGCCATTGTCGGCGACTTACGTGATCGACACCTCTGGAATCATCACGTACGCGTTTCTGGATGCCGACTACAAAAAGCGGGCCGAACCTTCGGAGGTCTTGAAGGCGGTTCACGAAGCTAAGAAATAGGCGGAGAAGTTGTGTCGCTCGTGAATCGTTTTGTTCGGTGGCAGTGGTTTTCGAACATCGGGGTGGCGTGATGTCTTTCGATTGCTACATGCGTCCCGGTACGACGATTCACTCGAGCGGCATGGAGATCGTCAAACCGGCTGTTCGAGCGTTGGTGTCGGTTCGATGTTTGACGTGACACTTCAGGCATTGTGACGCCAGCCGAATCGGAGCGGCGAATCGGTAGCGTGATGCGTCAACGGATTCGTAATTCGGTTTGCCTTCCTTGAGCGCTTTGGCGGCGAGTCGTTCGAAATCATCGATCGGTTGATGATCCACGTTGATGATGTCTGTTTCGACGATTAACCACTTCAGCGTGACGTCATAGTTCTCGCTGAATTCGTCGAACACGTCCTCGAGCGACGCGGAGGGAATCGCGTGGGTGTTGTCTTCATCGAAGAAGTCTCGATGGACGACCTGCAGCGTTCCGTGAATGGATTCGTGCAATAGCATCGCTCGTGCACGTGCTTCGGCAACAGTGGTCGCGGGGGGAACTCGACTCGTTGTTGTCAGTGAGGGGGTTACGGGGGCGTCAGCCCTCGTGCACAGGAAAGTCGCCGTGCAAATCGCAATTGCGAGCATTGTACCGGTTATCTTCATCATCGATTCCTCAATGCCTGGAGCGTGGACTCAGCTTCTATCATGATTCGATGAATCACCATTTGGACGTCCGTTTCCGACGCGGACAACGCTGCGCTGTAGTGTCTCTCTCGCACCGATTGTACGTGGTCACTGTGGCTAACGCTCGGCCGCCAAAAATGGGTGTTGGCTGACAAAGTGTTTGCGCAGCTTTCGTCTCCAAGGAATTCGCAGAAATTAGCCGGTGAATTGAGCGAATCGAACACCACCGGAAACTGATTGATTGACGACACTTTGACCTTGAAAGGCGTCCCTCTTTGTTATCAATGGCCAAGTCGATTGTGCAAGCGAATTGCGATGTGACGTTGTATCGGTTCGCAACAGCAAATGTCAATTGTTCTCCGATGAAATCCGCGACCTCGATGTGAATGAATCGAACCTACACGCTCAACTGCTTTACGACTCACCATTGGAGGGCGATGTCGAGGAGGGCAAGTGCGACGGCGTAGGATTGATTAATACTCAGTTGTCGCGAAATTGGACACCATTTGCGGATGCGAATTTCTAATTCTGCGGGCCTGGATCTTTCATGAAGAATATCCATGCATGTCTTCAAGAACTCGGCGTGGATGAGCATCGCGTTCGTTACGAAAATTTTAACTCCAAAGAAGAGATTGTGGCGCCGGCACCCGCTCGATCAGCGGTCAATGAAGTTTGAGTGGCCCCTAACCGCGTGTTGCGTGAAGACCAATGCGTGAATGCTCGAATTGAAAGTTGATTGGTTCGAGAATTAGGGGGGATTGCGGATTAGAATCAGGTCTACGTCAGGTCTGAACCCGCAATTGAATTCCAACCGCAGCCTCCATTTCAATGCAAAAGCCACAAACGGAAATCTGGTACCACCATCCTTCTCATGAAGTTGCCGAGCGAATCGAATCGGATCCCCAACGTGGACTGCCGTTGTTGGAGATCGCTCGGCGTGCAGATCGCTATGGTCGCAATGAACTGACTCAGCAAGTCGGCGAGACCCGCTTGCAGATATTTCTCAGGCAGTTTCGGCAACCGTTGGTCTATATTCTGCTCGTTGCGGTGGCGCTGACGTTGGTGCTACGAGAGTGGGCCGATGCGTCCGTGATCTTTGCTGTCGTGATGGTCAATGCCTTGATCGGTTTCTTTCAAGAAGCAAAGGCTTTGAAGGCGATCGACGCCCTCAGCCGCGCGATGGATATTGAGGCTACGGTGGTCCGCGGCGGTGAAGTGACGCGAATCCAAGCGGTTGATCTGGTGCCTGGTGATTTGGTTCAACTTCAATCGGGCGATCGTGTGCCCGCGGACCTGCGACTGATCCGGGAGAAAGATCTGCAAATCGACGAATCGGCATTAACGGGTGAGTCCGTCCCCGTCGAAAAGTCCATCGATGTTCTGCCGCGAGACACCACGTTGGCCGAACGTACCAACATGGCGTTTTCAACGACCTTGGTAACCTACGGAACCGGTGTCGGCTTTGTGATTGCTACCGGGGATCGAAGCGAGATCGGACGAATCAACGATCTGATCGCTTCGGCCGACGTACTCGAAACGCCATTGGTTCGGCGTATCAACGAACTGAGTCACATGCTGTTGAAAGTCATCTTGGTCCTCGCGGCTGTGGTGGCTCTGATGATTATGCTCCGCGGTGAGCCTCCCGTGGTCGTGCTATTGTCGGCCGTCGCGTTGGCCGTTGGGGCGATTCCCGAAGGACTTCCCGCGGTCGTGACCGCGACGTTGGCCTTGGGCGTTTCACGATTGGCAAAACGCCGAGCGATCGTACGAAAACTACCCGCAGTGGAAACGTTAGGTAGCACGACAGTGATCTGTTCAGACAAGACCGGAACATTGACGCAAAACCAGATGACCGTCCGCGAAATTTTTGCGGGGCAGCAACGTTACGAAGTAACCGGCACCGGCTATGACCCAGACGGCGAAGTGCGTCGCCCCGGGGGGAACGTTGGGCAGTCCGAGAGCGTTGAATTGACATCCAGTGAGCCGCTCGTTGAAGTGCTTCGTGCGGGGATGTTGTGCAACGACTCGCGTCTTGCAAAGACGGAGGACAACGGATGGCGTGTGGAGGGAGATCCGACGGAAGCCTCGCTATTGGTTTCGTCGGCAAAGGCGGGGTTGGTTCGAAAGGAGGAGCAGGCGGCTCGCACAAGGCTCGACGCGGTGCCCTTTGAATCGCAGTACCAATACATGGCGACGCTGCATCGGTGTGAGTACGGTAACACCGTTTACATGAAGGGCTCCGTCGAATCGTTGTTGCCTCGATGCACCAAAGTCCAAGGGAATGACGGCTTGCGGATGGACGATGTCAAAGCGACGGTCGGTCAGCAGGTCGATTCGATGACGTCACAGGGGTTACGAGTTTTGGCTTTCGCGATGAAGGTCATGCCGGCTGAACAGACCTCGGTCAATCATGAGGATTTAACAAATGACATGGTGTTTCTCGGATTGCAGGGGATGATCGATCCGCCGCGACCGGAGGCGATCACAGCGGTGCGGGCATGCCAGAACGCGGGGATACGGGTGAAGATGATCACGGGAGATCATTTGGGAACCGCGACGGCGATCGCACAGCAGTTGGGGCTACAGGGACGACTCGGTGTCGAGGAGGCGAAAGTCGCGGGACTCACCGGAGCCATGTTGGCTGCGTTGACGGATCGGCAACTGATCGACACCGTCGAAGACATTGCAGTGTTCGCGCGAGTGACACCTCAGCAAAAACTGAGGCTCGTCGAGGCGATGCAGGCGTGCGGCCATGTTGTTGCAATGACCGGTGACGGCGTCAACGACGCTCCTGCATTGCGTCAGGCTAATATTGGCGTGGCGATGGGAATCACGGGTACGGAGGTTACCAAGGAGGCGGCCGATATGGTTTTGACGGATGATAACTTCGCGTCTATCGAGGCTTCGGTCGAGGAAGGGCGTGGGATTTATGACAACCTGACAAAGTTCATCGCGTGGACTTTGCCTACGAATCTGGGCGAAGCGGGCATCATCTTGGTGGCCGCGACGTTGGGTTGGCAAATGCCGATCACACCGCTGCAAATCCTGTGGGTCAACATGTCAACGGCGGTTTTGCTCGGTGCGACGTTGGCGATGGAACCCAAAGAACCGGGGATCATGTCGCGTCCGCCGCGGCCAGCCGACGAGCCGATTCTGTCAAGGGCGTTGGTTTGGCGAACGCTGTGGGTCGGCAGCCTGTTAGTGGTAGCAACCTATGCGGTGTTCGCCTTCAAAAAATCTCTTGGAGTCGACATGGCTTCGGCTCGCACCGCGGCGGTCAATGTCATTGTGATCGGCCAAGCGTTTTATCTGCTGAGTTGTCGGTCCCTTCGGCATTCCTTTTTCAGAGTTGGTCTGTTTAGCAACCTATGGCTGTGGATGGGAATCGCGGCAATGGTCGGTTTGCAATTGGTGTTCACATACATGCCATTGATGAATCGGATTTTTGATACGGCCCCCACCACGTGGCGTCCTTGGGCGTTGGCCGCTGCCTCAGGACTGCTGTTATTCGTATTGGTGGAGTTGGAAAAACTGGGAAAGTCGTTCGCGCGTAAAGCGGCCTGATGCGACATGCTCATATTGCCTGGCGGAGTTTGAGGGGGGGGATGGGTAGCCGTCGACGGCAATAAATCATCCAACGACGATTGTCGGGGTTGTCGGAGAGGCTTAACCTGTTCGCAGAATTGCGTCGTTTGTCGACGGACGACGATATCGAACCCGTCTTGATCGGTTCACTTTTTTGGTTTGGCCGCATGGAATTCCCTGAACAGTACGATCGTCTCAAGATCCAAACCATCTGTTTGATGGTGATCGCGGTCGTTCTGGTAACGTTTTCGATCTACTGGCTGCGGCCAGTCCTCGTGCCGTTGGTCGTTGCTCTGTTCGTGGTCAGTGGCGTGACCCCGCTGCTCAATGGACTCGAGCACCGGTTGGGTGTGAATCGGTTGGTCGCGGCGGGAATCACGATCGTGACCGGGTTGGTCGCGATGATCGTGTTCGGATTCGCGATTTGGGTTTCGATGATCGATTTATCACGCAACGCAACTGCCTACCGCAATCGTGTGCAAGAAATCGTCAACTATCTCGAAGAACGTGCGGTCGGGATCATGCCAGAATCGTTCGTGCCGTCCCAGTCGAAAGTTCCGTCGAAATCGACCGCGGACGATGCCAGCGAATTCATCGACATCTTTGTCCGCGATGGAATCACGATGTTATCGCAGGCGCTGATTGGGTTGATCTCGACCAGCGCGGTGGTCTTGATCTACGTGTTCTTTTTGTTGATCGGCACTTCGACGATTGGCCATACCGGATCTGTCGCTCGGGAGATCGACAAGCAGGTGAGGACGTATTTGTCTCTCAAAACCGTGATTTCAATTTTTACCGGCGGAGCATTTGGGGCCACACTGTATCTTTTTGGGGTGCCGATGGCGTTCACGTTCGGCGTGCTCGCATTTCTGCTGAATTTTGTTCCCAATATCGGACCGATCGTCGCTAGCATTTTGCCAATCCCCTTGATTCTTCTGGATCCCAACGCGAGCGTTACGTGGATGGCGTCGGTGATTGTCGTCACGGGGTTGATTCAGTTAATCAGCGGAAATTTAGTTGAGCCCAAATTAATGGGCAATTCCTCTGATTTGCACCCGGTTACCGTCCTGGTCGCGTTGATGTTTTGGGGAATGATGTGGGGCGTCGTTGGGATGTTCTTAGCAACGCCGATTACGGCTGCGCTCCGAATTTTGTTGGATCGAATCGACGTTACCAAGCCGATTGCGGAGTTAATGGCGGGGCGATGGCAAGGCGACGCAACCGAGGTCGCCGCGTAGCCTCTTGTCGCTTCGCTCGTGATGATAAATCGGCAATTGCGGGGATTTTGGGGATGATTTACCGATTTTCCTCGGTTGTTGGTGACGAATTTCCACTGGTTTGGTGCCGAGGGGCCGATCACGGATATTCGCTTGCACGCTCCCCGAAAGGGTGTTATCTTTCTGGTGTCTTTTGAACCACCCGTTAAAAGACTTTTGCGCGTAAAATCGACGACGTGCTAGTGGTCTGTGACAGTTTAATTTTAGGGTTGCCTCGTCCACTACCCGAAAATTTAGTTGTCACAGACCACCAGCCGGGAAAGCAACGTTTCCCCTTTTCCGTGCACGGTCAGACGGTCAGACGGTTAGGTGGAATCACTCACGTAGTTTCGATGAAATCCCAAGCCCGCGACGTGCTCGATTCGGTTGACGGGTTTGGCTTATCGTTCTGCTTCTCTTTGTCGGTCATGGTCGTATCAGTTCTATATTGCCCCTTAGAACTCGCGGCCATGACCGGCTTTTTTTAGGCTGATCACGGTTTGATGAGTCAGTGCCAAAGTGGACTGATCCCGAACCAGTCTTTCCTCGGCGAAGATCGTTTTTATCTCGATAGGCCGGTCCCGCGCTGGTCTAGCCAGCAACCGAAGTCGCTTGCAATCGGTTGACTCGGCGGTCATCGGATCAGGATTTCGTCGATGCACAAACCGTTACCGAATTTGGGAGTCAAACGGATCATGTTGGCGCCGCGTCCGATCGGGATCTCGACGGTCACCGTTTTCCAATCTTGCCCCGGTAGGTCGGTGTTGGGAACAGCGACGGCTGCGTCAACCGTTTTTCCGTTGATGGATACTTTGAGTTCGTATCCGTTTTTGTTGTTCAGTTTTCCACTGTGTCGGATAATGAGGTCTGCGGTCCCGGCGTCGCCGTCATTCTCTTGATACCACTGGACAAACCCACCGGGATTCCTAGTGAACCGGATGTAGCCTTTGCCGTGGAAGCCCAGGCCGTTCGCCGACACATTGGCTTCCGCGTATTCTGCATCTTCTGCTTGCTCGCCAACCGGTCCTGTTGACTGGCCGCCGTCCCACACGAAACCTTCGTCTTCGGCAAACCGTTCCTCGAGCGTTTGCACGGCTTTGCCGTCGACAACGATGGACGCTTTCACTGTCGTGCCCAATGGAACAGAAAAGGGCTCGGTGTAACGAGGCGAAGAGGGCGACGGTGAGGAGCCGTCGATGGTGTAGAAAATTTCGGTCTTCGCTGTCGACGGGTTGCCGCGCAGGGCGAGCCACTTCGCGTCGATGCTGACCTTGTCCGATGTGACTTGCTTTTTCTCACCTAGGATGCAGCTCGCCAGGAGAGCGACGTCACCTTCGGCGCCGGTTGTTTCGACATAGGCACGTGTCAGACCGTAAAACGCAATGCGGTCCGTGGTCCCAAAGTGTTTCTCCACATCAATGGGGCTGCCGTTGTCGAGAGCTCGAATGGTGGCGGGCCCGGTCACATGAAAGTGGGTGCGGTTTTCGCCGTATGGATAGAATTCGCCTTTGGCGTCTTCTGATGTGACGCGAATTTGTACGATATCCACGTCCGAATCAGCGAGTGGTTCGCCGTCGATGGAAAGTGCGATCTGCGCGGGAGCGTCGGCGGTTCGGATCACGTGTTCGACGTTCGGTTTACCGTCGCAGAATCCGACGGCTTTGAGAGTGCCGGGTTGCCAACCGACCATCCACTGGCACTGCATTTCATCCCAGGCCTGCCCTGGCTTTTGTTTGCCCAGCGACTGATTGTTGAAAAACAATTCTACGGAATCGCAATTGGAATAAACCCAAACAGGAATTGTTGTCCCCAATTCCATGACCGGGTGAGTCCAGTGGGGCAGAATGTGGACCATCGGTTCATCGGTCCATTGGCTCTGATAGAGGTAGTATAGATCCTTTTCAAAGTTGGCGAGGTCGATCGCGCCGCCCATGAACGCCTTGAATGGCCATCCACCATGCACGTAGCCTGCTTCGCCGAGATAGTCGTATCCGGTCCAACGAAACGACCCGGCGTAGCGTGGGATGTCTCGCAATTGTTGGATGTTTCGCCGGGAATTCAAGCGTACCATTGCGTTGTCGTAACTGGAATTGAAACGCTGTTTGCCGTTCGCTCGCCCTGGGTCATCGGTCCAGTCGTAGGTGAAGATTTCTTTTTCAGTGAGATCCGGCGTCTTGTAGGGTTTTTGCTTCTTATTGGGGTAGCCGTCGCGATACCAGGTGAGTGAGCGATAGAAACCTCGCACCTGCCAGGTATGCGTGTTTTCGGTTCCGATGAACACTTTGTCGGTGTTCATGGTATCTAACCATCCGACTTTTTCGCTCGCACCGTTAACGCCGAGAATGTCCATCGCTTCGTCAGCGGAGTGCCCGGAGGTGACCGGGCGAGTTGGGTCGAGTTCATGACATCGGGCGACCAGTTCGACGCCGACCTTGCCACGTGTTTCGTTACCCATGCTGTAGATCACGACCGAAGGGTGGTTGCGGTCGCGTCGGAGCCAGTCGGTGAGATCGCGGTTCCACCACTGATTGAACCAACGCCCGCCATAATCCTGATTGGCTTTACGCATCCATCCATCGAATATTTCATCCATGACCAGCATGCCGACTTCATCGCAGATGTCGTAGAAAACCGGAGTTTGTGGGTTATGTGATGTTCGAATCGCGTTGCATCCCATCGCTTTGAGTTGTTCGATACGGTAACGCAGAACCTTGTCGGGAACTGCGGTGCCGAGTGCTCCCGCGTCTTGGTGGTTGCAGACGCCACGCATTTTCACGTTCTTGCCATTGAGCCACATGCCGCTCTCTGGTTTCCATTCGAGATCGCGGACACCGAATCGGGTTTCGACGCGATCGAGGACGCGGTCACTTGAAACGACTTCCGTTACTGCGGTGTAGAGGTACGGAGTTTCCACCGACCATCGCGACGGGTTGGGAATGTCCATCGATTGGTTTACCGAACCGGTTTTGTCTCGATCCAATGCGACCGGTTGGTTGGCTGAGGTGACTACCTTGCCAGAGGCATCACGAATGGACGTTCGAAGTTTGAAACGTCCCGACTCAGCCGATCGGTTGATGATTTCCGTATCGACGCGGACCGTGTTGCCTTTCGTGCGGATGAAGATGCCGTCCGAGGGGACATGAACCTTTTCTTTTACTGTCAACCAAGTATGAGCGTAGATCCCGCTGCCGGTGTACCAACGTGCCGAGGGTTGCTTTTCATTGTCGACCCTGACCGCAAAGGTGATCGAGTCAGAAATGTCGGTCAGATCGCTGATGTCGTAAGTGAACGAACTCCATCCATAGGGGCGGTTTCCGAGTTTCTTTCCGTTCGCCCAAACGGTGCTATTCATGTACACGCCGTCGAATGTGATCTCGACGTGCTTGGATCTCCATTGGGGATCGACATCAATCGTTTTTCGGTACCAACCAATTCCTGCGGGCAAGTATCCGCATTGTCCGCCCATAGGATTGTCTTCGGAGTATTCGCCTTCGATGCTCCAGTCGTGAGGGACGTTCAGTCGACGCCATGAGGAGTCGTCAAATGCGATTTGCTCGGCGCCGGAAACGTCTCCGAGAGCGAATTTCCAATTCGAATCGAAATTGGTTCGATCGGCCGCTTGCGTGGAAGTTAGCGTCACTGCCAAGAGGATGACGACGATGAAATTTCTCATGGAAGGGTTCGTTTGGGTGCTATGTCTCGACCGGATTGTCGATCAATCGCCGGTCGTTCAGGAGTGTTTTCGGCGTTAGGAGTGGACAGTGTGTTGCGTTTTCGTGCGTCAGGGGTGCCCAGGGCTTGAAAAACCTACGCCTAACGGGGTGAAACACGCGACTCGCCCGCCACACCCCCAATCGAGTCGTAGTAAGGTGCAGCATCCGCATGCATTCGAGGGCTCAATCCTAATCGAAAATCCGATGGGGCGGACTCCCTTTGAATCGACATTTGACGATGGTGAGCGATGTCCTAATGAAAAACGCCCGTCCACGAGAATCGACAATGTCGAGATCGTGGGCGGGCGAGATTTGAGATGCGTTTTCGAAAGGATTGTCTAGCCTGGGCGAGTTGCCAAATCGATGTCGCTGATTGGAACAATCCTCGATGGAGGGATTCCTGACGTTTCGTTCAGACGGGATCTTGGGAATAGATCAACACCGTGTAGGGTGGCAATTCGATTCGTCCGCGGTGGGACTGGCCGTCGTAGGCATCAGCAATCGCTTCAATGTCTCCGCTCGCGTCGTTCCCGAAATCTTCACTGTATCGTGATTGATCACTGCTGAAACGTCGCTTCCAAATTCCACTGTTCGGGAGACCGAATTCGTATTGTTCGAAATGTTGGTTTGCGAAGTTCGCGACGACAATCACATCATCCCCAGGACCTGCGTCGTAACTGCGACGATAGGCCACAACCTTGTCTTTGTTGTTGACGTGGAATACGTCGACATGTTGGCCGGTTAAGCCTTTGGAAATGCCGGATTGGTTAAGTCGGAGCGAGATGAGGTCAGCGGTGAGTTTGCATATTCCCGAATACTCCGACGCATTCTCCCAATCGAGTTCGCTGGTGTCGGTGAACCAACCATCTTGTAGGATCGCCTGACCTTGGAAGAGCATCGGGATTCCGGGGGCGGTCAGGACGAGCGAGAGACCGAGTGTGGATCGCTTTTGCGAATACCAGTTTCCCGGATCTTCCCCGTCGACTTCGCTCGGAATTCGTGATTTCCCGTTGGCGACTTCATCGTGCGATTCGGTGTAAATGACACGTTGGAACGCGTCCGCGTTGAAGGCGTGCTGCAAGGCATGACGCACCTTCATCATGTCACGTCCGGCGTCGTCCGGTTGCGTGATGACGTCACGGATCGGGTGAACGAAGTTAGCATCCCACTGGGTTGAGAATGCTGCACCGCCCTCAATATCCGACTTGGTCAGGTAGTCGTTGTTCTGAAGGTCTTCGGCAATGGTGATCGCCGACGGTTTGAATGCATGGATTTCTCGATTGATCCACTGCGTCAGTCCCCATCCCTCGGGGATTTCTTGCTGACCTGATGCGTCCACCGATCGGATGTAAAGTGTCATGTCGTAACGCAAGCCATCGACGTGGTAATCTTCGAGCCACATCATGGCGTTGTCACGGATGTATGATCGCACTTCGCCACGACCGTAGTCGGGGCGGGTGTCGCCCCAGGGCGTGCTGCTGCGGTAGTCGTTGTAAAAGTAGATGCCGCCCTTTTCGTTTTCGCTCCAACCATCGAACTGCCAAAGATCGAGGTCGCTCGGACCGAAGTGGTTGTAGACGACGTCGAGGATAACGGCGAAACCGGCCCGATGGGCTTCACGCACGAACGTCTTAAAACCTTGCGGTCCGCCGTAGGCCTCTTCGATCGCGTAGGGATGCGCTGGGTTATATCCCCACGAGTAGTCGCCGGCGAATTCGGCAATGGGCATGATCTGCAAAGCGTTCACGCCCAGTTTTTTGAGATAGTCGAACTTCTTCGCGTAGTCGTCAAACGTCCCGACGCCATCTTTGCCATCGCGAAAAAACGTCCCTACGTGGGATTCGTAAATCACCAATTCATTCCAGGCAGGCATTTGAAAGTCATCGTCTTGCCAGTCAAACTTGGGGTCATGAATGATTCCATTGCCTACCGAGTTGGTGACCTCGCGGACGCGTGGGTCGATTCGCTGAAACGTTTTATCTCCGGCGGTGATTTGGTACTTGTATTGATGACCGGGTTTGGCACCGTCGACGATGCCCACCCAGCATCCGCTGTCCTCACGCGCGAGAGGGTCAGCGTCCTTGTTCCATTGGTTGAAATCGCCGATCACACTGACGGAATCCGCGTTGGGGGCCCATACGCGGAACGCCACGGCGTTGTCTAAAATGATCGGACCCATTCCTTCGACGTGAGTTCGAGAGGATGCGGGTTTGGGTTCGGTGAGGGTGGTTGTCTGGCTCATTGATTGAGGTCCTGAAAAGGTTGGTTGGGTTTAGAGGGTGGAAGTCGCTTCGATCAAGCCGTTGATTTGTTCGATTAGCTTTTCAAAGTCGACTGGTTTGGGATGAAACGCGTCGCAACCGGCAGCGATCGCTCGGGCTTGATCGCCAGGCAGCGCATACGCTGTCAACGCGATGACGGGAATGCGATTTTCTGCGTTGGCTTGGTGAATCTGCATGGTGGCTTCGAAGCCATCGAGTTCGGGCATGTTCACGTCCATCAAAATCAACGCCGGTGCCGCGTTAGCGGCAGCGAGAACCGCTTCGATTCCGTTGCGTGCGGCGACAACGGAAAAGCCGCGACGTTGCAATTGCAGCGTCATCATTTCGCGAATGTCGTCATGGTCGTCGACGACTAAAAGAGTGGGCATAATCGGCTCGGTTCGGATATGGGTAGATCTTGTGTGAATCCATGAAACGAAAGCTTCTATGGAAGACGCCGCTTCATCAGGCGATGAGGGTTGTTTGAGAGCGAGTGGCGGAATTCTGTCGAAGAACAAACGATTCAATCTTGGCTCGCGTCTGCGAGTACGAGGTGGTAACGCTAGTGGCACCGGCTTTTCGAAATTTGACGAAGAGTGTGTCGAAGTTCTTAAACTTTCCGAGACACGCGATGATGATTGGTCCGCGATAGCCCTCACCTCGGATGGTCCGGCAAAGGAAGCTCGCTTGAGGTGTGCCTCCTTTGGGGAGAACCACAATGACGACGACGGCAGGAGAGAGGTCGGCCACGTGCTTGCCGACCTCCTGTGGCAGTGATTCGTCGTCAACGGAGTTCAATTGATAGGTTCCCTTGCCGCCATATCGCAAGAGATTGAGAACCAGCGATTCGCTGAAATGGTGAGACGCACACCCGACAACACTGGGCGGATTATCAATCGAGTCTTCGTTGTCGGAGTCGTCTGCTTCGGACGCGTGTTGCTTTTGAAGCTTGTCGATCAGCCCTCCGGTCAACGCAAAGAGGCGGTTGGCATCCGCATCACTCAATCGTTCGGCGTTATGGTCCTTTCGGATTCGTTTCATTACAGGGACAAGGACATCATCACACGTTTGTCCGAACGTCGATTCGGCTAGTTGCGTGTTTAAGAGTTCAGCGGCTCGATGTTGATCGCCGACGAGGAGTCGTTGGTAAAATCGCAATGACGGACTGATATCAACCTCTTCACCGAGCAACGTTGCCATCACACGAAAACGTGGGACATGTCGCCCGAGTACCACGAGGCATACCGTCAGCGGTGTCGATAGAAGCAGGCCTACCGGACCCCATAACCAACCCCAAAACACCGCGGCAACGATAACCGCGACAGCAGAGATCCCCGTGCTGGTGCCGTACAGCCATGGTTCGACAACGTTGTTGCTGAACAGTTCCATTGTCACGATCAACGCCAGGACGGCGATAAAGACGCTATAGCCGGGGAAGACAGATAAGGCGATCGCGAGTGGGAATATTGCGGCGGCGGTTGGGCCGATGTAAGGGACAAATCGCAGGCAGGTTGCCATCACTCCCCATAAAACGGCATTAGGGAACGCGCCGTCTTCGGTCATTGTGATGCCGATCACAGACAGGCCGATGGCAAGAACGATTCCGTACGAAGTATTGATCGCCGTTTGTGCGATCAGGTATCGGCTGATGCGATTTCCGACTTCATCGAGTGCCTCGGTGGTTGTGACGTAATCGCCGTGGCTAATGACCGCGATGATTCGGTCACGCAAGTCCTCGCGGTGGATCAACATGAACAATGCGAAAACGGTGACGAGACCCGCTGTCGCGAGTGGGCCGAGCACGGTACCTGCGGTCGTTGCCCACGTTGCCAGTGGAAGGTCGTCTTTGACGGGTTGGATATAAAGTGGAGACTTGGGCGAGCTGCCGTCATTGGGGTTTGTTTCCGCGGTAGTCTTTTCAGCGGGGAAGACTTTGTCGGTCCAGCGTTGAAACATGGTTGCATATGAGGCGCTATCCGACTCGGGGAGCAAATCTGCGGTGGCTTGCTCGTCGATAGGTGGCGTTTTAGATGCCGCAGCATTTGCGGATTCTGGTTCCGCCTCCATCGCTTCACTGACTTCATCCGCAAGTTCATTGAGCGTCCCGCCCATCCCCGTTGTCAGGCCCGCGAAACTTCTCGCTTTCTCGACCAACTCGTCTTTATGCTTTGGAAGGTCGCCGACCAGCGTGGTCAGTTCGCGACCAAGCAACGTGAAGCCGCCTGCGAGTAAGACGAACGCGATCGTGGCGGTGGCGACCACGGCAGCGAGGTTTGGGACGCCGATTCGTTGCAGTCGGTTGACAATGGGGCTGAGAAGAAACGACAACAGCAATCCCAACGACAATGGGATAAACACGTCTCTCGCGAAGAACAGCGCCGCGACCGTCAAAACAACGGCGAGCAATTGAGCGACAGCAGCGATGGTCGCTAGCTCGGAATTAGTTCGTTTCATTCATATCTTTAGGTTCGGCCGGAATCCCGGACAACGAGAACGACGTGGGTTTGCTAGGCGGGCGAGTCGATCAACTCAAATGGGCTGATCTCGACCTGCAAAACGCCCCGGAGGGCATGTGGCTTCGATCGCGACAATGGGCTCAATGATTCGATATCGATGAACGGCACCACTGGGAATCAACCAGGAGTCGCCCGGCATGAGCTTCGCGCGTTCACCTTCCATATCAAGTTCGGATACACCGCTGACGAGGTAGCCCACGGTTTCGTAGTCGCGAGTGTGCTCGGGGCCGTAATCGCAACGGTCTTCCTGCCAACGACGCATCGCGACATGTTTGCCCGTGGCGAGGTAGTCCTGCCCCATTTCGCCGGTTTCGGATGACGTTTTTGGAATGATTTGAGGAATGTCCATGATTGGCTATTGATGGTTGGTTCGATGGATGGGCACTGAAACAAGCGTTACTCAGTAGGTTCCGCCTTCGTCCCAAACAGGTTGGCAATCGCATTACACGAGTCAGCCGACACGAGTTAGCAAAAGGTGTACCGCAACGTAGAGATCGGCATGCCAGTTGCGACGTCGGTTGTCCTCACGGGACGAATCACGAAGTTCGTTCCATTTCCGAACCGCGAAACGAAAGAGATGACCCGATGCGTGCAATTATCGTGATAGCCGTGATTGTCCTGGTGCTCGGCCTCGTTGGCTGGTTGCGATTTAGTTCGCCGGACGGTGACCCTACGATCCGGGTCGATACCGAGAAAGTGCGTCAAGACACCTCGGCGATTGTTGAGAAATCGAAAGAGGCAGTCGACGGCGCGGCGAGGTCGATTGACCGCGCGGCAGAGAACGTTGACGCCAGTATCGATCGTGAGCCGATCGAGCAGTAGACTCTCTGCTGGAGCACTGAGTCAGCAACGCGATTCTCAACGACATTTCTATTTTTGTCGTAGCCACCCTCGCCCGACGGTGGACTACGTTATGGCGAACGCATCCACCGTTGAACACTTGCGGCATTTAGGAAACGTTTTATTCCGTAACGCGGTAATGCGTGTTCGCATTGACTCAGCGTCATGCGTTCGTGAATGATCAATGCGAGTCCAGAGATGCTCAAGGGGCCGCGACGGCATCGCATTGTCGGAGAGAACGCATTGTCGCCTACACCATCGAGCGAACATCCGATGCGAACGTTGGAAATGCAAACAACGTTGACTTCACGTCGGTGGCCGTGAGGTTGAACTTCATTGCCATCGCAAACAAATTGATGGTTTCTTCAGCCCCGGGACCAAGCAGGTGGGCGCCAAGAATTTGATCCGTTTTCTTGTCGATCAATAATTTGTAACCCGCCACTGCATCGCCCGTTTTGCGGACGCTACCCCATGAAGAGGTGTCATCGGCACGCACGTCAACGTCAGACGAACGGGTTGCCTCCTTTTCGCTGAGCCCGACCGCTGCGATCGCCGGAGTGGTGAATGCCACCTTCGGCACGGCTCCGTAATCGGCATGTGACTCTGATCCGGGCGTCAAGAAGTTCTTAACGACGATGCGAGCTTCCTCGTTTGCGCACGGTGTTAGACGAGGTGCTCCGCTCGCGGCACAATCGCCTGCGGCATAGACATGATCGTTCGTCGGACTTTTCAAGGTTTTATCCACGGCGATGCCGTTTCGGTCGTGGGCAACGTTCGCAGTTTGCAGACCCAGGTCACCGATGTTCGGCATCCGCCCCGCCCCATGAACGATCAATCCAACGTTGTCGATCGATGGGGCACCGTTGAAGCTCAATCGGTACGTGCCGTCGCCATCGGCATCGATGCCGGCGAGTGCTGCGTTGAAACGAAACTGAATTCCGTTTCGTTTTGAATAGTTGACCAATTGTTTGACAAGATCTGGATCAAAACCGGACAACGCACGGTTCTCACGCTCGATGACTGTCACCTTTGTGCCGCATCGAGCAACTACGTGAGCGAATTCCATTGAAATGTAGCCACCCCCGATGAAGACAACATGTTCAGGAAGTTCGGCGATCTCCAAAAAGTCATCACTTGTGGTGATATGTTCTGAACCAGGGATGTCGATCTTCGTTGGCGTGGCACCTGTCGTGACCAGGATGTGGTTCGCCGGCAAGACGGTGTTACCCACACTGATTTGGTTTTGCCCAACAAACTTCGCGGCACCGTGGAATGTTTCGATTCCAGAATCCTGAAATGACTTCTCCTTTTTGTTCACGACCGGTTCGGTGAATTCTTTCTTAAATTCCAGCAATTGCCGCCAATCGATCTTCATCTTTACCGAGCGGATAATCAGTTTGCCCTCAGACCGACGTGCCAGATCAATGATTGCGCCCGCATTGGCATAGACTTTCTTAGGGTTACATCCACGCAACGCACACGTTCCCCCAAACTCGCGTGAATCGATCATCGCGACGGATTTCCCCGCTTCGACAATTTTCATGGCGACCGTCGATCCGGCGGGACCGCTTCCAAGAACGATCAGGTCAAATTGATGTTGTTTCATGGTTTGTGTGTGCTGTGCGTGTTTCGCGAGTGGCCGGACGAGGCACAGGCGAGGAAAGTTTAGGGGCGTGAGAACGTTTGCGATTGGAACGTGCAACGCTCTCGTTCCAATGAGATCCGTGTCTCTTGCGGGCGACCGTGATGCTACGGGAGTTCGATCCCGAGACCATGATTGACACGTTTGGCGAAGTTCGCCAACGCAACCGTCGCCGCAAGAGTGGCGAGTTGTTTGTCATTCAGAAATTGCTTGACTCGGTTGGCCGTTTTGTCATCGTCGTTGGCATTTTCGGTGAGTTGTTGTGAGTACCGAAGAACCGCGATCTCCTTGTCATCAAACAACTCGGTCGCCTCGGCGTTCATTGAGTCAAGTTGAGCGTTGCTGAGGCCAGCCTTTTGGGCGGCGACTCGGTGATAATGCGAGCAGTAGTCGCATGAGTTCAAATGCGAAGCTTTGTAGTACGCAAGCTCACGATACTTATCCGGCAGGTCGGCGTGAACGCCGGCGTTGAGTTGGGTCACTCCTCCGAGAACGTCGAGTTGATGGGCGAGCGTGCTGAACAGGTTGAGTGACTTACCGAATTTTTCTTTGATCGCTTTGAGAAGTGACTTTGATTTTTCGGGAGCGTCATCCAGGCTCAAGGGGGAGACGTAAGGCATGGTGTGCTACGTTCGTTTTCGAGGTGAGGCTTCGGGATTGAATTTTGTCGTGGATCTGTTGTTGTGGATTTTGGTGTGGCCGGATCAACTTCCGGATCGGGGCCGCGATCGGGAGGCGGTGCAGGAGCTTCCGCACCAAGGATGAATGCGAGCGGTTGCAGCCCGTCGTAGCCTTCGCAAGCCATGCGAGTGGCAATCAGGATCGGAACCGACAGGAACACTCCCATGAAACCCCACATCCAGCCCCAGATTACAATGGAAAGGAGCACCAGAACGGGGCTCATGCTCATCGAGCGGCCGAGGACGACCGGAGTGATGAATTGACCTTCCAACGATGTCAATACAAAGAACGTTCCTGATACGATGAACGCGTAGTAGATGGGTTCAAAGCTCACTAGGGCGACGAGAAAGATGATGCATCCACCAATCAAGGCACCGATGATTGGGATGAAATTGAACGCGAACGCCATGGCACCCCAGAGGGAAGGTGTGGGCATTCCCAGGATCCACATTGCGATCCCAACGGTAATTCCAAGGCAAGCATTGATGAAGGAGATGCGGGCGAGATAGCTGCCCAGCCCTTCCTGGACGTTTTCAATGACTTCAACCAAACGACGGCGTGCGGTGAAGTCAGGGAGGGCGTGCATGATGCTTCGCAAAAGGTTGTCCCCTGCCGCTAACAGGAAGTAAACCAACGCACCACAAATAGTCAGGAACGAGACCACGTTACCTGTGCCGCTCAGGTAGCTCACACTGCTAATCCAAGTCGGCTGTTTGATTTCGACTGGTACCGGTTCAGCTTCTTCCTGTTCGTTGTCCGTTCCGGGAACAGGTGTTTCATCCTCGGCAGGTTCGGCCAGATCTTCAGTGACTTCGTTTAGGGCTTTTAGTCGATCGGTAAGGAAGGAGAGTTTCTCTTTGATGATGTCGACGTTCTTTGGAGCGTCAGCAATCGTTTGGCGCGCAGGCTGGATAACGACGTAGGTTGCTACTGAGAACGCGATCACTAATGCCGCGATGATTCCAATGGCGCTCAGCGTAGAGGGGATTCCGACTCGCTGGCCTTGTCGGACCAGCGGACGCAAAACCATGTAAACAACAATCGCGGTCACGACCGGCACCGCGAGACTTCTCGCGTAATACAGTGCGTAGAGAACGAGCATCGCAGCGCAAACGCGTGTTGAAAACACTCCGTTTTTACCGCGAGATTCGTCACCGGAATCGTCGTTCGAGATCGCTTTATTTGAGATCGCCATCGCTCACTCCGCTCCGAGGAAGGGTTTTAGGGTCCAGCAATGGTGCTGCCAGTTGGCTGTTTGTTGTTCGATCATGTGCCGAACCGGGGGTGGGGAGAACTACGATCAGCCAAGCGGCAATGAGGTGCGTCGGTCGGCTCGGGGAAAGCCGGTTCCTCGATGCCAAGGAATGCAAATACGAGGTGCGTCTCTGTCTTTGCTAGCTATGAATTTTTACGTCATTCCGAGTCGTGTTCGGTAAGTCGCATTACGCCGCGGACCGAACGCGATTCACGTTCGGTCCGAACAATGCCTGTTTTCAGGCAAAAATGCCTTCAACTAATGATCGCAGCAACTATTGGTTCTGGCGATTTCGCTCTCGATCAACTCGGTTTCCACGATTGCTTGCATCACGATCTTGATTGACATTGTACCGTTCATTCAATTCGGCGGCCCAGCGACGATCGGCCATGTTAGGCCAGTTGTCTTCGTCAAAGCCTTGTTGGCCTTCGAGTTGTTGTTGGGTGACGTCGAGCACCATCACGTAATCGTCGGCATCGATGTCGTCATCGCCCGCTTCATCGGGATCGACTTGAACCTTGAATGCTTCGAACGGAACCGCGAACATCTTGTTTCCTACGCCGAGGAAGCCGCCGTAGGTAACCGCGGCGTAGCGAACCTTCCCGGTACGTGAGTCGAGGACGATATCGTTGATTTCACCTACGCTCTCACCCTGCGAGTTCTGAATGTTCAGACCCATTAACTGGCTTACACGGATCGCCGTCCCACGCGTTTTGGCATCGAGACGGCCAGCATCGTTTCGCAATGCTGGTTTGTTCGCTTCATAGCGATCCTGAACGTTTGGTTGATGATCGACCGGTAACTGGCCGTTTGGTTCTTGGGCGTTCGATACGCCGGTGGTAAGATAAGCGACAGCAATTGCGGCGACGATTGTTTTGAATACGCGTTTCATTTTTGTTTCTCCATTGTGGAAAAGAAGTGGGGAAGTGGTTGGACGCCTGAGACTCACTGACGTCCGCTTTGGGGTTGATTAGGGGGGAGTTGATCAGCAGCTACATGAGCTTTGAAACTCATTGACTTGCCGTTCGGCTTCTTCGCGGGCGATTCCGTAACGCTCTTGAACTTTGCCGACGAGTACGTCACGTTTTCCGGCGACAACATCGAGGTCGTCGTCAGTCAGGTCACCCCATTTCTGTTGGACTTGACCTTTGGCTTGTTTCCATTTGCCTTGAATTTGATCCCAGTTCATTGTTAGCTCCGTGTTAAATAGATGAGGCTCCTCCCGACGTGGAAGGCAAGGGGGATCGTCGCAACTCTCGGACCAACGTGAGCGGGTCATGATTGATTCGGGGATGGGTGTAAGTGAGTCGTTGGCGTGGCACGCTGTGAATTCCCGTGATTGGCAGTTTCCCTATATTGGCTCTGTCTCTCAGTTGCGGTCGCGCACGAAAAAAGGCAGCGAACATTTCGTTCGCTGCCTCTTCTCATTTGATCGTTTGCTATCCAGGTGGCTCTTATTCATCCACATCGATTGAGAGGGCTCCATCATCTCGGTCTCGTTCCACTTCCACGCCACCGTCGGGAGTGTCAATGTCAAGAACGGTCTCTTTGTTGTCGCATCCAAAAAATACGAGCCCCATTGTCAGTAAGCCTACGGCGATGGAAGAACGCAGGGTCAGGTGTAAGTAATTCATTCGGCTTTCCAGAGAAGAGTGATTGGAGATGTTCTAAATACGTCCCATTAGCAGCAGTGCAACCATGATCACTACAATCACGGTCAGCAATCCACTCGGTCCGTAACCCCACGATCGACTGTGCGGCCATGCGGGGACGACGCCGAGGAGTAGCAGGATCAGGACGATCAAGAGGATTGTGTACATCGATATTTATCGCGGATTAGGATAGGGCGTTTTATCGGTTGTTTGGGCAGGGACGCTGTCCCCAAGGTTCGGTGCGCTGCAGCGGCATGTGAGATGCCGCCGTGCAACGCTACCGACGAGACGAACGTGAGGATTATTTTTTCGCGTACGCGTCGCGAAGGTCGCGGATTTTGTCATGTCCCGCTTTTACCTTGGCATACTGAGCAGAAAGGACGTCGTTCATCGCACTGCCCGCGGTCTCTTTCAGTGCTTCCTCGTACGCTTCCTTGATGTGGTCTTCACCACGCTCGGCTTCGATTAGAATCACGTGCGGATCACCGCCGTTGAGTTTGCCGCGAATGTTGATCCAAATGCGGTGTGTCTTTGCGGCGACGCTGCCGTCATCTTCGGCTTCTTCACCATTGAACGCCACGTGCTGTTGCAGTTCCGTCGCCATCGCCGATCGCTCATCACCAATGCTGCGGAACAACGAGGCCAACGCTTCATCGTTGAGTTCCTCAGCCGATTCATGGAATCCGTTGTAGGAGTCGATGTTGGCGCGAATCAGTTTTTGAAGCTTGTTGATGGTCGTTTCATTAAGATCGGTCTTTGTTTCCAAACTCATATTCATTCTCCGTTTTGGGTTTCGTTAGATCGCACGGTGGGATTCACCGGGCTAACCAATGGAGAATGCAAAGGGCGTGCCGCAAAACACAGTAGAAGCGTCGAGAAGGTGCCGAATTGTGCCTTGGTCGGTCATCACCCATTGTGGTCGCTGCCACTATTCCATTACTCGGCAATTGCGAGAGTCTGGCCTTCGAGGCAAGTTAAGTGATCGAAACTCGCTTAGCCTGTGGCGAGCGATTCCAATTCGTTCATCGAGGTGATCGCGATTTCGAGCGTTTGTTCGATGTCTTCTCGGTCACCATCAATCGATGAGTTTTGAAGAAGGTCGAGCGACATGGAAACGATGTGCAATTGATTGCAAATATGATGACGTCGTTTCGAACGTTCTTGATCGGAGAGTTGGGGCTGGGCGATACTCGACCAACGCGCTGCGTCGAATTTCCCATCGAGGAGGTCATCAGGCACGCTAACGTTGACCCGGGGAACACCGTCGTGTGGACGGTCGACGCGAATCACGACTCCGAGTGATGGAAAGCGATGTGTTTGTGAGTGATCCGGAGTAGTCATGACCATCGAAATGTCTCCGTACTGATTTGCATTGGAATGCGAGTTCCGATCTCGCGGCGGTCTGAGTCAGAGAGGTTGCCTGGCGTTGCTTCGGCGTCATAACTGATTCGGCATAAGCAACGGTTCCAGGCTATTCGTTAAAGCATCGAATGAACGTTCGAGGCATCGATCCCCAGTCGCGGTGTGGGGATGGTGCGGAAGCAACTGCCATACCACTCGCGGCCATCATCGGGCGTAGTATAGCAGACGACTCGGTGAGGACCGAAGACGAATCGAATGCGACGAACGTTGTTGGCGGCTAACTTGAAAGAGCCCTCGTGCGACGTTGAAAGATGCAGTCGTTGCCAACGATGAACTCCAATTGTGAGGTCCTCATCGGCTCGTTAGGCATTCTTGTCCGCCCGTTCGGCAGGCGCTCGCCTGATTCGAAATCGAGCGTGAGATTGATCGGTGCAGGCGGCAGTAGCGAGATGGTTTTTGAGGATCGTTGGTGCGAAAGACGACCGGGGCATGGGTTTGGGGCACGATGTGGTGGGGCTGAGAGAGCGTCCGACTTTTGTGCCGGCGGACGCTCCTGTCGAGCCTTATTGACCAAAGTCTCGAGCCGCGTTCAATTTGATATCAGTTGGGAGTTTGTAAGGTTTTATGGGGAGTGGACGGATGGCGGATCAGCAAACGCGGAGTGCTTTCGAGGGAATGATCCGGGTTGGACTCGCCGCGGAATTTCTAGGCGTTTCGGCGGAGACGTTGCGGAATTGGGATAAGTCCGGTCGTTTGGTGCCCACGCGGAATCCCGTCACCGGCTACCGCTATTACGAAAGGCAGCAACTCGAACGGTTTCTCGCGCGTGCGATCGCCGAGCGTGAGGTGCCCGCCTGATGCAAGAGTTCTTCGAGAAGTTCTTTGACACCTCGGACTTTCCCGCGCGATGGTATTGCGGGCACTGGTCGGAGTTCCTGGGGTGGCTGCATATCGTTTCGGACATCGCGATCGGGGCGGCCTACTTTGGCATCCCGTTATCGTTGATCTATTTCGTCCGGACGAGGAAAGACGTCATCCTGCCTCGGATCATTTATCTCTTCGCCGCGTTCATCGTTGCGTGCGGGGTGACGCACATGATCGAGGCGGTGATTTTTTGGAACCCGATCTATCGTGTGAGTGCTCTTGCGAAGTTCTTTACCGCGATTGTGTCGTGGGTGACTCTCGGCGTCATCGTGAAGAATCTGCCGCACGTCATGAAGTTGCCTTCATTGACCGCTACGATCCAACGTCTTGAGAACGAAGTCGAGCAACGCACGATCACCGAGCGACAGTTGTTGGCTGCCAATGCCCGACATCAAGCGTTAATCGAAGGAACGCGAAGCATCGTTTGGACCGCGAGTTCAGAGGGGAAATTCACGACCCCACAGGCATCATGGGAGCGATACACGGGGCAGTCGTGGGAGGAACTCAAAGATTTTGGATGGGTTGATGTAATCCATGAAGAGGATCGCGATGAGTTGTTGAGAAAGTGGAACCAAGCCGCCACCACGTTGACCAAGTATCAAGCGACGGGGCGAATATGGAATCATGCGGCGCAGGCATGGCACCAGTTCGTAGCCGAGGCGGTTCCGGTTTTTGACTCCGATGGCGGCGTGATCGAGTGGGTTGGCACGATCAGCGACATCGAGGGACAGCGTCAAGCGGAAGTTAATCTCGGGATTGCTCGCACCGAGCTGGTCAAACAAAAACGAGAGCTGGAGTTGATCTATCAGTCCGCTCCGGTGGGAATGTCTTTGATCGACCGCGATTACCGTTTTCTGAGGATCAACGACACACTGGCAAAGATCAACGGAGTCGCCCGAGAGGACCACATCGGTCGCACTGCCGAGGAGTTTCTCAACGGTTTTCAGGACCAAATCAAACCACACTACGATCGCGTGTTTCGAACCGGTGAACCCGTGGTCGATGTGGAAATTGTCGGAACCCACCCGACCAGTGGTGAGCGACGCACTTGGTTGGCCAGTTACTATCCGTTGGATCTCAACGGCGAGAGTGGTACGACGGTGACGGCCGTGAGTGCGATCGTGCAAGACATCACCCAGCGAAAAGAACAGGAAGTGCGGTTGCGCGAGAGCGAGCAAATGGCACTGGCGGCGAACCAATCCAAGAGTGAATTCTTAGCCAATATGAGCCACGAGATTCGCACGCCGATGGCTGCGATTCTTGGATACGCCGACGTGTTGCTCGGGCACCTCAACGACCCCGATAACCGCAACTGCGTCTTGATCATGAAACGCAACGGTGAACACCTGCTCGAGCTGATCAACGACATCTTGGATCTGTCGCGTATCGAAGCCGGTAAACTCGACGTCGATGTTGAACCCACCGCGCTGCCGCAACTTGTCGCGGACATACAATCGCTGATGGCGGTCCGAGCTGAGGAGAAGAAGGTCAAATTTGATGTGGTTTTTGAAGGATTGGTCCCCAAGACGATCGAGACCGATCCGACACGTTTGCGACAGGTGCTTATCAATTTGATTGGCAACGCGATCAAGTTTACCGATGAAGGTTCCGTTCGTCTGAAGGTGAAGTTCCTCGAAGACGTTAAGACCCCGATGATCGAATTCGCGATCGAAGACACGGGGATTGGGATGACGCTCGAGCAGCAAGAACGACTGTTCAAACCCTTCTCCCAGGGGGACTCTTCGGTGACGCGGCAGTACGGCGGCAGTGGCTTGGGCCTCGCAATCAGTCAACGACTGGTGCATATGATGGACGGCGAAATGGATTTGAGGAGCGTGCCTGAGCGTGGATCGACGTTTTACGTCCGCTTGCCGATCGCTTCGTTTGAGGACATCGAGTTGGTCAAACCGAGTCTCGTGGTCCGGGAAGGCGAGCCTGATGTTCCGTTTCCCGAATCGCCCCGACTTTCGTGCCGCGTGCTCGTCGTTGACGATCGCCGTGACGTGCGTCACATCAGTCAACACTTTCTCGAGAAAGCAGGTGCGAAGGTCGCGACGGCTGAGGATGGACAGCAGGGAATTGATGCCGCGATCGCCGCTCGTGACGAAGGGCAACCGTTTGATTTGATCGTGATGGACATGCAAATGCCGAACGTCGATGGGCTGCATGCGACAGCGCAGCTGCGATCCGAGGGGATTCAGTGGCCGATCATCGCATTGACCGCGGATGCGATGAAAGGGGATCGGGATCGGTGTCTTAATGGTGGTTGCGACGATTACCTTTCCAAACCGATCGATCACATGCGTTTGGTCAGCATGGTGGCCAAATACACGCAGGAAATTTTGGCTGACGAATTGACAGAACGTCGAAAAGAACGAGCCAAGTGGCTTCGAGGTAAAATCAGTGAAGAAACCAACGGATCGTAATCGCGACGAATTCGCAGGACGCGTCGTCTTTTTCGTTCGGAGGGAAGGTGACGAAGGGGCGAGCGATATTGCGGGATCACAATTCTGATGCCGTCTGCAATCTTAGCGTTGCAGTTCTCCTGCCCGTTTGTTTCGATGTGAACCTTCTTCCACTCAACGTGGACCGAGCTTAATGCGACCGTTTCCGTATTTGCTTCATCCGAGCGTGTTGAAGGCATCGTCCTACGGGATTTGCTCGGATGATACGATTGAACGAAAATGATCCAACTTACTTAGAATATGACAAATACGGCCAACCCGAAAACGCAGTCGCCACTCATCGTCGCAGTCGGCGCCTCCGCAGGAGGACTCGAGGCGTTCCAGGAATTATTGCGTGGTCTCGGAGACAGTCCCGAGATGGCGATCGTTTTCATTCAGCATCTTGACGCGACTCGAGAATCGTTGCTGCCCGAGTTGTTAACAAAGTCAACGAACTTGAAAGTGGTCGAGATCGAGGGCCGTCGCAAACTCAAGTCCGCGACGGTTTATGTTTGCCCCCCCAAGAAACTCTTGGCACTCAAAAACAGCTTCGTCACGATCGTTCAGGATGACGATGAGGCACGTCAGCGAGCGCCTATCGATTTTTTCTTTCATTCGGTAGCTGAAGATCAACGCGAGCGTGGGGTCGGTGTGATTTTGTCGGGGTCGGGCAGTGACGGAACACTCGGTCTGAAATCGATCAGTGATCAGGGCGGATTAACGTGCGCACAGGATCCTCAGTCTGCGAGATTCGATTCAATGCCACGAAGTGCCGCAACGACTGGAGTGGCTGATCACGTGTTGTCGCCCCATGAAATTGCGACGGAGCTGCTCAACTATGCCCAACATTGGAGCGAACTGACGCAACCTGAAAAGAACGTGCATTGGCAAAGCGATATCAAGGAAGCCATTCCCGAGATTGCCGAGCGTCTGTTGGAGGTAACCAAGCACAATTTTCAACACTACAAAATCAATACGCTCACCCGACGTATTCAACGCCGAATGCAAGTGTTGCGGCTCACGCTCGTCGATGACTACGTTGAGCTTTTGCAAGAAAACGGGGATGAAGTTCGTCGCCTGTTTCGAGAACTGTTGATCGGAGTAACCGCTTTCTTCCGTGATCCTGAGGCATTTGATTCACTCCGTTCATCTGTCTTGCCCAACTTGTTTGACGGGCGTTCAGACGATGATTGTGTTCGCATTTGGGTCGCGGGATGTGCTTCCGGGCAGGAAGCTTATTCGATGGCGATCCTTTGCCGCGAGGTGATGGATGAGTTGCAGTCAAACTGCCAAGTTCAGATCTTCGCAACCGATATCGATGAGCACGCGCTGCAGATCGCGCGAGCCGGAGCCTATCCCTCAGGCATTGAGGAGCAGGTCAGTCCTGAACGACTCAAACGTTTTTTTTCCAAACGTGGCAAACGCTATCATGTCAACAAGTCCATTCGCGAGATGGTGTTGTTCTCCGTTCACAACCTGATCAGCGATCCACCTTTTTCGCGTCAAGATTTGATATCCTGTCGTAATCTGTTGATCTACCTCGGTCAGCATTTGCAGAACAAGCTCATTCCGCTGTTTCACTATGCTTTGCGCCCATCGGGATTTCTCTTTCTCGGTCCGAGTGAAAACATCGTTTCGCATGGCGAGTTGTTTCGTCCCATTAATTCGCACTATCGAATCTCCCAACGCAAAGGGACTTCCATCGGTTCACGCAATTCAAACCAACAACGTCCCGCGCGGATCCCAATGCATTCAGATGCTCCCGACGACACCACTCCAGACGAATCTACTGATCTGACCGAAATCCGGCAAAAGATCACGCTCGATGAGTTTGCGCCCAAGAGCGTTGTCATTGACGAATCAGGACAGATTCTTAATGCGTCGGCTGACATGCAGCGATATCTCACGGTCAGTGGAGGGGACTACCAAAACAACATCGTTAAAATGGCGGCACGCGGATTGCGAATCGGATTGCGCGCCGCAATCAATGAGGCTAAGAAGACGCGGCGAAAGGTGGAGCATGAAGACATGTCGATCCGGGTCGGCGAGTTGGTTCAGCGGGTGATGATCACCGTTCAGCCGATGCCGAAACTGGGAGAAGAGGAATCGCTCTTCCTGGTCGTTTTTCATGATGTCGGAAAGCCGTTCAAGCGAGATGACTCTTCGGGCGAACTGAGTATCCTGCCTGCTGACCTCGATCAAGAATCGCTCGTCACGCAGCTCGAGTGGGAACTCGAAACGACACGTGATGATCTCGACAAGACACTGCAGGACATCGAGGCAGCGAACGAGGAGTTGAAATCTTCGAATGAAGAATTGCTCTCGATGAACGAAGAGTTGCAGTCTGCAAACGAGGAACTCGAAACGTCCAAGGAGGAGATCCGAGCGACCAGTGACGCCGTGGCACGGGCGCATGACGATCTAGAGAACCTGTTGCGTAGCACGCAGATCGCGACCGTCTTCCTCGACCAAGATTTGCATATTCGACGATTCACGCCCGCGATCAAAGATATCTACGATTTGATTCCGACCGACATCGGTCGGCCGCTCGAGAAGTTCGTCCCCAACGTGGCGAACATGCCGCCGTTGCCGGACCCGAAGGCAATTCGCAAGGACGGCTTCATCGAAGACACGGTGGATGCCGATTCAGGGAAATCGTATATCCGTCGTGTCTTGCCATATCGGTCACACACCGGTGTCGACTCGGGAATCGTGGTGACGTTCACTGACGTTACGCAATTACGTGAGAGTGAGGAGCTCTTTCAACTGCTCGTTGATGCATCGTCACAAATTGTTTGGGTTACCAATGCCGAAGGTAAGGTCGTTGAAGATTCGCCGAGTTGGCGTGCCTTTACCGGGCAATCGTTTGAAGAGTGGATCAGTTACGGTTGGTTGAAAGCGCTACACGAGGATGATCGCGAACCGACGATCAAAACGTGGGAAGCGACCGTTGCAACCAAGCAGCCGCTGTCGATGGAGTATCGTATTTGGCATGAAAGCAGTGGCGAATACCGTTGGGCTCATGTGCGAGCATTGCCGCAATGTGACGCCAGTGGCACCGTCAAGCGCTGGGTCGGAATGTGCACCGATATCACCGAACGGAAGCACTACGAACTGGATCTCGCCGGCCGAGAGGCTCATTTGCGCCGAGTGATCAACCATCAACTCGGGCTGGTCGGCCTCGTTGGACTCGATGGCATCTTGTTGGAGGTTGATGATCGTTCACTCGAAATCGCCCAAGTCAGACGTGAGGATGTGGTCGGTAAGCCTTTCGCCGATGCGCCCTGGTGGACCTATTCGGAGGATGTCGCCCAATCGATGCGTGATGCGATCGAACGTGCCCGAGCGGGGGAAACGGTCCGTTTCGATGTGTCGCTCTTTGCACACGGTGACGAGGGTGTTTATATCGACTTCATGATTGCGCCGGTTTTTGATGAACGCGGCGAAGTCGAATACTTGATTCCGTCCGGGGTCGATATCCGCGATCGACATGCCGCCGAACGGCAACTGGCGCACGCGAAGGCACGCTTGGAACTCTCGATGGCGTTCAGCAAAGTGGCGCCGTGGAGTTGGGACATGCGTACAAATGAGGTCGTGGTTGAAGACAGCTTGAAAAAACTGTTTGGTTTTGAAGCAGACGAAGACGTGAACACGCAAGCGATTATGAATCGGATCGATCCCGAACACCGTGAACGTGTTGCCAAGGCGATTGAGGACGCGATTGAGAACAGCGGGGCGTTTGACCAAGAGTACGTTGTCAATTTGCCCAATGGCGAACGTCGATGGTTGCACGGACGCGGGCAGACCGCGATCGGCGAAAATGACGAGGTGAATGATTTCTTTGGCGTGATCTCAGACGTCACCGACAGCAAACGTATTCAACTCGAATTGGCCGATCGGGAGGCTCAACTGAGACGTGTGATCGACAACACGGTCGGGTTCATCGGCGTTCTTCTGCCGGACGGGACGTTGCTCGAGGCGAATGCACCGGCGCTTCAGTCGGCGGACCTCTCGCGGGAAGATGTTATTGGGATGAAATTTTGGGACACCTTCTGGTGGAACTACGATCCCGAATTGCAGGCGGAACTCAAGGGGCTCGTTGCGCGTGCTGCGGAAGGCGAGTCGATTCGTCGGGACATTCGCTACCGCGTTGTGGGAGATGAAAACCGAATGCTCGACTTCATGCTCAATCCGGTCCGTGATGATGAAGGAAGGGTGACTCATCTGATTCCCTCTGCGATTGATATTCTTGATCGGAAGGAGGCGGAAGCCGCAGTGGTCGAATCCGAGCGCAAACTGCAATTGGGGATCGATGTTGCTGCCTTGACGCTGGCGGAAGTCGACTACGAAACGGACCAAATCGAATTGTCGCAAGAGGCGGCTCGCTTGTATGGATTTGGGGATCACGCGGTTACTGTGTCTCGCGACGATGTTCATGCGCTCTTCCATCCAGAGGACCGCGATTTGATGATGTCGGCGATCCATCATTCGCTCGCGTCGATTGACAACGGTGAGATTTCGCATCGCCACCGGATCGTTTTGCCTGGTGGCGAGATCCGTTGGCTCGATATCCGCAAGCGTGTTTTTTACGACGAGTCGGTATCACCTCCCAAACCGATTCGCGGAACCTTGGTCGCTCGCGACGTCACGCAAGAGGTGCAGTTTCAAAACCAGCTTCACGAGAGTCGGCAACGGTTGACGTTGGCAATGGAGTCCGCGCGAATGGGAGCCTTCGAGTGGCAGCCCGATACGGACATTGCCCATTGGGACGACCAATGGTGTGACGTCATTGGTATCGATAGGCAATCGCCACGGATGGGGAAAACTCTGTTCGATCTGATTCATCCCGACGACGTGCAGCACGTCAAAGAGTCGCTCCCCTATGGAACGAACGATCGAAAAGATTACAAGGTTGAGTTCCGTGTCATTCGCCCAGATGGGCAGTTGCGATGGTTGGCGGCCAGCGGGACACTGATTCCGGGGCATGACGGTCAACCGGCTCGATTGGTCGGATTGAACTGGGACATTACGGATCAAAAGGTAACCGCCGAACGTATTCGGCAAGGCGAAGAACGCCTCCGGTTGGCGCTGAAGTCGGGCGAGATGGCTGCTTGGGAATGGACTCCGTCAGGTAGTATTTGGACCGAAGAAGTCTATGAAATGCTGGAAATTCCGCTCGACCAAACGGCGTCACCGGAGCTTTTCTTCGAGCACGTTCATCCCGAAGACGTCGAGGGTTTGAAAGCGGAGTGGAGTCGAGCGACGCGGGGGGAAGCGTCCTTTGAACATGAATTTCGCGTGATCCGCAACAACGGCCAAATCCGATGGATGGTGGGCGTCGGAGAGGTGGTTCGCAATAAGAAAGGTGAGGTCGTTAGCCTATACGGACTGAATTGGGATTCGACGGAGGAACATCTCAATGCGGAGCGTCTTCGCGAGAGTGAGCGGGCCGCGGTCGCGGCGAGCCAATCGAAAAGTGCGTTTGTGGCAAACATGTCACACGAAATTCGTACGCCGATGACCGCGATTCTCGGATATGCGGATTTGATTAGTGACATGATCGACGATCCGGAAGCGATTCGTCATTTAGAAACCATTCGACGTAACGGCGATTACCTTCTTGATATCATCAACGACATTCTCGACTTGTCAAAAATTGAAGCGGGAAAGCTGGATATCGAGAACGAACGTTTTCAGCCCGCACGCTTACTCGAAGATGTCAGAAGCGTCATGGAGGTGCGGGCGAGCGAGGGGGGATTGGCACTCGAGGTCGAGTATGTCGGGAAATTGCCGAAACTGATTCAGTCGGACGCGAAACGGCTAAAGCAGATCTTGATCAATCTGGTCGGCAACGCGATCAAGTTCACGCGGAAGGGACACGTCAAAATCTCTGTCCGATACGACGCGCGATGTGACGGTAACTCGTCGAACAATGACAATGAGCCACATATGACGGGCTCAGCCGATAGGACTCTCCGTTCTGCACACGGCTTCCTTCACTTCGATATCGTCGATACCGGTATCGGGATGAGCGATGAGCAACAGGACCGACTCTTCAAACCATTCTCTCAGGGCGACTCCACGGTCAGTCGGCATTTTGGTGGTACCGGATTGGGGTTGGCGATCAGCAAACGTTTGGCGGAAATGCTCGGCGGCGAAATTTCGATGCAAAGTACCGAAGGTGTTGGCAGCACATTCACCCTGACCGTCGATGTGGGAGACGTCGCTGATGTCGAACTGGTTGAGTTCGGCGCCGGGACTGTGAGCGAGGCGAAATTACCAGAGCCGAAGCGTTTAGAGGGTTTGTCTTTGCAATGCCGGGTGCTCGTTGTCGATGATCGACGTGACATTCGATTCTTGAGTCGTCGGTTGCTCACTAAGGCAGGAGCGACGGTTGACGAGTGCGAGGATGGTCAGGTTGCAGTCGACTTCATGAAAGACTGCCTTGGGAAAGACAATTGTCCCGCACTGGTCCTGCTCGACATGCAGATGCCAAACCTCGATGGGTATCAGACGGCACGAATCCTTCGCTCACTGGGATACAAAGGACCGATCATCGCCCTGACCGCGGACGCGATGCAGGGTGATATGAACGAGTGTCTCGAGGCGGGGTGCAACGATTATCTATCGAAGCCGATCGATGGCGAACGGTTGATCAGAATGGTTGCCGAGATGACTTCGCGAGATCGGTGATGAACTTCAAGGTGATGAACTTCAAACGGCGCAGACACGCTCGTGACTGAATTGCGACCTCGCCCACGACGCGAAAAAAAACTTCACCTGATCACGGTGTATCGGCTATGGGGGGAAGTGGTGCGTCGTCTATGCTTCGACGGGGCCCATGTGGACGAGTTTTTTGTTCACAAACTCGAGGATACCGAGGTGTGACAACTCACGGCCGTAACCGGAGTTTTTGATCCCGCCGAAAGGAAGCTCGGCTTGCGAGTTTGTCGGTTGGTTCAGGAAGACCATGCCAGTCTCGATCTGCTCCGCGACGCGTCGGCCTCGCTCCTTGTCTTGGGTGTAGACGCTGCCACCTAAACCGTAAGATGATTGATTCGCGAGGCTGATCGCCTCTGCCTCATCTTTTACCACGTACACCGTCGCTACCGGACCGAAGAGTTCTTGGTCGAACGTGGGCATGTCGGGTGTGACGTCGGTCAGAATGGTTGGATTGAAATAAGCACCCTCTCGATCGGGACGATCGCCGCCCAGCAATACGGTCGCTCCCGCATCAATGGACGATTGAACCTGCTCCTGCAACTTCACCGCCGCGCTTTCGGTAGACAACGGGGCGAGAGTGGTTTCTTCATCCGTGGGGTCGCCCATCTCGAGCGAGCCCATGGCCTCCTTGAATCTTTCCAAAAACTCGTTAGCGATGGATTCCAGCAAGATGAAACGCTTGGAGGCCACGCACGATTGCCCGGCATTCATCATTCGGCCCTTCACGGCCAACTCGACTGTTTTCTCGATGTCCGCGTCCTCGAGGACAATGAAGGGATCGTTGCCGCCGAGTTCCAGTACGGAGCGTTTTAAATTCTTGCCCGCGAGTGCGGCGACGGCGGCGCCCGCCTTTTCGCTACCTGTGAGCGAAACGCCCTGTACCCGCGAGTCAGACACAATCGCTTCGACGAATTCCGACGGGATAAACAGGTTCGTATAAACGCTATCAGGCAATCCACATTCGCGAAACAGTTTCTCTATCGCGTCAGCACACTGTGGGACATTGCTCGCGTGTTTCACCATCACGGTATTTCCGGCCATGATGTTTGGTGCCGCAAAACGTGTGACTTGATAGAACGGAAAGTTCCATGGCATCACGCCCATCAGGACGCCGATCGGTTCAAAGTGTATGTAGGCATCCGCGTCAACGTCGCTCATCGGTTGGTCGGCTAAGAACTCCTCCGCGTTGTTCGCGTAGAATTCCGCGATCTCGGCACAGAATTCAATTTCATCACGACTTTCGGAAATTCGTTTCCCCATGTCGAGGGTGATCAACTTTGCGAACTCTTCTTTACGCTCTCTCAACTGGTTCGCAAACGACAGAATCGCCTTACGTCGCTCTTCGAACGAACTATTTTTCCACTCTTGATACGCCTCGTCCGCTTTCCCAATCGCGGAAATCGTCTGATCTTTGGTCATCGGCGTGTAGGTTTCGATGGTCTTGTTTGTCGCAGGATTGATGCTGGTAATCGTCATGGGAGGTCTCCGTAATTGATGAATTGGTACGCAGTCCGTCTGCTTGGGAAGGACGTGCTCGATGTTCACAAAGTAAGACAGCGATTGTCATACCGAAGATGATTGAGTTAGCACGAAACTTCGATAAGCGATCGCTTCTGGTGGAAAACATGCCGGGCGTCCGTGTGAAGGAGTCGCAACGGAAACCCGCGACGTCGGTTACCCAATTCGGACGAGTGACTTGCCGAGATTGTCACCCTCGAACAAACCGATAAATGCATCGGGAGCGTTTTCCAAACCCTCAGTGACCGTCTCTTCCCATACGACTTGATCACTGCGGATCAGTGCCGACACGTCTCGCATGAAGTCCTCGTAATCATTCATGTGGTCGCGAACAATGAAACCTTGCATTCGGATGCGTTTGGCAATCACCTTGAAAAGGTTTCGCGGTGCCGCGGGTGGTTCGGTTGCGTTGTAGGTCGAAATCATGCCGCAAGAAGCGATCCTGCCGAAATCATTCATGTGATCCAGTGCAGCTTCGAGATGTTCCCCGCCCACGTTATCGAAATAGACATCAATGCCCTTGGACGCCATCTTGCCGAGTTCATCGGATAGGTTTGTTGTCTCTTTGTAGTTGATCACCGAGTCAATCCCCGCACGATCACGCAGCCAATCGATCTTGGACTGCTTGCCGGCACTTCCGATGACTTTGCAGCCATTTGCTTTCGCGATCTGGGCAACCATGGAACCGACTGCTCCAGAGGCGGCCGATACAAAAACGGTGTCACCTGGTTGTACGTTAGCAATCCGTTTCAACCCTACCCAGGCGGTCATGCCCGTCATTCCAAGAGCACCGAGATAGGCCTGAGCAGGTGCAAGTTCGGCATCAATCTTCTGGACACCCTGCCCCTCTGATTTCCAAAATTCACGCCATCCTAAGTTGCCGAGAACTTGGTCGCCTTCCACGAATTGTTCGTTCTTCGATTCAACGACGACGCCGATGCAACCGCCTTCGAGTGCTTTGCCGATTTGAAAAGGCGGTACGTAACTGTCGCCGTCCTTCATCCGTCCTCTCATGTAGGGATCAACGGACATCCATTGATTTCGAACCAAGAACTCACCATCTGCGATGGGGGAGATGGACACTTCGCTGAGTTCGAAGTTGCTTTTAGTTGGCATCCCGTCTGGACGAGAGGCGAGTTCGATTTGTTTACTTTTGACGGGTCGATACGTTTGAGTGCTCATTGGTGTTTCCTGGGGTGGGTGTTGGATAGGAAGTGTGATGCGGCCCGGTGTCGTGTCACTGGTGTGTGGTTCGGAACGCGATATGGCGGCGATTGCAACGAATCGTTCACCGCTGGCATCGTTCACCGCTGGTATCATTGATCGGGTGACTGTGTTGATCGATCTGCTCAAACGGCGGGGCGTCGTCCCAGCACCAAGCCGATGATGAACAGCACTAAGAAGACGAAGAAGAGCACCTTGGCAACCGTGGCTGCGGTTCCGGCGACGGCACCAAAACCGAGTACGCCTGCAATTAACGCGATGACTAAAAATGTGAGGGCCCAACCGAGCATAAGTTTCTCCAGTGGAAAGGTGTTGAGAGCGTGGCCGTGTTGAAGGTCTGTCACGCGAATGCTGAGAGAGGAAGAGCGATTGCTGTGCCAATCTGGTGCGCCGGATGTGATGGATCCGCGCTCACGATGGTCATTGCGGTGATATCCGATTCAGCGAACGGGGGGCGATTCGCGATCGGTTTGTGTGAAAAGTGAACCCCTCGGATAGTTACGCGTTCGCAGCGAGTTGCGGTTTGTGTCAACGATTGGTTGGGCAACGTTGCTCGCGGGTGGGGGAAAACGAATGTCACGTGAACACCGGCGACCTTCGCTTCGGCTACTGGAAATGGAGGTTGGAACGTCGTTTGCATCCTTTTGGGGGTGGTCGATTCGACCGTCGTTGTTCCCGTTTTTCCCTGCCGACCGTTGAAATCGTTAGGTGATTAGGTGACGAGTAATCCAATCTGATTCATTCGAGAGCGTGAGATGCTTAAGGTACCCGAGCGAAATTCTGATCGAGAGTCATTCCCGACCGTCTTAGTGGTTGATGACGCGGCATCCTCTCGGCATTTGGTTACTCGTACTCTTGAGCGGCTCGGGTTTTCCACATTGGTAGCGGAGGACGGGCGTGCGGCACTGAAGCTAGCGCGAGACACCAGCCCCGATGCCATCGTTACCGATTTGGAGATGCCGATTATGGACGGCGAGAAGTTGATCGAAGGATTGAGGACTGGCGATATCGAACATCTTAGGGACATTCCCATCATCGTCTGCAGTTCGAAGATCAACGAAAAGACGTTGTCAGAACTGAATCAACTTCACGTTGAGGCGGTCGTGCCGAAACCGGTTAACGTCCGGGCGTTGGCTGTCGCGGCGTTGCGGTACTTCAGCGCCGTTTAGCGGGATTATGAGATCCGCCGGTCGTGCCCATCATTGCGTTTGGCTTCGACCGAGCACCAATTCGCTCGAGTACGCGAGAACGTCGACCGCGATGTCCGCGACAATAGTGCGCCCTTTTGCCAACCACGCCGAGGCGAACGACCACACTGCGATCCACTCCATCCAAAATAGAAAGTTGTAGTCGTTAAACGACTGTTTCCATTCGTCCGGAAGCAAGAACAAGTAGCCGCCCATCGCAAACATCGATCCCAGAATCACGAGCCCGCTCGTTCGGTAAACGAAATCACGCTCTCGCAGATGAGGCTCGTGTTCGCGTCTCGAGTCGCGAGGGAAGTGGTATAGCGAATAGAAGGCGAGCGTGAGAAAGAACAGTCCGCCACTGACGGTGTGCAGGTAACCGGTGATTGACTTCTGGACGAGGGGATCGCTGTTGAAATCGAGCGGAAACAACGCGACGCCGAGCGCCGAGACGCAACCGAGGTTCGCGGTCCAGTTTTCAACGCGGTCGTAACCGCGGTAGCAGAACAGGAAGATCCCAATGGCGCACAGCGTGCCGACGAAAACATCACGCAGTGGTGTGTGGTAGTAGCTGCTGAGGTTGTCTTGGATTTCGATGCCGAACAGCAATCCGACCGGCCCCAAGACGATCGGCAGTAATAACCCGCTAATCCCGATCGCTCTTCGAATGCCGAGGTAAGACATCACCAGCGTGTTCGGACGCTCAGGCAGATCATGCATCGTGTTCGGCGTTTCGTTCAACAGTTCACACCTCAACGTGGCACATTTCGAGACAGCCTCTCGAATCAGCCGTCCCTTTCGGCAGCGTACCGAGAGGGGAAGTCCGCAAACGGTATTCTTGGCGGAGGACTTGCACAAATAATTCTACCCAGCGTAGCCTCTCGCTGGCAGAGGCCGTGGTTGCCCGTTCACGCGAGCCCTCGCAGATATCCCGGTGGGAACGAGAGTTGGGGGGGCAGAGAACGCGGCGCGGCAGTACTGAAACCTGCTCGCGGCAACGCGTTATCGGGAAGAATTCGCTAGCGAACTTCCGAAGAGGTCAACGAATTGATGTTCTCTTGGATCGAGCGATGGATCTGTTCGAGTTCTAACTCAAGGGCCTGGTTGCTGCGGTACAGACGAACCAATTTTTCACGTGTCGCTCGAGAGCCTTCACGCAAGTCTTTGTTGTACGCTTCGAGCGCCAGTCGTTCTTTCTCGAACTGATCGAAATCCTGTTCGAGCAACAATTTGTCGGTCTGGTACGACGCGAACATTTTGACCGTTGCGTCGATCGCTCGCTCCAACACATCTTTTTCGAAATTCAGTTGCACGGCCCGGTTATCGAGTTCCGCAATTCGCAAACGGATACGACGCAGTACGAAACGATAGTCGTTAAGCGGGCGCAGGTAATACTCGTCCACGAGTCGGGCGACGCCTTCGGCTCTCAACGCATCGGCCGCTTCTTCCTTGACGACTAAGAGGTCGCCTTTGTCGAATTTAACCTGGCCGCTGTCACCGACTTGCAGACGGCTGTCAACGGCGCGTCCACTTCCGTCGAAAAAGCCACCTTCGAGAGCACTGTATTGATCGGGGCTGTCGACCGTGATCGTGTGATTTTTCGTGAATTCGATTTTGACCCAGCGAGACAACGGCTCGTCATCGGGCAACGACCGTGAACCGTCACGCAGGTAGTTGTTGCGAGTTTCTTCGGACGCTCCCTGCAGGATCGCACTGATCAATTGATCATCGACGCGGCCGAAAATGTTGTCGTCATCTTCGAGGCTGCCTTCGGCGATGAACGGTTCGTGACCGTCGAGTGGCAACAGCTCGTAGACGGACCAACTGCGGGCGTTGCCCTGTTCGATCAATCGTTGTTGTTCGGGTAGCAGCGGCCCGGTTGGTGTCAGGGTGACTTGGGTCGGGGTGCTGGCGGTGACTCGGAATTCGCCGAGGAATTTGATCGGGACTGGAACCTCGATATTGGGGCCGCGTCCTTCGCCAAAACCGTAGACAACCATCGATTCGGGAATCAGTGGCATCGGATCGGCCTCGTCCTCGCCGGCGGCGGCCCCCTCATCCGGTGGTGTGCCGTCGAGCGGGTCGGTGCCGTCATCGACTTCGGCGACTCTCGACAAAACAATCGAGGGTTGGCCGTTGAAATTCGCGTTGTTGAAACGCAGTCCACGCCATCGACGTCCGGCCTCGATTCCGATCGCCGCGAGTTTTTGGGCCAGCGGAAGTGCCCCTTGGTCGGACAGCGGATTGTTGCGATCGCCGTCACGGAGCTCCTTTTGTTCGGCTTTGGCTTTTGCCAGGCGGGCGTCGAGATCCTCTTTGACTTTGTGCCAGGCTGAACGACTCTTCAGCGCACCGGCGACCGGGAATACGAAAACGACGGCCAGAATCATCGTCATGATGATCGCTGTGATTTCGTACCAACGCCATTCTGCCCGTGCTTTCCATAGCAAAAAAGCCTGGACCAGCACCAAGATGACCAAAAATGCGAGGAGGGCGTACTGCATCGAATAGGAGAAAAGTGGAGTAATTGCGAATTCAAACGCAGGCGTTCAGGTTGCCCGAAACAGAAGTTTAATCGACGAGTCGGCCTAACCGCTAGTTTTTCACCAAGTTTTCTGACACCAACCGCCGGAATCAATTTTCAAAGCACCTCAATCGGCACATTCCGGACATCAGTCACCAAACCAACGCCATTGGTGGGGATGTAGCGGCTTTCCGATGCGAACCGGTCAAGCGGGTTGCTCGGATCGTCCGAATCCTAATCGGCAGGCCGTTCCGAATGACTCGTACATTTAACCCACGGATGGAAGACGTGCTCGATCGCTCGTTGGTTTACGATACCCATGCGGATTCTCAAATGTCGCCAGAGGCTGGTTTTTCTCGCCCAGCAGGCGTGGGAATCCCGCGGTTCAATACGTTTCGCATTTGCGGGGCGTTCGGGATGACGGTCGCGATTGTCGCAATCGCCGTCGGCGGGTGCTCACGCGCACACTACCGCGTCCAAGCCGACGGGGAGGCCAATGCGTTAATCGCCGAAAAGGCGGTGCAGGTCGCTCGTCCGGTCAACACTCCTCTGACGATCGATTTGGATCCTCGGAGCCGCATGTTTAATCCGTTCGACCCCGATTTCCAACCGATGCCGTTGGACGACCCGGCGTCGAACCGGTTCATGCAGTGCGTCGATGGGCGGCGTGGTTACCCCATGTGGGAGGCCGCGGGGCTGACCAACGCAGCTGAAAATCCGCTGTGGTGGCAATATCTGCCGCTCAACGAAAACGGGATTCTCGAACTCAACGCAGACAATGCGGTTCGGATCGCGTTGTTGCATTCGTCGGAATATCAGGAGCAACTCGAGACCCTGTTCCTGTCGGCGCTTGACGTCAGCAGCGAACGGTTTCAGTTCGACACGCAGTTCTTTGGTGGGGCGGACACCTCCTACACGGCAATCGGTGCGGGGCGGACCGGCGAGAGCAGCAGTGCGATCGCCCTCGGTGCCGACAGCAACGGGGCTCGCGATCTGTCGATGCAGCGGGCCTTTGCCACCGGCGGAAACCTGATCGTGGGTGTCGCCAATAACATCGTCTGGGAACTCAGCGGGCCGAATTCGCAGTCCGCATTCACGGTTCTCGATTTCACGTTGTTGCAACCTCTGTTACGGGGAGCCGGTCGCGACCGTGTTTTGGAACGGCTGACCTTGGCCGAACGCAGATTGCTCGCCAACGTCCGATCGTTTGAGCGATTTCGGCGGGAGTTCTACTTGAACATCACCACCGGTCGTAACATCAATACCCAAGTGCGACGCAGCGGTGGTGTGTTTGGCGTCGGACTGAGCGGATTCACGGGACTCGGCGGCGGCTTTGGGGGGCTCGGCGGTGGCGGTGGATTTGGGCTGACCGGTGGCGGTGGTGTTCCTGACGCCGGCGGTTTCATTGGGTTGCTTCAAGACCAACTGCAGATCCGCAACCTTGAAGAAAACATCGCCCGACTCGGCGAGAACCTCGTCATTCTCGAAAACACACTCGTCGAATTGTTGACCACCATTCCGGACGACCCGGAAGCGATCATTCGTCAACGATTGCAGATCGCGCAGTCACGCTCATCCCTGCTCGGCGCGCAGAGTGCGTTGGTATCTCGCCGCGTCGCATTCCAAAACTCCGTCGACAGTTTTCTCGGCGACCTCGGATTGCCGCCTTACCTGTGCGTGCAGATCAACGATCCGGCATTGAATCGATTCGAACTGATTGACCGAGAACTACGCTCACGCCGCGAGCAGTTGATTGCCACCCGGGCGGAAGTCGGTGAACTGAACGTCGCACTGCTGGATCTGGCGGTAATGGAAATTGACGAAGACACCGGTTTGCCGCATGCCGAATTGAAGTGGGACGATGACACGATCGCGGTGATCGAAAAACTTCGGCAGGCGATCAAGCCGCTTTCGCGGTTCTCACGCAACCTCGTCTCGAAAGACCTCCCGCGGGTTCAGACGGACTTGGAGATTCTGCTCGAACAGTTGCCCGAGCGACGGCGGCAAACCGAATCACTGTTGGAGCTTTACCGCGAGGAGCAAGAAACGATTTGCTCGTTGTTGGGGATCGAGACACTCGATGAGTCAATTTTTGACATCGAACCGATCATGGAACTCGGCGAAGAGTTGGACCAACAGTTCGAGCAGCTCTCCTCGCGTTTGGTGAACTACCAAAACGAAGTCGATCAGTTGACCGATAGTATCGAGAAGTACGTTGTCTCGGGACCGGGAACTGAGGATCGCGCCGAGATCGCCGAAGTCGTTCGCCGCGAAATCATCCTCTCGAGTCAGAAACTGCTGTCCTCGCTCGGTGACGATGTTCTGGCATTGCAACTCGTCCAAGCTCGGGCTCGCGTGGAGAGCCTTGTGTTGCCGGAGGTTGAGATCGATCCAGCTCAAGCGTTGCAGATCGCACGGCTGAATCGCCGCGACTGGGCGAACGCTCGGGCGAGCTTGGTTGATCAATATCGTTCGATCGAGTTCATTGCCGATAACCTCGAAAGCTCGCTCGACTTGACGTTCTCGGGCGAAGTTCAGAACGACGGCAACAACCCGTTCGCACTGCGGCAGAATACCGGCTCCCTACGAGTCGGGCTGCAATGGGACGCTCCGATCACACGTCTGCAAGAACGCAACACGTATCGTCAATCCTTGATCGAGTATGAACAGGCCAAGCGATCGTATTACGGATTCGAGGACGGGATTTGGCAGTTGTTGCGGGCAACGATTCGGCAATTGCAAGCCAACCGGATCAACTTCGAACTCGGACGCCAATCGGTCCGAATCGCCGCGACCCAGTTGGAACTCAACGAAGACATTCGTTCCTTCCGTGACGCACGTGGGCTCAACAGCGGACCGACGGCCGCTCGCGATACGATCTCGGCATTGAGCGACTTGCTGAATTCGCAAAACGGTTTGTTGAACCTTTATGTGAACTTCGAAGTCGTTCGTCGCGGGCTCGATCTCGACCTCGGGACGATGGAGTTGACGCCCGATGGCATGTGGATCGATCCCGGACCGATCGATCCGGACTATCTGCTCCGACTCGTCGGGACGAGCGAAGGAGGGCTGATCGATTGTGGGCAATTCATCGACGGAGAGAATCCTTGCACGCCGGCTAAATGCGGGCTGCAACTGAAAACCCAGCCGACGGAGCCGATCTATCACAGTGATATCTACAGCAGTGGGATTTAGGTTCGGCGGGCTCAATCGTGCGATGATCGCGAGCTAACCGTCGAGAACGGACGGGACGCGATTGGGGGTGCTCGCGTCTGAGTTGAAAGGTTTTGCAGGAGGGATTGTGAGTCGGAGGCACGGTGACGATGATGAGGTGATCTGAATTACCCCCATCGACGCACATGCAGGCACCGACATGGCTCTCCCCCCCTGGACCGTTGAACTTCTTCGTCGCGGCGTGGCCGATCTCGCCCGTCAAGTCACCGACAACGACACGGCGGCATCGTTGAAAGAGCAGGCGAGCAAACTCGTTGAGGAGTTGCCCAAGACCGCTCGTGAAAAAGTCGACACGATCCTTCGCCAAGCCGAAGAGTCCACGCGGCCGATCAAAGACGTCTGGCAGAGCGGAGTGTTGTGGGGCGGCGGAACCGTCTCGCTGACGCCAACGCGGCTGATCAACGCATCGGGGCGATTGCTCGATCCACGTGGCAGCGGCGTCGGGATACCCGCCGAGTCGCTCGCCGCCGCGGTCCCACACCTCGCGGGAGATGCGTCTCATGTCGAGAACGTTAATTCTCGTCTCTGTGAGCAGATCGCCGCCACGATCACCCGTCGATGCAACGAAGGGGCCTCGGAGAGTCGGACGTTGTCGGCGATCGTTACGAACTCTCTCGACGCGTCGCTTGGTTTGATCGCCACGCTAGGCAAGCGGGGCGGTTCGCTCAACGTCCCCCGTTGCTGTGCCGTTCCGCTAGACACCGTCGTCCAAACATCTTCGCAAGATTCGAAACCATCCCAGCGTGACGAGTTGCTCGTCGAGCGACTCCGCCGTTTTGGTTGCGGCAACGTCCGTGAGTTTGGACGCGTTGACGGGAGTGACCGTTGGGACGATGTCCACTTCGCGAAACAAAGTGGCCGACGGGGAGGACCTCCGCGTCACGGTCAGCACGGCGAACATGGCGGCGACAAACACCGTGGCGCTCGGCTGCAGGTTCTGGTTCGCCTCGCAGCGAAAGGGGACACCGGTCAGATCCCTGGTAGCCAACGCGAAAACTGGATTGACGTTGTGGTGATGCCTGTCGGTTCGATCTATTCAACCGGAAACGAAATCGCGACCGACAGTGTTGTCGATCAACTTCGCGCCGGTGCCGACATCGTTGTCCTGGCCGGAGGCGTGCTCGCGGGCACTCCCGAACTCGGCCTCATCGTGGGTAACGAAGACGTCATGGAACGTCTCGTCGAAAATCCACGGCATGACCTCGTTGTTGCCCCGGCGGCTTTGACGGCCATCGTCGCGTCGTCGGTAGCGGTTCAATCGTTAGGCCGCTCACCGTTGGGGCAACTCATGGGAGTATCGGAAGAGAACCTCCAAGACCGAGCGACTCGCCTCGCGACTCAACTCGCTGGTTTCGATGCCGTCCAGTCAACTCGCGTGACCGCGGCCTCCGCCAGTATCGGGATCGCACCCGGATCAGATTGCACGTCTCAGGCTGACGACGCGATTCCTTCTCGCCAAGTCGTTGTTACTCTTGATGCATCGAAAGCCGCAGACGTCGTTGCTCGAAATCTTGCCGACGCACCCACCGGCTTGTTATGCGGTGTTGCTGGCAATGAAATCGTGATTGACCTTCGATGGGTGTCTCCGGAGCAGCAAGCTCAAATTGGCGAGATCGTCGGTCGCGGGCTCTAAGATCAACTAGCGAAACCGTCAGCGTTTTTCCTGTATCGATCAACGCTCCTTGTCAGGCATCGACTACCGGAACCGTAGGCGTTGATTCGGACGAAAGGTCAGCGGAGCGATTCTGCAATCACGACAGAGACATCTGTCTCGCCGTGGTGGTTCAGAGCGACTTGCTGAGTTCGGCGAGCATCGTTTTCGCCCGACTCGCTCTGCCGCTCTGCATCTTCGCGGGTAACGACTCAGCGTTAAAGGTTAAGTACCCTTCTGTCGTATCCGCTCTTACATCTTGTAACGCCTGAATGCTGGGAGCGATCTCATCCAGCGTGCGAAACGCCATTGACCAGTCGGCGAAACTCCGTTCTTTAATCGGGCCTTGGTACATCACGTCAACGGACGAATGGCGATCATCGGCAGTGATCACAGACAACAGTGCTTCGATACAGTCGTCTTCGCCTTCTAGCAGTTGAATGAACTCGCGAGTTTTCTCGCCGTACAACAAAATGCCCGTCACGCCCAACGACGCGTTTTTCTTCCGAGCGTGATCGAGTAGGCCATGCAGGTCTTCCGTAGACATGACGCGAGACGCGACGCTGCAATACACGAGTTCAATCAGCATGATGATTCTTGGGATGGACTTCGTCGTCAGGATGTTTTCATAGGGGGCGATGCAAGCACGACAAGGAAGGCGTCCTTGGTTTGGTGATCCGTTCACCATCCTAAGCTAGAGCAGTAGCAAAGGATCAAGCCCAATGCGAAACTTGCGTAATCGACCGGGTACCACCGACGCATTCTGACCTATCCCCCGACTGGTGTCCCCAGCGGTGCAGCTTAACTCTTTTGTCTGCAACGGATTTCCACCGCAAATCCGGTTGTGAAGCTTTGATGCCCGTGCGACTGAATCAGGCGTCTACGTCTTCGTCTGCGTCTACGCATTAACGTCGACGACGATTCGGCCCTTGATCTTCCCTTCCAGAATATCGGACGCTAACTCGGGTACGTCGGCCAAGGTTGCTCGATGGATCATCGCGCCGAGCTTTTCCAACGGCAGATCGGTGGCGATTCGGTCCCACGCCCTCACGCGATTTTCGTACGGCTGCATGACGCTGTCGATGCCCAGCAGGTTGACTCCCCGAAGCAAAAACGGGATCACCGTCGTTGGTAATGAGGAACCGCCTGCGAGCCCGACGGCGGCAACCGAACCGCCGTATTTGAGTTGACCGATAACGCGTGCCAGCATCTCGCCTCCGACGGCATCGACACATCCGGCCCAGGTCTCTGATTCGAGCGGACGCTTCGATACGGTGTCGATCTCTTCTCGGGCGACGATACGACTCGCGCCGAGAGATTTCAAATAGTCAGACGTCTCGGGCCGTCCCGTCACTGCGGCAACATCATATCCGAGATTACCGAGAACCGCCGTCGCGATCGAACCGACACCACCGGCCGCACCGGTCACCAGCACTTCGCCCTTGCCGGGGTTTAAACCGTGGTCTTCCAAAGCAATGACGGCGTGGATTGCGGCAACGCCTGCTGTTCCCACAGCCATGGCTAGTTCAGTTGACAGAGCGTCGGGTAACCGCACCAACCAATCCGCGTTGACGCGAGCCTTCTGCGCCAGCCCGCCCCAGTGAGTTTCGCCGACACGCCATCCCGTCAACACGACTTTGTCACCAGGCTTGTATCGAGGATCGTCGGATGATTCGACGGTTCCCGCGAAGTCAATTCCTGGAACGTGCGGGTAGGTGCGCACGAGACCATTTTTGGGACGCATGCACAGACCGTCTTTGTAGTTGACGGTGGTGTACTCAATCGCAACCGTCACGTTGCCATCGGGCAGACGATCGTCGGTCAGCGTTTGAACGGACGCGGATACTTCGTCATCATTGATCTTTTCGACAAGGAGTGCATCAAATGTCATTGTTATTCAATTGGGATTGATAAGGTGGCTGTCGAGGCGGTGTCGCGCATCGTTAAGAAAGGCTGGCTTTTCCAAGGTTCAAAAACCTTCGAGCACAATTTTTCCGCGTGCCGTATTGCTTTCGATTTTCGCGTGGACTTCCTTCAGGTTAAACGCGTTGATCTTGCCCGCGGATTGGGTGGCGGTTGATCGGATTTTCCCCGCGTCCACGAGCGCCGCAACTTCGTTGAGCAGTTTGCTTTGCTCGGCGATGTCCTGGGTTCCAAACAACGAGCGTGCGAACATGAATTCCCAGTGCAGCGAGAGGGCTTTGCGCTTGAGTTTGATGGCGTCGAAGTTTTCAGGATCGTCGATCAGACCAAATCGTCCTTGCGGAGCCATCAATTCGACGATGTCGTCGAGATGGTCGCCGGAATGTGTTGTTGAAAAAACAAAGCCCGGAGCGCCGGTACCCAATGCTTCAATCTGAGGAGACATGGGCTCCCGGTGATTGATCACGTGGTGGGCACCACTCTCTCGTACCCAGTCTTGTGTTTCCGGACGCGAGGCCGTGGCAACGACCGTCATATCGGTCAACGCGCGCAGAAGCTGTATCGTGATCGACCCGACACCCCCAGCACCTCCGACGACGAGAATCACATTGCCTCCCTCTGGAGTCGCACGTTTGACGTCGAGGCGGTCGAACAGCATTTCCCACGCGGTGATCGATGTGAGTGGTAACGCGGCGGCCTCAGCGTCACGTAGAGTATTGGGTTTGCGTCCGACAATCCGTTCATCAACGAGATGGTATTCACTGTTGGTGCCAGGACGTGCGATCGAACCCGCGTAGAAGACGGCGTCCCCGGGTTGGAAAACCCGGACGTCCGGGCCAACGGAATCAACCACACCTGAGGCGTCGTACCCGAGCACCTTATATTCGCTGCCGTCAGGACCAGCTTTTCGTCGGACTTTCGTATCGACGGGGTTCACCGACACTGCATGGATTTTGACGAGTAGATCGCGACCTTCAGCCTTCGGTTTCTCAACCGCAATGTCTGACAGAGAATCATCTCGATCGATCGGTCCGGGAACTTTGTAGCCAACAGCTTTCATGGTTTTTCTTCAAGGAATTTGAATTAGGTGTCGAGCAATCTTTGGTAGAACAATTGTCCTCAATTGTTCGCTGTTCATCAGTCTTGCTCATCGTCGTGTTGGTAGAGAAACAGTTGGTGGCATTGTCCTACGATAAATGATGTGTTCTAAGTGGATAGTTGCTGGAAGTAATCTTCCCAGCTTTGGTGAGAGCGTCCTGCTGCCTTTTCGAATTGGCTTTCGTTGTTTGTCGCACCGATTCGGATTCCTTCGTAGATTCCTGCGATGACACTACCCAGGAATTCACCGAGTGCCGAGATGCGTTCCGCTCGGTAATCCGCGACCGACATCTCTCTGTACTTCAAGTTCGTTCCGAATGCTTGATTCATGAGGTCTGCGAGTTGGGTTTGCGTGATCGCTTGACCGTGGAGATTGTAAGTTTGTCCGTTGTGCGTTGGCGACGTCAGCATTTGGGCATAGGCCGCACCTAATTCGCCACGAGTTGTGTACCCGCACAATCCGTCTCCGGCACAGTTGGCAATCTCACCTTGTTGTTTGTACGTCTCGATATAATCGACGTCTGGTTCAATGTAGATTCCATTGCGACCGATCACCCATTCCAATCCACTGTCGCGAACATCTTCTTCGGTCTGTCGGTTGCTCTGCACGATCGGCGAGAATGCCGTGTTCTGTTCGGCCCCCTGGATGCTCGTGTAGACGATCTTTTTGACGCCCGCAGTCTTGGCTGCTTCGATAACGTTTCGGTGTTGGACGATTCGTTTGTCCGGTGCATCCATTCCCGAAACGAGCAACACGGCATCGACGCCGGCCAACGATGATTCCAAGCCAGTTCGAGACTCATAGTCGCCGGGGCGGATTTCGATTCCCAGCGTTTGGGCCTTTTCCGGTGTTCGCGCAAGGCCGATGACGTTTTCGGAACCGAGGATTACGATGGCGTTCTTCACGATTGCAGCCCCAAGGTGGCCACTGGCTGCGGTGATTGCGACTCTAGTCATTGAATCGTCCGTGTTCTCGTTTGGTTATTTTAACTGGGGGTTTGGGCTGTTCGTTTGGAAACGCCAAGTGTCGAGACGGCGTCGTTTCAGTGAACCGTTAAGACAACTGTTCTACACTTTGGATGTAGTCGATGACACAGTGATGGTTATCGGGTTTCTGTTTCGTGTTCCATGCGAACGATTCAGGACGCGAGTTCGTTAGCTTACTTTGCGATTTTGGGTTGACCGTTCGAGGCACTGAGGCCACCGTCGACCGGAATGATCGTTCCGGTTACAAAACGAGCGTCATCGCTAGCCAAGAAAACGATCACGTCGGCGACCTCTTCCGGCGTGCCCGCACGTCCCATTGCGATTCGATTTTTGAATGCGGAGACAGTTTCGTCATCCTTCATCGCGAATTCGGCCATGTCGGTATCGGTAAGGCTCGGCGCTACTGCGTTAATGCGTACGCCCTTGGGAGCAAAGTCGAGTGCGAGTGCTTTGGTCATCAACGTGACGGCCCCCTTGCTGGCGTCGTAGGCAAACGCACCCCAGTCGCCGCCGATGCCGGACACAGAGGAAACGTTAATGATCGCGCCTTTCGTATCTTCCAAATGCGGCAAGGCGGCTTTGGTCACGAGGAACGGGCCCTTGGCGTTGATCGCCATTTGCTGGTCCCAATCCGATGCGGACACTTGGTCAAGGGTATGTCCCATTTGTTGTTGAAACTCGTGATGGTCTCTCTAGTAAAAACGTAAGTGATCGGGTTTGAGTGATGAGGTTGTCGACGTCAGCCTCCGATGAAACATCACCCTGCACGATGAGTGCGTTTTCGCTGCCGATCGCATCAGCGACATCCTGAAGCTTTCGTTCGTTGCGGCCGTTTAAAACAACGTTGAAGCCATCGTTCACAAACCGCTTGGCGGTGGCCGCGCCGATGCCTGAGCCAGCGCCGGTGACAATGACAACTTTCATATCGTTCACGGATCTGCGTTCCTGTTTTTCGTGTGAGTATGCGCATTGATCTTCTCGCTCGTTCGTCGCAGTTGGCTGTTGGAGATCGATGGATGAATCGGCAGCGAATAGGGCGATGTTGGAATTGACGGATGCGCCGTTCTTTTCAAGAGGAGACGTGATGTAACGCAAACGCGTCTTGGGTAAAGACGTTCGCGATGTTTACGTAGAGAAAGCAACCGTTGTGCCAATGCCGTGTTTTGCTTCGTATCCATGAGGAGTTACGTGGATCCGCGTGGTTGAGCGAGGGGCGGAAATGATCGGCGAGGGTAACTGCCCATATGTGCGCAGGTCGGTACCCCGTGTTGGCAGGATGCGGACAGGGGGGCGTAGTGCAGGCTGCTAGCCTGCTGTTGAGACCTCCGTCTGCGTTTTTAGCCTGCGCAGGAAATGCGAGCGTAGAATTCAGCTAGAATGACCCTCTGTAATGCACAACGATTTTGCCCGCGAAACGGCCCGTACTTTTGCTGTCGTGGTTTCTAAGTTTCAAAACACAGCGGTAGCCTGTGCATGGTGGTGTGAGGGAAAGCATGGAGCAACTTCATCGGCGTTCGTTGCCACATTGGTTCAAGCCAGGGGCAGCCTATTTCGTAACGTATCGATTGTCCGGGACGCTGCCGGTATCTGTTGTCGAGGAGCTGAAGGCGACGAAGGCCAGGCTATTGAAGGCAAGGACGAGACGCCCATTCCTTGAACATCGTCGGCATGCTCATAAGGTGCTTTTCTCTCAGTACGATAAGTATCTCGATCAAGTATCTGCGATCGAATGGCTGCGTGATCCCGCTGTCGCGTCGATGCTTCGACAGAACCTCTACCATCATGACGGGGAGAAGTATCACCTTCATGCTTATTGCATCATGCCCAACCATGTTCATGTTGTGCTGACACCATCGCCCAAATTCATTGAGGATAGTAGCCGATCCAGTCACGCGGTCGGGGAAGCATTTGATAAAGGAAGTCCGCTATCGCGAATCATGCATAGCTTGAAAAGCTACACCGCCAATGAAGCGAACAAATTGTTAGAGCGATCCGGCCGATTCTGGCAACCGGAATCGTACGATCACTGGATTCGCGATGAGGAAGAAATGGAGCGTATCGTCAGCTATATTTGCAGCAACCCGATTGCGGCAAATTTGGCTTCGAAACCGGAAGATTGGCCGTGGTGTTCTTGTCACGACCGGTTTCAACTCGATGGTGACACCAGCGGTTGGTTACCCGCATCGTAGAATCGGTTTCTACCTGCATGGGCATTTTGGTCGGTAGGAAATGCCATGCGGGCTACGAGAGGTGACGGGCCGGCAAACGCAGGCTGGCAGCCTGCAATACGCTACACCTCAATCCGATGTTGTTTCATCATTCGGTAGAGTTTGCGTCGTTCGACGCCGAGGATGCGGGCGGCGGCGGATTTGTTTCCGTTTTCTTGTTCGAGCACTTCGAGGATGTGGTCGCGTTGGAGTGAAATCAACGATCCTGGTGTCTCGCCAGTATGAGAGCCGTGGGTTGAGGAATGTGGTTCAAATTCCTCGGGTAAGTCTTCGATCGTGATCACGTCGTCGGCGAGGATTTTGGCTCGCGTGATCGTGTTGATGAGCTGCCTGATGTTGCCGGGCCAATGATGTGTTTCCAATGCGATTCGGGCGTCCTCTTCCAGTTCGTGCTCATCGCCGAGGAAGTGCTGGAGTAGCAAGCGGATGTCGTTGGCCCGTTCTCGCAGCGGGGGCAAATCGATCGTCAGAACATTAATGCGGTAATAAAGGTCTTCACGAAACCGGCCCTCGTTGACTTCGTGTTTGAGATTGCGATTCGTTGCCGCCACGATTCGTACATCAACCCGTCGCTCTTTCTCAGATCCGACTCGGCGCATCGATCCGTCTTCCAACACACGCAGTAGTTTTGGTTGCAACGAGAGCGGTAGCTCGCCGATTTCATCGATGAACAGGGTGCTGCCGTGGGCAACTTCGAACAACCCCGGTTTGGCGGCCGTTGCACCGGTGAAGGATCCCTTCTCATGTCCGAAGAGTTCGCTCTCGACGAGTTGTTCGGGCAAGGCGGCGCAGTTGACGGTCACGATCGGTCGTTTCCCACGGAGGCTTCCCTGATGGATCGCTTGCGCCACCAATTCTTTGCCCGTTCCGCTTTCGCCTTCGATCAATACCGGGTTGTCGGTGGGGGCGACTCGATCGATCAGTCGGAAAACCTTCTTCGTCGGTTCTGATTCACCGATCATCTGCGCCGCTCGACGTTTGGTGCGACCGATGACTTCCCGGAGTTGGGTGTTTTCCTTGCGTAGTTTACGTCGCTCGAGAGCGCCAAAGCATCGACGTTCGAGGTCGCCCATCGGAAAGGGTTTTGACAGAAAGTCGAAGACGCCGCGACGCATCGATTCGACAGCGTTTTCGATCGATCCTTCACCGGTCAAGACGATGATTTCTGTTTCCGGATTGACGTCCCGCATCCGCTGGACGAGCTCCAGTCCCCCCAACCCTGGAAGGTTCCAATCGAGGATCGCGATATCAAAGTCACGCTTGTCGCATTGCCCGATCCCGTCTTGGCCGCTGGTCGTATGGGTGACTTCATGACCGTTCTTGCGAAACCAACGTACGCAACCGGCGGCGAAGTCGGGATCGTCATCGACGAAGAGGATGTCTAAGGTTTCGTTGCTCATGATGTCTGGTATTGTACTGAAACAATGTAGGACAGGCAGTCTGCCTGTCATTCTCTCGGACAACGCAGGGCAAACAGGTCGACCGCCTGTGTTGCGAACGATAATGAGTCATTCTCAAAAACTATTGGAAAGCGATCTCCGAGGCCAGACTCGCGTGCTGAAGCGTTTAGCACAAGGTGCCTCGCTGGAAGAGGTCCTGCACACGCTCATTGAAGTCGCGGAGGATTCTCGGCCCGAACTGATCGCGTCGGTGTTGTTGGTCGATGAGGAAACCGGCCGCCTCCACAATGGTGCTTCCCGTCGCCTACCCAAGGAATATTGTGACGCCATCGACGGAACGAGGCCAGGTCCAAAAAGTGGATCATGTGGTACGGCGGTTTACACCGGAAAGCGTGTCATCGTCGAAGACATCAGTTCGGATTTGTTGTGGGAGAGGGGACGCGGCGTCGCCTTGCAAGCCTCCTTGAAGGCGTGTTGGTCCGAACCCATCGTCAGCTCAAAGGGCAAGGTGATGGGGACCTTCGCCATGTATTATCAAACGCCGCGATCGCCCGAAGATAGTGAATTGGAGTTTGTGTCGACGTGCGCGAGTCTCGCCGCGCTGGCGATTGAACGGGTTCGATATCAAAACGCTGTCGAGCTCGAACGAGCGATGCTCAAGACCATCGTTAATGGGGTCCCTGAAGCTCTCGTGTCGAGTCATCTCGATCGAACCATTTCGCATTTCAGTCGCAGTGCGACGCGGATGTTTGGATACGAACCCGAGGAAGTACTGGGCAAGCCGACCACTCTTTTATACGCGAATCCCAGTGACCACGATCGCCTCGCCGAGGAACGATTTAATACTCGAATGAATGAAAATTTGGCGGTGATCGAGGTTCAGTGGCGTCGTAAGTCCGGTGAAACCTTTCCGGGTGAAATGGTAGGTGTTACCATTCGAGACGACCACGGAGCGGCGATCGGATACCTGGGATTGATACGCGATATCACCGATCGAAAGATCGCCGAAGCCAAGCTTGCCGAGAGTCAGAGCAAACTTGTGCAGGCGGAGCGTCTCGCGGCCATGGGGCAGATGGTGTCGGCGATCGCGCACGAAAGCCGCAACGCGCTGCAGCGCATTCAAGTTGGGGTTGATGTGTTGGAGTATGAAATCGAGGAAGGAAGCGAAGCTCGTGAGGATCTCGATCGTATCAAACGTGCGAAATCCGACCTCGAACATCTGCACGACGAATTGCGCAGCTTCGCGGGGACGATTCGACTGAACACGACTGCGGACAATCTGGCCCAAATTTGGCGACAGGCGTGGACGAATTTGAAGGTGTCGCGTGCCGGACGCGAGGCCGAATTGGTCGAAGAAATTGGTGACGCGGACCTGACCTTGCAAATCGACGCGTTCCGGTTCGAGCAGGTGTTCCGTAACTTGTTCGAAAACTCGCTCGCCGCGTGTTGTGACCCTGTTCGGATCACTGTCGCCTGTCAAACGATCAGCCGCGGCGGTTCGTCAGTACTCTCCGTGTCGGTGCGTGACAACGGGCCGGGCCTGCCAGAGGAAATCCGGCCGCATGTTTTTGACGCATTTCAAACTACAAAGGCTAAGGGGACCGGTCTTGGCATGGCAATTGCAAAACGTCTCGTCGAAGCACACCAGGGGACGATCGAGATTGGTGACGATCAAAGAGATGGTGCCGAATTCATCATCAAATTGCCGAAAACGTCGTGAAACTTCGGGAAACCAGCCCGGTTGGAAGGGGCAAGCCAACCGCTGGCTGGCTTCTTGTGCGACGAAAATCTTAACCTCAACAGCGGGCGGGCGGCCTGCGCAACATGATGACACCTCGCTTGAAAATTGTGATCGCCGACGATGAAGATGACATCCGGCAAGGTTTTCGCCGTTTGCTGAGCAAGCTCGGATGTGATGTCATTGGCGAAGCAGCGAACGGACGTGAGTTGGTGGATCTTTGTTTGAATTCCCAACCTGACCTCGTGATCACCGACATCCGGATGCCGGAAATGTCAGGGATCGAGGCTGCGAAACAGATTGCGAAAACTCAGGCGATTCCGGTCATCGTCGTGTCATCTCATGAGCGTCCGGCTGATGAGGATTCTGCGTTCATCGCGGATTTTTTGCTCAAGCCAGTAAGCGTTCCTAATCTGCAAACCGCAATCGAAAAAGCTAGCCGCACCGACTAATGCGCTAAACCGGCAATGTCGGTCTGATCACTCGCTCGCATCGGTGACTGATGTTGCCCAAATGTGGACAGCAATTCGATGAAGCTGTGCATCGATGGACAGTTTGACCCATTTGACGCGTTGGATCACGCTCCGTCGATCGATTCGTTTGCTCGGACGAAAAACAAGGATAGCGATCAGGTGATCTTGATGGGAACTGCAGAACGGGGATGCAGCGATGTCGATTGTCGCTTCACCCGTGTATGCTGCGTTCTTGATTTCTAGCGTGAGTGATACGAATGATCGATGCGGAGCGGGCCGAGTGAACAACGACGATCTTTTGAAATACAACCGAGATGCGTGGAACAAGCAAGTGAATGATGCGAATCGCTGGACACGGCCGGTGAGCATCGACGTGATCAACGAAGCGAGGTCGGGCAAATTTGAAATCGTGTTGACGCCGACGATCCCGGTGCCGGCAGTTTGGTTTCCGGAACTGACGGGAGCGGACACTTTATGTCTCGCGTCAGGTGGCGGGCAGCAGGCTCCCGTCCTCGCGGCAGCGGGTGCGAACGTGACCGTGTTTGACAATTCACCGGCGCAGTTAGATCAAGACCGGTTTGTCGCGCAGCGTGATGGTCTATCGATGCGATTCGTCGAAGGTGACATGGCTGATCTCGCCGTGTTTCCGGATCAAAGCTTCGACTTCATCTTTCACCCGTGTTCGAATGGCTTCGCCGTGAACGTGCTGCCTGTTTGGCGAGAGTGTTTTCGTGTGTTGCGAAGCGGCGGTGTGATGATGGCGGGATTCACCAATCCTCTGCGTTACCTGTTTGAAGATGAACGCGTCGAGAACGGCAGTTTAGCGGTCGTTCACTCACTTCCCTATTCTGATTTGGATCATCTCGATGAACCTCACATTCAAAACGCGATCCGCGCTGGAAAGCCTCTTGAGTTTGCGCACACTCTGACTGATCAAATCGGCGGGCAACTACGCGCCGGTTTCCTATTGTCCGCGATGTTCGAAGACCGCTATGCGGACTCGGACAACGACCCGATATCGAAATTCACGGACACGTTCATCGCGACCCGCGCGATCAAGCCTTGAATGCTCTTCGCCGGCGGGTGTCCATGGGGAACCGAGGTGACATGTGGACGAAAATGTGACACGGGGTGTGCGTTTTCGTACTTGAATGGGGACCCATTGGCGGCCGAACTGGGCCGTGCGATGGGGGTTCTGCTCCCACATTTAAGACCGCAGGTGAACGCATGGCACGCTTTTTGAGTCGTTGGGTACGACGCCGAAATTCCGATCCACAGTCGGATCAGTCGTCGGGAAAAAATCGTAAACGGATTTTGACGCGTCGACGTCTCCGCCCAGAAACGTTGGAGGCTCGGCAGTTGCTCGCTGCGAACATCTTTCACAACGAAGCGATGCCCGAAGATGTCAATGAAGACGGGATAGTCACAGCCGTCGATGCGTTAACGATCATCAACCAAATTAATCAAGCGGATAATATTGGTGAGGGTGAACCTGGGTCACAAGAACGTGGACGCGGGCGATTGACGGACGTCAACAACGACGGTCGTGATAGCGCACTGGATGCGTTGATGGTGATCAATCGATTTAATCGCGGGGACGACGGATTGCGAAATCCTGTTGTCGACCGAGATGCCTCTCCCGATGAACCGAACGAGGATTCGCCCGCTGATTCAACCGATAACGATGAGCTTCCCGCGGCCGAAACCGATTCCGATGTGGTGCTTCAATGGAATGACCTCTTTGGTGAAATCCTGGCGAGCAGTGTGGAGGACCAAAACCCCGGTTACGCTTCGCGGTCGATGGCGATGTTGAACGTTGCCATTTTCGACTCCGTCAATCTCGTAACTGATGGGGCCGATGCGGATACCTTCTACGACTACTCGATTGACTTCCGCGGTAGCTCCGACAACGTTGCGACGGAGGTCGTGGCTTCTCAAGCGGCGTACACGGTGCTCAGCGGACTCTACCCCGACCAGCAGGAGACTCTCGATTCGTTCTTAGCCTCTAGTCTCGCAAACTTTCGCAGCGGTGATAGCACTTCCCGCAGCATCGCCTTGGGTACCGAAATCGGCAATGAGATTCTCGCGATCCGCGCCGACGACGGATTCGATGAGTTGGTTCAATACACTTACACCGATGAGGTCGGCTGGTTCCAAGCAGACCCACTTAACCCCGACGTCCCGGTATGGGGGCCGGGGTGGGGGGAGGTGGGCACATTCGCGATCAGTTCCACCGACGAGTACTTACCTGAAACCACTCCGGCTCTGACCAGCGAGGAGTATGCCGCCTCTTACAACGAAGTCAAAGAACTTGGGGCGGCTGACAGTGCGGTTAGGACTGAAGATCAAACGGAAGCTGGTGTTTTTTGGGCGTATGACCGTGAGGGACTAGGAACGCCACTGGCACTATACAACGACGTCCTCGCAACGATCGCCGTCCAACAGGGGAACACGCTCGAAGAAAATGCGGCGTTGTTCGCACAGGCATCCGTGGCGATGGCCGACGCGGCGGTTGTGGCGTGGGATACCAAATTCAGTGAAGAGTTTTGGAGACCGGTGACGGCGATTCAATCGGGCGACATCGATGGAAATCCGCTCACCGAAGGCGACGCCGAGTGGACCGCATTAGGAGCTCCCGATGGAGGCGAAGATGAGATTGGATTCACGCCTCAATTTCCAACCTATATTTCCGGACACGCGACGTTCGGCGGCGCCCTCTTCGGGACGCTTCAACATTTCTACGGAACCGATGACATTTCCTTCGAGTTGACATCGAGGGAGCTGGAGGTCTTGCTCGAAGATCCTGAGCTGCAGGAGGCCTACGGAATCAGTCTTGATGATGCAACTCGCACGTTCAGTTCGTTCAGCGATGCGATGGCTGAAAACGGCCGCAGTCGAGTGTACTTGGGAATCCATTTCGACTTTGATGATCTCGTCGGGCAAGCAGTCGGGCAAACCGTTGCCGCCACCGTTGCATCCGAATTCGCAGCTTTGACGGACGCCAACTCCGGTAATGACAATGGTGATACGGGAGGTGGAGGCTTTGCCGACAACAGCCCAGCTGGAAACGGAAATAGAGGAAACAACGATGGAGGTGATCGCAGGGGAAACGAAGGGGACAGCAATGATAGTGGATCCCCACGCTCCGCGACTTCATCACTCGCTCTCGCGACGAACCTACTCGATTTCACTTTTGATGACTCGGATCAGCCCCTATTCGATCAGAGCCGAACGACCAACGATGTGGATGCCAATGCGTTCGCCGAAATCACTTCGCCATCCAATCGCGAACCGGACGTTCGAAGGCCCGAATTGGATTCGGCCGGCGTTCGCCTAGATGAACTGACGAGTTCGGATTCTCTCGACGAACGATTGGCGATGATCGATTCCATCTTTGCCGAGAATCGATTTTAGGTCTCGAGGGCAATGTCGCCGCTGAATCTATGGAGGGACATTCGGTATCATATTCGAGAAGGATAATTTCCGACGGGCAAGCGGTAACCTGAGTTGCGATTCGGAGGTACTATACTGCGAGCCATTCGCAATGAGCGAACGGATACCGCTTCCTGCCACCGCGTGAACCTGGAGAGAATGATTCGATTTTTCCTCCCGTTTTACATTCCTCTCGCCCTGACCTCGCTGCTGTTCATGAGCACGGCGAGGGCGGATGGATGGGGAATGTTCTCCAATGAACTGCGAGATACGCAGGCACATCTCAGAGAGTTGACGCGTCAGTACGAACAACTCGGACCGCTTCAACTGCGTCAGACGGTGCCCCAAGCAGGGGCGCAATTGCACATGGGTGCGACTCCGCCGCCACAGGCCCCATGGATCCAGCTCGATTTGGGACGCGCAGAATCGTTTGAGCGCATCGTCATTGTTCCGGCAATCGTGGGATTGGTGAGTGACGCGATTGAGTCCTACGCGTTCCCGCAACGGTTTCGCATCGACGGCTCGATGACGGAAACATTCGACTCGTTTCAACTTCTCTACGATTCCGCGAGCAGCGGTTCCGGGGCCGGAAAACTGAATCCGATCAGCCCGTTCCCTGTAGTGATCGATACACCGATGGTTCGTGCGAGATACTTGCGAGTTACCGTCACGGAACTCGCCCAGGTCGCCAACCGTTGGACCTACGCGTTATCCGAGGTGATGGTCATCCGTGGTGACCGAAATATTGCATTGAATGCCGCCGTCACGATGAATGGCGCGACATCATTGGCTCCCGTTTGGTCGCCTCGCTACCTCGTCGATGGTCGAACGCCACTAGGAACACCGATCGAAGCGACACAATCGAGTGATGAGTTACCTGAGTTCGATGGCGTCTTTTTCAATTCCGATCAACCCGATGAAGAGGTTTGGTTTCAAATCGACCTCGGTAGTATTCGGTCCTTCGATGCAATCAGATTGTTCCCGGTTCACGCTCGGCAGGGGGCTGACTATCCCGGCTACGCGTTTCCCAAACGGTTTCGGATCGAAACATCTGATAGCGAGTCTTTCGAAGAATCAACGACGTGGTATCAAACTCAGCGTGATTTCGACTCGCCCGGCAACAACCCCGTCACGTTGCAAATGCCTGAATCGCAATTTCGTTTCGTGCGTTTCGTCAGCGAAAGAGGATCGCTATTAGCGACCAATAAAGTCGGTTTCTCTGAGGTTCAAGTATTGCGTGAAAGTGAGAACCTCGCGTTGAATCGACCCATCACTGCTGTGCATTGGCGGTCCGACCGCCCGCTGAGCTTACTCGTCGATGGAGAGGCCAGTTACGGGAAAATTTCGTCTCTGCAAGAATGGTTCGATCGATGGAAGGCGGCCCGTAACCTCCAGCAAGAGATGGAATCCACGGAACAACACATCAATCGCTTTTCGACAATCGCTCGGCGTCGAGCCTCGTGGACGGGGGTTGGTGTGATGAACATTGGTGCGATCACATTACTCGCGATCGGATGGCAACAGCGTCGGCGACGTTCGCGTCAGCGTGCCGAGTTTCGCATGCGACTCGCGCAGGATTTGCATGATGAGATAGGCAGTAACCTTGCTGCCATCTCGCGAATTGGAGAAGTCGGCGAGGCAGTCGGTGATAGTGACGAGTTAAAAGAAGACTTTCGTTCGATACGTGAACTCGCCGGCGAATGCACCGAATCGATGCATGAGACGCTATGGTTGCTCGGCGGCCCCAAACGACGAGGTGAAAGTTTATCCTCCCAATTACAATCCATCGCCCGACGCATGTTGCCGGGCATGAATTTGCAGTGGGCCTTCGATCCCGCATTTGTCGAATTCTGTCCGGGAGAAAATGCCGAACGCGAGATCGTATTGATTTTCAAAGCCATGATTGCCAACATCGCTCGCAGTGCGAACGCAACTCGGGTCGATATCGCAGCCATAGAATACGAGCAGGGATGGCGAATCTCAGTGGAAGACAATGGCGATGGATTTGATGCGTTTGCTTGGGAAAGCAGAATGGAACCGCGAGGAATGGGACTGCACAACATGAAGAACAGAATCAAGAAATTGGGTGGCTCGCTGCAGATCAATTCTCAACCCGGTCAAGGTGCCCGCCTAACTATCGAAATTGGCAATTGAAAAGCGATTCGCTGAGACAATACCAAACGCACGCGGCAAGACCTACCGTCTTCTCGCCAACTGAAATGCTTACTGAGACAACACACAGGATGCTTGATGCTCGAAATTTGGATCATCGAAGACAACGCCAAATTCCGAAACGCGACCGTTCGCGGATTGCGATTACTCGCCGACGATATCAACGCACGCGAGTTCAGTAACTGCGAAGACGCAATCGCCGAAATCGATAATGGGAACTCACCGGACGTCTTTCTGATGGATATCGATTTGCCGGGTATCGATGGGATCGACGGAATCGGTGAAATCAAACAACGCTTGCCTAACGCGACCGTTCTAATTCTGACTGTCTTTGAAGATGACGAGAAGATCTTTCGCGCATTGAAGGCCGGCGCTTCGGGGTATTGTTTGAAATCGGATTCGATTGCGAAGGTATGCGAAGCTGTCGAACAAGTATCCGAGGGCGCCGCACCGATTCATCCTCGGATTGCGGGCCGCGTGTTGAAAATGTTTGCGGACCTGACACCTCAACAGCCAGACTACGGATTGACCGAACGCGAACAATTGGTCTTGGAGGCGATGACGCGTGGATTGGTTCGAAAGCAGATTGCGATGGAGCTCGAACTCAATCTACACACTCTTGATTACGTGACTCGTTGCATTTATCGCAAACTGCACGTCAACGGAGCAACAGCCGCTGTCGCGCTCGCCATCCGCGAAAGACTCGTTGATCCTCCTGTATAGAGCAGCTGGGGAGACAATAAAGACGCATTTGTTACGAACATTCGTAAATTGCTGCGTTTGATTCTTCCTGTAAGCTGGCGGGCATGAAGAATCACCACCTCAACGCCTGCGTCCCGTTCTTCGTCGTCACCTTCCTCTCCGTAGCTGCGGCAGAGGACGTGTCCTTCAACCGTGACATCCGCCCTCTTTTGTCGGATCGCTGTTACTACTGTCACGGGTTCGATGAGTCACACCGTGAAGCCGGGCTGCGTTTGGATCTCCGCGAGGAAGCCGAACATGTTTGGGACGTTGACTCACCGGACGATTCAGATCTGATGCTCCGAATCACGAGCGATGACCCCGATGAAGTGATGCCTCCTCCATCGGCACATAAGTCGCCGATTACCGACGACGAAGTCGCTCTGATTCGACGCTGGATCGAACAGGGCGCGGAGTACGAGCCCCATTGGGCATTCGTGGCTCCCGTACGACCGGACACCGACGCGACCAACACATCCGACGCAATCGACGATTTCGTCGCCAGGAAACTCGCCACAAAAGGGTTTCGATTTGCCGCACCGGCATCGCCCGCAAAGTGGCTTCGTCGTGTGACTTTCGATCTGCTCGGCGTTCCTCCCACCGTGAATGAACTCAGGTTGTTCCGCAAAGCCGTCGAAGAGCACGGTGATGCAGCGTACTCCGATGCAGTTGATCGCTTGCTTGCCTCGCCAATGTTCGGCGAGCGAATGGCAATCGATTGGCTCGACGTGGCTCGGTTCGCAGATACCAACGGATTCCAAAACGATGCCTACCGCATGAACTGGCCGTGGCGTGACTGGGTGATCGATGCGTTTAACAAGAACAAACCCTTTGATGAATTCACAATCGAACAACTTGCAGGCGATCTATTAGAGGATCCCACCGAAGATCAATTGATCGCGACCGCGTTCAATCGTAATCATATGATTCAAGCCGAAGGCGGATCCATTCCAGAGGAGAATCGAGCTAAGAATAATTTTGATCGGGTCGAAACAACCGGGACCGCATGGCTCGGTCTGACCGTCGGCTGTTGCCAATGTCACGATCATAAATTTGATCCGCTAAAACAAACCGACTACTACTCGCTGCTCTCGTTCTTCAACCAAATTAGCGAATCAGGGATGACGAGCAAACAGATGAACGTGAAGCGTCCCGACCGCCCGTTCGGAGTGAAGTACGCCGTTGACAAACCCTACATCTCCGTCGGTAGTGACGAACACAAACAGCAACTCGCAGATGCAGGAGCGAAGGTCGCCGCAGCTAGGAAACAACTCGAGACGAGACGAGATGAATACGTTGTGGAGGCCCGTACATGGGTTCAAGAAATCCGCGACGACCCCGTGCTCGGTGCCGAGCGGATTAAGCCATCCGAATATGTCGCTCGCTTCGTGCACAACGCCGATCTCGACAACCCCAAGGACGGTGGTTTCAAACAACTGATCGAAACGTTCTTAAAATGCGTCGAACCATGGAAGTCAATACAGGATGAAATCTCGGCTGAGGTGGCTAGGGAGAGTCTTCTACAGGAAAAAATACCGCTCGTAATGGTCATGCGAGATGATCAACCGCGTGAGACATTTGTTCTCTTACGTGGGAACTACGAAACCCCAGGAGAACAAGTCTCTCCGACCACGCCCGATTTCCTGCCCCCGCTGAGCGTCGACGAAAACTTGCAACGCCCCACGCGTCTCGACTTGGCCCAATGGTTGGTTTCGTCCGAAAACCCCCTGACATCACGAGTCACGGTCAATCGCTATTGGCAACTGATGTTCGGTCGCGGGTTGGTCTCGACTCCGGACGATTTCGGGCTGCAGGGAGCATTGCCGACACACCCCGATTTGCTCGATTGGCTCGCCGTCGAGTTCCGCGAAAGCGGGTGGGATGTCAAAGCGTTGTTGAAAGGAATCGTGTTGTCTCGCACCTATCGTCAATCCGCAATGGTCGACGAGGAGGTCATCGCAAAAGATCCGCACAACGAATGGCTCGCCCGTGGATCGCGACTACGATTGGATTCGAGACTACTGCGTGATCAAGCGTTGTCGTTGTCAGGATTGTTGAACACGAAAATCGGAGGCCCACCGGTCGCTCCGTATCAACCCGGTGGCATCTGGGAAGCGATGAGTCTCAACAAAAATCATTACATGCAAGACGAGGGCGAAGATCTGTATCGCCGTAGTTTGTACACCGTCTGGCGAAGGGTCGTGGCTCCGGCGAATTTCTTCGATGTGCCGAGTCGGCAATCCTGTTTGGTGACGCTGACCCGCACCAGCACACCCTTGCACGCGTTGACGACGCTGAACGACACCACCTACGTCGAGGCTGCTCGGGTGTGGGCCTCGTCTCTGGCAACGATCGAAGGTGAAACCGAACGACTTTCGCAGTTGTTTTTCGCCGCGACGGCCAGACCGCTCGAACCGGATGAACTCGCGTCACTACGCGGTTCACTCGAAAAGGCTCGCCATCGCTTCGAAGCCTGCCCCGACGAAGCGTCTAAATTGCTATCGATCGGTGAAGCACCGGTCACGGAAGACCTTTCTGCTCCCGAACACGCCGCCTGGACGACAATCTGCCTCCTCGTTCTGAATTTAGACGAGACGTTGTGTAAATAGTGCGCGGCACTTGACTGTGTTGCACGCGCAGTGCTTTCGATATCCCGACAACATTCGACCCACCGAAATGGAAACGCATTCACGATGAACCCACTTTCGCTCAACAGACGAACGTTCCTCGGTAGCCTCTCTCTGTCCATCGGGATGCCGGCGTTCCAGAATTTGCTGGCGGCCGAAACATCGTCTCTTCCACACTTCCCACCCAAAGCCAAACGTGTCATCTACATGATGCAATCGGGAGGCCCTTCGCACGTCGACCTTTTCGACGACAAAGAAACGTTGCGAAAGATGCAGGGCGAGGAATTGCCCGCCAGTGTTCTTCAGGGATTGCGTCAAACCACGATGACGGCGGGGCAAAAGTCCAAACCCTGCCTAGCCGCCGCGTGGGGCGGTAGTCGCCGTGGCGAGTCAGGCATGTGGGTCAGCGATTTACTGCCGCGCACGGCAGAGATAGTTGATGATCTTTGTTTCATCCGCAGCGTTCATGGAGAACAGATCAACCACGCGCCGGCAATGACGCAAATGCTGACCGGAAACAATCTACCCGGGCGGCCTAGCATCGGTGCGTGGTTGACGTACGGGCTCGGATCGATGGCTGATGACTTGCCCTCCTTTGTCGTGATGACTTCCCAAGATCAGCAGGGATCGTGCGGCCAATTGTTCTTTGACTATTACTGGGGAGCCGGATTCCTGCCCGGGAAATATCAAGGTGTTCCCTTTCGAGGGGCCGGCGATCCGGTTTTGTATCTGAGCAACCCGGACGGCGTCTCACGCGAAGCTCGCCGCGAAATGCTCGATGGGCTCGCTGAAATGAATCATTTCGCACACCAGCGGTATTCCGATCCTGAGATCGAAACGCGTGTATCGCAATATGAAATGGCGTTTCAGATGCAGGCCAGCGTTCCTGAACTCACCAATTTTTCAGATGAACCGCAGAGCGTGCTGGAGATGTACGGACCCGACGTGCATCGCAAAGGCAGTTACGCATACAACTGCCTGATGGCACGCCGATTGGCCGAGCGGGGCACACGTTATATCCAACTCATGCACGCCGGTTGGGACCAACATGGAAACCTCCCCAAGCAACTGCCTGTTCAATGCGAAGACACCGACGCGCCGAGCGCGGCGTTGGTCAAGGACTTGAAAGCTCGGGGCATGCTCGATGACACGTTGGTGATTTGGGGTGGTGAATTCGGACGCACACCATTTGTCCAAGGCGACATTAACAATCCAAATGCACACGGTCGCGATCACCATCCGCGAGCCTTCACGATTTGGATGGCAGGCGGTGGCGTGAAACCAGGGACGGTGTACGGCAGCAGCGACGAATTCGCGTTCCACGTGGCCGAAGATCCCGTTCATGTCCGCGATTTGCAAGCCACGCTTTTGCATCTATGCGGAATCGATCACGAGCGATTCACACATCGTCATCAAGGGCTCGACTTCAAACTGACCGGCGTCGAACCGGCAAGTGTTGTCAAAGGCATCCTAGCCTGATTGCCAGCGATACCCGCGATCAGGAGCTTGCGAGATTACAAGTTCGCTCGGAGTGCGTCCAGTTTCTTACGAAGGAATCGCCGTTCAGGTTGCAGTTTGGCGAGGCTCAACGCTTGCTCGAATGACTGCAATGCGTCGTCGGTTCGGCCCAGGCGTCGCAGTAATTCGCCCCGCGCCGAATGAGCAAGGTGGTAGTCGGTGATCTGGCCTCGTTCCATCAACTCATCAATGATCGCCAACCCGACCTCCACGCCATCACGCATGGCGACCGCGACTGCTCGATTCAGTTTCACAATGGGGGAAGGGGCTGCCTTCAACAGCACATCGTAAAGTGCCACGATTTGTTCCCAATCGGTTTCGTTCGCCGATTTCGCGTCCGCATGAACCGCTGAGATTGCAGCTTGAATCGTGTAAACGCCGATACGCCGTGTTAGCAATGATCGTTCGATCAGATCTTTTCCTTCGGCGATCAGCGTTTGATCCCAAAGACGTCGGTCCTGATCTTCCAATAAAACAATATCACCTTGCGAATCCGTACGCGCGGTGCGTCGGGATTCGTGCAGCAACATCAACGCGAGTAATCCCGCGACTTCGGGCTGCGGTAGCAGGTCCATCAATAATCGGGCGAGACGGATCGCTTCATCCGAAAGATCCACGCGTGTAAGGCTATCCCCGCTCGATGCAGAGTATCCTTCGTTAAAGACCAGGTAAATTACAGAGAGAACCGAATCGAGTCGTTCGGGAAGATCTGCGAGCGATGGAATGGAAAACGGGATTTTTGCGTTGCGGATTTTTGATTTCCCACGCACAATCCGCTGGGCCAACGTTGATGGTGGCACCAAAAACGCACGTGCAATTTCCTCCGTCGTCAGTCCGCAAACTTCACGTAGCGTCAGCGGCACTTGCACTTGCGGATCGATCGCGGGGTGACAGCACGTGAAGATCAAACGCAGTCGGTCGTCTTTGATATCTTGCTCAGCGATCGAATCGTTGGCCTCTTCGATCTCGCTCACTCTTCGTGCCAACTCAGGTTGCAAATCACTGAGTCGTCGTCGCCTACGGATGTTGTCGACGGCCTTAAATCGTGCGGTCGAAACCAGCCAAGCCACCGGATTCGCGGGCGTTCCCTGCTCCGGCCATTTTTGTATGGCGGCCGCGAACGCTTCGTGCATGACCTCTTCAGCCAAATCGAAATCGCCGAGCAACCTCACCAAGGTCGCAAACACTTGTCGCGATTGGTTGCGGTAGATCTGATCCACGACATTAGCGTTCATCTGTGACGACATCGCAATTCAATAGGCGGATGGAAGGGCGTCGCAAAAAAGCTAGACGCTTGCTTTCCTCTCGGTTGCAGTATCGAGCAATTCGGGCTTCGGAAAGACCGGCCGGATTTCGACCGTCCCTAGTTTCGCCGGTGGCAATCGACTCGCGATCGCGATCGCTTCGTCTAGATTTTCGACGTCAATCAAGTAGTAACCGCCTAACTGCTCGGATGTTTCCGCGAACGGTCCATCGGTGATCTGCCGATTGCCTTCACGCACGCGAACACTCGTTGCCGTCGTGATGGAGTACAGCGGGTCAGACGAAATCAGCTTTCCCTCTTGTTGGAGTTCGTTACTGATCTTCATCGACTCGAGCATGCATTCCTTGCGTTCGTCCTCGGTCCAGCAGTCCTCGTTTCCGTAAATGAGAAGCATGTACTTCATTTTCCAATTCCTTTCGCGATCGTTTTCCAAAAAAACAGTCCGCTTTGAGCGGAAAAAAGACACGTGGTTTGTTAACTGAAGAGTGACCGTTTTATGCAAACCTATTGGATTTTTCCTCTTTCACCTCGCTGATTCTTTTTGAGGTTCTGGCAGCGAGAAACGTCCATAATATTCGTCGGATAGAGAGCGACCCGATTCAAAAGTAATGCGTCCTCTTTGGATCGTGGTCATTCGCATTCACCGGCAACCATCACCATCCATCCCACGCCGAAAGGGTCCGTCACCATGCCGAATCGAGGCGACCAAAACGTTTGTGAGAGAGGCATCTCGATTTTGCCACCTTCGGCAAGTTGACCGAAGACCAAATCCGCATCCGCGACTGTATTGACAGACAATGCGAGCCGGAATCCGTCGTGTGTGGGCTTTGTGGTGCAGTCATCGCACGCCATTAGCGACATTTCGCCGACGTTAAAGGACGCGTGCATGATTTTGTTCTCGTATCCATTGGGCACCATCCCTTCGGGAAGCGGTTCGGGCGATTCGCTGTATCGCATCTTCATCGTTACCGTCGCGCCAATTGCGTGTTCGTAAAAGTTCAGCGCCTCTTCGCAACGTCCGTCGAAAAATAGGTACGACTGGACCGTCGCCGATTTGGTCGCGAGTTTGGCGGTCAGCCGTTGTTCGTGTTTGGCGATTTCGCCGGACGGATCGCTTTCGGCAAAACCGGCCATGTCATAGATTTGACGAATTTCGATCTCGGAATCTTCCATCATTGGGTTCGGGCAACGCTTCACCCAATCAATCGCCTCCTCCATCGATGAGACCTCCCAAATCCAATAGCCCGCGACCAACTCTTTGGTCTCGGCAAACGGCCCATCCGTGACGGTTCGGTTTGATCCTGCAAAACGAATGCGGACACCCTCCGAACTCGGCTTGAGTCCCTCTCCTGCCTTCATGATTCCGGCATCGACTAATTGCTCATTGAACTTCCCCATTTCGGTAAGCAACTTTTCGCTGGGCAATTTGCCCGCTTCGGAATCCTTCGTCGCTTTCACCATTACCATGACTTTCATTTACTTCTCCATTTGTTCAAAGGTTCGGTTGTTATCTAGCTCAATCGCAGTCGTTTTATCTAAAAAAGACTGCGATCAGTTGTTGGTAAAGGCTGATCGCGGTCGTTCGGTCGACGCCTCCACTGTCGATGAAGTCGCAAGCCAGACACGATCGTCAACCAGCACAGCGAGGCAGTGCAAATCGCGAGTAGACCGATTCGAATCCCACCGGCGAGCGGCAGCGGTAACGCAATCCCCGTGAAGACGGTCATGTAAGCCGCGACGCAGAACGGACACTTCGGCATCACGCACAACAGGATACCGGGAATCGCCCATTGGACGGTTTGGCGTGCGTACGTGATTGCACGGTTACGTTGCTGTCGTCTCTCGCAACAAAGATGACTCATTTCTGCAACGGTGTCAGCATGGGCGCCTCGTACTCGTCATTGCGCCGCCACCAAACGTAGGGATCGGATTGAGGCCAGCCTTGCGGGGAATCTTCCCACGTCTCTTGTCTACCCAAGGGAGCCCGATCGAGCAGCGCGAATGAAGTCATGAACGCTTCACAACCACGTTGTCCGGTGAAGTAGGTTTGATAGATATCATTGCCGTCTCGCAAGAACATGCTCAGGCCGTGCGATTCCCCTTCGAGAGTTGTCACGCCAAAATCCTCATTGAACGTGGTTCCTGCCGATGAATACCACGGCAGTGCCCAGCCCATGCGTTTCTTGTAGGCTTCTAGATTCGCGAGCGGCCCAAGTGAAACCAACGCGATCGACAAACCGCGAGCGTTGATGTGGGCTGAGTGCCCGAGGTTGTCGACCAAAGTGGAACATCCGACGCAACCTGCCGTCGGCCATCCGCAAACGTTTTCGGCGAACATGAAGTGATAAACGGCGAGCTGCTGACGGCCTTCGAACAGATCGATCAGCTTGACCATTCCGCTGGGGCCTTCGAACGTGTATTCCTTTTCGATCTTGACCATGGGTAACCGACGTCGCTCGGCAGCGAGTGCATCTTGAGCTCGTGTTGCCGCCTTTTCTTTGACCCGCAAACAATCTATCGCAGACTGCCACTCTTTCCGCGTGGCCACGGCGGGCTTCCCGTCGCAAGGTTTCAGTGAATGGTCGCATTCATCGTGCGATGCGTTTGCCATGGCAGCATCGCGGGCGGCGATCAACGCGTTGACCTCTTCATCGGCGGGCCGAATTTCGAAAGGTCCCATCTTCACGCCTGGATGCTGGGTCATCAACGAAATCGCGTGATTCAGGTCGCGGGCTTCGAGCAACAGGATGCCGCCGAGCATTTCTTTTGATTCAATGTAGGGACCATCGGTCACCTCAACACTGCCGTTCTTTATCCGCAACGTCACCGCGTTTTGTGCCGCCTGGAGGGCTTCGCCACCAAGAAAATGACCGCCGCGACGCAGTTCATCGTCGTACGCTAAACATTCTTCCATCATCCGCTGGCCATCGTCTTCGGCCAGAAATGGCAGTTTGGATTCGTCGATGAATCCCATACAAATAAATTTCATCGTTCTCTCTCGTATGTGTGACGATCGGAAGTTCCCGCCGCGTTATAGATAGTCGAAACAGATCTAGGCGAATCGACATCGTCGACAAAAAATCTGAGAGAACGTTTACTGTCCGAGAGACACCTGTCTGTACATCATGTGAAGACGCGTACAACACGACATCACGGCAGCGAGATCGGACCGGGATCGTTAATTTCCGTGGCCGTTGTGGCGTCACCGGGCATTTCAAGATGCTGAAACGCTTTGCGGTCCAGCTTCGAACCTCCGGGAGCGGCATCCCGGTGCGGGGTCGGGTTGGTGGGGATGGTGTCGCCGGTCGTTTCGGTCCAGCGTGTTAGCAATGCACGAGCTTGATAAAGAACCTGCTCTTGCTCGGGATTTGACGCGAGATTGTTCAACTGGTCGGGGTCGCGTCCAACGTGATAAAGCTCCTCCTCGGGACACGGGTTTTGAAAAACGTTCGCTTGCGGATCCGTCAGTTGCCCGGATTTATGTGCGGCCCAAAGCTCCTCTCCCGCACCGCCGATGCACGCTTCCACGCAAAGGTTTTGCTGGTCAGGAAAATTGTTGCGGATGTAGAGCCAATCGCCGAATCGGACGGACCGCTCGTGATTGCGGTAAACGTGCCAGTTATGTTCGGCGAAGACCATGTCACGAATACTGGCCTTCGGATCCTTCAAGATTTTCGAAAAGCTAACACCCTGAATTCGCGGGGCCTTTTCGACGCCTGCGAATTCAAGAATCGTCGCCGCAACGTCGATGGAACTGATCAGACTCTTTACGACTGCCGGTTCGGATCGCCGCGGATCGTGAACGACAAAAGGCGTTTTAATTCCGCTGTCGTACAATCGGGTTTTGCAGCGTGGAAACGGACGTCCATTGTCTGCCATGACGATGATGAGCGTGTTTTCGAAAATATCCTGGCGTTTGAGTTCGGCGACAACCTCGCCAACAAAATGGTCGTACCGACTGACTTCGTGATAGTAACTCGCGAGATCCTCGCGCGTTTTCGGACCGTCAACAAGGTAAGGCGGGACCAGAACGTCAGCGGGATCATATTTCGGTGCGTCCTCGTTGATCGACCAAGCACGGTGTGCGTCCGTGGAGGCAAACCAGCAGAAGAATGGTTTGTCTTTCGGGCGGTCACGCAGTAGTTCGACCCAATCTTCTTCCTTGCCGGGACCTTTGCCTTTGGAGATTTTGGTGAAGGCGACGTTCGCGTGATTGCCCATGTGATGCTTGCCCGACAAGACGGTGTAATACCCCGCGTTTTTCAACAACTCGGGAAATAGCACAGAGCCTGCGGGCAACTCGGTATGCAATTCCGGTGCGCCGGTGTTGTGAGGGTATCGCCCGGTGATGATGCTGCAACGACTCGGACTGCAACTGCTCGTCGTCAGGTAGGCGTTGTCAAAACGCAGGCCTTGGGCAGCTAACGCGTCGATGTTGGGAGTCTGCACACTCGGGTGTCCGTAACATCCGAGGTCTTCCTGAGAAATGTCGTCGGCGATGAGAAACACGACGTTGCTGGGGGCCGCCGTCGCAGAAACCGCCGCAAGGACGAGGCAACCTAACGCTAAGATCACATACCGATATTTCATGAGGGAAAATTGGTTTGGAGGCATGGGGATTTTTGCACGCATCATAGTCGACGTGTCATGCCAAATGGGAAGACGCACACGGCGGGGCACGCCCGTTTGCAAATGCCGACTCGTCACTTGCGTAAGCCGCCTCAAACGGGGCGGCGACGAACATTGGCTGCTGAGCAACGGTCTGTTGGTTTTGAAATGCCGTTCGCCGAATTCAGGTCAGCGGTTCGGTACCTTGTGGCGAGATCCTCGCCTCGCTCAACCACGGTTGGATCAGAACCGAAGCAAGGATGATCGCGGCGCCAAGGTAAAAACTGAAACTGACGTCACGATGATCGTGGAAGAGCAGCGAACCCAATGCGATTCCGTAGACCGGTTCGAGGTTGTTCGCAAAATTGATCGTGAAGACACTCAGTCGCTCGAGCAGACGCACGTACACGTGATAAGCGTAGATCGTGCAGGCCAGTACCAAGATTATCATCCATCCCCACTGCGAAACCGGGGGAATCCACGGGTTCAGCGTAGGCCCGAGTTCAGATGACCCGAAGCACAAAAGTGCTGCGGCGCAAAACATGGCCGATCCCGCCATTTGATAAGTAACAATGACAATGGGCGGCGCACGATGAAACAGTTGTCCATTGAAGATCGAAAACAAACACGCCAGGACTGCCGCCACAACCGCGACGATCACGCCGGTTTGAAAATGAGCTTGGCTGTAGTAGATAATCCCGACACCGCCTGCAGCAACGACGCCGAGTATCAAGTTCAACGCGTTGAATCGGACTCGCGAAACCATCATTGGTTCCAGAACCGCAGTCCAAAACGAAACCGTCGCCATGCCGATCATGCAGACGGAAACCGATGCAATCTTGACGGCGACAAAGAATAGGATCCAGTGAAGTCCCAACAGGAATCCATTGCCCAACAACATTGCCGCAACCTTCGTGTCGATTTTCAAACGCGATCGTAAAACGGCCACCAAAATTAGTGTGGACAACAGGCTGCGCACGAAAACCAATTGCGTCGGGCTGAGGTCGATCAGGTTTCCGAGGACCGCGGTAAATCCCCACAATAAGATGACGAAATGCAGTTTGATGTAGTCGATCACTGAAACCAACGATGGAAGGCAGATCGGAATCCCGCCTGCGTTCACAAACGACGAAAGCTGTCGCGATGCCTGCGAGATGTTCCAGTTGCGGAGTCTAAGCGAGCAAACTGATTCCGTTAAGATGGTCTCCAAACGGCAAGTCGAGAGTATTACTCTTCAATCCAGGCCACCAGCACTCACAACGAAAGATAAAATCAATGAAGTACCGCACTCTCGGCAACAGCAACGTGGCCGTATCTGAAATCGGATTGGGGTGTTGGCAATTAGGGGCCGACTGGGGGACGGTGGACGAACATGACGCACTTAAAATTCTGGAAAATGCGGGCGAACATGGAGTCAATTTCTTTGATACCGCTGATGTCTACGGGGCAGGACGATCCGAGCATCTGATCGGAAAATTCCTACGGCAGAGTCGTTCCACGGTTTTTGTCGCGACAAAGGTGGGGCGGCAAAACTATCCCGGTCCCTACACGCAACCACTTCTGCGTCAACACATCACGGATTGCACGAAACGATTGGGCGTTGATGAGCTGGACCTCGTTCAGTTGCACTGCGTCCCGACCGATGTCATGGCGGACGGTGAAATTTTTGAATGGCTTCGCGAGTTTCAGCGGCAAGGGGTAATTCGTAATTTTGGAGCGAGTGTCGAGTCGATGGCTGAAGCCGCGCTGGTCGTCAAACAACCGGGGCTCACCTCGCTGCAGGTCATCTTCAATCTATTTCGCCAGAAACCACTGGAGTCGTTGTTCGGGGAATGTCAGAGTCGTGGTGTCGGCGTGATCGTTCGTCTGCCACTGGCGAGCGGAATGTTGGCGGGGAAATTTGATGCCCAAACCCAATTCGCAGAAAACGATCATCGAAATTACAATCGTAATGGCGACGCCTTTAATGTGGGCGAGACGTTCGCGGGCCTGCCGTTTGAGAAGGGGCTCGAACTGGTTGTGCAAATTCGCCCGCTCGTGCCAACACACCTCTCGATGGCACAGTTCGCGCAGCGTTGGATACTGGACCACGAGGCCGTTACCACTGTGATTACCGGAGCCTCTCGTCCGGAGCACGTCGTCGACAATGCATCGGTCTCGGATCTTGACGCGCTCCCTGATTCAATGCACCGCGAACTCGCCTCGATCTACGCGTCATCGATCCACGATCACATTCGTGGCGTTTACTGATGCGTCCAAAACGCTATTTCGATCGGTAGTCACGCGGTGAGATTTCGTAACGAGCCAAAAAGAGTCGGTTGAAATTTGCGAGATTGTTAAAACCGCAACTGAAGGCGATATCCGAAACGGTGCGTTTGCTTTCGAGCAATTCTCGAGCCGCCCGGCTAAGGCGTAATTCGATAACGTATTCCTGGAACGTTCTGCCAAGACGTTTTCGAAAATAGCGACTCAATGATTGAGGATGCAGGCACGCAACTTTCGCGATTTCGGCGAGGCGGATCGTGTCCTGCCAGTGAGCGTCGATGTAACTGAGAATCCGTTCGAGTCGCTTGTCCTGTTCGACATGTTCGGACGTCATAAAATCATGACTGGCCATTTGTTCTCGCTGAGTGTCGGAGCTGAGAACGTCCAATAGCTCGATCAGGCGACTGAGTCGCTGCGGGCCGACGGGGGCTTTGAAAAGGCGTGTCATGACGCGACTGCCTTCTTTGCGAACCGGATCCGAAAATTGCAGGCCGCGTGAGGCGTCTTGAATCAGTTGGCGAATGGAACGGCATTCCGCGAGATTGAAGAAGTCACCTCCCAGGGCGTCGATGCGAAATTGCACCACCCGGGAGTGTGACTTTTTGCACTTCCAATTTTTGTAACGATGCGGCAACAGAGGCCCGAACATGGCGAGATCACCGGGGGTATAGGTATCGAACTGATCCCCGACCAGCCGCTCACCGCTGCTCGCGATGATGTGAGTGATCTCGACTTCGGGATGAAAGTGGTGCGGACAATCGAAGTCCTTGTCGATCCACTCCAAGCACCGAAACGACGCCTGCTCATCGACGGTGACTTTCTCGTAGATCATCTTCATGCGAATTGCTCTGGTAACGCACTGCGGGCATGTTTTTTCGAAAACTGGTGAAGATAGTATAGGTCTTTGTGAGCCAAAGCGTAGAGACGCCGGGGGCGACCTGGGATCCTGATGGGATGAATAACAACTCCACATTTGCGTTGCCGACAAAAGGCATTCTGAACGATGTGCTGTCCGAGATAGTGCGTCCGCCGCGTCCACTCTCGCCGAGCAGGATTTTGATTGTTGCCTGTGGGGTGAAGATCCATTTTCCGTGGGAGAAGGCTTGTCAGCGATACAATGCCGCGTACTCGGCGTTGTGCGAAGCCACGGCAGATCTGCCGGTTGAAATCGTTCGTGCCGAGGAGCCATTTGAGGATCCCGACGCACTCTGTGAGCTGCTCGATGGAGAATTGCGAGAGGGTCTGGCCGGAATCGTGTTCTTCCATGCCGCCTATACCGCGGGCGAAATCGGAAGTCATCTGGGACGGTGGTTGACCGACCATAAAGTCCCGCTGCTTTCGTGGGCGTGGCCGGAGCCGGGCAACCGAGCATCGAATGAAGCGAACAGCCTAACGTGCCAAAATTTCCTGCAGCAAATGTGGACCCAAATGGAGGTGCCCTACGCTTGGTTGCACGAAGAGACCGATGCGTCGTCGCACGGCATGTTGCAATGCTTCGCGCGGGCCGTGTTTGCTCGCGACAAATTTCGACACTCTAAATTTCTGCATGCCGGTGGCTCGCGTGTGACGGCATTTTATGACGGCGAAGTCGATGAACTCGCGGTCATGCGAAACCTGGGGTGTCGTTTCGACCGGATGGATTTGGAAGCCGTCTTTCAGCACGCAAACAAACGTTTCACCGATGCCGATGTTATTCGTCTGAAAGACGCCATGGTCGGGCATCCTGACTGCGCCAAGGTGAGCGTGCCTGACGAGCAGATTTTGCAAACCTATCGATTCGGTTTGGCAATGCTGGATCTCGCGGCGGAGCATGGTTATCTCGGTGCCACGGTGAAGAGTTGGCCTGAACTGTTCGATTGTTATCACTGCGCGATTGATGGTTCGGTGTCGATGATGAACGACTATGGTTTCTGCGTTGCCGAAGAAGGCGAAATGAACGGGTTGCTGTCGTCGATGGCGTTGTGGTTGTTGTCCAACGGTAACGCTGTACCGACGATGATGGATCTATCGCTTTGGAAATTGAAGCAGGATCGACTCGGCATTTGGCATTGTGGTGCGTCTCCAACCCGGTTGCTCAAACCGGGGACTCAATTCGCCGCGACGCGTCACTCAATTTTGGAAAATGGTGACCCTGAGACGGCCGTTGGTTTGATGCTGGAGTTTCTCTTGGCCAACGGGCCAATCACAGTCATGCGGTATCTTGCACCCGATGCGAGTCGTTGGTTCGCGTTCGAGGGAGAGTTCGTTGACACGGAACTGGATTACCGTGGTACCTATGGACTGATGAAGCCGACGGGCGATGCCACGGTCGGACAGATCATGGGGACGATTTTTGACGCCGGCCTCGACCATCACTGGAGCGTCGGGTACGGCCATTGGCACGAGGAACTTCGGATGTTGAATCATTTCTGCGGGTTAACGGAAATTCCACTTCGCCAATCAAACGCTAACTACGGGCTGAGTCGTTAAAAATGCTGAGCCACCATCATCCCGATAAACTCAACGCATTGGCCGATCGGCTTTTGTCAGCGGAGGTGACCACCGATCGGTTGCCGGTGGTGATGGGATTTGATGCGTTCGTCGATGAGTCGATTCGCATTGTTGGACAACGGCACTCGCCGGAGTCATATCAACCGATGCCGACCATTGCGGACTTTGGTTCGTGGGCCAACGCCGCTACGGGACAGAGCGGTTTACGAGAATTCGTATGCGAGCAAGTGACCGCGGGCGGTTGCACGGTCAACATGGGCGACGGCATCGCGACGTTGGGGTTTCCGCTGACTGCATTTTCAGGAGTGGGGGAGCCGCCGCATCCAGTGTTCGCCGACTTTATTGCCAAATGCAAAACCGTTCACTCGCTCGGGATGGACCCTGGACGCGCGATCGTCACTGAATTTGATGACGGCAAATTGATGTTCTGTTCGTTCAGTCATTTCGCCAACTTCACACCTGCGTATCTCCGCGAACAGATCGCCGACGGCGTATTCCGAACCGCGTGCGAGCAGGCGTCGGGGATCGCGCTGACGAGTTGGTCGGTCTACCCCTACATGACGGAGTGTTGGAAATTCCTCGTGGAGGAAGTCCTCGCGGGAATGTCGCATCGCCCTCATTTCTTTTTTGATCTCGCGGATCCCGCGAGCCGGACGGCAGACGCGTTGGTTGAGATGCTCGACGCCTTGATGGGATTTGAATCTATCGGCCGGGTCACGTTGAGCGTCAACGGCAACGAAGCAAACCAGATCGCGAGAGCACTCAAGATCGATGAAGCGGGAAGTGACGCGAAATCCTGGGAACGTCTGGCGAACGAAATCCGGACGCGGGCGGAGATTAGCGAAACCAGCATTCATCTCATCGACTCGGCAACAACGGCAACCACGGAAACGGTCACCACGGTAAGCGGTCCGTACTGCATCAAACCGAAACGCAGTGTCGGCGCGGGAGATCGTTTTAACGCGGGATTCTTCTCGGGGCTGTTGTTAGGGCTCAACCCCGCCGATCGACTGCGACTCGGCAACGCCAGCTCGGGTTACTTCGTACGGCGTGCCGAAAGTGCCTCATGGTCGCAACTTATTCAGTTCCTTCGCGAATGGGCGGCGGACGCAATCGTCTCTTAAGAGGAACGACTTCTTGAAAACGTTAGATCAGAAACTCAATAACCTGCGCAGCAATCGGGACGCGACGGACTTCATCATCGCGGATGCGAAGGATGCGGACATGGCGTGGGGGATCGCCTCTCCGGGGATGCCCTATCCACCGCGGAGTGAATCACGGTTCTATTCCATACCGGAGTTCATGGACCAAATGCGTGAGATGGTAGCCAGTGGGTACATCGATATTCTGCTGGCATCCAACTCAGCGATGAGTGTGCTCGCGCACCGTGAACGCTTGTTTGATAACAGCCCCGTCACGCCTGCGATACGTGCCAACGACACCACGGATGTCTGGATCAGTCGTGTGGCGAATTATCGGGACCAGCCGTCACGTCCGTTTCGAACGAGTTTCTTGCACGAAGCTCAGTACGGAAGTTTAACGGCACCAGCAACCGAAAAACCGGTTGTTAACTTGGGGTTGTACTCGATGACGTTCAACAATGATCTCGAGTCCGATATCAACAATTTGATGGCGTTTCGAGAGTTTCGTTACGAAGCGGCTCAGTGTGGGTTCGAGTACTTCCTGGAAGTCTTTGCACCCAACGTGGAAAATTGTGGGATCGCCCCGGAGGCCATTCCTTCGTTTGTGAACGACGCACTCGTTCGCGCTTTGGCGGGCGTCGCACGGGATCACTGGCCCAAGTTCCTAAAGATTCCCTACTTCGGTCCGAAGCCGATGGAGGAATTGGCCGCGTATGACTCGGAGTTGATCGTCGGGATTTTGGGCGGCGGAAGCGGGACGACGTACGATGCATTCAAGCAGCTGTCCGAGGCTCAGAAGTATGGCGCCCGTGTTGCGCTGTATGGTCGCAAAATTAAGGATGCCGAACATCCTCTGACGATGGTTCGCTATCTGCGTGCGATTGTCGATGGCGACATCTCACCCGAAGAAGCCGTGAAGGCCTATCACGGCGATTTGCAAAAACTCGGCATCGCGCCCAAACGCGACTTGGATCGAGATAGCGAACTGACCGCCGCCGAACTCAGCTACGCGCGTTAGGGGGAACGTCATGAGATCAAGCAGGTCGTCTTTCGAATTATCGCAAACAACGTGCATCCACGCACTTTGGATTCCGCCGAACCGGTCTGATCGCAGGCGTGCATCATCATGACGACCCCATTTGAGCAACAGTTGCGAGATCGCGGATTCCTGCAAACCACGACGCCGAGTCTGAAACCGCTCACCGGTGGCGTTTCCAGTGAAATCTATCTTGTTGAAGATGGAGATCGACGATTCGTTGTTAAACGAGCGCTGGCCAAACTGAAGGTACAGCAGGACTGGTTCGCCGATACGTCGCGTAATCGAAGCGAACAAGCCTACATGCGATACGTCGCGAGTTTTCGCCCTGACGCAATGCCCGAAATCTATCAATGCGATGCCGAGGCGGGATTGTTCTCGATGGAGTATCTCGAAGGTTATCGAAATTGGAAAGACGATCTCTTAGCGGGACATTGTGACGTCGACTTAGCGCGCCGAGCTGGCGTTCTGGTTGGTGAAATTCACTCGCGCACCTGGGGAGATTCTCGCATCAAAGCGGACTTTGACACGATTCCCAATTTCGATCAGCTCCGGATTGACCCTTATCTCAGAGGGACCGCGCAGAAGCACGCTGATTTGGCAACGAAAATGCTGGCGGAAGCCGATCGATTGACAAGGAGCCGTCAATGTTTGATTCATGGCGACTACAGTCCCAAGAATATGATGCATCTGGATGGCCGATTGGTTCCGCTGGACTGCGAAGTCGCGTGTTTTGCCGATGCCGCTTTCGATCTCGCGTTTTTGCTGAATCATCTGTTTCTGAAAAGTCTGTTCCACGTCCCGGTCGAACTGCCCATGCCGGAAATGATCTCCGCCGTGCGAGAGGGCTACGGCGACGGTAATCCAGAGCATTACCGCGAGGTCGAAACGCGTGCCGCGACGTTGTTGCCGATGCTCATGCTCGCACGCGTCGATGGGAAAAGTCCGGTGGAATACCTGAACGTCGATCAACAAAGTTTCGTTCGCTCGTTTACTCGCGAGCACATTTTGCGTGACGGCATTCCCTTGAAACAAATCGCAGAGAACTGGTTCCAAACTCTTCAACCATTGATGAATGAATGAAAATTGAAACGATTGACGCCTATCAGATCTATGACTCCCGTGGCAATCCGACCATCGAAGTCGAGGTCACGTTGGCGAGTGGAACGAAAGGTTATGGACTCGTCCCCAGCGGAGCATCGACCGGGCAATTCGAAGCCTTGGAACTTCGCGATGGTGACATGCATTTGTTTCGCGGTAAGTCAGTCTTCCAAGCCGTTGGAAATGTTCGTTCCAAAATCGCAACCGCGTTATGTGGACATGATGTTTTTGATCAATCCGGAATCGATCTCGTCATGATCGAACTCGACGGGACACCGAACAAAGCGTGTTTAGGGGCGAACGCGATTCTAGGTGTGTCGATGGCGGTGGCGAACGCGGCTGCCGCGGAAAAGGGCGTGCCACTCTACGAGTCACTCGGTGGGACCGAAGGGAGTTTGTTGCCGCTTCCTGAAATTCAAATAATCGGAGGCGGAGCTCACGCGAACTGGCGAACCGATGTTCAAGATTTCCTGGTGATTGCGACCGGAGCAAAGAACTATGCCGAGACGCTGGAGATCACCTTCAACGTGTATCACGCGGCGGGCGATATCATGCGTGAGCGAAATAAGTATTACGGTTTGGCTGACGAGGGCGGCTATTGGCCTGAGTTCGAAACCAACGAAGCTGCGTTCGGCGTGTTGACCGAAGCGATGGTGCGCGCGGGCTACACGCCGGGGAAAGAAGCATCGATTTCGCTCGATATCGCGGCCAGTGATCTTTATGACGAAACGACGGGGACTTACCACTTTCGCCTCGAAGATCGTCGATTCACTTCTGAGGAGTTTACGTCGCTGTTAATCGAATGGTGCGAAAAGTATCCGATCATCTCGATCGAGGATCCCGCTGCGGATACCGATTGGGGCGGCTGGGATCGGATCAATCGGGCCGTAGGACATCGTGTCCAGATCGTCGGCGATGATCTGTTTACGACCAACCTCACGCGTATCCGAGAAGGGATCCGTCGCCAAGCCGCCAACAGTGTTTTGATCAAACTGAATCAGATCGGCACAGTGACCGAGACAATCGACGCGATTCGCATGACGCAAGAGGCGGGCTGGTTACCGATCGTTTCGGCACGCAGTGGTGAGACCGAAGACGCCTTTATTTGTCACCTCGCGGTGGCGACCAATGCCGGTCAGTTGAAAGTCGGTTCGTTTGCCCGCAGCGAGCGAATGGTGAAGTGGAACGAGGTTCTACGCATCGAACGACAACTCGGTCGTCGGGCACGTTTCGAGGGCGGCAATCTCTTCACGCAACTGGCACGCGTCTAACAACGAGACAATACGATGAAGACTATCCAAACGCTATTGCTGGTTGTCGTTTCATGTGCAGGCGGTGAATGTGTTGCCGCCGATCGCGTCTTGAAAGATTCGCCACGAACCGTCGTAGATTTCAACTTCGATTGGCAGTTTGGTTTGCAAGAGTCTGCGGACTCGGATGTTCTGCGTCACGATTCCCGCAGCCAACCTGCTCTTGTTGACGACCAACTAGAGATTGATTGGACGCCTGTCACGCTGCCACATGATTGGAGCATTCGCGAGTCCTACCGACAGAAAAACACTGCTGCGAGCACAGGGTTTCTTCCGGGTGGAATCGGTTGGTACCAAAAAGCGTTCTCGTTGCCGGAATCGGATCGAGGCCGATCCCTTCGGATTGAGTTCGATGGGGTGTATTGCAAGTCTGACGTTTGGATCAACGGACACCATCTCGGATTCCGTCCGAGTGGATATAGCAGTTTCTCGTATGACCTCACCCCACACCTGCGTTTTGGCAGCGAACCGAATCGGATCACCGTGAGAGTCGATCACTCTGCCTATGTTGACTCGCGTTGGTACACCGGATCGGGAATCTACCGAAACGTTCGATTGGTCAAGACTTCGCCGGTTCACGTGCCTCAATGGGGAGTGCAGATCACGACCCCGCAGGTCACATCTTCCTTTGCGGACATTCTCGTCACGACGAAGGTTGTTGGAGAGGAGGAGGCTAATGATCCGGCCAGTATCGCCGGCCACGAAAACGACGGCATCAAGGTGGCAACGCGTGTTGTTGATGGGAACGGCGTGATCATGGGGTCAGTGCAAGCCGAAATGAAAGACGGGCTGTACGAGAGCCAACTCAGGGTGCTCAATCCCTCTCGATGGAGCGTTGATTCACCAAACCTGGCAACGTTAATCACGACCATTCGGCAAAACGGCATCGTGGTCGATCGCGTCGAAACGAAATTCGGTATTCGAACGTTCGAGTTTGGTGCGGACAAAGGGTTTTCACTCAACGGAATGCCGATGAAGATTAGAGGCGTCAATCTGCATCATGACGCGGGGGCGTTGGGAGCGGCGGTGCCAAAGTCTGTCTGGGAATATCGCGTCGGGCAATTGAAGTCGATCGGAGTGAATGCGATTCGCATGTCGCACAATCCTCATTCGGTTGAGTTGATGGACGTGTGCGACCAAATGGGAATGTTGGTCATGGATGAATTCTTCGACGAGTGGTATCGGCCCAAGGTCAAGAGTCTTCGCTATATCGGTGACCAAGGTGCGAAAGACCTCAACGAGGCGCGTGGTTACAGCGAGTTTTTTGAACGTTGGGCAGAGCGTGATTTGAAGGACTTGATTCGACGAGACTTCAACCATCCGTCGGTGATCATGTGGAGCATCGGTAACGAAATTGAGTGGACCTTCCCGGCCTATTCGAAAGCGTTCACGATGCTGAATCCGGAATCCCTTGAAAGCAAAACTGTTCCCGTCTTTGATCCATCGATTGTGAAACCGGTTTTCGATCAAGTTTCCGGTGGTGACGATCCACTCGCCAAAATTGCGAAACAGTTGTCAGCGTGGGTGAAGGAAGTCGATACCTCACGTCCGGTAACCTGCGGAAGCGTTCGTCCATCTTTGGCAGCGGTTAGTGGGTATCTCGATGCGGTTGACGTTGCCGGATTCAACTATCGAGCAGAATGCTACGATGCGGCGCATTAAACGTACCCAGAAATGAAAATCATTGGCTCGGAAAATTGGGGAGCATATTCCGAATGGAAGAATGTCTTGGATCGAGACTTCGTCAGTGGCATGTTTGCTTGGACGGGGTTTGCCTATTTAGGTGAAGCTGGGCCATGGCCTCGAAAGGGACTCAACTTATCCTTCTTCGACTACGCCGGGTTCAAAACACCTCGCGGGCACTTCTTTGAATGTTTGTGGAAAGATGAGCCGAAGGTTTACATGGTCACAACACCGTCTGCCGAATCGGAATACTCTTTCTCGCAGGAAGACGGATGGCAGTTTGAGATGCAAATACGAGACCCTCCGTTTTGGGGTGCGTTGAGGAAATGGGAATGGTACCGCGTGAACGAACACTGGGATTACCAAACCAATCAAGACATCGTCGTTCAGGTCTACACGAATTGTGACGAGACAGAGTTGTTCCTCAATAACAAGAGTTTGGGAAAGCAAGCACTTTCAGATTTCCCGGACGATCATGTGATCAAATGGTTGGTTCCATACACGGCGGGTGAGTTGAGCGTCAAAGGATACGCAGAGAATGGCGTCACGCGGGAGTACACTCTCGCCACGAGCGGTGAGTTTGCAGAGATTGAGTTGTCGTCCGACAAAAAAAATCTCAAGGCGGATGGTGATGATGTCGCACACGTTCGTGTGAGATTACTCGACGCGTTTGGAAGACGAATCAACGATCCGGCGATAAAGGTTCAGTTCCAGGTCAACGGTGAGGCCGAACTTCTCGCGGTTGATAACGGGTGGGAGATGAACGTCGATCCTCACTACCAATCAACGGTCCTCACCCACAATGGACAAGCGATGGGATTGATTCGTTCGGGTCGCGAATGCGGAAGGTGCGAGGTGATTGTTTCGGCGGCAGGCATCGTCAGCAAACCGCTGTCTCTCGAGGTGCGGTGAGTCTCTGCGGCAGTGAGTCTCTACCGCGGTGAGATCTGCGGCAGTGAGCGAGAGCCAACCGTCCAACGTGTTTACCGGACGTCGATCGTAATCGGGCGACTTTGGAGGTTGTCTGCGTGAGCACGGATGGTTGCGACGCCGGACTTTCCGGTCGACTGGATCAACAACAGGCAACGTCCCTGGTGAGTGACCACTCGGTTCGATTGATACTGAGTGACGGTCTTGCCTGATCCGTTGTCGACGCCCAGGACCCGTGCGACACCCTCGATCTCAAAGACCACGTCCAACTCCTGGTCTCTAACGGGGATGCCATCTGCATCGACGAGTTGTGCGACCACGTGGGCGACATCGCGATTGTTGGCGACTAACTCGGTTGTGTCGGGCGTCAACGAGACGGACGCGGGCGGACCGGCTGTTTTTATGCGATTGCGGATGACCGCATCGCAGTGAACGGCTCTTGCTTCCAAGACGCCCGGTTCATAAGGGACCAGCCACTTGAAGATGCGGTCGGGGAAGTCCGACAGACTCTTGATGCCGAGCGACCGCCCGTTGAGAAGCACTTCGACGCGATCGGTGTTGGAATAGACTTCCACAACGACGTCATCACCCGGTTTGTAGTTCCAATGATGATTGACCGAATGCCAAACCCATGTGCGTTTGGTCCATGCGTCCGGACTTTCGGTGCCGATGACTCCCGAAATCGCGTCGACGTGATAATCCGTTTGTGGCAACGTTTGGGTTGCGAGGTAAACGTGAGGTTCGTCACCCCACAGCGTCTTCATCATGTGGTAGGACGGCTTTTCGAAACCCGCGGTATCTAAGAGACCACTGAGGACTCCTTTTCGCGGCCAGTCTTCGCGAGCTTCGCCCATGTAGTCGATGCCCGTCCATAGAAACACGCCTGAGATGAACGGTCTCTCTAACACGGCTTTCCACTCATGCCACTGGGCAACGTTCTCGGTTCCCATGATCGGCTTTCCGGGGAAGTGTTCTCTCGAATAGTCGTAGACAACTCTTCGGTAGCTATAACCGACCACATCGAGTGCATCAGTGTAGCCTGTCACATGACTCACCGAAGGCAGGATGCAGTTGGAAGTCACCGGACGAGTCGTGTCCATTTCTCGCGTCCACTGAGCGAGCTTCTCAGCGGTGTCGGCGAGAACATAGGGGCCATCGGGAATGTTTTGGTACCGAGTGCGGACCTCGTCAGGCGTCAAATGCGGAGGTGTCCAAAAGTAATTCCCCGACGCGTCTGCATCGAAATATCCCGACGCTTCTCGGTATTTTGGGTAAGTCCACTCGATCTCGTTTCCGATGCTCCACTGAAAGATCGAAGGATGGTTGCGGTCACGACGCATCGTCGCTTTCAAGTCTCGCTCGGCCCAGTCTTGGAAAAACTCCGCATGGCCACGGGTAATCCGGTCGTCATGTTGTTCGGCCATGTTAAGACGTTTGTCTTTGGGGTTATCCCATTCGTCGTAAAATTCTTCTTGGACGAGAAAGCCCATCCGGTCACAGAGGTCGAGAAATTTCTCCGAAGCCGGGTTGTGGGCGGTTCGAATCGCATTGCAACCGCCTGCCTTCAACTTGGATAAACGGCGTTCCCAAACACCTGTCGGAACTGCGGCTCCGACGAGTCCAGCGTCGTGATGGAGGCACACGCCTTGAATCAGTGTGTGTTCGCCATTGAGATAGAAACCTGATTCCGCGTCAAACTTGATGTCGCGAAACCCGAATGGCGTTTGATAGGAATCGATTACCTCGCCGTCGCTAATGATCGTCGTGTCGGCGACGTACTGCGACGGATCATCGAGATTCCAGAGGCGGGGCGAGGTCACCGAAAGGTCTTGACGGAACGTGTGTGTGGTTTTAGCCGAGATCTCAGCGGACAATTCCTCGTTCGCAACCACGTATCCGGATGAGTCAACGATTTTCGTTAAGAGTTGGAACGTTTTGGGGCGATCGAATGCATTTTGAACTTGGATGTCGATGGCAACTTCGGATGTTCCCGTGGATACCTTCGGCGTCGTTACGAAAGTTCCCCAAATCGGAACATGCAGTTTGTTCGCTCGGATTAGTTTGACGTCGCGATAGATGCCCGAACCGGTGTACCAGCGGCTGTCCGCGTATCGGGAGTGATCGACTTTCACCACAAGGATGTTGTCTTCACCCGGTGCGTTGAGATGGTTAGTGATGTCGTAGAAGAGTGGCGAATAACCGTAAGGATGAAACCCGAGTTTGACACAGTTGAGCCAGATCTCCGCTCGGTTGTAGATCCCATCGAAGTGCACGTAGGTAACGTGATCGTCATCGACGTTGGTTTTAAAGTGTTTTCGGTACCATCCGATTCCGCCTGGCAAATAGGCCGTGCAACCTTCCAGGCGTTGATCGAACGGTAATTCGACGCTCCAGTCATGGGGCAATTGCACATGCCGCCATGCGGTATCGTCAACGTCGACGGAGTGAGCGGGTTGTTCTTGAAGGGAAAAGAGCCAACCGGAATTGAATTCGACCGCGCGTGAGTCACCGCCGTGAACGTTGGAGGCCGTTGTCAACGCCGCGACAACGAACATGAAAAGTCGCAGCGACGGGCGAGGGTGGCTCATGTTCATGCTTTCGAGAAATGCTTGCTTCAGATAGCCAAGGTGAACCGTGTTAGTGTGTCGCCGACTGATTTGCGATACCAATTCAATCGGGCGTGTTAATTCACCTTTTGGTACTTTTGGATGTACATCCAACCTTTGGGGCCCGCGTTCCATTTCAACACGTGACTGAGCCCCCATTCGATCCCGCCATGGGGTGTATTCTCAGGATTGTTCGGACGGAATAAGCCCGCGGCTTCAGGCATATCGATAGCGGAACCCATGATTTCAAAATTGACACCGTCTTCGGCGTACTGAATCGTCTTCGCTTCCGGCCCGTCTTGGTGTTGGAGAATCGCGATTCCGGATCCATATTTCCAGACCATGACTTCATGTCCGGTGTTGGTTATCGGATTGAATTCTGACTTGATGAACGGTCCGGTCGGGTGTTTCGCAATCGCGACTCCCCACTTCACCTGTTTCTTGAGACCGCAGCACGGGTTGCACCACCGCTGGCAATCTTCATTTTCAAAACAGTTGCATTCACCTTTGTAGTAAAGATAAAACTTGTCGCGGTAGTGAATCAGACATGGATCGTGAACCGCGTTGTTATCGAAATACTGCTCGTTCGTGTAGGTCGGTCGTAGGACCGGTTCGTCAACTTTTGCCCATGGGCCGTCCGGTGATTCGGATTTGGCCATCCCGATCACATTGCGATTGTAGATGCCGTCCACGTCACCCGCGGCTTGATAGATGAGGTAGTAGACGCCGTCGTGGACGAAGATCTCGGTTGTGAAAACGGAGCGGTGGTCAAAAGAACCTTCAGGGCCCCGCGAGACCGCTGGCCCTTGTTCATTCCACGTTTCGCCATCCGTTGAAGTTGCGAAATAGAGATCATTCAGGTCCCAGGGAGCGAGTTTGTTTGTGTCATGCGTGAGGCTGTAGGAATACCAGACGTAGTATTTCCCATTTGCAAGGATGACCGCGCTTGGGTCTCGACGTGTGTAGGTTGGGTCGGGAGCCAAATCGCCTTTCAAAAGAGATGATTCGAAACGAATATTCCAATCGGGCTTTTCGGGATTGTCGATCTCGCATCCGTTGGTGAGGTAGCGTTCCTCACGGAGAGTCGCCGCGCTCTTTATGGCTTTACGCAGTTTGATGTCGATGCCGGTCGCCGGAGCAATCCCACGTTTTTCCAAGAACATGTATCCGTCAATTGCGAACCGTAATGTCTTGGATTGGCTATCACCGATGGGAATTGCGAAGGAGCCATCATCGCCCGTGGTTGTTGATTGGTTGTCTTCAGCCACTAAGACGGAAACACCCGAAACGGGATTGCCGGATGCGGAATCCGAGACGAAACCCTCGAAGCTCTGCCCCGTGGCGACTGACGTAAGGAGCAGGCAGAGGGCGGGAAATACGTGGCTTCGTCGGAACACGGGAAGGTTTCCAAAATAAGAGAGGTGCGGAAAGCGTTTGCGCGAAAGTGATTGTCCCGTTCGCGAGTAAGGTGTCGAGGAACCAGGGCGAATGGTTATTCGAGACGCCACGTTCGGATCCAGTCGTAGCTGGTTGTGCGTTCTTCTCGTGATGCCGTGGCGACCAGACCGCCATCTTCGGGGACGGGATTCCAGTCGTAGGTTTCGATGGCCATTTGGTAGTAGGAGGGAACATCCCAATCGACACCGGGCTCGAGTGAGTAAACGTACTTGCCGTCCAGATAGAAACGCAGTTCACGTGGTGATTTCCACCACGCACCGTAGACGTAGTAACGTTCCCAGTTCGGTGTTTCCGTTTGAACGGAGTTTTGAATTTGAATCTTTTCTGGCTGCTCTTCCGTAGGACGGCGGATTGCATTGGAGTGGAAAATCTGATTCCAGTTGCGTCCCCAACCGGCCGTGAGTTCCGAGGTGCGACCGACACATTCCTGAATGTCAAATTCCAATTTCTTGGGGGCGTTGCCCTTGGTCATTAACCAAAACGTCGAGGACATTTCAGTCTTATTGGCCTTCATTCGACATTCGTAGTACCATCCGACTGTGCCGGGGTGGAGCGATCGCACGATGCCGCCGTGGTACTTGAATTCTTTCTCTTTGATCACGACTGGCGATTCCAATACGCCTACCGTGACACGCAGATTGCCTTCTTCGACTGCGACACTTTCGGGTTGGAATAATCCAGGCGGGCGTCCGATCCATCCCCAGTCTTTCGCGGCCGGTTCTTTCGTCCACTTGGTGACGTCCAATTCATCGCCATCGAATTCGTCTGACAGGAGGTCGACCGGTTTCCACACCTTGTCGGATGGACGTGGGTCTTCACCCTCGACAAAAAACGGAAGCGTTTGCGCCATGGTGGTGTTCAGCATGCACGCAAACATCAGGAGTGGGAGGAGTCGCATGAGATTTCCTTCAGGTATGAATTTTCGATAGACATTGCCGGGAACCGGACGGCAGGACGTGAAACGGTTCAGTCGATCGATGATCGCAGCGAGTACATCTCGTTTCCGATCTCTCGTGCCGCAGTAATCGTTTCCTGATACGGCGTGTCACAGTTGTCGACGAAACCGACTTGATAGTTTTCGCCGTCCCCGCGACCGGCGGTGGGTTCGGACGTGTACTGAAACCAATGCGTGCCGACGACACGTGGATTCGTCAACGCGCTGTGTAGAAAGTTTTTGTAGCATTCAGCACGATGTGCTTGGTCTTTCGCAGGGACTTTGGTCGGATGGAAGAGTCCTCGATCGAGGGCGCCGAAATGGAACTCGCCGATGATGATCGGTTTGTCTTCGCCCGCGGGGAGTTTCAAGTCCGCGACGCTGTACCGGTATTGGTTGAAGCTGACGATGTCGCAGAATTTGCTCGCCGCACGCACGGCGACCTCGGAATCCCAAATGAATCGGCATCCCAGGTACAGTTGGTCCGGTGCCGCCTTGGCGAGTTCAGCCTTGATGGTACCGAAATAGGTTTCTGCGAACTTTTTCGAAAACGCGAGTAAGTCGTCCGATGCTTTTTTGACATCGGGGGTTTGGGCTTCTTCGGAAAACGCCTCCCACGTTGCGTGATTGGTTCCCCAGGTCTCGTTCAACGCGTCGATGGTTTTATATTTCGTTTGCAGATCGTTGAGGAAAACTTGTTTTGCAATTTGTTGGGCGGGACATGCGAGAGTCCACAATGCCAATGATTCATTGCCGCCCCAGTAAAGCTCGTTATCGACATAGAAACCGATACACCACGGGTCGCCCAATGATTCCTGACAGGTTTCAATTCCCTCAACGACGGCCGTTCGGAATTGCGGATCGAACACGTCGACGAACGTCGTCCAACGCTTTTCGGCACCTTGCAACGTCGGACAATCTTCGGCGCGAAAGAACGCGACATAAGGAGTCTTGTGTTGTAGGTAAACGTCCGGATCCGACCACGATGCGAGCGTGTTCATGCCCCAGCTCTTGATGCGTTGGTGAGCTGTGTTCGCGAACTCCTCACGCCAACGATCACCGTACTTTCGGTAAAGGTTCGCGGTGTAAAAGTTGTACGTTTCGAATGGGATTCGGCTGGCGTAGAACCCGAATGCCCACGTGCTCGACGAATAGAATTGGCCCAGGGGGGCGTCTTTCGCGGGTAGGTTTCGAAAGTAGTTCTCTCGATGTTCGGTACCGGTCCCGCCGAAACGTATCGAGACCGAATCGATTCCATGTGACCAGAAACGGCATCCCTCAGGATCGATCAACCACCAAACGCCATCGTGCTTTTCCACTCGAAAGAATCGAGAAGGATCACGTTTCGGACCGTTCTTCCAACCGCCGAATTGATTGAAGGATGGAGGACCTTGATTCGCCACGAGATCAGCCTTTTCTAATTCGCGGCTTTGTCGAAGTTCCTCGTCGGAGTGAATCTTTCCGGGCCATTCGCCGTGAATGAATTGACCGTATTCATCAATAAATGGCAGGAACGTGTCTGGATTCAGGACCTCGACTGGTTCTTCGAAACGCACGTTGCCGATCGTGAATTGATGATCGTGGCTTGGCGTGCGAAGGAAGAGAATCACTTCTTTTATTTTCGCCGGATCGATCGACTGTTGTCCCGGCGCCGCGTGCATGCCTTCGAGTTTCAGTGGACTCGAAAATTGCCATGGTGTGTCGGAGAGGTTTGCCGAAACGGTTCGCGATTCGCCCGGTTTGACAAACGTCATGACGGTGACGCTTTTGTTCTGTCCGTCGCCACCGGGATTGTCGACGCGTAGGCCCAGTTCGAAGCCGGTCTCGCCGACGTTTGCTATGTCGAGTGCGATGCGTTGAAACGACGCACCGTTCCAAAATTCGCCTTCGGGCCGCAGCGTGATCCCGGGCCAATCGATGTTGTGTCCCGATTGAAGCAGAAGCTTAGAACCCGATTCGCCATCGACGCGACTCACGTCGATGTCGCGGGCCTCGACTCTGTCCACGGAGGCGTCGTCGGCAAAGTCGAGCAGTGTTAAACGAGAGGGGACGTCATCGGCGTGCGTTGCCTTCGCCAAAAGACTGATCAACAGGAGGGACGCCGCAACGCGAAGCCCCAACGTCGACGCGGCAAGAAGACGATCGAACACGATTCGACCAGCGTTCTTTTTGTGGGTGCCCGCCGATCGGCAGGTTGGACGTTCGACGTTTCGCGTGCCAATGGTTGCCAAACAAGAGTACGCGATCACACGCGGTAAGAGTCTCATGATTTCTCAAAATGGAAAGTTGCGGCACCTTCGATCCGTCGTTTCGCGGGTGAACGAACCGGCGGAAGCTCTCGTCTCGGAGGGCATAGGCCATAACAGAGGCAGCGAGAACCCTCGAGAGCTGTAGATTGTTAACAATCTACTTCGTGGGCGTTCGCTGTCAACAGCCTAGCGGCGTTGGATTTCGCATTCGGAGAAGCTTTGGTGCGATAATGCTCCTGCTGGCGGGCGTCACGCGGTGAAAGCGCGGTTAGCGGACGACTCTCGCGCCGCCGCCCGCCATTACTTTTTCGACCTCTTGGACGGTGGCCATGGTGGTGTCGCCGGGAGTCGTCATTGCAAGTGCACCGTGCGCGGCGCCGTAGTTGACCGCCTTGTCCGGGTCACCTGTTTCGAGGAAGCCGTAGATCAGACCGCTGGCGAAGCTGTCTCCGCCTCCCACGCGGTCGAGAATTTCCAATTTGGGGAACGGCTGCGATTCGTAGAACTCGCCGTCGCACCACACCACAGCGCTCCAGTCATTCAGGGTTGCCGAATGGACCTCTCGGAGCGTCGTTCCGGTGGCCAAGAAGTTGGGGAATTCGTCAACGGCGCGCTCGATCATTTGCTTGAACTTTTCGACATCGATGTTTGCGAGGTTTTCGTCGACGCCTTCGACGTGCAGACCGAGGCAGGCCGTGAAGTCTTCTTCGTTTCCGATCATGACATCAACCGATTTGGCAATCTCTCGATTGACTTCTTGTGCTTTGTCGTGACCGCCGATTCCCTTCCACAGCGAAGGTCGGTAATTCAGATCGTAGCTAACGATGGTTCCATGTTTTCTCGCACATTGGACGGCTTCGATGACGACATCCGGTGTCGTGTCGCTCAGCGCGGCGTAGATGCCGCCAGTGTGAAACCAACGCACCCCGAGTGTTCCGAAAAGGTGTTCCCAATCGATGTCACCGGGTTTGAGTTGGCTCGCCGCGGTTAAGCCACGGTCAGGGCATCCGACGGCACCGCGGATGCCGAAACCTCGTTCCGTAAAATTCAAACCGTTACGGATCGTGCGTCCGAGTCCGTCGTAGGGCATCCATTTAACGAAACTCATATCGACGCCGCCTTGCAAAATCAGGTCTTCGGCGAGGCGTCCGATTTCGTTATCGGCGAACGCGCTGACGAGGGCGGTACGCATCCCAAAGCAGCGTCGCAGTCCGCGTGCGACGTTGTATTCGCCACCGCCTTCCCAGACATTGAATTGCCTCGCGGTGCGAATTCGTGTTTCACCGGGATCGAGTCGGATCATCACCTCCCCTAACGAAACGAGATCAAAGCGGCAGTCGGCAGCGGGTTTGATATTGAGTTTGTTTTTCATGATGGGGGTCAATGTCGATAAAAGATGTGTGTGACGGTTTTCGGTGCTCTCCCTTTTCTCGCGGAGTTCACCGGTTCAACAAAGAGACGCCTCTAGAGTGATTGCACCGCATCGCGGGTGAGTCGTTGGATCTCTTCAAAGTTTTTGCTGCGGATGAGGTCTGGTTTGACCATCCAACTTCCTCCGCAGGCAACGACCGACGGAAGGCTGAGGTACTCGCCGAGATTGTCGACGTTGATGCCGCCGGTCGGAATGAATCGGATTTCGCCGTAGGGTCCTTGGAGAGCCTTGAGCATTTTGACGCCGCCGATTTGCTCAGCCGGGAAAAATTTGACAACGTTGATGCCGAGTTCAATTGCCGACTCCAAGTCCGTGGGGCTGGAGATCCCGGGGAAGATCGGCACCGCGTGATCGAGGCACCACTGGACCGTTCTCGGATTGAATCCCGGCGACACGATGAATTTGGCACCGGCGTCGACGACCTGTTTTGCCTGATCGGCGCTGTGGACGGTTCCGGCGCCGACGAGAAAACCCTCCAGTTCAGCCATTTTGGAAATCGCCGCGATCCCCGCGTCGGTTCGCAATGTGATCTCCGCGACCGGCAATCCGCCCGCGGTGAGGGCCTCTGCGAGCGGCAATGCGTCCTCGACGTTGTCGATGGCGACAACGGGAATGACTCGCAAACTCTCTATTTTATCAATCAATTTGTTTCTCCGGCGTTATCGGTCTTGGCAAAAACTCGATGGGCAATGACTTGTATTTCGTGTCCCCGTACGGTACGATGTTAACAATTAACAGACGGCATTCGGAAGGTGCCTGCTTTCAAAACTGAGTCGTAAGATGTCCATACAGCCTAAAACGGTACGAGAACAGGTTACCAACCAGATTCGCGACGACCTTTTGTCAGGACGTTTTGAAGCGGGGTCGATGCTACGCGAAATCGAATTGGCCAGTCGCTTCGGGGTCAGTCGTGGGCCCGTTCGTGATGCTTTCATTCAGCTCTCGCATGAAGGCTACCTGGCATACTACGCCAATCGGGGCGTCATGGTACGGCACCCACCCAATCCGGAAGACCGAAAGTTCATCACAGCAATTCGTCAGGATATCGAGACGCACGTTGTGCTGAAGGGCGCCTCACAAGTGACCGAGGAGTCGTTGAAGGTCGTCGAGGTGGCATTGGATCGACTCAAGGCGGCCTGTGATGCGGGCAAGGCAACCGTGATCGCACTGCGTGATGTTGAATTTCACGAATCTGTTCTGATCGCCTGCGGTGGCGATGACATGTTGGGTGCGTGGCGTCAACTTTGTTCGCGAATGCTGCTTACCTATACACGTCACGAAAACTACGCCCAAACGTATCGTGAACATTTTGAGATCTTCACGCCGTTGGCTGACAATGACGCGAAGTCGACTGTAGCGGCGATTCGAGCCAATATTCGATAGCGTCGTCCACGCTCACCCTCCCCACAATCTTTCCACCGGATACGGTACATGTTCATCGGTATTGCCGCCGCGCTCGTCGCGGGAACCATGCTCGGCCTTTACGCCCTCCCTGGTAAATATACCAGCGACTTTGAAGAAGAGAACAAGTGGAGTTTGTTCTTTGTGTTGACGATGTTTGTCGTGCCTTTGGTCGCAACGTTCTCGTTGATGAAAGGTGTCGGTTCGATCTATTCGGGGATCGATTCCGGCATTCTGATAACGATGATCATCTCCAGTTTTCTGTGGGGTGTTGGTGTGATGATGTGGGGCAAGGCGATCGATCACATCGGTTTGTCGTTGGGGTTTTCGCTGTTCATCGGGACCGTGATTTTGGTCGGCAGTATTTTGCCGCTTGGCATTGCCATTTCGAAAGGTCAGGCGTTGCCGTCGACGCCAGCGTTGATCGCGATTTTGTCGGGCATCGGGATCGTGTTGTTTGGAGTTCTTTCAAACGGTAAAGCCGGTTTGGCTCGAGAAGCCGACGAAGCAGCAATGAAAGCCGCCGAAGAATCTAGCGGAGATGTCAGCGAAACCGCGTCACCGAAGTCGTACGGGTTAGGAATCTCCATCGCAGTCGTTGGCGGATTGCTCGCGACCGGTTTCAACGTGGCGTTCACGTATGGCGCCGAGCCGCTCGGTAATGCGGTTGCTGCCAACGGGAACCCGAGCTGGATGACGGCGATGGCGGTCATGCTGCCGGTCTTTCTGAGCGGTGGTGCCGTGATGACGTTCTACTTCCTGTTTCAATTGTCGCAAAAGAAAGCGTGGGGCAAATTCAAGACGCCCGCGTTCGGTAAGAACTTTATTCTGATCTTCGTCATGGCGTTCTTCCACTACGCCGCATCGGCGATGTATGCGTTCGCCGCGGACAAACTCGGTGCGAACGGGCCGGTCGTGGTCTATGCGATCTTCAACACCACTTGTTTGGTCGTCGCCGTGGTCAGCGGTTTGTTGACGGGCGAGTGGACAAAAGCATCGCCCGCCGCTCGCCGTTGGTTGTACACCGGGTTGGCTTGTATGGTTGCCGGCGTGTTGGTGCTCGCATTCGGTCAAACGCTCGATCAGGCACCCGTCGCTGAACCCGTTGGCGACACGGTTGCCACGCACGACTCATTTATCATTCAGGACACGGCGGGCGTGTAAATACCACATCATTGTGAGGCATCCTTCCGGGTGGCCGGCCGTCGGACGCAGCATCTGATCGGTAGCGAATCATGCCGGAATCGGCGTCGCAGTTTGCCCTTACGGTTGTTGAAATTTTTTTTCAAATTACATCTCTCTTAAATCCACCATTTGACCTTCGATGAAATCAGCACAGTACAAAGGCGACCGAACCGTCGACGTCGGCACCAGCGAAGCGATCGCGCCAGCGGCCGGTGAGGCCCGTTTGGAAGTCGCTTATTGCGGCATTTGCGGCACCGACATTCACATCTTTCATGGTGCGATGGACCAACGCGTTCACATGCCGCAGATCATCGGCCATGAAGCGTCCGCAGTCGTTGCCGAGATCGGCGAGGGCGTGACGAACGTTGCAGTGGGAGATCGCGTTGCCGTCCGGCCACTGCACTTTGGTGAACCCGCGAGCTTCGACAAGGGGTTCCCTCACGTCGGAAAGAATCTGAAGTTCATCGGTATCGATATGCCCGGCGGCATGCAATCGTCGTGGACGGTTCCGGCGTACACGTTGCATCATTTGCCTGAGTCGATGGACCTGCAGCACGGCGCCATGATCGAACCCGCGGCGGTGGCCTGCCACGACGTTCGGCTGGGTGAAGTTAAGTCGGGAGAGACCTGCGTCGTGATCGGTGGTGGACCGATCGGACTGTTGATCGCGTTGGTTGCACTCGAAAAAGGTGCCAAAGTGATTTTGTCGGAGGTCAATCAAACCCGATTGGATCTTGCGGAAACGTTGGGGATCCAGGGCATCAATCCGATCAATGAAAACCTGCCCGTTGCGGTCAGCCGACTGACCGACGGAAAGATGGCGGACTGCGTGTTCGAGGTTTCGGGGTCCGCACCGGGCGTTGAAGTCATGACTGAACTTCCGAATGTCCGCGGCCGGATTGTGATGGTGGCGATTCACCCGCAACCCAAACCGGTCAACTTGTTCAAGTTTTTCTGGTCAGAGATCAAGATGATTGGTGCTCGGCTTTACGAGGAACAAGATTTCGACGAAGCGATTCAACTCGCCGCCAGCGGCAAGTTGCACTTGGACAAATTGATCACCAAGGTCAGCCCGCTCGATCAAGTTCAAGAAGTGTTTGAGGCGATCGATGCCAACCCTGACGGCATCAAGTATCTGATTCAGTGCAGCTAGAAGTTTTTCAAATCCCAATTCGTACCAACCCCCATGACCATTCTTCAACAATTTGACTTGACCGGAAAAACCGCTTTGGTGACCGGGTGCAAACGCGGCATCGGTAGAGCGATGGCGGTTGGCCTTGCTGAGGCAGGTGCCGACATCATCGGTGTGTCCGCATCACTCGAAACCGAGGGCAGTGATGTCGGTAATGACGTCACCGCATTGGGGCGATCCTTCCAGGGGTACCAATGTGATTTTTCGGATCGCGAAGCGGTGTACGCGTTCATCAAACAAGTCAAATCGGATTACCCGAAAATTGACATCCTGATCAATAACGCGGGGACGATCCTTCGCGCGCCCGCGGCGGAGCATCCCGATGAGTATTGGGACAAAGTCATGGAGGTCAATCTGAACGCGCAGTTCGTGCTCTCACGTGAGTTTGGAAAAGACATGGTCGCCCGCGGCAGTGGCAAAATCATTTTCACTGCGTCGCTGCTCACGTTCCAAGGCGGGATCACTGTGCCGGGTTACGCGGCTAGCAAGGGCGGCATCGGGCAGTTGACCATGGCGCTTGCCAACGAATGGGCAGGCAAGGGCGTTAACGTCAACGCGATCGCTCCGGGATACATCGCGACGGACAACACTGAGGCATTGCGAGACGACCCCGTTCGTAGCGAACAAATCCTGGCGCGAATTCCGGCCGGCCGTTGGGGCGATCCGGAAGACTTCAAGGGGCCTGCCGTGTTCCTTGCGTCGGACGCCGCGGAGTACGTTCACGGCACGACCCTGCTCGTCGACGGTGGATGGATGGGACGCTAGTCGTCGTTGGATAACCTTTTCTTCAAACTTTTTACCGAAACAGACCAACTATGTCATTGTCTATGAAGACGACCAGCGGCGGCATCGACAACTATCGCATGTTCATCAATGGCGAGTTTAAGGACTCGGTCTCGGGTGAAACGATCAACGTTGAGAGTCCCACCAACGAAGAGGTCATTTACACCGTTCCGAAGGGAAACACGGAAGACGCCATTTTGGCTTTGGAGACCGCGCAGGCGGCACAGAAAGCGTGGGCGGCAACACCTGCGGTAAAGCGTGGCGAAATTCTGGCGAAGTTTGCTGATCTCATTCGAGAGAACCGCGAAGAACTCGCGACGATTCTCGTCCGCGAAATGGGCAAAACCTACAGCTTGGCTCTGGGTGAGGTTGACGTTTCGGCCGACTTCATCAACTTCCCCGCTCAGGCGGCGCGACGTTTGGAAGGTGATATTCTCCCGTCGGATTTGCCGAACGAACACATCATGATTCACAAGGTTCCCTACGGTGTAACCGTCGGGATCGCCGCGTGGAACTTCCCGCTCGCTCTTTCGTGTCGGAAAATCGGTCCGGCATTGACGACCGGTAACGTCATGGTCGTCAAACCACCGTCGGTGACGCCGGTAGCGGTTCTCGCCCTCGGTGAATTGGCGTTGAAGGCGGGGATCCCACCGGGAGTCTTGAACCTCGTCACGGGCGGCGGTTCGACGATGGGGGAAGAGTTGGTCACCAACAAGATCACTCGCTTGGTAACGATGACCGGTTCGACGCCAACGGGGCAGGAGATCTTCCGCAAAGCCGCCGAACGATTGACGGCCGTGCGTTTGGAATTGGGCGGCAAAGCACCGTTTATTTTGTTGTCCGACGGCGATGTCGACAAAGCGGTCGAGGCGGCCGTGGTTTCGCGTCACCTCAACAGCGGCCAAGTCTGCACGTGTCCCGAGCGGTTCTACATCCACGACGCGGTCTATGATGAATTTCTTTCGAAGTACTGCGAGGCGGTCTCCAAGTTGACGATCGGTGATCCGATGGACGAAAGCACTGACATCGGACCGAAAGTCAACGCCCACGAAACAACGCAGCTCGAAAAGGTCGTCAACGCGGCAGTCGAAGCTGGTGCAAAGGTGGCTGTCGGCGGAAAACGTCCTGAAGGGCAACAGTTTGAAAAAGGGCACTGGTATGAACCAACAGTCCTGACCGAATGTACCAACGACATGGCCGTGATGAGAGACGAAGTGTTCGGCGTTGTCAGTCCGATCATGCGGGTCAGCAGCTACGATGAGGCTCTCGAATTGGCCAACGACAGTGATTTCGGCTTGGCGGCGTTTTTGTTCACACGCGACATGCGTTTGATTCAACGAGCCGTCCTCGAGCTAGAGTTCGGCGAGATTTACGTTAATCGTCCGATGGGGGAACAGAGGCAAGGGTTCCACAACGGACACAAACTCAGCGGCACCGGTGGTGAGGATGGGAAATATGGCATGGACAATTATCTAGAGAAGAAGACCATGTATGTGAATTTCTCTGAGTAGTCGAACGGAAATTGTTTACACTTCGCGCACCTGCTTCTAACCAACCACCCATTACGATGAAAATAGAAAAAGTCGAAACCGAGCTCTACCACGTTCCGCTCGCCAAACCCGTTGTCGATGCGATTCACGGCGTGCAACGTGAGTTCTCATTGATCGTCGTCAAGATCACTACCGACGACGGTGCGACCGGGATGGGCTACACGTATAGCGTCGGCAAAGTGGGCGGAACCTCGATCGCCACGTTGGTCAAAGACAACCTTGTACCGTTGTTGATCGGCGAAGATCCACGGCGGATCGAACATCTGTGGAACAAGATGTGGTGGGCGTTGCACTACGTCGGGCGTAGCGGGATCGCTGTCTTTGGGTTGTCGGCCGTGGATACGGCGTTGTGGGATTTGAAAGCACGCCTCGCTGACGAGCCGTTGTGGCGTTTTCTCGGTGGGCATGACAACAAAGCGGAAGCTTATGGCGGCGGCATTGATTTTGACATGACGATCCCACAGCTCTTGGACCAAACCCAAGGCTTCCTGGATGCGGGGATCCGAGCGATCAAAATCAAGATCGGCCGTGATTCAATCGCGGAAGAATGCGAACGCATCGCCGCAATTCGCGAGTTTCTCGGCCCCGATAAGAAATTGATGGTGGACGTGAACATGAAGTGGAGCGTTGAGAAAGCACTCCGCGCGGTTCGTGCGTTCGAGAAATATGATCTTCACTGGATCGAGGAACCCACGATCCCGGATGACATCGAAGGCAACCGCCGCATCGAGATGGAAGGACCGATTCCGGTCGCGACGGGAGAGAACTTGCACTCCATTTATGAGTTCAAAGAAATGATCTCGCGTGGAGGAGTTTCGTTCCCCGACGCAGATATCTCGAACCTTGGTGGTATCACCGCATTGATGAAAGTCGCCCACATTGCCGAAGCGTACAACCGCAATCTGACGACGCACGGAATCCAAGAGATGCACGTGAGTTGTCTGGCCGCGATTCCCAACGCGTCGTTGTTGGAGATTCATGCATTTCGAATTGACGATTTCTTGATTCATCAACTCGAGATCAAAGACGGATACGCGTACGCGTCGGATCGACCGGGCCACGGAGTTGAAATCGACTGGGAAAAGATCTCCTGTCACCGAGTCGCGTTCTCCGACGAATGTGTTTTGGCGCCAACCTATTGATCGTGTCTGTTCGTGACCGGTGGCCCCCGTTCGCGGAGGCCGCCGCGTTTGTCGAACGGTCTGATTGAGGGCGTTGGAGCGAGAGCGGCGTGACTCGAATTGCGAACAAGGTCGACCGAGTTTGCATGACGTAACCGATCGGCTTGGTGTTACCGAACACGCGTGGCCGGGCAAGGATTGTCGAGCTATACGCGGGGTGAACGTTCGTCGCCAAATCGGGCTTTCCTGTGATTTATTTCGTGGCTTGCGTTGAGGGCTGAATCCCGTGTGACTCTTCTCGAAAATGCGACGTTATTAGCCGACGTACGGTGGCGCGTCTAAAACGCGACTTTGTTGACTTCCATTTCCATTGTTGACGAGCATCCGATGATTGTCCGAATTGCTTTCTTGCTTCTGCTGTTTTGTTCGGTGATGGTTGCGGGTGGCATCGCAGACGAACCGGTGGAACAGACGCATGAATTAGGCGTCTTTCCCTATGGCAATGTACCGGCGGAGAAGCCAAACATGCCGCTCAGTGCGGCGATGCAGCGTGTCTACGATGGCACGTACACGGGGGTGGATTGCGCGAGCAACGAACTCTTCTCGCGTTTCAAGTACACGCCGCTAGAAGGTTTCGACTATCACGGCCATGACGGGACCGTTTCTCGACGCGACGCGACGAAAATTATCCGTGCAAACGACAAGTACTACGTCTGGTACACGAAGCGTCATACCCCTACGCCTCCAAATTATGACGGTGGCGCCAACGAAACGATCCCATCTCGAGATTGGGATTTGTCTGAGATTTGGTATGCCACCAGTGAAGACGGGTTCAAGTGGGAGGAACAGGGTGTCGCGATCGAGCGGATGGAGAAGCCGCGGGCAGGTTGGCGTTCGGTTTCAACGCCCGACATCTTGATCTGGAAAGGTAAATACTACCTCTATTACCAAGCCTACCTGTTTATGCCAGGGAGTCGCGAATCCAGTGGTACCAACGGTGATGACTGCCCGGTGTCCGCTTCGGTCGCGGATTCGCCCGACGGCCCATGGACACCATCAAACAAAATTGTCGTTGAGAATGGACCTCCGGGATCGTGGGACCAGTATGTGATCCATGATCCTTACCCGCTAGTCCGCGATGGGAAGATCTATCTGTATTACAAAGGCGAGATGGGTGGCACGCCTTTACCGGTTCGTGCACAGGGGCTCGCGATCGCCGAACATCCATTCGGTCCGTTTGAGAAACACCCGCTCAATCCTGTTATTAACTCAGGCCACGAAACGTCACTGTTTCCGTTTCGCAGTGGGCTCGCGGCACTGGTCAGCCGACATGGACTCGAGCACAACACGATTCAATATTCTCCCGATGGCGTCAATTTCGAAGTTGCCGCAATCACCGGTTTGATGCCGATCGCGCCAGGAGCCTATGTGCCCGATGCGTTTACGGATACCAAAGACGGCCGCGGTATCACGTGGGGGCTTTGTCACTTTCGCAATCTCAAACGTGATGAAGGGAAGAGCCACAGTATGCTGGCACGCTTCGACTGCGATCTTAGTCTCGACGTAAACGACATCGAGATGAAAGAAAGTGATATCTTTAATGATCCCGAAATCAATTTCAAATTCGGGCTCAGCGAACAGCAACGCAAACGTATCGAAGCGGCCGCCCGCAATCCTTCGCGATAGTCGACCGTTCCCCACCGATCCCCCTCCTCGCACCGAGAGAATCTCAATGAGTTTGACCACTCGACGATCCTGCCGATTCGCCGCCGTTGCTACCCTGTCGCTAATGTTTTTGTTTGGTTGTAGTTCTAAAACCGACACGGCTGGGACAGGGGAAGGTTCCGGTGCCGATGGGGCTGGCAAACCCGTAATCGGTTTTGTGCAAACGGGCTCCGAAGGTGATTGGCGTAAGGCTCACACTGAATCCGTTCGCGAGGCAGCCGAGGCGGCCGGTTATGAACTCCGGTTCGCAGATGGGCAGGCCAAACAGGAGAACCAAATCAAAGCCCTCAGCTCGTTCGTGGCTCAGGGCGTCGATGGAATCATACTCGCGCCGTTGGTGGAAACGGGTTGGGATAACGTTCTTGAAAAAGCGAAGAAACGTAACATCCCTGTTTTGATTCTCGATCGCCAAGTCGACGTCAAAGATGATTCACTGTATGTCACTTACATCGGCGCGGACACTTACAATGAAGGCCGTCTCGCGGCGGAGTGGTTGATCGAGAAAACAGGCGGTAAGGCCAAAGTCGTTGAATTGCAGGGCACGCCGGGAGCCTCGCCAACGATCAATCGTTTTAACGGTTTTCGTGATGTGATCGGCGATCAACCAGGAATCGAAATCATTGCCTCGCAAAGTGGTGACTTTCGTCGATCGAAAGGCAAGGAGGTCATGGAAGCGTTCTTGAAAAAACACGGCGATGAGATCGAAGTCGTTTACGCACATAACGATGACATGGCAATCGGTGCCATTCAGGCGATTGAAGATGCGGGTAAAAAGCCCGGCGACGATATCATTCTCGTTTCAATCGACGGGGTTCGTAGTGCCTTCGAGGCGATGGTGGAAGGCAAACTGAATTGCACCGTGGAATGCAATCCGTTGCAGGGCCCGATGGCCTTTGAGGCGATGGGGAAAATCCTCGCCGGCGACATCGGTGACATGCCGAAAAAGCAGATGATCAAAGATGAAGTTTATGAACGTGAGACCGCGAAAGATGTGATCGGTTCACGAAAATACTAGGTCACGACATGGCTGAGTCGGAGCTACTGGAGATTCGCGACCTGCGAAAAGGATTTCCGGGGGTGCAGGCGCTCGCCGGCGCTGACTTCCGTGTGCGGCGCGGTGAAGTTCATGCCCTGATGGGAGAAAACGGAGCGGGGAAATCGACCCTGATCAAGGTTCTCACGGGGGTTCATGAACGCGATGGGGGTGAAGTCCGGTTGGATGGGAAGTCGATTCACCCTCGCGCACCGGTTCAGGCGGAAGCTCTCGGGATCAGTACGGTTTTCCAGGAAGTGAACCTGATCCCCAATTTGACCGTGGCTGAAAACATTGCGCTGGGACGGCAACCACGACGTTTCGGATTGGTGGACTGGCGTGCCGTTCGTCGTTCTGCACGTACCGCGATCGAGCGACTCGGTTTATCGCTCGATGTGAATCGTGAGTTGTGTTCGTACTCCGTTGCGACGCAGCAAATGATTGCGATCGCGCGAGCCATCGATCTGGACGCAAAACTGCTGATTCTCGACGAGCCGACTTCGAGTCTCGATGAAAAAGAAGTCGAAGAGCTGTTTGCGGTGATGGATCGGTTGCGGAACCAGGGCCTCGGCATTGTGTTCGTTTCCCACTTCCTGGATCAGGTGTACCAAATCTGCGACCGGATCACGGTGTTGCGAGGCGGGCAGCATGTCGGTGAATACGTTACCTCGGAATTGCCGCGGATCGAACTGATCGCAAAGATGCTGGGCAAGGAGGCGAGCGATGTGGAATCGATGGAAGCGGCCACGGCGGCGGCACACCATCAGGATGCGGCGGCGATCTCAAACGAATCGGATGAGCAACCTGTTTTGCAAACCAAACAGTACACGCGGCGAGGCGCGATCCAGCCTTTTGATCTGACCGTTCGCAAAGGTGAGGTTGTCGGCCTCGCTGGCTTGTTGGGGAGTGGACGTACCGAGATTGCACGCTTGCTGTTTGGTTTGGATTCACCGACCGACGGAACGTTGACCGTCGACGGCGTCGAGCGATCAGGGTGGACGCCACGCCGAGCCATCGATTCCGGGATTGCGTTTTGTCCCGAAGATCGAAAAGTCAATGGTGTAATTGCGGAGTTGTCCGTCCGAGAAAACATTGTCCTTGCGATGCAAGCGAGTCGGTCGTTGTTGCGAACGTTGCCGATGAAAAAGCAACTCGCGTTGGCGAGGCACTATATCGATGCGTTGCAAATCAAAACGCCGTCGACCGAGACCGCCGTCGGGACGTTGTCAGGTGGGAATCAACAAAAGGTTCTTCTGGCACGTTGGCTAGTAATGAATCCGAAATTGATCATCCTTGATGAGCCGACACGAGGAATCGACGTGGGGGCCAAGGCGGAGATCGAGTCGCTCGTTGCGTCGCTTCGCCGTGACGGAATGTCCGTCGTGTTTGTGTCGTCGGAACTCGACGAAGTCGTCCGAGCGTGTCAACTAGTCGTCGTTTTGCGTGATCAAAAAGTCGTGGGCGAAGTCAGCGGCGACGACCTGCAGGAGCATCGGATTATGGAGATGATCGCGAGCAGCCATGACTGACCACAGCGTTCCATCGACGACCGCCGAGGCAATTCAACCGTCCGAGGCATCGAATCGCATTTCGGTGATCCGTTTGATGGGTTCTCGGTTGGTTTGGCCGTTGGTGAGTTTGGCCGTCGTGTTGGTCTTCAACGCAATCTTCATCCCGTCGTTTTTCGCCGTCGAAGTTCGCGACGGGGCGTTCTACGGGAGCTTGATCGATGTGCTCAACCGTGGTTCGATCGGCATCATTCTTGCGATGGGCATGACTCTCGTGATCGCGACCGGCGGCGTTGATTTGTCGGTCGGTTCCGTGATGGCAATCTCGGGGGCCGTCGCAGCGTTGATACTTACCGAAACGCAGTTGGGGATGTGGGCAGTCCTGCCGTGTGCGTTGTTGGTTGCCGTTCTAGCAGGAGCGATGAACGGCGTCTTGGTCGCCTATTTAAAAATTCAACCGATCATCGCAACTTTGATTTTGATGGTCTCGGGTCGTGGGATCGCCAAGTTCATCACTGGTGAAAAGATCATTACGATCGGCGACGATTCGTACAATTACTTTTTCGATTTCATCGGCAAAGGACACCTGTTCGGACTGCCCTTCACGGTGACGATCTTCTTGTCATTGTTCGTGGTGACGGGGCTTTTCGTTCGGATGACGTCGTTGGGGTTGTTCATCGAATCCGTGGGCGCGAACGAGACCGCGAGTCGTGCCAGCGGGATTGCCGATAAATGGATTAAGATCGCGGTTTACATCTTCGCGGCATTCTGTGCCGTGATCGCCGGGTTGATCGACAGTTCCAATATCAACGCCGCCGACACGATGAACGCGGGTGTGTTTACGGAACTCGATGCGATCTTTGCCGTGGTCGTTGGCGGTACCGCGCTGACCGGTGGGCGTTTCTCACTGACGGGATCCCTAATCGGTGCGGTTCTGTTGCAGACGTTGATGACGACTCTCTATACCTATGGGGTGCCTTCCGACGTCGCCCCCGTTCCTAAGGCGATTGTCATCGTTGCCGTTTGTCTGCTGCAGTCGCAGGTTTTTCGAACGCACGTTCGGCGGTTGTTCGGAAAAGGGGCGAAGAGATGAAGTTGATACCCAAGAAATGGATTCCGCTGTTGACGACTGCGGCGGTGTTCGTGTTTTTGTTTTCCGCCGCGTCAATGCGGTTCGAAGGTTTCGCATCCATGTACGTGGTCGCGGATCTGTTTTCTGAGAACGCGTTTTTGGGTATTACCGCGATCGGTATGACGCTTGTGATCCTATCCGGCGGGATTGATCTGTCGGTCGGGTCGGTGATCGGATTCACATCGATATTGGTTGCCACGCTGATTACCGATCACCAAATGTCGCCTGTGTTCGTGTGGAGCATTGCGTTGGCGCTCGGGACGGTTTTCGGTGCTTTGATGGGGGCGTTGATTCACGTGTACCGCCTTCCCGCGTTCTTGGTAACGCTCGGCGGATTGTTTTTGGCACGTGGGATGGCGTTTTATGTCAAGCCGGAAGCGGTGCAAATCGATCATCCGGTTTACGATCGTCTCGGTGATATTGCGATTCCCATTGGCGGAGGAGCCGAGTTAGGAATTGCGCCGCTGATCTTTTTAGTTTTGTTCATGATCGCGCTCGTGGTAGCCCACTACACGCGGTTTGGTCGGAACGTCTACGCGATCGGTGGGGATGAAGAATCGGCCGTGCTGATGTGCCTGCCGGTCGGGCGGACGAAGGTTTGCGTTTACACGATCAACGGATTCTTGTCCGCGCTGGCGGGAATCACGATGACGCTGTACATGGATTCTGGGAATCCAATTAACGCAACTGCACTGGAACTCGATGCGATCGCCGTCGTTGTGATCGGAGGTACGCTGTTGACCGGCGGGGTTGGGTACATTGCCGGCACGATGTTGGGGCTGCTGATTTACGCGACGATCTATCAAATCACTTTCTTCGCCAGTCTCCGGTCATCGATCGCAACGATCGCAATCGGTGTGCTGTTGCTGGGGTTCATCGTTCTGCAAAAAATGATCCATCGAGACTGAACGTACGGGCGGCTCGCTCAGGCGGCAAAAGATGCAATTGGTTTGCCGATCCCGTGAACCTGAACTGGTGAACGATGCTCCGTAGTCGTTGGGCGTGCATTCAGTCCGGGTGTGGGCGGTTAGGGCGTGACCATTTGATCAGACACTGCGTCATCTCGTCGGCTTCGCCATAAATATCTGGGAGCGGTGTCTATGTTGGTGAGCCGCACGGTGCACTCGATCGCAGAAAGGAGTTTGGTGGAACGATGCCGAATTTGGATCCAAAGAAAAGACACCCCATGGTGATGCCGGACGGAACGGTGATCAAACAAGTGGTGCAGTTGAAACCGGTGATCGACCACCCGCGAATTGAAGTCGGTGACTTCAGTTACTATCACAATTTCGCGGTGCTCGATGATTATGCAACAGCGATCGCTCCCTATCTGTTTCCGCTGAGTCCCGAGAAATTGGTCATCGGAAAGTTCGTGCAGATCGCTCATGGCGTGCGGTTTATCACGGATTCGGCGAATCATCAAACGTCCGGTTTTTCGACCTATCCTTTCTCAAATTTTATGATGACGGCGGAGACCTCTCGCGAAGACGTCATGGCGATGTTCGAGGTGGCAAATCGCAAAGGTGACACGCGGGTGGGTAACGACGTTTGGATCGGGATGGACGCGGTCCTTATGCCGGGCGTTACCATTGGTGATGGAGCGATCATTGGCAGTCGGTCTGTTGTCGTTAAAGACGTCGAGCCGTACACGGTCGTTGGGGGCAACCCGGGACGAAAATTAAAATCTCGCTTCTCCAAAGAAGTAATCGAAGCACTTCTCCAGATCAAATGGTGGGATTGGCCGGTGGAGAAAATCGAAGAGAATCTCGATGCGATCACAGGTGGTGACCTGGGAAAATTGCTGGCGATTGAGAAGACCTGACGATATCTCTCTCGTGGCTAGGCTGAAGAGTTTTTAAAGGAATGCGATTCGATGACAGCAATTTGTTCCGTATTTATCGCGACCAGTTTTGATGGGTACATCGCCCGCAAAGACGGATCGCTTGATTGGCTCGACGAAGCCAACGCAACGGTGCCCGCAGGTGAAGATTGCGGATACGACGCATTCATGGCTTCAGTGGACGTTCTTGTCATGGGCCGCAATACCTACGAAAAAGTATTGTCGTTTGGGGCTTGGCCGTACGGCGAGCATCGCGTGATCGTTTTGAGCCGAGATGAAATTGTGTTTCCGGCGGAGATTCCTCAGTGTGTGACGCATTCGTCGGAGAGTCCCGAAAAGCTGCATCGGAGATTGTCCGAGGAAGGTGCAAAACGCATTTATGTCGATGGAGGGGAAACGATCACACGTTTCCTCCAGGCCGGATTGATTGACGAATTGATCGTCACGGTGATTCCCGTTTTGATTGGCTCGGGGATTCCCCTCTTCGGTAATTTTACCGAGGATAGAAGACTGGTTCACCGGAGCACGAAGGTATTCGAATTTGGTTTCGTGCAATCGAGATATGAAGTTATCTCGTCGAGTTAAACAGCGATAGGAAGCAGACACGCGATGGCTAACGACACACCGGGGGCTGGATTCAGCCTGAAGGATCAATTGTTCAATCGCGACCGCGTCGAGTACCTCGCATCGTTGTTTCATCATGCCGATTGTCAGTTTGAACGAACGGCCTTTGTTCGAGCGACGATGAAAGGCCTCACGGATCTCGAGCTGAAACAGCGCATTGTTCATATTGCCAGCACGCTCGAAAGGTTCGTCGCTGACGACTACAAGCTCGCGGCAAAACAGATTGTTGACATGCTTCCGCCACCACTGGATCCGACGAAAACGGATGACGATTTTGGTGATTTTATTTTCGCACCGCTCGGAGAATTCGTTGTCCGAAACGGATTGGAAAAGCGTCATCTTAAACTTTCCCTCCGCACACTGAAGGCACTCACGCAGCGGTTCTCGATGGAAGACGCCATCCGAGCATTCATCAATCGGTATCCTGCCGAAACGATGAGTGAGTTACAGAAGTGGGCCCTCGATTCGCATTACCACGTTCGTCGTTTGGCGAGTGAAGGAACGCGTCCCCTGTTGCCGTGGTCCAAGAGGCTCGAAATTGAGACCACTGCCGCGATGCCAATTCTCGATCAGTTGCACTCCGATCCCACTCGTCTGGTCACGCGATCCGTGGCCAACCACCTCAACGATATTGCCAAATCGGACCCCGCCGCGGTTTTAGCCGCACTGAATCGATGGAAACGGCAAGGCGATCAAGCGGAGGAGGAGCTGCGTTGGATGAGTAAGCATGCACTTCGGACGTTGGTGAAACAAGGGAATCCCAAGGCGTTGAAGTTGCTCGGATTCCGATCCAACCCGGCGATCGAAGTGTCTGAGTTTTCCATGGCACGTCAAGCAGTTAAGCCAGGAGAAGCGATCGAATTCGCGTTTGTTTTGCAGGCCCAACGCGACGAGGCGTTGATGATCGACTATGTCATCGATTTTGTGAAAGCCAACGGCAAACGGTCTTCCAAGGTGCATAAGCTCAAACAGGTGGAAGTGAGTCGAGGCAGCACCACTGAGTTGCAGAAACGGCATGTCCTACGAGCAAACGCGACGACCTACACACTCTACCCAGGAACTCACCACGTGACTCTGCAAATCAACGGCAAGGCATTCGGTCGCGAGTCGTTTGAGCTGCTGTAGTCGGGGCCGTTTGCACAATTCGTGAACCCGCCTGTTTGCTCCCGCAACCGCGTGCTATTGATATGAGCTTTTCTTGGTAGATCGCCTCTGGTCGCAGTGGCAGTCTCGGGGACAGGTGAGTTATGAATGTCCGCTCACGACGGCATACTCAATGACAACGGAGCTATCACCATCCAAAGTCAGCGTCAAGTTACCGCGAGAAGCGGTGCTGGCAAAATGGCTAGTTGAGTCCTCATTGAGGAAATTGTGAGTGAGATCACAAACGCAGCCAGTTGATTGGATGAACGGTGGACGTGCTCGAATCACGAAAGTGTCTAGACCGTCTGCGGCCGTTGCCGAATGGAAGCGATGTCTCACGGCGAAAACTGAAGCGATCAACCTTGTTTTTTCGCATCTCGCTGTGTTGGATCAGTAAGCCACATCCCCCCGATGTTGAGGTGACTATGTCAACGGAATTGAAACGCAAACAAATGTTCGGTTTGTCGATGACGGCGATCGGTTTGTGCATGGCGGCCGGATGCCAAACGACGAATCACACGCAGCACGACGCGGCGGTGGGAACGTTTTTAGGTACCGCGGCAGGTGCGGTCATTGGGCATCAATCCGGACACGCAGGCGAAGGTGCGTTGATCGGCGCGGCCACGGGTGCCGTCGCCGGAGCCTTGGTGGGTGATGCGAAGGATGCTCGTGAGGAACGCGATGCGGCTCTTCGCCAGGTAAGCTATCCGGCATCGGAATCCGCGTTGTCAAACCTCGATCTGATCCGGATGGCGCAATCTGGGCTTGGGGATCACGTCATCATCAATGCGGTGCAAACACGCGGAGGCTCTTTTGATTTGAGCCCTGACGGTTTGATCGATTTGAAGGCCAATGGAGTTTCCGACGGAGTGATCGTTGCCGTTCAGTCGGCGTCACAGCAGAGTTACGCGATGGCGCGGGCCGAGGCGTCGGCAACTTATGTTTCGCCGACCTATGTCACTTCACCGCGCAGCGTATTTGTGGTGGCACCTCGCCCGGCTGTCCGCGTTGTTGCTCCGGTTCGTCACGCCCCTGTCGTGCGTGGGCGTGCGGGACGGTCTTCGCTTCATTTCCGCTTTTGACGCGACCACTTCAAGGCACGCGGTTACTGATTCGTTCGAACGGCGCGGTACTCGCGGGGTGAAAGTCCCGTGGCTCGGCGGAATTGGCGAGTGAACGCGCTCTGGTCGGAGTATCCGGATTCCAATGCGATCGTCGCGATGGAATGAGATGTTTCGGCCAACAGGTTTTCCGCCAAATCGATGCGGGCTTTCATCAGCCATTGTCCTGTGGTGATGCCAAAAATATGACGCATGCGACGATCGAGTTGGTACCTCGACATCTTTGCGATCGAGGCGAGTTTTTCGACTGACGGCGGTGAGCTCAGGTTCTTCTCTGCATGTTCGAGAGCCGCGGCGATGTGGGAGTATTCGTCGGTTTCATAGTTGGGAAGACGAAGGTCTTGAGAAATACCAACGAGCCCGACGACTTTGCCGGAACTGTTTTTCAGTGGCAGCTTTGTGGTGATGCACCAACCGACGATTCCGGAAGAATACAAATGCAATTCTAGTTGAGCCAACAGCGGTCGTCCGGTTTCGATCACCCGCTGGTCTTGATCGGTGTAGCGTTGGCCGAGTGGTGGTTGCAGCAATTGTTCGGCGGTGCGGCCGATAACGTCTCCTTTGTCTCGCACACCACTTCGTTGAACGAGCGTCTCGTTAACGACGAGATATTCGCCCGACGCGTTCTTAATGAAAAACACGCTGTCGGTGAGGTGGTCAAACAGTTCTTCGCCGGTGAACGGTTCGGGAAGTTGGCTGAGAATCTCTTTGATCATCATGGTGGCTCCATTTGCGGAGTGTGCGCGTTTTAGAATTCGCTGTCCACGCGGACGACGCTCGCTCGACTGGTTTCAACGGGCCACCGGTTCGCGATCTACGATCGCTCATCAGAGTCAGCGAGATAGCCAGTCAGAGGCCGGTGCGATTGGGAAAAATTTGTTTGACCGAACGTTCGAGTAATCATCCAACGCAAAAGCGATCAATAAGTCAAGCGAAAAACGTTGGAAGGTGATGTTCCGTCGCCAAACAGAACGCCAACGGTCGATTTTCGAACGTGGGCTGTCGGTCTCAGGTTATGCGTTCGCAATGGCGTGGAATGGCAGGCTCAAGGATGAGGGTTGTGAATTCTTGCAAGGCTTCACAGGCAAGTTGTCGTCCGGTCTAATTGTGCGCGTTTTTGTGTTGGTGGCTTCGGTGGTGCCAAGAAGAATTTTATGAGAGCGTCTAATATTTGGGTTGGGTCACGATCGTCTGGGTTTTGTCAGCGCTGAATGAACCCGTTAAAACGTGGATCCGGAATTCGTTCGAATCCTAAACCGATCCCTTACGACGCTCTGTGGCGTCGACTACTCGATAGCCTGGAGATGTGTGTGTTTGAAAGTTCAACGATTTTTCGCGGTTGCATCCCTGCCCTGATGACGCCCTGTGACGCTAGTGGCAAACCTGACTTTGACGCCCTCGTCCGGAAGGGACGCGAGTTAATTGATTTGGGAATGCGAGCGGTTGTTTACTGTGGCTCGATGGGTGACTGGCCACTGCTCACGGACGCACAACGCCAAGAAGGTGTGCGGCTATTGGCCGAGGCGGGGGTGCCGGTTGTTGTCGGCACCGGCGCGCAGAACCCACAACTCGCTGCCGATCACGCGGCCCACGCGAAGAAAGTGGGTGCAGCCGGTTTGATGGTGATCCCACGCGTATTGTCACGCGGGATTTCACCGGCGGCGCAGCGAGCCCACTTCGCCGGGATTTTGAAGGCGGGCGAAGACTTACCATCGGTGATTTACAACAGCCCCTACTATGGTTTTGAAACGAAGGCGGATTTGTTCTTTGACCTGCATCATGAATTTTCTAACTTGATCGGATTCAAAGAGTTTGGTGGAGCGGCTTCGCTCAGTTACGCCTCTGAATTCATCACCAGTGGCAATCCTGCTCTGACGTTGATGGTGGGTGTCGATACTCAAGTCTTCCACGGCTTTGTTCGTTGCGGCGCGGCCGGTGCGATCACGGGTGTCGGCAACGCGTTGCCGACGCAGATCTTGCGACTGGTCGAATTGTGTCAACAGGCCGCCGCCGGCGATGTGGAAGCCCGCCGACTTGCCGAAGAGCTTGATAACGCTCTCGCGGTGCTGGCGAAGTTCGATGACGGACCGGACTTGGTGCTCTACTACAAACATCTGATGGTGTTGGAGGGCAACCCGGAATATGAACACCAAATCAACTCGACGGACGTGCTGAGTTCATCACAGCGTGCGTTCCTAGAAGGGCAGTGGCGACTCTTTCGCACGTGGTGGGACAATTGGTCTGGGAGGGCATCTTGAACGAAATTCGATTTATTGACACTCATACCGAAGGCGAACCGACGAGAATCATCGTCGAAGGCGGTCCCGACGTTGGTGGCGGACCGATTCGCGACCGGGTCGCCCGTTTTCGCGAAACGTCCGATTGTTTCCGCCGATGCGTCATTCATGAGCCTCGAGGTTGGGACGCGGTTGTGGGAGCATTATTGTGCGAACCGACCGATCCGACCTGTGCCAGTGGTGCGATCTTTTTTAACAACGCTGGTTACTTAGGTATGTGCGGTCATGGCGCGATCGGCGTTGCCGTGACCCTTCACCATCTCGGGATGGTGGGACTCGGGAAGCATCGGCTTGAAACATCTGTGGGCGTCGTTGAGTTTGATTTGCTGGGGCCAAACGAAGTAGCGATCGAAAATGTGCCGAGCTACCGTTTTCGTTCTTCCGTGGCGGTCGACGTCGAAGGAATGGGGACAGTCGTAGGCGACATCGCGTGGGGCGGAAACTGGTTCTTTCTCATCGGCGAAACTCCTGCGGAGCTCTGTTTGGAAAATGTGGACATCCTGACCGACGCGGCGGCGAGAGTTCGAGATTCGTTGCGGGCTCATGGCATCACGGGCGAAGATGGCGCGGAGATCGATCACGTTGAGTTCTTCGGGCCGGCGCATTCAGACGATGCCGACAGTCGAAATTTCGTCTACTGCCCCGGTGGACAATACGATCGGTCGCCGTGTGGAACCGGTACAAGCGCCAAGCTCGCGTGCTTGGCGGCGGACGGCAAACTCGATGAAGGTGAAATTTGGATTCAGGAAAGTGTGATCGGCAGTCAATTCAGTGGAAGTTACAAGCGGATCGATGCCGATAAAGTTGTTCCGACGATCGTCGGTAGTGCGTTCGTTTGTAGCGAAGGGAAATTGATTCGTCACGAATCTGATCCTTTCAAGAACGGTATTCGTAGTCCTCGTCGTCACACGCCCATGGAAGGTGAGGTATGACCATGCCTGATGCTCGTGGTTCGGTGGTCGTTGTCGGTGCGGGGACGATCGGGATTGCGTGCTCGCATTATCTTGCGAAGGCTGGTTTGAAGGTCACTCTGATTGACCGTGGTACGGTCGCCTCGGCGTGTTCGCATGGCAATTGCGGATACATCTGTCCGAGTCACGTGCCGCCTCTGACCGAACCTGGTGCTTTTGCGGTTGCGATGAAGTCGCTGTTGAACCCGCAGGCGCCTTTTCGAGTGAAGCCTCGAATGAGTCCGGCGATGTGGAATTGGATGTGGCAGTTCGCCCGTCGTTGCAATCATCGTCAGGTTCTCTCCGCGGGGAAGCATTTGCAGTCGATCCTTGACGCGTCGATGGCCGAATACCGGAATCTGATTGAAGAAAACTCGATTGATTGTGAGTGGAAAGAGGATGGGTTGCTGTATGTCTTGCGTACGCAACGCGGGATGGATGCGTTTGCCAAATCGGACCAGATGCTGACGAAGGAGTTCGGAGTGTCGGCCGACCGGATCGAAGGCGATCAATTGTCGGAATTTGATCCGGGGTTGAAGTCGGGGTTGGCGGGGGCGTTTCATTACACCGGTGACACGTCGGTTCGGCCGGACAAGCTGAACCGTCAGTGGGGGGAGCTCTTACGCAGTTCAGGAGTCACGATCCACGAGAACTGTGAACTGACGTCGGTGTACAAGGAAGCCGGACGGGTCAAACATCTGTCGACGACGCGAGGTGACTTGGAAGCCGAGCACTTTGTTTTCGCCATGGGAGCGTGGAGCACACGTTGGTCCGACGCACTGGAGTGCCGCGTTCCGGTAGAACCGGGCAAGGGTTATTCGGTGACGATGAAGCGATCGGAGCCGTTGCCGAAGCATCCAATCCTTTTCCCGGAGCATAAGGTCGGTGTTTCGCCATTCGACGAAGGTCTGCGACTCGGGTCGATGATGGAATTTGCTGGCTACGACACGTCGATTGATGGTCGGCGGATTCAGCAATTGCGAGATTCGGCACGTCCATACTTGGTCGCGTCGGTCGATGGAGACGCGGAAGAGACTTGGTATGGATGGCGTCCGATGACTTGGGACAGTCTGCCGATCATTGGTCCGACAAAAAATCTGCGTAATGCGTTTCTCGCGACCGGTCACAACATGCTAGGACTGAGTCTGGCACCCTCAACGGGACGATTGGTTGCCGAGTTAGTGACGGGGGAAGATACTCATATTGACGCGTCGCCTTATTCGCCTTCACGGTTTTGAACGACGTCGTCTTGCCGAGTCCGCTTCCTCCGAGATCGTGTTCCATTGTCCGCAGCGAAAAAAACTGAGAGCGATTCCAACGCGAGTCCCTATTGCGGCGTGTTCGATTTGTTTCGAATCGGCATCGGGCCGTCGAGTTCACATTCGGTAGGACCGATGCGAGCGGCAAAGTTGTTCGTCGATGAGTTGACGAATGACCGTTTGATCGGTTCGGTCAACCGTCTCAAAATCGATCTGTATGGGTCGCTCGCGTTGACCGGTCTGGGGCACGCAACCGATACAGCGTTGTTGATGGGGCTTTGCGGGGAATGCCCCGAGAAGATCGATCCGGAATTGATTCCGGCACGGTTAGAAACGATTCGGCAGTCCGGTGCGATCGAGATCGATGGGGTGAAATCGATTGCGTTTTGCGAAAAGACGGATCTTATTTTTAACCGCCGGATTACGTTGGATGCTCATCCCAATGCGTTGCGATTTCAGGCATACGGAGGCGACGGTCGCGATGAGTTGGTGCACGAGAGTACGTATTTTTCGATCGGTGGTGGTTTCGTCATCAAAGAGGGACAGGAACCGAATTCCGAGGAATGCGTCGAGGTTCCGTATCCGTTTTCATCGGCGAACGACCTGTTGGTTTTGACTCAGCAGACTTCGTGCAGCATCAGTGATTTGATTCGCGAGAACGAGCGAGTCTTTCGTTCTGATGCGGAGATCAAACAGGCGTTGCAAGAGATTTGGCAAACGATGCAGGAGTGTGTTCGGCTGGGCTGTCAAACACGAGGGATTCTTCCGGGCGGGCTCGGAGTGAAGCGTCGAGCACCGGGGCTGCACGATCTGCTAACTCGGAAGGATCAGTTGCCCACCGATCCGATGATGGTGCTCGACTGGGTTGATCTCTTCGCCCTTGCGGTCAACGAACAAAATGCGGCGGGAGGGCGTGTGGTTACGGCGCCGACAAACGGTGCAGCGGGCATCATTCCTGCGGTGTTGCATTATTTCACGCGGTTTTGCACGGGTGCGAACGATGCCCAAATCGAACGGTTCTTTTTAACCGCTGGGGCCATCGGTTCTCTCTACAAACGCAACGCGTCCATTTCGGGTGCGGAGGTTGGATGTCAGGGAGAGGTGGGGGTCGCGTGCTCGATGGCTGCGGGGGCGATCACCGAGGTTCTCGGTGGAACGCCCGAGCAAGTCGAGCAGGCCGCCGAAATCGGGATGGAGCACAACTTAGGATTGACCTGCGATCCGATCAAAGGTTTGGTGCAAATCCCTTGTATCGAACGGAACGCCATGGGGGCGGTCAAAGCGATCAACGCGAGTCGTTTGGCGCTGCGGAGTGATGGCACGCACACGGTGTCTCTCGATCGCGTGATTCGAGTGATGAAGCGAACCGGGGCAGACATGTCGTCCCGATACAAAGAGACCTCGCAGGGCGGGCTCGCGGTCAATATCGCGGAGTGTTAGCCGGCATTGACCTCGATCGCTGATCGTTAAACCCGACAACCCTTTTGACGTGCGATGGCGCAATCGCGCCGGTGAGGCGAGAAGCATGCGAAGATGGGTTAGGGTTTGCTGACGACTACCTCATCGTCGCCCCACTGCACGGCCAGCCCGGCGGACTCTGCCACGATCTGGGCGAGTTGCCTAAGCGTTTTTTTGGTTCCGTCGAGGTTGATCCGTTTTTCGCTGGCTAATTCCGCTGCTACTTCGATGCGGATTTTTTTCCCATCGGCAGCCGCGAGTTGCCGCAGGACATCACCGGCGGCTTTGTTGATCAGTTTGAGGTCGAACACGGCTGCTTTGGCGGGAGGGTTGCCTGGATTGCCGGCGTTAGGATTTGCGTTGTCGGCGATCGCATTCCAGTGAGCGACCAATGCGTGTCGATGGTTTGCCGCAGTCGCGAGAACCGTCAGGTGTTCGCCGGTCGCGCGAACCGATGATCGTGGTTTTTGATCGGCGAGCGATTGGCGGATGGCGGGTGTCGAGTCCCCGGCCCGGTAGTTTAACGGGAACGCTCTCGCGGCAGGCAATTCTGTCCACGGTTGAACCCCGGTTGGCAGATCGGGCATCTGTTTGTTGGGTTGGCCGGCCGCGTCATCGGTTGTCTTCGAAACCAGTGTTTCAAGGCGAGTCCCTCGTTTGAGTGCGAGATCGAACTGGGCCAACACGAGTGAGACGGCCGTTGTCCTCTCCACACCAATCAGCGAGCCGGCTGGCCAAATGTCGTGAGGCAACCAGTTGACGTGGGACGTGCCGCTGCGTGTTTTAGCGGCGGTTTCCTGCCACGAGACCAAGTCAGTGATTTTGCTGGTTCGCGTGTTCGATTTCGGTGCCGATACGATCAGTGCCAGCAGCTCCGCCGCCGTGCAGCCGGTTGGCCAGCGGACGGAAATGGTTTCCGCGTCTCGGTTTTTTCCAGTGCTTCGGGGCGAGCCACCTGCGAGACGAGCGACCGTGGTGTCCACCCATTCGTCGCGGCCAACGACGAGCACGCCGGGCAGCGGAAACAGGGCGAGCCCTTCGCGTCGGGTGAGGTCGAGGATGACCTGAGCGGCTGGTTGGGCCGCTACCGTCATGCTGACTTTCGTGGTCGGGTCGACTCGTCGATCCATCCAGATCGACCGGATCGGGGCGGCCTGGTATTCGTCCGGTGGTGTCTCGCCCGCCGAAACGGAACGGAGAACTTGGTCGAGCAGCGTGCCGAGCGTTTGCTCTTCGACGCTAAGGGTGATCCGTGCGCGAGCCAACGCGTCGGCTGCTGATGGGCTCGTCAGAGGAGGCTGTGCCGCAGCATGCTCCGTGGTAGCAAAGATTGCCAGATAGGCAGCAAATACCGGCACGCATGCGATGCGGAACGACGCGTTTGAGCGGATCTGTCGGAGCGACCAAAAGTGGCTGCTGAGCGGTCGTGGGTGTCCGCAAATTATCGTGGGGGGGAGCGTGGACAGGGGGGGCGTGGCACAAGGGCAGCTATTGCGGGCTCGTCGCTCGTTTCGGCTGCTTTGGCTCATTCGGCATCCCAAATTCTTTTTCATTTGTCGTCTTGCCTGTCAGCTTGATCGGTCTAACATCGGAAAGTCAAATGGGGGATAGAAAGAAAACGGATCTTTAACCTCGATGACGTAGCAGTTGGATAGTTGAATCGAATATACCGCCCCAAATGGATGCCAACGTGACGACACCCCTTGTTCATACCACCCGCCTGACGGCTGCCTACCGACGGTATCTCCAGTCGGCCAATTCGTGCCGATTCGCACACGAAGTCGATGAATCATACACTTCGGCGACTCTGCTTTCTCTGCTCAGTCGCGGTGTGGTGGAACAGCGTCGGGCGGCGGCTCTCGCCCTCGGCATGCTCGGTGATCGTCGCTGCGTCGACGCGTTGGGACGAGCGATCTCCGATTCGGACCGTGGCGTGCGTTTGGTCGCGGACGATTCGTTTCGAGCGGTGTTGGTCCGCGACGCGGCACCACTGCATCACCAGCAGTTGCTGCGGGTGATGCATCTCAACGACGGTGGCGAATACGCGGCCGCCCTCTCACCCGCGTTGATCTTGATTGATCAGGCTCCGACGTACGCTGAGGCTCACCATCAGTTGGCAATTTGTTGGCACGGGCTGGAAGATTTCGCGCATGCTGAACGGGCTTACCAAAGCTGCCTGTGGCATTGTCGGTTCCATTACCTCGCGTGGCAGAGTCTCGCGAAGATCCGGTATCTGAACGGCAACCTGGAAAAGGCGCTCCACGCACTCGATTATTGCGTGGACATCAACCCGGATCTGGAGACGGCTCGGATGCAGCGTCGGCAGATTCGTCGTCGGATGCGTCAAAGCGACGTCTGACTCCGGTTTTGGTTGCCCCTGAATTAAAAGAGGATGTGTTTTGTCTCCGGATGAGTTCTTCGTTAGCTGCTTGGCTCTCACCCTCTCTGTAGTTGCGACCGGCATCGCGCTGGGCCCTTGGGATGCCCCCTACAAAATTCGATCGGTCGCGCATATCGAGAACCGGTTTGGCAAATTTGCCGCGAGGCTCATTTGGGTTGTGGTAGCGATCGTGTCGGGAGGCAGCGCGGCGGCGATTGTCAGTGGTCTGCGTCCAGCCTACGCGACTCCCACCGTCCACGGCGAACCACCGCGGTAGGTCAACCAAAAGGTGTCAGCCATTGGGAAGTCCCGGGCATGGCCCAACCGCATCGGAATCTTTCACCCTGATTCCGAGAGCATCTTGTTACGGTAGCCACCGTTGTTGGTGCATGTTTAATCGATGAGCCAATGTCGCCAAGCTAAATTCTGGTTAATCTAGCTGCTGTGGCACGGCACGTTGTAGTTCAAAATGCATCACGGCGGGCGGGATGTATGCCAGGGCCGGTGAGACCGGCCCTGCGTTTGTTGTGGGTGCCTTCTAGCCGTTTGCGGGCAAGGCACGTACGTCCCAGATATCTTGGGCGTACTGTTGGATCGTGCGATCGCTGCTGAACCAACCGCTGCCGGCGGTGTTGAGAATGCTCATTTGGTTCCAGTGGCTGACGTCCTGGTAGGCTTTACCGACTTCTCCTTGAGCGTCGATGTAGCTTCGCAGGTCGGCGATCGTGACCCATGGGTCATGAGGGCTTCGCAATCCGCCGGTGAGCAGATCGAACAAGCCAGGATTGGTCGGGTTGAAGCGACCGCTCTCGAGCAGGTTCATAAGGCTGGCGATTTCTGCATCCGCCGAAATGATCTCGTTCGGGCGATAGTCTTTCTTCGCTTCGACGACTTCCTGTGCATCCAAACCGAAGAGGAAGAAGTTTTCTTCGCCTGCGTTTTCGCGGATTTCGATGTTCGCTCCGTCGAGTGTGCCGATCGTCAAGGCACCATTCATCATGAACTTCATGTTTCCGGTACCTGATGCTTCCTTCCCTGCGGTCGAAATCTGTTCGGACAACTCGGTTGCCGGGCAGATGATTTCCATCGACGAAACGCGATAGTTCGGGAAGAAGACCAGGCGCAGGAGGTCTTTGCATTTTGGATCGTTGTTCACAACCGAAGCCACGTCGTTGATCAGTTTGACGATCAATTTGGCAACGTGATAACCCGGTGCGGCTTTACCACCGATCAAAACGCATCGTGGCACCATGCCAGCGGTCTCGCCGCGTTGAATGCGGTCGTACAGATGGATCACGTGAAGGACGTTCAGCAGTTGCCGTTTGTATTCGTGGATCCGTTTGACTTGAACGTCGAACAGGAACGACGTGTCAAATTGAACGTCGGTGTTCTTGGCGACTAATTCGGCCAAGCGTTTTTTGTTCTCGAGTTTGATCGCGATCCAACGTTCTTGGAATGCGGCGTCGGTTGCGTACGGCGCCAGTTTGCTGATCTTGCTCAGATCCGTCTGCCAGCCTTCGCCGATGGTTTCGTCGAGCAGACCACGCAGACCTGGGTTGCAGTGTGACAACCAACGGCGTTGCGTGACACCGTTCGTTTTGTTGTTGAACTTGCGAGGCCACAGTTCGCTGAAGTGTTTGAACAGACCGCTTTCGAGCAATTGGGTGTGCAGTCCGGCGACACCGTTGACCGAAAAGCTGCCGACGATGGCGAGGTAGGCCATGCGAATGTGTGGGTTGTCACCTTCTTCGATCAAGGACATTTCACGACGCATCGCGATGTCGCCTGGCCATTGTTGGTCAACGAGTTTCAGGAACCGTGCATTGATTTCGTAAATGATTTCAAGCAGGCGTGGCAGCAATCGGCTGAACAAACCAACGGACCAACGTTCGAGAGCTTCCGGGAGGAGCGTGTGGTTGGTGTAGGCCATGCAACGCGTCGTGACTTCCCACGCGTCGTCCCAAGTCATGCCGTGTTCGTCCATCAGCAATCGCATCAACTCAGGAACCGCACAGGCGGGGTGGGTGTCGTTGAGTTGGAAGCAGTTTTTGAGTCCGAATTCGGTGAAGTCTTCACCGTTCTTTTCGACCCAACGTTCGATCACATCTTGCAGCGATGCGGAAACGAGGAAGTACTGCTGTTTCAGACGAAGTTCTTTTCCGTTTTCGCTGGCGTCGTTCGGATAGAGCACCATCGAAATTTGTTCGGCGTCGTTCTTGGCCGCAACGGCTTCGGGGTAACTGCCGGCATTGAATTCAGCGAGGTCGAAGACGTCCGTTGTGGAAGCTTTCCAAAGCCGAAGCGTATTGACGGTTTCGTTACGGAAGCCGGGGATCGGCATGTCGAATGGCACGGCGAGTACGTCGCGTGAATCGGCCAGTCGTTTGCGTAGTGTGCCATCAGGCGCGTGATAGGTTTCGGGACGACCGTAGAAACGGATTCGGCGGGTGCTTTCGGCACGCTTGATTTCCCAAGGGTTGCCGTCACGAAGCCAGTGGTCGGGGTCTTCGACTTGCCGGCCGTCTTCGATGTGTTGGTGAAACATTCCGTATTCGTATCGGATGCCGTATCCGATGACGGGCAGTTGTAGGTTCGCGCAGCTATCGAGGAAGCACGCGGCGAGACGTCCGAGACCGCCGTTGCCCAAACCGGCGTCGAGTTCCTTGTCCGCGATCTGTTCGAGGTGCATTCCGTAGTTGTGCAAGGCTTCGCGGACGTCGTCGTCGAGATCCAGGTTCTGAATCGCGTTGGTCAGCGAGCGACCGATCAAGAATTCCAGTGAAAGGTAATAAATCTTGCGGTCGTCGCTTTGCTTCATCCGTTTCCAGGTTTGTTGCCATGTCGGGACGAGACGATCGCGAACGGTGATGGCCAAAGCCCGATAAAGATAGCTCTGTTCTGTCTCGCTCTCCGCTGGCGTCGCTGGATCGGCGTGACCGAGAGTGATCGTCAGGTGACGCCGCAAATCCGCAGGTAAATCAAGCATTCCGAGGGTCGGGATCGAATCAGTCGAGGACTGCTTTTTTGCGGAAGGGCGGTCGGACAGTGTATTGGACATGAACTTGGTTCTTTCGAAGAGAAAGTAGCGGGATCATCGTATGCGAGTTCGGACCTTCGAACACGACGCCGATCATAGTGCGTAAATACGCACCGATGATTGCGACGAAGTATAGAGGTTCACGATTGTGAGGCCAATCTTGATTAGCCTTCGTAGCCTGCCTTGTCGCAAACGAGTTTGAGGTACTGCCAGACGAATTTGCCGCGTTTTGTCCGACGGGAGTCAATAAACCACACGTTTCACAAGAATCGGACGATCCACCCGGCAATCCCGTTGTGGCCTAATGCGTGCGCGGAATCAAGAATCCAATTGCGAAAAAAACGACCCGTCGTCTGGCTGCCCCCACAATTGACGGTGAAGGCCGGTATCGTGCCGTTGTCAAACTTCCTACATCGTCGCGGAGATCAAATTCAGAAACTCTTGCTCCGTGACGATCCGCACATCGGCTCCTTCGGCAATCAACCCGCGGGCTTTCTCTTCCTTGGTACTCTGCGATCTTCCCGATCGAAGTGTCCTCGGATCGATCTCACCTACGACGAGTAAATTCGTTCGCCGGGACACGCTACTCAAGCACTTTCCGCCGCTGCACAAGGTCAACCGTTCGGCATCTTCCCGAGCGATCCGAGTTAATGTTCCCGTGAAAACGACGCTTTGACCGGCGAGAGGGCGGATGAATTCGGCGCGTACAAATAAGCGTTGCAAATCGACGCCCGCTCCGCTCATCAAGATTTCCACGCCGGGTGATTCGGGTGGAGGGGATGGAGGCGAAGTCCTTCGGCGAGAGGTTTTTCTCGCCGCCGAAGGTCCGGTTTTGCCCCAGGGGCCTGCTTGCCCTCGCGACAATTTGAGTTTGGCTTCGAGTTGCTCGAGTGACGTCGCACCGGCTTCTTCGGCTGCGGCCAGAGCGATCTTGGCACACGCAATCGAATCTTCCAGGGCGTCATGGTGCTTGAATCGAACGCCGAGCCAGTCTGACAACGGTTTCAGTCCGAAGCGTGGTTGGCTGGGCCAGGTTCGTTTGGCGATCGCCCGCGTGCAACTGTACTGCATGTCGGGAATCGGATGGCCGTGCGTTTCGAGGCAAGCCATCAAGACGCCGAGGTCGAAGCTCGCGTTGTGGGCGATCAAGCAGTCGTCGGCGAGTGTCTCGGAAATGACCGGCCACAGTTCGCCGAACTCCGGTTGGTCTCTCACCATGTCCGGTGTGATGCCGTGGATTTGGATGTTTTGCGGGCTGATGTAAAACGGACGCGGTCGGATCAACCAGCATGCTTGGTCGACGATCTCGCCTCCACGCACGCGAACGGCCGCCAACTGGCATGCACTGTCGCTCCGGCGTGTTGCCGTTTCGAAATCAATCGCGGTGAAGTCCACCGACCACTCCCCCTTGCATCTTCAATATCGGTAAACGCCCGCGGTTGTCGATCTGGTCTTGGATGGCGGGTGGTGTTGAGTCGACCGGACGTGGACGCTGTTCCGGTGCGATCTCCGGTGCAACGAAGTGTGATCCCTGGCGTGTGCCCCGGCGTTGGAATTCCTCGTCGATCTCAATGCGGATGGCTGATTTTTCGAGACACCATTTGGGTTCGATCAAGTAATTCGGTGGTGCGTCTCCGCTGACGCGTTCCACGACGGTGGTCGGTGGAATGCGTTCGAGGAAGTCCACCACGGTTTGAACGTAGGGTTCTCGTTCCATCATCTTGACCTTGCCCGCCAAGACTTCTTCACCCAGCGGTGTGCCGTGTACGCTGTACAGGTTATGCAACTTGATCGCGTCAAAGCCGAGGATTCCGACCTCGTGTGCCGTCTGCATCATCATCGCGTGGTCTTCGCCGGGGACACCTAAGATCACATGGCCGCAGCATTCAAACCCTCGGCCGCGGGCGCGGTCGATCGCGTTAATCATGTCGTCGTGCGTGTGAGCTCGGTTCATCCAACGCAGCGATTCGTCATGCACCGATTGCATTCCAAACTCGAGCGATACGACGTGATGCTTGGCGATCTCTTCCAGCAGTTCGAGAACGCTCTCGGGGGCACAATCCGGTCTGGTGCCGATCGCGAGTCCGACGATTCGTGGGTCGGCATTTAACGCCAGTTCGTAAATCTCTCTCAGTTGGTCGACCGGGGCGTAGGTGTTCGTCGCGGGTTGAAAATAGGCGATGAAACCCTGAACGCGATCGTATCGTCGCGTCACTCGAGTGATGCCAGCACGCAACTGTTCGCTGACACGTTCCAGGCGAACGCGGCGAGACGGGCTGAACGATCGGTTGTCGCAAAAATTGCATCCGCCGGTGGTCACGGCGCCATCGACGTTCGGGCAGGTGAATCCCGCGTCGAGACTGACGCGTTGGACGCGTCCGCCAAATTTTCGCCGTAACGCGCGGCCGAATGCGTTGAGATACAAACCCTCACGCTGCCAATCGAGCGAATCGCCGTCCGGATCGCGGTGTTGGTTTGTGTCGAGATCGGACTGCGGCATGAAAAAATCGGGCACTGGCGAGGTTTGGAGTGAATCCTACACGATATCATTCCCCGCCCGATCGACAAGACGATGCGGTTTCATCGCAAGCGAAGATGATGCCGGCGAAAGGCACCTGCACGAGGTATTCGGCGCGTTTTTCGACTCGAGGCACCGTTTAAGGCCGGTTCACAGGAAGGATGTGTGTTCACCGGATATCGCGGGGACGCCTGCGCTGTTCCGGCTGTGTTTGCGATTTCGGTAAAGCCGCTGACGACTGCGTCCTGGCACGAGGATTGCTAATTTGAGGGTCTCATGGAAACCAAACATCTTCACCAGTCTGACTCATCCCTTGTTCGCGTGGTCCGGTTTATCCGAGGTCGTGAACCGATCGTGTTGTTTGGTATGTTGGCGGTCGTGTTGTTGAGTTGGGGGTTCGTCGAACTCGCCGGTGAGGTGACCGAAGGGGATACCGCCACATTCGACCGTTGGGCGGTGTTGAACCTGCGGCAGGACGGTGACCTGTCTCAACCGCTCGGGCCCGCGTGGCTCGCGGAGGCCGGTCGTGATTTAACGGGCCTCGGTGGGATCTCGGTTTTGTTGATCGCAATCGCGGCATCCGCTGGATTCTTGGCGATCAATCGTTCCTATCGCTTGCTGCTCGTGTTGTTGGTTTCCGCGTTTGGGGGAATGGGCATGAGTCTGATGATGAAGCATTGGTTTTCCCGTCCACGCCCCGACATCGTCCCGCATTTGTCGCACGTTTACACGAGTAGTTTTCCGAGCGGGCATTCGATGATGTCGGCGGTCGTGTATCTGACTTTGGCAGCTTTGATCGCCCCCGTGTTGCGACATTTTTGGGTGCGGGTTTATGTGATCGCGGTCGCGGTGTTTTTGTCGTTCTTGGTCGGCGTCAGTCGCGTGTATATGGGGGTGCACTATCCGACCGACGTGCTCGCCGGATGGGCGGCCGGATTGGTCTGGGCTTTGCTGTGTTGGTTGATCGCACGTGCGATCCCAGTCAGAAGAATTCAGACGCAGATGCGACCATGAAATTACTCGTCATATGGAACGGAGGCTCGGGGAGATCCTCGCAAATCGAGCGTCTTCGGTTGGAACTAGCCGAGCATCCGACGGCTTGGTTGGAGCTCGATCGTGACGTGGATTTGTCTGCTGAGATTACAGACTTCATCGATTCCGGCGGTGAGACCGTGGTCGCCGCAGGTGGCGACGGGACCGTGCACGCGGTAGTAAACCATCTGATGCAAATCGATTCTAAGTCTCGGCCTTCAATGGGCATTGTCCCATTGGGAACAGCCAACGATTTCTCGGGAACGTTACGAATCCCCAATGAAATCGACCTCGCCGCGAAGACGTTGTTCAGCCGGGAAAGTGTGCCTGTTGACGTGATCCGCATCCGCGGTGACGGGATCGAACGTTACTATTCCAATGTCGCCGCCGGGGGAAATTGCGTGCGTGTGTCGGAAGAGCTGACCGATGACGTGAAGGCTCGCTGGGGCGCGTTCTGTTATTTGCGAGGGGCCGTCGGCGTGCTCGCCGACATGCAGACGTATCGTCTCTTTGCCGACGTCGATGGAGAAACGTTCGAACAGCTCGATTCGTGGGCCGTTTTGATCGCCAACGGCCGAACAAACGCGGGGCACATCGAGGTTGCCCCGCACGCGTCTCCCGTCGATGGATTGTTCGACGTGGTGATCATTCGCGACGGTGATCTGATCGATATGGTGGAGATCGTTTCAGGAAACCTGCTCGGTAACTTCTTGGAATGCGAACAGGTGATTTTCCGCAAAGCGAAACGGATTCGATTGCGATCCGAACCGCCGATGCGGTTCACGCTCGACGGTGAACTGATTGAAAAGGAACCAATCGAATTTGAGGTGATTCCCTCGGCGATTCGGATGTTTGTCGGCTCTGATTTCAAGCGTTAGGGCAGACCACAACTTTCATTTGTTCAGGATCGCCTGCGTACAAACGCTCGAACCATTTCGGGCCATCGGCGAGCGAAATTTTTGCCGTGATCAGTGGTTCGACGTCGATCACGCCTCGGTTCATCAAGTCGATGCACTGTGGGTATTCACCGTTGCAGCCACACGTTCCTTGAAGTCGGATTTCGCGGGTGACGACCGACTGCAATGGCAGTTCGATCGTGGGGCTGACGTTTCCGACTAAGGTCACGGCTCCGCCCTTGCGAACTGATTCGATTGCCGTGGTAACGGTAGGTGTCGCCCCAACGACTTCGAACGCCACGTCGGCCCCGCGTCCTTCGGTCATTTCACGAATCGCATTCGGCACATCGACTTGATCACCGCGAAGGACGTCGGTCGCACCTAGCTTCAACGCGGTGTCTAACCGTTTGTCGTTCAAATCAACGGCGATGATCCGCGTCGCGCCGGCGGCGCGAGCGGCCTGCAACGTCAAGAGGCCGATCATTCCTGCTCCTACGACGACAGCGGTGTCGCCCAATCGTATTGGCGTGACGGCGGCGGCATGAACGGCAACACTGACCGCCTCGACCAAAGCGGCATGTTCGAACGGGAGTGAGTCAGGCAGTTGATAAACGATGCGACGGGGAACTGAAATACGCTCCGCAAACGCGCCATGCCGTCGGTATTCGCTACAAGAGACGCCGAGCACCAAGCGATTGTCGCACAGATTTTGATGACCGTCGTTACAGAAGTGGCATTGCCCACAGGAAACCATCGAATCGAACGTCACGCGGCTCCCGGCAGGCAAGTCGGTCACATTATCGCCCGTCGCGACGACTACTCCCGCGGCCTCGTGTCCCATCACCAACGGCGGGATTCGTCGTCCCGTGCTGCCGTCGTATCCATGAATGTCGCTGCCGCATATCCCACACGCTTCGACTTGAATCAAAACGTCGTCCGGGCCCATGGCGGGTTCCTCGACATCGGTGCACTGCATCGTTTTGTATTCGGTTAGCAACAGAGCTTTCATATCAAGTCTCAATAGGTGGAGATGCGTCAAGGAGTGGGGATGTGAGGAGGAGTGGCAACAGTGTAGTTAACGGTTACCGTTGATCGCCGGGCAACTGAGCGACCGGGTGGCCTTCGACGCGGCAGGGGTAAAATGGGTGCGAACCTGCGACCAGGTCCATCATTCTCACGTCGTCACTTCGTGGCAGAGTGGGGATCAAATTAAGCTCCTCGGCGGAGCCAGACGTCAACGCCCGGTAACAGTTCGTTAACAACTCGCATTGAACCTCGGGGCTGTACCGAATCGCGATCGTTTGCCGGTTGGATTCTATCAGGTCCGAGGGTGGGTCGGCGGTGATCGATGAAATCAAGTCCGTGTTGAGTTCTTCTATCGACTTGCGAAAGGACGCGTCCGTCGCGGAACGTCTGATCGTTGTGATTTGTTCCGACGGCGGCAAGCAGGCAAAGTCGACGGCGTCGGATCGTCCGGTGACCGCGTCGGCGTCGAGTTCGCGTGGTTGGACATCCGCAGGTAATGACGCCCAGGCTTGTTCCCGCGCCGCCGACCATTGGCGTTTCATTTCGGCAACCCAGGCGGCTTCGCCGGGAATCCAAACACCCTCGTAAAGGTCCGGTTGGCGAACGCCTTCGGCCGCAAAATCCGATGTTACGGTAGGAAGATTTCGAGCGACCACGCGGCGTGAGGCCAACCATGGTTCGAGAAATGCCATCCCGAATCCTTCGGCCACGCTGGTCGATAAAACACAATGACACGCCGACAGGTTGTCCGCGTAAGTGATGTTGTCGTGGTGAGCGGCGTCGAAAATAACGTTTGGCACGTATGCCTTGGCGACCGCTCGCCATCGTTCGTACGATTCCGCCTCGAGAGTTGTGTCGGGTTTGAGCGTCAGCCCGCCGATGAACCCATCCGGCAACAACTGACAGACCAATAAAAACTCGCCGACGTTCTTTCGCCGAATTCCGCGTACCGGATACAGCACCCATTTGCTTGTTGGCGCGATCGAGACGGCAGCGGTGACTTTCGCGATCGCCGTTTCACGACTCGACATCTCGCCGGGAGGCAGCCGAACGCTGTTTGGGATCGTCGTCACACGCGATTGCGGAAAGCCATACTCCTTCAACACGTCCGCATCACCTGCCGTCAAACACGCGTACGCGATGTTGGGATGAGACGGGTACAGGATCGCGTCCAATGTGGACGATCGCGTCGCGCCGGTTTGTTCGAGCAGATGTTGAACGTTCTCTGGACGCTGGTCTTCGGCGAAGTCATGGATTTGAAGCAGCAACCGCCAGCCTGCATTGGCCAAGTGAGCGATCGCAAAGGGGGCACCCGCGTTTTTTCCAAGGCTATGGTTGTGCCAATGGATAACGGAATCTTCCGGCCGCAGTCCCTCATGTCGCAGGGTCGCATCGAGTAACTCGAACAGGCGTTGACCGGCCACGGAGCCGTGCCTCGCGTCGCTGCGTTGGAAGCCTTTGATTCGCTCAAACGACGATTTTGGCGATTGCGACTCCTCCGATTCCGGTTGTCCGGATGAGCTTTTTGCACTGGGCAATCCATCGATCGCGAGTGCGTCGTAATCGAGCTGGGGAATCTGAATCGCGTCAGCATGAGCGAGCGTCGATTTGCGGATCCCAGACACGCGTTGGCCGGAGACAAGAACGATCTTTCCGATCGACTCGCGTTCCTTTCCCGAACGTAAGCAATCAACATGATTCTGAACGACACCCGTCACGCCACCCGGTTCGAAATGGCAATGAACAATGGCGACGTTGATCGGAGATTCATTCACGTGGTTTCAAACCCAAGATGGAAGAGTTCCCAAAGGTCCGCGGCGCGGCATGCCACACGAAGTTTGAGACGCCTGAGAACCAGAGCGTCGTGCCCTTTCAGACGCGAACGCTCCTGGTTTGCGAACCTCAACGGGGTGCGTGGACCGCAAGCGGGACAACGCCCTCATTCGTCTCAAACTCTGACAATCGTGCCAGGACGCTGTTCGGCGAAAGAACGGGGATTAGAGCGTTTCTGGCAATGACGTAGTTTTCAATAGTAGCTACGTTCGCCGCACCGTGGGCCACCGTCGGGCGACGATGGCTACAACAAAAATGGAAATGCTCTAGTGTACCCGTTGGCCCGGTTGGGCACCTTCGTCCACGCCCAGTACGAAGACTTCTGCACCACCGGGACCGGAGGCCGCGACCATGCCTTCGCTCATGCCGAAACGCATTTTGCGTGGCTTCAAGTTAGCGACCATCACGACCAGTCGGCCGATGAGTTTTTCAGGCTCGTACGCCGCTTTAATTCCGGCGAAGACCTGACGTGTTTCGTCACCGCCGAGGCTCAGCGTGAGTTTCAGCAATTTGTTGGCTTCGGGAACGTGTTCGGCCGCGACGACTCGCGCGACTCGCAAATCGACTTTCATGAAATCATCGATTGTGATTTCGTCGGCGAGCGGTTCGTCCTTGAGTGGTTGATCGCTGTCGTTGAACGTGGGTGCTGGCGAATCGGTAACATCGGCGTCAGCGGCGGCTTCGGCTTTGCTTTCTTCAATCATCTTTTCGAGGTTCTCTAGTTGAACTCGGTCCATCATTCGTTTGAATTTGTTAACGCCGCGACCGACCAACGGCGTCTGACTTTGGTCCCACGACACAATGGGATCGTCTAAAAGTTCACCGCACGCGGCGGCGAGCGATGGCAGTACCGGCGTGAGGTAAACGGCGAGTTGTCGGAACAGGTTCAACGCGACTGTGCATACGTCTCGCAGTTCGTCCGTTCGCTCGGCATCCTTCTTCATTTCCCATGGACGTGCGTGTTCGACGAACGGATTGGCCGCGTCGGCGAGTTCCATGATCAATCGCATCGCCTTGGCGTATTCGCACTGTTCATACGCGTCCGCGATCGCATCCCCGGCCGCAGCCGCTTTCTCGAACAGTCCCCCGTCATCGGGATAGGTTTCCGACAATCCGGTTTGTCCAGCGAATTTACCCACGCGGCTGGCGAGGTTGACGACTTTGCCGACGAGGTCCGAATTGACCTTGTCAACAAACTCCGTCAACGAAAGATCGAGATCCTCGACGCGCGATGACAGTTTCGACGCGTAGAAATAACGCAGCGCTGCCGGATCGATGTGTTTCAAAAACGTTTCGGCTTTGACCAGGGTTCCGTCACGTTTGGACATCTTCATGCCGTTGACGTTCAGGAAACCGTGGATGTGTACTTTCGTCGGCAGCGAATAGCCGGCCGTCTTCAACATGCCCGGCCAAAACAGCGTGTGGAAGTAAGTGATGTCTTTGCCGATGAAGTGGTGGACTTCGCACTCGTCGCTCTTCCACCAATCGTCGAGTTTTTCGCCGTGCTTGTCGCACCACTGCTGCGTGCTGGCGATGTATCCGATCGGTGCGTCGAACCAGACGTACCAATAGTTGCCAGGTGAATCTGGGATTTCAAAACCGAAATACGGTGCCGGACGACTGACGTCCCAGTCACGCAGTTCGTCGGCAAGGAAATGTCCCTTGAGATAGTTGGCCGTTTCGCTCTGCAGGGCGCCCGATTCGGCAACCCATTCGTTCAGGAATCCGTGCAGCTTTTCCAGCTCAACGAAAAGGTGGGCCGATTCGCGTAGAACGGGGGTCGCGCCGCTGAGCGTGCTGACCGGATCGATCAGATCGGTTGGGTTGTAGGTGTGCCCGCACGTGCAGTTATCGCCGGCTTGGTCGGTGCGTCCGCATTTCGGGCAAGTGCCGCGAACGAACCGATCGGCCAAGAACGTTTCTGCTTCCGGGTCGAAGAGTTGTTCAACGGTCCGTTCGGTGACGAGGTCCTCGTTCCGCAACGCTTGCCAGAATTCGCCGCAGATTTTGCGATTCTCGTCGCTGTGGGTGCTGCCGTAGTTGTCGAATTCGATTCCGAACCCGGCAAAGTCACGCTGATGCGACTCACTCATTTCGCCAATAAGTTCCAGTTCGCTGCGGCCCTCTTTGCGGGCCCGAATCATGATCGCGGTGCCGTGGGTGTCGTCGGCACAGATGTAGAGGCAGCGGTGACCACGGAGTTTTTGAAAACGAACCCAAATGTCCGTTTGCAAATATTCGACGAGGTGCCCGATGTGAATAGGACCGTTGGCGTAGGGCAACGCAGCGGTGACGAGTAGGCGACGCGGCATGAGCGGTGACGAACTCTGTGCAAGATGGGGGATTGGGGATGACGCAAAACACAGTCGGAACAAACGCTGCCCAGGCATTCTTGCAAAGTCGATCCGAATCGACCACCACGGGCAATTTGCGTCAAAAAACGTCGTAACGCGGTTCCCGTGACCGTTTTCATCTTGCGAGAGCCGTCAAAGTTTCACTATCCCGAATAATCCTCAAGCATGTGCCGCCGACAGGTCGATGCACACGATAGGGGGGAAGATCGGAATCGATCCATTTCAAAATGCAGGGATGCAACGATGACGCTCGCGTCTGAAACCAAGAACAAGACGCCGGATCGCGCCGGTGCCAGTAATCAATATTCCAGCCGAAACTCCACCTCGGACGCTCTGCCTCCGACGTTGTTGCGCCTCCCGGATCTCGATCCCGTGGACGCACAGCAAGATGAGTACGCACCCGAAGACGGCGGCGTCGAAAACAATGCTGATGAAAACGGCGTTGTGGAAAACGAGGTCGCGGTAGAGACGGACACGATGGCCACGGAGCCGGTTCGCTCGGTTGTGAAGGATCCTGCACCCACTGCGTCGGCCAAACCGCAGGCCCCCGCCTCACCAACTCATTCTGCGACCGGTCCCGGCAACGGGCCGAACGCATTGTCCGAGCCGCTGCCCTCGTTCGGCGCCCTGCCTCGCGCCGCCAGCACTCCGCCTGTGTTCGAGGAATCGTTCGTCGAAGTTTCGGCCGCTGATGAATCGCCAGCGACGATCGAGTTTTCGACCGGTGCCAAATCGAAGGCACACGAGGAGCGTGAGTCGCAGGAGTCTTCGTTGCTCGAAACCATGGCATCACGAAAGGCGTTGTTGGTCGTGCTTCTTTTGATCGCGGGACTCGCCGTGTTCATGCCGCGAGGCGGTGAAGGCGAAATCGAAGACATGTCATCTCTCGTCGCAGAGTCCGACGTCATGCCGTCCGAACAAGACTTCTTTTCATCGGTGGCCTCTTCGGAGGCCACGCCAGAATCGTTATTCCATTCCGAAATTGATGGTGAGGCGGGAGCACACAATCACGCGTCGGCCGGATCGCCAACGGCGACCAGCCATATCGGAAGCCCGTTGGCGAATTCGCACATGATCCAGCAACCGAGTTCGGACGAATTCGGCATGCCAGTTCAACCACCACATGACCACGCCCATGCGTCAACGGTGAGTGTATCGCAACCGAACGCTCCGCCGTTCCCCGGCTATGCGAATCAAACGCAACCTGGGTTCGATGATCCTTCCTCACATCACCACGTTGGCATGCCCAACCAGCCCGGCATGCCAAACCAGAACGGCGCGGCGATGCCTCCTGTCGCGTTTGATTCTGCGTCACAGCCGAGCGGTCACCGGACGACAAACACGCCGGAATTTGATCCTTCGCAACTCGACGCGGTGTCGGCCAGACTCGCAGCGGCGGCTAACGAAGAGATTCGTCGTATGGACGCCGCACGTGCTGCCGCTCAAACGCCACAAGCCTATTCGCAAACAGGGCCCGTCGGCACCAACGCAATGCCAACCGACTCGTTCGCGATGGCTCCGTCGATCGCTCAGTCGACGGTTTCGGTTGAACCGGTGTCTGCACCGAGAACGGAAATCCTGCAAAGCCGCACACCGCAAGCGATCACGAACTGGAAAAAGTACCTGCCACCTGTCGGATCGGAGTCGCTCGTTGAGCCAACCGCCGCGATGCAGGGCGTTGACGCCAACGTGTCGGTCGGGCCTCGCACGACCGGATTGCCGGACGAACCTGATTTCGGATTCGCATTGCCGGGTGAAACCGCCTCAGGTGCTACCGGTCAAGACGCTCGCTCGTCCTCCGCGACCGGTGCGGCGGAATCGATGACGACTCCCGAAGCTCGTGTTGCGATGCCCTCGGGTGGCTATTCCGGTGCCAGCGGAATTCGCTGAGACCTCTGAATCATTTCGAATCCGAGCACGGATGCTCCTCCGATCGCTCAATCAAAGTTTTTTCGTTTGAGACCCATCATGCCCCACGCCAATGAACCCACCCGTGCCACGGGCGATGCACACGTTCCACAACAAACGGCGACCGCTGTTCACCCAAGATCGTTGCGTGAACGAATCGGTCAAGAAAACATGACGCAGTCCAGTGTTCTGGCGTCGCGGCGATTGGATGAAGCGTTATTGCGACTCGACCGAGCGGCAGGTCGCAACCGCACTCAAGAATCACAGGCTCCGGTCGCGAGACCAACGCAAGCCGTCGCGTATTCCAATCGTGTCGCGATGGCCCCACTTACCGGCGACTCCATCACGGGCGACTCCGTATCGGGTGATTCGTTCCAACAGGATGCCGCCGCGATGGGCGCGGGAGCATTGAATGTTGAGCGTGACCTGTACGACGAAGACTTTCAATCACCTCAGCGGATGCATCGCGCCGGGCTCGAGTTCGATCATTCGGTGTCGCAATCCAGTTCCATGTGGTTGGAAAACGAGGAGACCGCTCAGCAGATCCGTCTCGACACGGCCCATCCCTCACCGCAATCCGCACCTCATTTTGCACCTCGGATGAACCCCGAGCCGGTCGCCGAACATCCACCCGTCGACACCCGTCCGCCTGTCGCTGGTCCCGCCGAACCAGTCGAGGCAAACCGCGTCTCCGAGGAGCAAACGAGCATCTCGGCGGACGCTCTCGAAGCGATGTTCGCGCAGCCGATCGACGTCATGATTTTGTCGACGACCGCTCGCATCACTGATAACGAAGTCAAAGAACCAATCCCAGCACCGGAGCAAACCCGTTTGCATCAAGCGGACAACTCCGCGTCTCAATCCGCTGTTGCTGCTCCGGTCCAGCCGGCACCGGTGGTTTCGGCAGTGGAGCCCGCCGCAGTTGTGGTGGCAACTGAAGTTCCCGTGAAGCCTGAGGTTGCCGCGGAGCAACCCGTCGCTGCACCTCCGCAAACAACTGCACCGCCGCAAACAGCAACTCAACCCGAGTCGGCGACTCAACTCGAACCTGCGGCTGAACCACAACCGGTCACGCCTCCCGTTGTCGAAACCGAACCCGAGCCCGCACGCCAACCCGCACCGCTGGCTGAGTTCACCCCGGCTTGGCAAGTCGACGAGTTCATTGTCCCGGCAACGATTGATGAGCTGTTTTTGTCCGGATCGATCGCCGAACAACTTTCAGCCCGCTTGGCAAAGGCTCGCGAGCAAGGTCTCCGTACGATTTCCATCACGAGTACGAAACCCGGTGAAGGACGCTCGACCGTTGCCATCGGTTTGGCTCTCAGTGTTGCGTTCTCGGGACTACGCGTGGCTCTAGTCGATGCCGACCGTGAAGGAGTCAAAATCGCAACTGATCTGCACCTTGATCTCGACCACAGTTGGCCCGATGCGATCCGCGGGAACACGCCGCTGGAGGAAATCGCGGTCGCGTCCGATGCCGACGCGTTGACGCTCTTACCGCTGCTCGAACGCAACGGCGAAGCACCGTTTCAATCCGAAGAATTGCGTGAGATGCTCGTTCGGCTGCAAAAGTCGTTTGACATTGTCATTGTTGACTGTGGCCCTTCCTCGATTGCGGATTCGGTTTTGTGCGACACCGCCTTGATCGTGCGTGACATGCAACGAACGAAAGCCCTCGAGGTGGAAACGCTTGCTCTTTCGCTGCGACGCAACGGCCTCAGCGGTGTCGGTGTGATTGAGAATTTCTGTTAAACGGCCGTTCGATTTGATCGGCTGAGGGCTCGCGGCACGCATCTGGTATCGCGGTGACTCCCCACCACGGGGACGCTCTGTTTGGCGGTTGGGGGTGATGTTGGCGGAATCGGTATTTTCAGCGTCTCGCTTCCGGTTCACCCTGTCGCTATCCTGGGCGACATGGAAGTTTCTCAACAATTGACCGATCGTTTGCTTCGATGGGTCCATGCGGCGGAATATCGCCCTAGCAAACCAAAACAAATCGCCACCCATTTGAAGCTCGACGGCGATGAATATCGCGAACTACGTCGTGTGATCAAACAGCTCGTCCTTGAGGGGCGGCTCGTCTACGGTGGCAATCACCTTGTCATGGCGGCGGCCGCCGTCGGTGGTAGCGCCGACAGTATCCGCGGTAAATTTCGTCGCGCCATGGGAGGCGGCTTTGGATTCGTCCGTCCATCGAGCGGTGGGACCGATGCCGACGGTGACGTGCCCGAAGACGTGTTTGTGCCGCCCGGTGCCACGGGCGGGGCCATGGAAGGCGATCTCGTCGAAGTCGAAATCAGCCCGGGACGTCGCGGTGGTGTCGAGGGCGTCGTGATCGCGGTGATCCAGCGCGAACGTCGCCAATTCACCGGCACGTTCCGAACGAAACCGATGCCGCCCGATGAAGAGGACCGCGGACCCGTTGTCGAGATCGATGGCCCCGTTGTATATCTCGACGGCGTCCACTTCAATGCCCCGGTCAGCGTCGGAGATGTTCGCGGCTTGCCGCTCGTCGATGACGACAAGGTGTTTGTCGAGATCGTTGATTTCCCCGATGACGACGGGGGCGGGGGCGAAGCGGTCATTCTCGAACGCCTCGGCAGCAGCAAGAACCCCGCGATCGACACCCTGACGATCATGCGTCAGTACGGACTGCCGGACGAGTTTCCGGCCGCCGTTTTGGATGAAGCACGCGTTCGGGCGGATGAATTTGATGAAGACAATCCGCCGGAGGATCGTACCGACCTCAGCGATCTGTTGACGATCACGATTGACCCCTTTGACGCTCGCGATTTCGATGACGCAATCTCGCTCGGCCGTGAAAACGGGCGTTGGCGGTTGTGGGTGCACATCGCCGACGTCAGCCATTTCGTTCACGTCGGTGGCGCGATCGATGAGGAGGCTCGAAAAAGGGGCACGAGTGTTTATCTGCCCGATCGAGTGATCCCGATGATTCCCGAAATCATCAGCAACCACCTCGCGTCACTGCAACCCGATCGCCGTCGTCTCGTCAAATCAGTGGAAATTGAGTTCACTGACGACCTTACGATCACGCATACCGAAACGCACAACGCGGTCATCCGCAGTGACAAGCGGTTCAATTACGAGCAGATCGATCAATACCTCGCATCGCCCGAAGCGTTCCGAGAGGAATGGGGCGAGCCAATCTGCGAACTGCTCGATAACATGCACACCCTCGCGATGAAGATGCGCAAAAAGCGTTTCCGCGAAGGTTCGCTGTCGATGGACATGCCAGACATCAAGCTCGATCTTGATCGACTCGGCAAAGTCAAAGGTGCCTATCTGGTCGAACATACCGAGAGTCATCAGATCATCGAAGAGTTCATGTTGGCGGGCAACCAAGCGGTTGCGTATTGGCTCGATAACCTCGAACTGAACTTCTTGCATCGTATCCACGCGCCACCTGAGCGACGGAAACTTCGCAGCCTCACGTCGTTCGTCAAAGACCTCGGCATCGGAATCGACAACGTCGAGAGCCGCTTTGAAATCCAAGCGGTTCTGGACAAGGTCGCTGGCACTCCGATGGAAAATGCGGTGAACTTTGCCGTGCTCAAGAGCATGAACAAAGCGGTCTACGGCCCGCACCGCGAAGGGCACTACGCGTTGGACATGGAGCACTACTGTCACTTCACGAGTCCCATCCGGCGCTACCCGGATCTCAGCGTGCATCGGTTGGTGCAGAAACTAATCGATAAGAAGTCCACTCCCGACGAGTCGTTTGCCGAACTCGTTAAATTAGGGCATGAGTGCAGTGACGCCGAGCGAAACGCCGCATCGGCCGAACGCGAGTTGATCCAACTCAAGCTGCTTCATTTTCTCAAGAAGAAAATCGGCGAGACTCTCGAGGCGGTTGTCAGTCGTGTGTTCGCCGACGGTTTGCACGCACGTTGCATCAAATTGCCCGTCGACGGATTCGTTCCCGTCACGACGTTGCCGAGTGACCAATACCGTTTCGAACGGCGTGGCCAAATGCTCGTCGGATACAAGGAGGGCAACCAGTTTCGTCTTGGCGATCAGTTGGTGGTCCGCATCGATAAAGTTGATTTGCAGGACCGACAACTCTACCTGCGAGTGGTCAAGAATCTCTCTGCCGCGAAGGGCTCCGCTCGTCCACCTAAGGCCGCCGCAAAGGGGAAATCGATTTACAAATCGAAACGCAAAAATGAGCGTAGGGAGAAGAAGAAAAAACGCAAACGGTGACAAAGAGTCTCAGATTAGAGACTTGTGAAGCATCTGTTGGCGGTAATATAATAAGGGATGTCCGTTACCCCTCATAAGAGCGTGTTGCTTATGCCGCGTTCTTGTCTCGCAGCGGTTCGAAGTCTCTCGTCGGAAATCGGACCGACGAGAGCAAGCCAACTTGAGTCCCCATTGAACAACGCTCTTCCCATTGCAATCTTGCTTGTCGAAGACAGCCCGACCGCACGATTTCATGCGCAGGTTTGTTTGAAAAAAGGTCTCAGTGGAAAGTACTCGGTTCGCGAAGCAGACAGTCTGGCATCTGCTTTGGTGGCCCTCGATGAAACGAAGGTCGATCTCGTCCTGCTCGATCTAAATTTGCCCGACAGTCATGGACTAGAGACGTTCCGGAAACTGGCTCATGCCAGTGGCAACGCGGCAATCGTGATTATCAGTGGGGACACCGACGAGAGAACCGCCGTCAGCGCCGTTCGTTTGGGCGCTCAAGATTACATCGTCAAGGGTGACGACTTCACGCCCGAGTTACTCGGCCGTACCGTTCATTTCGCCGTCGAACGCAACGCTCGGCATTTGCTCGAAAAGGAACTCGCCAGCGTTCGGCACGATCTTGAGTTGGCCGACACGATCCAACAGCGACTGTATCCTCGCAACGAGTCGCAGTTTCCCAACGTCAGCCTTGCCGGTCGCTGTTCCTCGGCAACGCAAAATGGTGGTGACTTCTACGACTACATCACCCGCTTCGATGGCTCCCTAATGGTCGTTATCGGCGACGTCAGCGGTCACGGAATCGGACCCGCCATGATGATGGTCGAATCTCGCGCGTTTGTCCGCGCACTCGCGTCGACGCAAATGACGCTCGGTGAAATCATCACGCAAGTCAATCGGTTGCTCGCCGATGATATGCAGCAACAACTCTTTGTCACGCTCTTCGTCGCGAGCTTCAACGCCGAGGGGACCGAGTTATCATACTGCAGCGCTGGACATCCCGGTTACCTAGTGAAATCCGACGGATGTGTCGTCCGGTTGGAAACCGATAACCCGCCTCTGGGCATCAATCCGAAAGAACAATTCTGCGAATGCTGCGCGCACCAGTTCGAGCGTGGAGATTTGCTGGCTCTGTTCACCGACGGCATCTCCGAAGCCACGTGCGACCATCAAGACTTCCTCGGTGACCGCCGAGTCGTGGAGGAAGTTGTCATGGGTAGAAATTTGCCCGCGACACGCATTCTCGATTCGGTGTTCATGCTCGCTCAAAACTTCAACGGTAACGCGATCCAGCACGACGATCGAACCGCCGTGATCGTCAAGACGCAATCGTCTGGCTGCTGACGGTTTCGATTCGGCAATGGAACGCGTCGGGAATCCAGGGTCCCGGTTACCACATCGCACGCCCTGATTCTTCGCTAATCAGGGCATCGGTTGCGATCGCATCTCCCAGATCGACATTTACGTCGATCCCCCCGATAGCCTAAAAACGGGGCCGTCGCCATTGTGACGACACGAGAAGTGCAATCATTCCGATGGGTAGAGAGCAAGCGATGAACTGGCGAAACAATCACACGTGGCTAGCTGGAATCGTGATCATCGTGGTGGCGGGATGTTCTCGCGCTCCCGATCAAATGGCGGAAAATTCCTCGCCGGTGCAGGAGATCGAGCTTCCCGAAGAGTTTTCGACACCTCACCAACTCCCCAATGCGGCGCCGATGACGGGTCCGGCGAGCCAGTCGGTGGAACCTTTGGTGGCCGAGGTCGAGCCATCGCCGATTACCGGAACATCACCAACGCCCGCGATGCCACCTGTTGGTCAAGCGGCTCCTCCTGCTCGTCGGCCGCGCGCATCGGGCTCGTCGGCTTCGATTTGGAGCCAAAACGCGACAAAATCTGCTGTTCAGGAGAGCTACTCTCGATCTCGCGGCCCCTATTCACCCACACCGAGTAAGAGTTCGAAGGCACCGTCGTGGAAGTTCTCAGACAAGGGAGCATCCGGATCGTCATTCTCGGGCAATTCGACGCCTGCGAGCGGGATGGTTGAGATGTCGTCCGAAGAGGCGATGTCCTTCGATCAAGGCACCGCAGACGAAAATACCGCAGATGAAAGCATTGCGGACGAAAAAGCGGCTGCGAGCACGGCCGTCGAGAATCTTGCTCTCGAACAAATCGATCTGGATCAACCGGACGCTCCACTGACGTCTGATTCGCTACCGGCGGACAGCGGTGCGGAAGACTCCGAGTCGCCATTTCAATCCGTCGATGTGCTCTACGCGACTGACCGAAAACAGGACACTCACCCGTTGTCCGCCTATCAGTTAACCGGGCAGCGGCAACTCGTCAGTCTGCTCGGAATGGGCGTCGCGGCCACCGCAGTTCTCGCGATGCTCGCCTGGCTGCTGCGTCGCACGACGACGGCCAAACTCTCCGGTGGGCTCACGCTTGCGTTTTCGATCGCCGCTGCATGTGTGTTTTTCTCCGGCGCCGCTACGATTGAAAAACATGGCGTCACGTATACCGGTGATCGTGGAACGTTGGTCCGTGGCGTGTGCCGTGTCACAGTTCCCAAAACGCATACACCCGGAACGGTGGAGCGACCGAGTCTTCTCAAATTTGAAGTCTCCGAGGATCAATCCAAGCACATTGTTTTGACCAGTGTCGAAGAACTCGCGGGCGACGCGTTTTCGCAACGTCTCCATGCCGAAATCCAATCGGCCTCACAGCCCGACCTATTGGTGTTCATTCACGGTTACAACGTCGGCTTCGAATCGGCGGTTTTGAGAACGGCCCAAATCGCCGTCGACCTGCCATTCCAGGGCGTTCCGATTTGTTACAGTTGGCCGAGCCAAGGCACGTTGATGGGATACCCCGTTGATGAAAATAATGCCGCGTGGACGGTCGGGCACCTCAAGGAATTCTTAAACGAATTGGTCGACACTAGCGGGGCGAAGTCGATTCACGTCGTCGCGCATAGCATGGGCAACCGGGCCATGACCGCCGCAATGCAACAAATGGCGCTCACGCGACAGGACGCCGAGCCTATTTTCGATCGGGTCGTACTCGCCGCACCTGACGTTGATGCCGACTTGTTCCGCAAAGATCTCGCCGGTGCCCTTACGCAGGTCGCCGAGCAAGTGACGCTATACGCCTCGTCGGACGATCAGGCTCTCGTCGCATCCAAGGCCGTCCACGGATACCCGCGAGCAGGCGAGACAGGTGAATTTCTCGTGGTGGTGCCGGGGGTCGACACGATCGACGTCTCGGGCATCGATCTGAGTCTGCTCGGGCACAGCTACTACGGAGACAGCGAAGCGATTTTGCGGGATCTGTACGAGATGTTATTGTCGCGACTACCCGCGTACAAACGCAGTTCACTGGTTTCGCGAGATTACCAATCCCAGGTTTATTGGCAACTCGCCCACGGCGGGGCAATCGCCGCCGGCGTTTCTCGCTAACTGCCGAGCAAATCAGGCCGTTAATCCGCTCTGTCCGCGAAAGGGTGAACCTTTCCTTCGCCACCTGCGTCTGATAAGATAAGAACAGGATCTGAGCGGCGAATTAACGCCGTTCGGGTTCTCCCAAGCAACGGGGGCGACTTGGAATCGACCGGATGACAAGAAGCGAATACCTGCGTGTCGTGGTTGATCAGAAGGCCACGTAAAAATCTGATCAAAAATTTTTAGTTGCAGAAGAAAACTTTGCACTCGCCGCCTAAGAACAGGTAGCGCGGACTGATGGGGATCGCCAGAGTCGCCTGAATGTCCGTCACAATTCTGGATCGTCCATCGTCCTACTCGGGACGCGGTGGATTAAAAAAGATTCGAGTTAGCCGATCGGGGAGCCTGTCAGGTAGCGCCTCGTGAAGCGAAAAGGGGACTTCGAGTTCCTACAAATAGCTTGACTACACATGTAGACGGTGTCGTGGATGTATCGCGGGACGGGAGTTCAATCCTCCCCGCCTCCACTCAAGCCAGCCTGTGAGAAATCACGGGCTGGCTTTTTTTGTGCCCATCCTCCCAACGGCCGCGAAGTAGGCCGGATCAAAGAGCCCCGCGACGTCGCTCCGGCAATCGTGAGACATGTTGTGCCGGAACATCGCTTCGCTCGGTCCGGCCTACGAATTGACCGCCCATTGATTTGAAACATTGCGTTTGAGTTGTGTTTGGAAAAACACGCCTGCCAATGACGCCGTTTGGGCTAGCTGAAGAGTGTTTGGATGGGGCGGCCGCGGTCGGTGATGGGGACGGGGCGGTCGCCGTCGTAGAGATTCTTGGCCGGGTCGATGTTCAGGACGGCGCAGATGGTCGCGAAGAAATCGGGGATGCTGACGGGGTTTTGGAGGATCGTTTTCGATAGTTCGTCCGTCACGCCATAGGCGCCGCAATGATTCAGCCCACCACCGGCGAGCACGCACGAGAACGCTCTGCCGTGATGTCCTCGGCCTCCGCCACTGTCAAATTCCGGCGGTCGTCCAAACTCGGTCGTAATCACAATCAGGGTCTTGTCGAGAAGGCGATTGTTTTGCAGGTCCGTGATCAGAGCAGAAACGGCGTTGTCGAGTTCGCGAATCAACTTGTGCTGATTGAGAATCCCGGCGTTGTGGACGTCCCATCCGGCACCATTGAGGAAATTCAAATTATGGGAGACTTCGATGAACCGTACACCACGCTGCACCAAACGACGACTCAATAAGCAACGTTGCCCAAACTCGCCTCCATATTGATTGCGCAGACGATCGGGTTCTGAATCGAGTTGGAAGACGCCGCCGAATTCAGGACCGCTGAGTTTTAAGCTTTGTTCGATCGCCTCGTCATAGTCGCTCATCTTTTGATCGGCGACGGCCTTGCCGCTTTGTTTGAGCGCCGTCAAAAAACTTTCGCGTCGAGCCTGACGATCCGGCGTGATGCCATCGGGACGCGAAAGCCCGGCTGGACCCTGGCCGGTGTCGGTCAGATACAAATAGCTATCTTTGGCGCCAAGGAAACCTGGGCCGCGTGTCACGTTGGGGTATCCAATCAAGACATAAGGCGGTGCACCGTCGTGAACAGCGCCGCGTTCATGAGTCACGATCGAACCGAGCGACGGGTACGTTACCGTGCCACTGATGTCTCGACCTGTGTGCATCCGATTGGTCGCCGCAGCGTGCTCGTCGATGACTTCATGATGCACGCTCCGAACGGCCGTGACCCGTTCCATCAAATTGGCCATCTTGGGTAGGTGTTCACAAAGTTGGACACCGTCGACGCTTGTCTCAATCGGATCGTAGTAGGAGCCTGCCTTCTTCGCTTTGGGATCACCTTTACGCTTCGGATCGAACGTGTCGATCTGGCCCATGCCGCCACCGAGCCAAATGGAGATCACGTGTTCGGCCTTGCCGGCAACGGGGGTTGGTGTGGATTCAGCAGACACGAGACGAGGTAACAAAGCACCTGATGCTGCAATCGCAAGAGCCTGGCGGCGGTTGATATTCATTGCATAAAACCTTTCACGGAATGGAATAACGAAGCGTGACGGCGTTCCTTCGGGGCAAACCTTCGGCGTTGGACTTCACGGACCGGATTTCTAAGGAATCCAAACAAACTCGGCGTGGTTGACGAGACTCCACACCACGTCTTCGTAGACCTCTCTCCACTCGGGGCGAAGCCGAGGGTCCTCATGCGGGCCGCGCCTCACGCGACGTTCCCATTCCTGTTGGATCTCGTTCGCTTCGGGAACCAAGTGGTTCGTCCATGTCGACTGAGGCAGCAGCGGATCGTTCGGCGGTGGCGTGACGTCCGCCGGTGGCACCAACCGGTCCACAAATCCATGGTCCAGCGCGGCGACAAAGAGTTGACGTTCCGAAGAGTTCGGGTAGCGTGAAAGAAAACGCAGATACAGCGACGAAACCAGCTGCTCGGCAGACGTTGCCTGCACCGCTAATTCGGCGAGTTCGCTCTCGTAGGCGGCTCGCGTCAGCGATTTGGACAGATTGCCGTTCGCCAGAATACCGGGCTGCAGCACGTTGGGATCCGTCTCTCGCTCGATGATTGGTTGTTGACGGGTGCCCGTCCAACCGAACGCTTCGAGTACATCGACGACGGCCTGCGCTCGTGGTAACGAAAGACTCGGGCGATCACGTTCGTTGTTAAGTCCGGCGAACATCCACGCACGTTTCGGTTTGCCGAGTGTGACGCGTCGATTCATCGCCTGCGTTCCATCGTGAACGAAGGTCAATTCTTCGACATCCATTTTGCTACCGGTTGCCTGGAACAGTGAATCGACAACTTGCTCCGCCGTCAGTCGTCGTCGATCGGGTGCGGCAAAGTAACGCTGCTCCGGCGTCGCGGATTCGTTTTGTCCCATCGCCTCGCGTTGATAGGCACGCGACGTCATGATCAATCTCAGGACATGCTTCAAGTCGTAATCGTGCGTTACCAGTTCGATGGCCAATTCATCGAGCAGTTCAGGATGGCTCGGCGTTTTTCCCTCCCAATCATGGGCGGGTTCGACGAAGCCGGCACCCATCAAACGTTTCCAAAGATGATTGACAACAACCCGTGGGAATCGAACATTGTTTGGCGTGGTAAACAGAGCCGCCAAACGCTCTCGTGCGTCCTTGGGATTCTGCATGAGTTCATCGAGTTGTGGTGAATCTTCCGCTCCGGTGAAGTCCGCAAATGGCCACTTCGCTTTCACCGACTCGCCGAGTTTCAGCGTCACGCTAATCAACGACTCTCGCGTTTGATTTTCAAAGAACTCATCAGGCACCCGACTCGTCTTCGGTGGCGTGATCGATTTTCGCCCCAGCATCGCTGCGAGTGAAAACAGATCTTCCTGGGTTGTGTTGTGAAAGGGCGAGTCGTGGCAGCGAGCGCATTGCAGATCGATGCCCAGGAACGCCGCCGCCAACACGTGGGCTTTGGCGGCCATCGGTGCGTCGTTTTCTCCCGCGATGGCGAATCCGGCGCTGCCCCCGTAATGGGCGTCGCCACGCATCAAGATCAGTTCGGTCACCATCCGGTCGAGCGGTTTGTTGTCACGCAACGATTCATAGAGAAACCAGCGAAACGGTCCCGTGCTGCCGAGCGAAACGTTTAGCAGAGTCGGGTTTTCCGCTAACAAGTCCATCCACAAACTGACCCAGTGATCAGCGTACCGGTCATCGGCCAGCAACTTGTCGATGCTTTCGTTGCGGTCTGGATTTTCCAGGAATGCGGCGGCTTCAGCTTCGCTCGGCGGGACTCCGATCGTGTCGAGATAGACTCGCCTTAAGAACGACTCATCGCTCACAATTGACGCGAGTTCGGTTGTTTTTGGATCGATCGGCTGCGCGGGCCAAACCGCACCTGACGCTACCCACTGTTCGAGTGTTTGGATTTGATCGGGCGAGAGTCCCGTGTCGGTGGGTGGCATGTTGCCATCGCGAATCTGCACAATCAGTTCGCTGTTATCGGGATCGCCGGGCACGACCGCGGGAAGATCGGACTCACCACTCGCGAGTACGGCGTCGTGAGAATTCAGGCGTAACCCACCCTTGCTCTTTTCGCCATGGCAACGAAAGCACTCGTCACGCAAGATCGGTAACACACGCTCGTAGAAGTGCGTGGTCGTCGCTTCGTCATGTTGATTCGACTGAGAGACCGCGAGGCTGATCTTATTGGCAATCGCTCGATCGATTGGATGCTCTCTCGACGTGTGCTTCCCACGAGTTTGTTGGTGACTCACATCACGTGCGATTTCATGACGACGGTTCCAAAATGCGTTTTGCGATAACGAGGCCGTGCGACGCGATTTATCGTCTAGTTTGGTGAGCGATTCTTCAATCTTTATTAATTCCGAGTTAACGGCATCATCGGTCAGCGGAAGTGACATTGAAGGACCGAGCACCACAAAGGTGTCGCTATTTTCGTGCTGCATTGCAACGCAAACTTCTCCCGATTCTGTGCGGTAGCCTTTCCCGCCGACGACGAGTTCATAAATCACACGAAGCGATTTCGTTTGGTCGCCCGCGACAACGTATTCCCCGAATACTTCTTGTTGAGGAAACCGCACGACACGATTGCCCGGTGCGGGCGGATCAGCAATGGGGATAATGGGTTGCAGGTTTCCTCCACCATGTGGGTTCTTTCGCGTTCGGGCGACGACCTTTCCGTCGATCCAAAGCCGGCTCAACGATCTCGCCCTCACCAACACGCGATGCTTTCCCGGTTTTAGTGAAATGTCACTGGCGACTCGGACCAACAAAGGCGAGTTCCAGCGTCCGCGAATGCCCCATTCGTCGTAGCGGACAGGCACACGAGGCAAGAGAAACGCATCACCTGTCCAGCGTACCGTTTCGCGTGGCCATGATTCGCCTTCGAGCAACCAGCGAGCGTTGCTCGGCAAACCTTCGGCGACCGAGAACAGAACCTTGCCCGCGGGAACGTCGTTCAGCTCCGGTGCAATCTCGGGAAGCGGTTTGGGGACCGGTTTTGCCGCCGCGACTCGCGGGCCACCGACTCGATTGAAACGTGACGCAATCGTTTTGTCAGTTAAACGCTCTCGGTGCACGGCAACGTTATCGAGGTATCCGACGAAGCTATTTGCACGGGCACCGCCTTGTGATGATCCGATCCAGACGGCGTCGGCGTCCACCACAGGAGGTTCCTCGGTTGTTCCGCCCATGTCCCAACGACCTTTGGCGGGCTGCCCATCGATCCAGCCGCGAATCGAATCAGGCGTCCCGAATCGGTATGTCACCGCCATGTGATGCCATCCTGTCGCGCACTCGAATCCTTCGTCGGATGTCCATCGGTGCCAATGCGATTGATCGGATGTGAGCTTCGTCGCAAACAGAAAGCTCGCTCGCACCGTTCCACCATGCGAGACGGTGCGAAGTGCCCAGTTCTGATTGTCCGGTGGATAGAGGGGCGAGCCGGTTCGACCTTTGCCGATCACGTACATCTGTTGCCCGTCGCGGGCCGTGTCGACTTTGACCCACGCTTCGATGGTGATGTCGTCACCGTTTCGAAACTGAAATCGGTCGTCGTTGAGATATTTAGGAACGGCCAGGTAACCGCCACCGTTGAACTTCAACGCAGTGTTGTCATCGGAGAAATCAGGATACTCGGGAGGCCTCGGGCCCGCTTGGTCACGCTCGACTTCGCCGTTGAGGTCCAGTGGTGCGGCGCCCTCGCTATCGAACGTCCATCTCGCCGCGACACTCTCGTCGGTCGCATGGGCTGATGTCATGCCAGCGATTGTTAGCGTGATCGCCGCGAAAAAGAATCGAGTATTCATGGCTATCCCGTTACCAGTTGTTTGCAGAAAGTTCCTTCATTGATCGTGGGGCGTTCGGGGCGACCCTTGTGAATGTAGGTCAGTTCCATGTTGCCGAGTCCGAGCAGATGCAGGATGCTCGTGTGTAGATCTTGGACGTGTTGGCGGTCGACCGTTGCGTGCAGCCCGAGTTCGTCGGTCTGCCCAATCGCTTGACCGCCTTTGACGCCGCCGCCCGCCATCCACATCGTAAAACCGCTCGGATTGTGGTCGCGGCCGCTGCCCTTTTCACTCATCGGTGTCCGTCCGAATTCGCCGCCCCAGACGACGAGTGTGTCGTCCAGCATGCCCCGACGTTTGAGATCTTTGAGGAGCCCCGCAATGGGTTTGTCAACGCCGCGGCACAGCGCCGAGTGGTTGCCTTCGATGTTGCTGTGTGAATCCCACTTTGACCCCGCGCCGCTGTACAACTGGATGAACCGAACATCACGCTCGGCTAGGCGTCGACCGAGCAAACAGAGACGCCCGTAGCCGCTCGTCTCTTTGTCGTTGATTCCGTACAGTTCGAGCGTCTCTGCCGTTTCGTCACTGAGGTCGATCGCGTCGGGAGCTTCGGATTGCATGCGGAACGCTAACTCATAGCTCGCAATGCGGGCTTCTAGTTCGGTCTGCTCAGGATGGTAGTCCGCATAGTTGCGATTGAGCGTGTTCAGGAAATCCAGTTTCGACAACTGTCGTGTTTGGGTGATGCCTTCGGGAGTGTTCAAGTAGGGGATCGGCTGAGACCCTTCGCTGAGCCGCGTGCCCTGATACGCCGCTGGCATGAACCCGCCACTCCAGTTTCGTGGGCCGTTGACGATTTGAGAGTTGTTGTCCTGCATGACAACGAAGGCGGGAAGGTTTTCGTTTTCACTGCCGAGTCCGTAGGTCACCCAACTGCCCAATGATGGCCGGCCGCTCAAGATCGAGCACGTGTTCATTTGACAAACGCCTGCGGAATGATTGATTCCGTTGGCAACGCACGAGCGAATCACGGCGAGGTCGTCCGCACACTCGGCGGTGTGAGGCAGCCAGTCGGAAATCCACAACCCTCCTTCGCCATGTTGTTTCCACTTGCGTTTGCTCGGAAGGAGAGGCGACTTCATCTCACCCATTGCCGTGATCACTTCACCAAAGCTATCCGGGATCGCTTGGCCGGCTAACTCGTTGAGCAAGGGCTTCGGATCGAACAGATCTACATGGCTCGGTCCTCCCTCCATGAACAAGAAAATGACGCGTTTCGCGGTCGGTTTGTGGTGCGGGAGTTTGGGGGCGACCGGATTGAGTGACGGTCCCTTGGGATCGCTGTCGCTCGCACGGATCGGCTCTGCGTTCGCGCCGGACATGAGCCCAGCCAAGGCGACGGCGCCAAAGCCGGCACCGCTGTGTGCAAGGAACTCACGTCTCGATTGGGGGATCTTGATGTGCATGACACGTTGAGGTGGGGAGGGAAGGGAGGCGGGAAATCGATATTCGCCCAAAGGATTGCAATCGATTGGCTCGGAGGGTTGGAGGATGCGTTTCTCTTGTCAGAGCGAACCGCATGGTGAGGTCCAACTCGTGACCGATTAGACGAGAGAACCTAATTCACATATAAGAACTCATTCGAATTGAGTAACGCGTGGCAGAAATCGACGAGTGCCGCTTCTTCGGGCGTGTCGTCGATGATGGCTTCGCCGGACGCAGTGATTCCATGTTTGTCGCTGACGCTGTTTCGACGGACGCCCGGGTCGACTTCGAATTGCCAGTACCCGACCACGCCAGGGATGTCACGTTCCACCGTCTGCAGGATCTCATCCACATGGATCGCTCGGCTGACCAATCGCACATCGTCAACTAAGCCGTCAAATTGGCTTGCGCCGGTGTCGCTGCGTCGACCGATTGAGACGGGAGCCTCGTTGGTGATGCCTTCGCTGATGTGATGTTCGACCTCCGCGATTTGCAGCGGTTCGTCATCGTTCGATAAGTCCTTCAAGAAAAACGTGACCTTGCCTGGTTTGTCTTCCGTTGCCAGTCGAACACTCGCCGATGCGTAGTACGGAGTATGCAACGCGATATGTTGGTCCGAGAAGACCGCAGCTTCACCCAATTTGCCACTTCGTAACTGGCCGAACATGTGCATGACCAGCGTTTGCGGTTTGCGGCGGGAGCCCTTTCCCGTGACGCCAAAGTTCCATCCAACAGGATTCTTTTTCGCGTTCCATTTGCTGACGATCGAACGAACACTTCCCGAGTTAGCGATCGATCGCAATTGAAAGAACGTTTCGATTGTGAAATCGCCGAGGTTCAATTCGGGAGCATGGGGAATCGACAAAACCAACGATGGATCGTCGATTTGAAAGCGGACGGCCTGACCATCGCGGTAAGGCAATTTAGAAGTCTCGATGAGTGTTTGATCTTCTTCTTGTTCCGATCGTTGCTTCTGGAGAGAACGCAGGTGAGAGGTCTGTCCGGCAATGAACTCCAGTGACGATCTGATTTCGTCGGGCGTGGCCTCGCGGCCAAAGGTGCGTCGCCACGCGATCGCGATTCGCGTTTCCAAATCGCTCGATTGCCGCGAGACGAGTTCTGCCAAGGATCTCGCGTAGGACAGCATTTGGTCGCTGTTGAACAGCAACAGTGACTGGATCGGCGTCGTCGTCGTATTGCGAGATGAGTTGCTCGAAAAGAACTGCGGCAGATCGAAGCTGTTTAGCAACTGATCGGGTGAATTTCGCATTTGGCGAGTGTAGATCGACCGATACGGTGAATCCGCATGAACGCTGCCTCCGCCGTTGCGGTCTTTCAAACGTCCACAGACGAGGAGCAACGAATCTCGAATTTGCTCTGCACTCAAGCGTGATGTGTCGTGCCGCCAATAGAATTCGTTGGCGGGATCGATTTGATGGAAAGTGGCGAATTCAGAGTGTTGCGTCGATTGCCGATAGGTCGCCGAGAGCAAGATTTTGCGATGCAGTGACTTCAAACTCCAGTCGTCTTTGATTAACTCAGTTGCGAGCCAATCGAGTAGTTCGGGGTGTGATGGTGGGCCGCCGAGAATGCCAAAGTCGCTGGTGTTTTCGGCTAGCCCACGACCGAAGTGGCTTTGCCAAATGCGATTGGCGATAACGCGTGCGGTTAACGGGTTTTCGGGCGTGGTGATCCATCGAGCTAACGTCGTGCGGCGACCGCTGGTGGTTAATGACTGCGACGCGACGATCGGCAACGGCGATGCTTCCATGATGGTGGGGACGCCTGGTTCAATCGTTTTGTTTTTGAACTTGGGGATCGTCGTCGGTGGCGGCGGTTTGATGACCTCGGTCACGGACATCGCCGTCGGCAGCGGTTTCGGTTTCAGCGAGTCGAACGCTTTGAATTTTCGGCGCAGTTCAACCAACCGCTCTTTGTCATCTCCTTTGATGATCGAATTGAGGCGGTCGTGTTCGGCCTGGACTTGGCGTTGAACGAGATAAGTCAGTTGATCTTCGTAGGCCGTTCGTTGATCTTCGGGTGTGCGCGCGATCGCTTGAATGTCTTCGGGGAAGCGGTCGATGGCAATGTCGCGATACTTGTCGCGATAAGGCTGTTCAATCGCAGCAATTTGCTCGCGGATGGTTGCTGTTTTCTCTTCCCATCTCTTCTGTTTGACGTCATGACGAGCGATTTCTTCCGCGGTGGCGACGGAAATATCGCGGGGCATGATGGGGGCAAAGAAGGCGCGGAGGCGGAAGTAGTCTTGCTGCAGTAACGGATCGAATTTGTGGTTGTGGCACTTGGCGCACTGCAGTCCCAACCCCATGAACACGTCTGCGGTCGTGTCCGTGAGATCTTCGATGATCGTATTCCACTGCGTCGGGGCGTCGCGAATATTCCATTCGTATACCCAGTGACGCAAATAGCCCAGTGCGACCTGCGCGTCGAGGTCGCCGGGGAACATTTCGTCTCCCGCTAATTGTTCTTGGACGAAGCGGTCGTAGGGTTTGTCGTCGTTGAATGATCGAATGACGTAGTCGCGGTAACGCCACGCCTGAGGACGAAAACCGTCCGCGCGATATCCGTCGCTGTCGGCGTATCGGACGAGGTCGAGCCATTGCCGGGCGGCGTGTTCGCCATACCCTTTCGAGTCGAGCAGTGAATCAACGAGTCTCGCGTACCCGTCGAGTGAATCGTCATCGAGGAAAGCGGTGACTTGTTCCGGTCTAGGCGGCAATCCCGTCACGTCAAGATAGAGTCGACGCACGAGTTCCGTTTTGGTCGCTTCACGGGCAGGCGACAATCCTTCGGACAGCATACGGTCGCCGATGAAATGATCGATCGGATTGATTGCCCAACCACTCCTCTCAACACCCGGGACCCGTGGTTTCTTCAATGGTTGAATTGCCCACCACGCACGGTCTTGGTCGTCAAATTGTTCGCGTTTGCGTAGCGGGGCGTTGGGGTCTGCGCCCGGCCACGGCGCTCCAATGGAAACCCAGCGGGTCAACGTTTGGATTTCCTGGTCGGTTAGTTTTTCGCCAGGGGGCATCTCCAACGATTCATAGTTAATCGCATCAATCAGCATGCTTTCGTCGGGCTTGCCGGGAACAATCGCGGGGTCACCGGATTCGCCACCGAGCATCAAATCCGCAAACGTGTCGAGACGAAGCTCGCCATTCGACTTCGCATCGCTGTGGCATTCATAGCAACGCTTTGCCAGCAACGGCCGCACTTCATTTTCGAAGAATTTCGCGTGACCCGGCGACACGTCTTGACCACGAGCACCCGGTGCGAAGCATCCTAGAATCAGTAATGGAATCAGTTTCCGCACGTTCATTCGCCTTCCTCTTGTTCAAAAGGAAGTCCCGCAATAAAGACCGGGTCGATGAAGTGTTCGTCGTCCATCACATCTTGAAAGAAGAGGCCTTCGACAATCGAGTTGTCGGCGTAGCCGAGGTCGCTGAAATCGATGCTCACCGCGATCGCCCAAAATGACATCGCGGGATTACGTATCTCAAACGTTCCGTTGAGCAAATCATCGAGTGACTGGATCTGAGAGTCGAACTGCATCAGTTCGAAATCGGGGAGTGCCCACGCTTCCGGTGAATTCAACGTGATGTCGTAACGCATCACTGTATGCGATCGCAAATTAGGTTGAAACTTCAGCGGACTGACGTGGAAACCATCGCCTGCGACAGGATTCATGGCCGATTGCAACTCAAAAAACACGACGTCGGGTCCGGGGCGATTGACGACAGGTTCGCGAAATCGAATCGCCATTCCCAGTGTGAGTTCCTTGCCATCGGCGTGACTCATCACGGGATCCTGTGTCAGTGGTTCGCGGCTGCCGCCGGGATTGATCAAGCCGGTATGGAGAAAGGCGTCCGTCTCCAACGCTGCACGCCGAGCATCTCCCTCGCCAGCGCTGACGCCGATATGTGTTGAGAGATTGCTGGTGTTGTTGCCTCCGCGAAAATGGATCACCTCCACGCCGATTAACTCGTCAACGTGGTAGAGACGCTGAACACCCGCGTGTTGAATGGAAACGCTTTCGAGCTTCCCTTTTGAATCCTGACTTTCGTTCGCGAGATGAAATCCGACAATCCGGTCGGGCAGTTGACTGCGGTATTGAGAGGGAGTGAAGTCAACCGAAGAAGATTCTCCGCCGTCGAAGCGGCTCGCTTGTTTCTCCTTAAGAAGAACCTTCTCCGAGTCGTTCTTGTCGAGTTGGCGTACCTCGGCGGCGCCTTCGATAACCTGCACCTCAGTATTGCCGCCTTCGTCGACCGAAACCGAAAAACGTGTCCCGAGGTCGGTGACTTCCGTTTGAGGAGTGATCACTTGGAAGCCCTCGGCGCCGTCGGGTGCGTGCACGCTGCATTTACCGGCTTTGACCAAGAGTTGCATCGGATCGGTGATTTCGATCACGCTCGGTGCTTCTAAAATGACTTCCGCGCCGCATGGAAAAATCAGCGACATCATTCCATTTACCAATGCATATTCATGCTGGTATTGCAACGAATACCCTTTGGCCGGAGCCATCTCATTGAAAAGCTCGGCACCCGCGAGGTCTGACAATCGGACCAAATCTTGATCCGTCTTCTTGGCAACGACTTGCTGGACCAGCGTAGGTTCGTTCTTGATGCTCTCAACGGATTGCGTGGTGTAGAACGCAATCGCAAACATGAGCGACACGGCTACCGACGCGACCGATACGATCCAAGGCGCTAGGTTGCCCTGGCAAGGTGTTGCAACAGCACTTTCTCGTTTCGATTGGTGCGTTCGGGTTTGAGAGGACGTTTGCCGCGATGCCGCGTATTCGGCGAGTGTTGACGCCCAATCGAAAACTGAATCTGCCTTTGCGTTCTTTTCGTCGGAGTCTCGCACGAGAACGTTCACCATCTCCGATTGCAGATCCATGTACCGCAAAAAGAGAATCCGATTTCTCGAATCGTCGCGAAGGAGGAAATCCAGTTCCTCGATTTCTTCCTGCGTGATCGTTCGGTCGATGAAAGCGGACCCGAGTTCTTCGAGCCGGGGACGTGAGGTATGCGGGTTGTTGTTCTGGCTCATCAAAACTCATCCATCGCTAGTTTTTTATCGATGCAATTCATTAAGAGATGTCGGATTCTTTTCAGATCGCGGAACAGGGTGCGTCGACTTGCGTTCACCTTTTCTGCGATGAGATCGGGCGCGATGCCTTCGAGGTAACGCGATCGCACGAGTTCGAGATCGCTCTCGGGCAACTGACTCATGCACTCGCCGAGCAGGGTCAGACGTTCACTTAACGCAACTTCCTGTGTCTGTCGCTCCTGCGCCAAGAGTTCCAAGACGTCGCCACTGAGAAGTGGCATTTGCCTTGATTGACTTTCACGCCATTTAAGTACGTGGATGTATGCGAACTTATATGCCCACGGCAGGAACGGTCGGCTCGAATCGAAAACTTCGAACTTTTCGTAGAGTGCAAATGATGTCTCTTGCAAAACATCTCGTGCGTCGTGCGAGGTACCGACGAGCGAGTGGATGTAACGATACAGTTGATCGTGGTGTTCAGATAACAACTGCACAAGCGTTTCGGATTTCGATTGGAGAGGGTCTAAAGGGATCACAGCGGATTCTCTTGCTCCTTTTCGATTGGCGAGTCATGCAAACTCATCTGATACCGCCTGCGTTGATCTCGGCGAGATGAAGCTGTTGCCAACGCGGATGGCAGATAGCAATGTTCATCACAAGAAGTGCCACGCGGTCGCTCTTACTTAGTGGCTTTGCCGATAGCGTGCCACGATTTCTGATGATTTGAATCAATTTCGAGGGCATTTAACGAAATCGATTCTTTTTGAGGGAATTCATGGCACTGCGACAATCTACCACGGAAACAAGTTGTGCGGGGATAAAGTGCCCCGTTCTGGATTTTTCGTCACCTCGCTTCTTCGGAGTGCTATTGATGTGTTTTCACAAGACAACACGTGTCCGCCAGGGTTTCACCTTGGTGGAACTATTGGTCGTCATTGCCATTATTGGTGTGCTCGTCGGATTGTTATTGCCCGCGGTGCAGGCGGCTCGAGAAGCCGCTCGAAGAATGAGTTGTAGTAACAATTTCAAGCAACTCGGCCTCGCGATTCACAACTACCATTCCGCCTATGACCAGCTACCGCGGTTGCAAGGTGGAACGAATGCGATTGGTGCAATTAACGGTGGCACAACGGCGCCATCTTCTAACAACCGTGAAGAACTCAGTATTCTCGTAGGGTTGATGCCCTTCATGGAGCAGCAAGCCCTTTGGGAGCAAATCTCGAATCCGCTCCAAGATCAGAATGGGAACATCCATCAACCCATGGGCGGTAACCCGCAGGCCAATTTGAGCCACCATCAGATCAGTCGTTATGAACCGTGGCTGACGGAGGTTCCCGGTTTGCGTTGTCCTAGTGACCCCGGTGCCGGTTTGCCATCGGCGGGCCGCACGAACTATGTCGCCTGCTCCGGTGATTCGGCATACATCTGCAATCACGGGTACGCCGATGAAGATGGGAATCGTACCAGCCCGAACAATCTATCTGAGTTGGCTCGGGCGTCTTGCCGCGGAATGTTCAAAGCTCGAGCGGACTCCTATTTCCGTGACGTCTTGGACGGCCTCTCTAACACGATCGCCATGGGTGAAATTCCAACCGACTTGGGTGATCAAGACAAACGAACCCACGGGAAGGCCGACATCGGTGGAGCGGCAAGTGGTCGTGGTACGGGACAGGGAATCCGAGGGCCAGGCGAGGCGCTTTCGTGCCGTACGTTCATCGATCCTGAACGTCCGCAGTTTTGGGCCAGTGGTACGAACGTCGGCGACGCTGAGCAACGCCGAGGCTATAAGTGGGCGTCGGGACGTCCGATGTACGGTCAGATGAACGCGATCCTAGCTCCCAACAAAGAAATTTGTGTCGCCAAAGGGACCAGCCCACGGGCAAATTATCACGGCAACGCGATGATTGCTCCTCCCGGAAGTCGGCATCAAGGTGGCTGCCACATCTTGATGGGCGACGGTGCGGTCAAGTTCATCACGGACTCCATCGAAGCGGGCGACGAGACAAGTTCGCAGGTCTACTATGGCGGTCCGATTGCACCCGGATCGAAAAGCCCGTTCGGCTTGTGGGGTGCTCTAAGCACCGCCGCATCCAAAGAAACAATCGAAGCGGACTTCTAATCAGTTCTCGTTTCGGCTTTGAATGATTCGTGTTGCAGAATCGTTGTTCTAATTATTCTGCATGTTGAAGCGGTTGCGTTTGATGATTGATCCAAACCGGTGTTTGCACTTTTGCCGTGTTGCACGCGATTCGGCAAAAGTGCGTCGTTGGATGAGTTATCAGTGTTGAGATTTTTGTCTCAACTGATCTCGTTTTTCTTTTTCCGTGTCTCCTCTGTGAACAAATTGATGAAACCTTTTTCAAGTCTACGATCGCGACTGATTCCGTTATCCACTGTTGTACTTTTCAGTTCGCTGATTTGTGGCTGTGGTGACGGGGGCGGTCCCGTCGCCAGCGAAGATGAAGTGACCGCGTACCTCACCGCTCACCCCGAACTCAAAAAGGATCTCGATTCGGAGTCGGCAATCGTCGCTATGGAAACAACATCGCGAGCAATTGTGGCTGCTCCCTAGCAAAAGCAGCGAAACGCGTGCGTCGTGAGCGGGGCGTTTATTGGTCCCGGCGTCTAATCACCCCTGGCAGGCGGCAGGGGATGGATGGCATGCGTGACACTCAGCCGATCGATCTTTCAGGATTGGCAAGAAAGGTGTCAGGTACCGAATTGGCAGGTTAGGTGGTTTTGTGCGTGCTCGGAAACTTCCGTGGCCGACCTCGTGGCCTCATCGTCATCTCGAGATCGAAACGTCTAGCGACTGACTCGACCCAGGTTTCCTCGCCGAACGGACAGCCGCGTGTTTTCGACCAATGCAATCGCTTGGTATCCTTGTCGCTCAATGCCATGGTAACGCATCGGATCCAGTCCCGATGGCGGGCAATGGGCCACTTCGAGAGCAAAGACTTTTCCTTCGCCGTGCCGTGCTTCCAGCGGTGCAAGCTTCCGAATCGCCATGCATCGGGCGTTTCGCACAACTCGGCGGCGTAGGCATTGCGTTCGACGTATCGGCAAACCGTCAAAAAATGCTCGTCATTCTGCACCGGAAAGGATTTATATCGGCCTTGGTAGAGGTGCCCGTAGCCAACCGTATCGTAGTGAGCGTTATGCCGCTGCGTGTGAGTCAACGTGAGCCACTGGGCGAACCGGGACATCTCGCCGCCGAGACGTGGAGCTGCAACAAGATGCCAGTGATTGGGCATGACGCAATAGCTAAAAAGGTCAATCTTGTGACGTGCGACCGCTTCGCCGAGAACACGTTCAAATGCTTCGTAATCCTGGTCCTTGAAGAACAGTTTGTCTCGCCGATTGGCGCGGTTGAGCATGTGGTAAATGCAACCGGCCTCATCAGCACGCTTCGGTCGACCCATTCTCTTCGCTCCCTGGAGGTCATCACGTCAATCTGCGTTGAAGATAACTGGGTAACGCTGTCTTGCCTATGCTGCCAATTCGGTACCTGACACCCTTGTCTTCCCGTCCCATTTGATCTCGCCCACCTTTTCTTGGTCCTCGCCCGTTCACTTCGTGATCGGTGATTGACACTGAATCCCGAATCCCGAGCCTGACCCCACGCGACGCGTTTCTCCTTTGATTTCTCCTGCGACCATTATGCCGGTGGCGAAGTCCAAAACTCACGCACTCTTGGATTTCCCTCAAAATCAGCGAAGACATGAGCGACGGAAATTTTCTGGTGAAGCGAATCAATCGCTTCAATACAGTGAATCAAGCAGCTCAGCAAAATCTCACTGGGAGTTTCCATTTTGAAATGAAGTGAGAAAAATACCCAGTTCGAACGACCTTCCGTCAACCAAGGCAGTTCACGCACGCAAATTGACGGTAACGCTTCGACTGGTACACAAGTTATGGCGAACGCACCCAATTGTTCCAGCAAAAATTGGGAGGCGCCGAATCGCTGTTTCTTTGCTCTCGGTGCAATCGCAAGAAACATTTCGTCTTTTAATCCATCGACGGATTCCGGTGTCACGAAACAGGTCGGGCGGCGAAACTTTGTGGTGGTATAACCGTACCTTTCTGCAATTTTAGGAACCCTTGGAGGTTCGAGCGAGATAGCAGACTTTCTGAGTAAAGTGGACATCTTGTTGGCAAAATCTGTTGGGCCGACCCTACATTCGAATATTGCATCCCGCCAGAGTTGATTGATGACGAATAAATCTAAGTCTTCGTCTTCAGATTCAGCAGTCACATCGCGGTAGAAGATGCCGCCAGAATGAATACCATGTTGGAATTCAATTTCTTGATTCTCTAATGCTTCTTCATTCCAAAGCGCTGTTGGTACATAACCCGGAAGTATGTAGGTCTTTTTATGGCTGAATTTGATCATGCTATTTTGATTTAAAACGAGAACCCTCCGACGGAGAAAGTGAAGGAGAATGACATCCCCGAAAAATGGACTGGCGTCCCTGTCGGTGATGTGGGTGAGGAGCCAGGTAGGTTCGGTAGTCGAACAGGTGATCCGCCTGATGGCCCGGTCGTCGTGAAGATCTCGTCGACGACTTCTTGAATACCTTGAGAACTTCCAGTCCGGGGACCTCCCATTCGAGTGATAATCTTTGTGATAGCTTTCGTCACTATCTTTTCGGTAGCATAGCCCCATACAAGTGACTGAGTCATCAGTGTGTACGGATCATAAACTACCAGACCCGGCGAATGACGGTAGGTTAGTATCATTGTTGGCAACTCAATATTGATTGGCAAGTCGGTATCACCCGATATCCAAATTGGTGCCTTCAGCCAAAGCATCATTGGGCTTGGTGCCCACGTTCCGCGTTTGTAGTTCTGGCCTGGCCAACGAGCGGCAACAGCATCATCGTACCGTTTCAGCTGTTTTAAGCCCTTCGCTATTCCGAACGGGCTTCCCGACTTGATCTCGTAGTAGGTTCGGTGCCCTTTGTCGACGATATCCGGCTTGTTTCGTCTGAACTGATCTGTGTTGCCACCAGGCGGCAAATCCGGGTCGTTGTTGCGACCTAATGGAACGCCAAGCTTAACGTCCTCCAGCCCCCTACCACGATTGAGAAGGTACTGCTGCGCGATCGTGTATTCTGCCAGCCATCCGAACAGAATGTAGTAAGCTGCGCTCAGCCCTATACGTGTAATCCAACGCGTTACCCATGGCTTAACTTTGACCAATCCGCTCGGATCAATGCCTCCTATCGGATCCCCATGCACGTAGGCGTATTTGTGCAGGCTCTGCGGATCTTGGATGTTGCCTACGAATGGATCGAGACGGTTCCACTGGCCGGACGAGGCGTCGTACCAACGGGCTCGGTTGTAGCCTTTGTTGAGGGTGTTGTCCCAGGCTTCACCTGAGTAGGTCAGCGTGGACATGAACTCGGTGATTGGTGACGCGATTCCGTTTCCGGAATGCATCGCGATCATCACGCCGTAGGCGGAGTACGTGGCGATCTGTTCGATTAGGTTGGCTGCCGATTCGGATAGGTCGTAGAGAACTCGCACACTGCCGTGGCCATCGTGGCCGTAAACGAGCGTGGTGGTCTCTCCGTTCTCGGTGACTGTTTGCGCGATCTCGTCGCTGCCGATGGTGTAGTCGGTTGTCTTGATGACGTTGCCGTCTGCGTCTTTGACCATTTCGCGTAGCGTTTGCGCGTAACCCGTGTGGTTGCGGTGAGACGCGAGATACGAGGTGCTCGAAGCGAGATCGAAACTGCTTGTCGCTTCGTTCCATTTTTCGAGGACCTTGCCCACTCGGAATGAGCGCATGTCGTATTCGTAGCTAGAACGTTCGCGTGATTCGAGCGTGCCATCGGTGTTGTACTTGTCGATGACCGCTTCGCTCATTCTCCCTTGGAGGTTGTAGGTGAAGAGTTGCGAGCTGCGAGTGACGAGTGGCGAGGTGAGGGTGTCGCCCGCGATGAGGGCTTCGATCGTGGAATCGTCGAGGAGATCGGCGTAGACCGTTTTGGCGGTTTGTTGGGTATGGTCGTAGCCGTAAATCGTGGTGGCGTCGGCGTCCGTGGCCGTGAGATCGTTAGAGAGTTCGGCGAAGAGGCGGTCGTTGGCGTCGTAGCGATAGTCGACGGACTCATCGACTGTGCCGTCGTTGCCTTTGTCGAGCGTCTTGGATGTCCGGTTGCCGGTGAGGTCGTATTCGAATGACTCGGTTTGGTCGAAGGCGTCGTCCCAGTGGTCGATGACTTCGTCGGTGAGACGGTTCAGGCCATCATAAGTCCAAGAATAGCTGTTAGCTTTTAGCTCGTTAGCGGTTAGCTCACCGTCTTCGTTCTCGTCGATCCAGAACGTTTCGGTGGAACTGGTGCGGCGGCCGTCGGCGCGGACTTCGTAATCGTACGAGGCAGTGACCCTCCCCTCGCTAACGCTCGACCCTCCCGGAGGGAGGGTGAAGTCCGTCATCACGTCGAGGCGGCCGAGTGAGTCGTAACGCATGACGGTTAGGATCGATGGGGTCGGCACGGTGTTGTTGCCCGTGAACGTCTGCATCGATCGCTGGCGACCTTGCAAATCGAAACCGTAGGTGGTTTCGGTTTGTGCCTCGTCGGTACCGTCGCCGGGGGTGGCGTCTTCGGTAACGCTGACGAGGCGACCGAGGATGTCGTAACCGTAGAGGGTGACGCGTTCGGCGGTGGTTGCGTCGGCGGGTAGGTAGCTGTAGGGATCGTTGACAAAATCCACTACGGCCGGATCGGCGTTGATCGCCGTGTGCGTCATTCGCCCGGCGGAGTCGTAACCGTATGACAACACGCCTTCGGGAGAGGTCTCGAAGAGCAGACGGCTTCGGTTGTCGTAGCCCATCACTTCGGTGCGGGATGCGGTGAAGTTGGTGTCGTCTGCGGCACTGTCACCCGCGGCTAGCGCCGTCGGCTCACTTACTGTGTAGCGAGTCCAGCCGGCCCGTCTGCCGTAGGCGTCGAAGGTGTACTCGTCCCGCTCGGAGACAAGGCCCGCGTCGAAGTCGGCTTTGCTGGCGTAGTAGTTCATCGCTGACATTCTACCATAATCGTCGTAGACATTCTCGGTGACGATGCCTTCGAAGGAGGTGTGGTGGGATTGGCGGCCTCGGTCGTCGTAGAAGAATGCTTCGGTGAACGCGTTTTCCATGCCCGCCCTCCCCTCGCTGTCGCTCGATCCTCCCAGAGGGAGGGTGAAGTTTTGACCGAGCGGTAATGTGCGTGTCGCCTGTTGGCCTCGGTCGGTGAAGGTGAAACGGGTTTCTCGACCGAGCGGGTCGATGGACGAGGTTTGGTTGCCGCGTTCGTCGTAACTGTACGAGTAGCGAGGCCTGAGACTTGAGTCTTGAGGGTCGACGTAACCAAGCGAAACGCCTTCGAGTTGATCGTCGCTATCGTAGTGATAGAGTTTGGTGGGGATGGTGGTGGACGTGCCGTCGATGACGAAGGAATCAAGCGTCTCATCCCAAACAGCATTGATGTCGGCAGAAGTTTGCTGCATTTCGGCGATCGGACGGTTTTCGTCGTCGAAGCGGGTTTGCGTGAACGTTTCGCTCACGCCGCCGGTGCGCGTGCTCGTTTGGCTGATCCCACCAACCCGGCTTGTGCCGCCACTGATCGTGCCACCGGTCACGTAGTCCACTCGAACGACGTTTCCGAACGCGTCAAAAGTTGATTGCATGTCGATCGACTGATCGTCCACGATCGCGACCAGAGTGCCATCCGGGTTTTCGACTTGAGCCAGTCCGCCACGAGAGAGGAAGGCTTGGCCCAGACCGTTGTATTCGGTTTCACTGCGGTGACGTATCAACAGCCCGGGATAGGCATCCCCCATGCCGACTTCTTCGGCGGGCAGTGGATGACCCAGGCTCGCGATCTGGCGACCACGATCATCGAACAGAGTGTCACTGATCACGCCGGAGCTTAAATTCAAATCGGCGTAGCGGTCGGTGTCACTGCCGTAGGTCGCATACAGCGATTGGGCCGCCGCGATGTCTTGCGTGGCGACCTCCTCGACGGGAATCCGGCCCGAGATGGTGCGGAAGACGCGGCTGGCTTCGTCGTAGAGCGTTTCGCTGACGGATTCGAGCGTACCGGGGTTGGTGATTTCGAAACCGGGGTGAGGGGCACCGGTGGCTAGCGCCTCGCCGCTCGCGGGGGCGACGATGGCTTGGATGTAGCGTTCGGTGGCGATGCTTCGGTCGCGATCGTCGTAGATGGTTTGGGTGATCTGGGTGATGACGGGGCCCGATGCGGGGTCTTCGCCCAATGGCGTGTCGCCGGGGACCAGGAAGCGATCGGTCGAGGCGGTGACCTTGCCTTCGGTGTCGTAGATCGTGCGGGAGACCATCCAGGATCGGGTACCGTCACTGGCGACGACTTCGCTACGGCTCTCGATCACGCGACTGTTGTCGTCGTAGAGTGTTTGACTGCGGAGGCCGTAGTCGTTTTCGGTTTCGATGACGCGGTCGTTGTCGTCGTAGAAACTGCGCGAGAAACTGACGACAGAACCGGCGGATGTGAGTGCCGATGACAGGCTGGCAGCCTGTCCTACGAGGTCGATGTCCAGGCCGAGCAGTTGGACGCTGGCTAGCATGCGACCGGTGCCCGCGCCGCCGAATGTTTCGTCGGCTTCAATGGTGCCATTTCCGTCGAGATCGAACGTGACGGGGATCTTGCCGTCGTAGATTGAGTACGTGCCAGTGATCTGGTCCGGCGAATTCGTGAAGACGTCTTCGGGGAATGAACCAGTTGAATAGACTGCCCGTCCTTCGGTGTCATAGACGGTACGGCTGATCAGCCAGGTACCGCTGCCGTTTTCGGTGGGTGATTCACTGCGGGTTTCGATGGCGAGCCCGCGAGCGTCGAAGATCGTCTCGGACGTGCGCCCGTTTTCGTCGGTGGTGCGGAAAGCGCGACCGATCGCGTCGAATTCGACGGTGCCGGATTCGTTGCGTACCGTCGTCTCGCCGTCGATGTAGGTGAGCGTGGCGGGATCCAGGGTTTGCTCGGTCACGTAGGTGCGTGAGCCGGTGACGTCTCCGGCGAAGTTGATCTCGTTTTCGGTGCGGAGTTTGGTGCGCGTAATTGGGAAGTCGGCGGCCGTGTAGCCTTGTGTGGAGGGACTCGTCGCCTCGTCCACTACGGGAGGCCGTTGGTCAGTGGGATAATGGTAGAACAAGGTGCCGGTTTGGTCGCCGTTTTCGTTGTAGGAGATACCACGAACGTTGCCGTCTTGATCGATCACTTCGACGAGGTCGCCGAAGGTGTCGTAGGTGAAGCCAGTCGTGGTGGAGCTTCCGACAAACTCGTTGATTTGAGTCAATTGACTGACGTTGCCGAACGTGTCGTAACCGTACTGCGTGGTGTTGCCGTAGGAGTCGGTTTGGGTGACCAGTTCCAGTTGGCCGTTGCCGGTCAAGTCGAACCAGTGGTAATCCGTCGAGGTGCCGTCGGACAAGTTGTAGACGGTGCTGGGAGTCCCCTTGTTGTAGCCCCACGTGTTGTAGGCGGTCAGAACGGTGTTGCCGTCCGCGTCCGTTTCCTGGGTGACCGCGCCGTCGAATTCTTGATGATACAAACGCGTCGTGACGCGATCGTCACCGATGCTGGTGTCGGCCCAAGCCTCGGGGCCGTCTTCGGCGCCGATCACTTGAATCGTTTGATAGGGGTAGTCGTCGTTTTCGGCGTCGCTCAGGTAGGTGTAAATCGTGACTTGCCCGGACGCGGAGGTTTCGCGAATCAATCGATTGAATCGATCGAACGCGGATTGGGTTTGATTCATTTCGGTCGTCTCACTGGAAACGGTCGCTCCGTCGGGACCGATTTCATATTCCAATTGCGACGGGTTACCCTCGGCATCGACGAGCCCACCGAGACGACCATCGCGGCCGTAATTCGCCAGTAGGGCATCAACGCCCAGTGGGTCGATGATTTGCGACAGATAGTTGTCGGCGCCGGGCAACTGCGAAATGACGACTTGCAATGCTTCGTCTTCAATCGGGGTGCCGAGGGCGAGTTCGTTTCGCCGGATCGATTCTTCGATGTCGTAGACGAAACGGGTCGGTTCGAATTCGTTGCCCTCGACCGAATCGTTCAACCGTTCGCTGGCGCGTCGATCATGGAATTCGGTCAGGCGTCCGAGCGAGTCGTAGCGATAGTTCAGCTCGCCGCCACGTGGATCGATAATCTGAGTGATCCGCCCTTGCCAATCACGCACGAAGGAGACATTGCGGGTCGCAGCGGTGATGGTCCCGTCCTCGGCGACCTGTTGGCCGAAGATGCCGTCGGGCTGCAGTTCGAATGCGTTGCCGTACTTATCCTTGACCCGATGGGCGGTCATTTCGACGGTGCCACGATCCCCAACCAAAATGTCATAATCCAACTGGCGTCCACGTGGATCGGATTGCTTGAGCTGATAGACGCCGCCGAAGTACGGATCTTGCGCCGAGTACAGTCGCCCCGAGTCGTCTTGGTAGGGCCCGTCGACGGTCAATCGGCGGAAGGCTACGTCCTGTCCCGGCGGAATCAGCGTGTACTCATTGCCTGGATCGGGGGTGAACGAAGGTCGGTAGGTACGGGACAGCCCAATACCACCCAGCCCGTCACCGGCTTGCACCCAGGCGAACGTGAAACCTTCCTGGTTCCCCTCGGGGGTGGTGACCAGCACGCGGGTGCCGTTGACGAACGAGGCATAGCCGGAGAAGTTCGTCGCGCCGGTCGATCCACGCACCACGGTCATCGTGGGCATGTTGAAGTCAAGATCCCAACCATAGCCGAAATCACCTGAGACGTCCGCTTCGAGCGTGTCATAGGTGCGCGTGACCGTGATCGGGATGCCCGATACCGGGATGCTCAGGTCGGTGAAGGACAGACTGAAGTTACCTAACTTCAATTCGCTGTCAATGTTGACCGGTTCGCTATCGGTTGCTGTGTTGCCTCCCGCGTCGGTCGCCGTCAGTGTGACGAGGTAAGATCCGTTGCGCAGACTCGTGGCATCGATCTGTCCAAGTCGCTCGGCGGTCGTGACTTGACCGTTGCCCGAGGCAATCACGCTGGTCCAATCGCCGCGTTCGCTGTCCAGCGGCGACAGGGTCAATTCCCAGTTCACGTTGACCGTGTCGTCCAGCACGGTGCCAACGAGATCGGCGACGTGTTCGAGGTTACCGTCAATCGGCAACAGATCGACACGGGGGCCCTCGTTGTCGTCGGGGTCAATGACCTGAACGGTCAGTGGGGCCGAAGTGGATTCGTTGCCGGCGGCATCGCGGGCGGTGCCGAGGAAGGTGAGTGTGCCGAGGGTTAACAGGGATCCTTCGACGCGAGCGTAGCCTTGGTCGTTGATGCTCAGCGGCTGGTCCAGTTGGATCGTGTTGCCTTGCGGGTCAGTTGTCGATGCCAGGGTGAGTGTTCGAGAGGTGACCTCGACATCGTCGATGGCAAGCAGTCGCACGTCGACGAAGGTGCCCAGGTCGACTTGACCTGCAGACGCCGAAAGGCTGACCGCCGGACCGGTATCGTCGGCAAGCACACGGACGGTGAATCCTTTTTGATCCGAGATGCCACCGTCGGCTTCAAAGCCGTCGCTGATTTGCACCAGGACCTGGTGCCCGTCGGGCATGACGTCGTCGGCGGTCGTTTGCCAACGGATCCGGCCAAGCGGATCGATCGTAATCCCGAGGTCTTGGGAGGCTTGGTCGATGGTGTAGGTGATCGTGTCGCCGTTGGCGTCGAAGGCCCACACATCGACGGCCAGTTCGTTGCCAGCGATGATCGTTTGGTCGTCGATATCGCGTGCCCATGGGGCCACGTTAGCGGGGTTCACGAACACGCCGTAATTGAACTCCGCCGTTTCACGGTCCGGGTCACCGACCGGGCGATCGGCGACTTGGAGGGTGAAGTTCACCTGGCCAAGGGGTTGATCGGCGGGCACGTTCCAAACCAATTCGCCCGTGGAGGTGTCGATGGTGGCACCGCTGGGACCGTTTGCCAATTCAAAGACCAGGGTATCAGCGACGTCGGGATCTTGGGCGGCCAAAGTAGCCGAGTAGGGTGAACCTTGCCGGGCGATGTAGGTGACGTCGCCGTCGACGAAGAAGGGGGCACGGTTGACCGACCCCGTGCCTCCACCGCCACCGGTCGATTCGTTGACCACCTCGACGGTGAAGGTTTGTGCGGTGCCAAGGCCGAATTGGTCACGAACTTCGATTTGAATGTAGTGCGAGCCGAGAGACGTTGGCGTCCACGACAGAACCCCTGTGTCGGGATCGATCGAGATCGATCCGTTGTTATCCGCGTTGGTGGCCGGTTCGCCAAGCGAGTAGGTCAGCGTGTGGTTGTCCGGATCGGTCGCGATGACGGGATAAGTGTAGGTTTGACCGACGACCACGTTGGTGCCCGGTGAGGACGTGATCGCGGGCGGTCGATTGGCGCCACCGACCGTGATAGTGAAGGACTGCGTGTCGACTCCGCCGCGTGGATCGGCAACGGACAACTGAATATCGTGATCACCGATTTGTGCGGTCGTGGGAATCCACTGGACGAGTCCGGTTTGTGGATTGACGATGATTCCCTCCGGACCGGTGGACACCGTGTAACGCAGTGTGTCGCCATCGGGATCGATCGCCGTCGCCTGGTATTGGTACAAGCCAATCGCAACGGCCGCTGTGTTCGGTTGGCTCGTGAACAGGGGCGCCGAATTGGTGTTTTCGGAGACGACCGTCAAAGCGAACGGTTTGTCGGTCACACCGCCGCGTCCGTCATCGGCGCGAACGGTGAACGTAAAGGATTGATCGTTTTGCGAAGCGGCGGGTGTCCAGTCCAACAACCCCGTCTGTGCGATGGTCATTCCTGCCGGTGCATCAATCAACGAGAGCGTCAACGCATCCCCGTCGGGATCCGACGCCATCACATCGTGAATTAATCGTTGGCCGATTTGGACATTGCCAGACAGTGTGCTGGCGATTTGGGGCGGCTGGTTCGGCGCGGCGGGGGCCACGACACGCAGGTCAAAGGATTGGGTATCGGTGGCACCATCGTCATCCGCCACCGTTAAGGTGACCGGATACAGTCCCGGCGTGCCGGTGAGATTGGCGGCCCAAGTGACCACGCCCGATTCAGCGTTGACTTCCAAGCCTCGGGCGAGCGAATCCGCATCAAGCGAATAGGTCAGCACGTCATCCAGGTTGGGATCAACGGCCAGAGAATCGTAAACGTACGGCGAATCTTGGGCGACGCTGAGGACGGGCGCCGATTCGAATCGAGGTGGTGCGTTTTCGAGTACCGGCAGGGTGATCCGTTGACCGGTTTCGGCGCCCTGGTCGTCCGCGGCGAACAGGTCAAACGTGAAGCTGCCGGCAACGGTTGGTGTCCACGTTAACAGCCCGGTCGACGAGTCGACTTGCAAGTCGCCGATGGCATTGGCCGGAACCGACGAGGTATCGATTCGCCAGGTGATCACATCGCCATTGGGGTCGATCGCGGTGGCTGCGTATTGCCAGCTGGTATCGCGAACGGCACGGGCCGATGGGGTGCTGGTGATTTCCGGAGGATCGTTGGTCGTCACCGGCGGTGTGACGGTGATGGTGAACCCGTCGAGGGTCGCTGGTCCATTGCCGTCCGAAGCGCTCACGACGACGTCGTAGCTACCGATCGCCGGTGGGGTCCAAACGATCTGGCCCGATTGGGCATCGATGGTCATGCCAATCGGAGCGGACGCCAATCCAAAGATGACGTTGTCGCCGTCGGCATCGAAGGCATCCGCGTCGTAGCGATACGCTTCACCCAGACGCACCGTCGTGACGGGGATGCTGGTGAAGACCGGACGACTGTTGACCGCATCGGAGTTGGCAACGCTCCGGATAGTGAACTGCTGGGTGATCGACGCACCCTGCGGGTCGGTGGCGCGGATCGTAAAGCTTTGATCCAAATCGGGAGCCGGCGCGTTCCAATTCAAGGTGCGGCCCACTGGATCGAAGACCACGTTCGCATCGGCACTCGGGGACACCAATTCGTAAACCAAACTGGTGTCGGGGTCGTTGGCGTCGGTCGCGTTGAACGCGTAAGTCCATGCGGTGCCCAACACAGCCGGACCCGTGGGGGTGCTGGTAAAACGAGGAGCCGCGTTGGGGTTGGCGACCGGGACCGAAACGATTTGTTGATCGATGCCGCCCCGCCCATCATCGGCGGTGATCGTGAACGTTGCCGATCCATCGCTAGTCGGTGTCCAAGTCACAAATCCACTGTTGCGATCAACGGCAAAGCCACCCGCACGGGCTGCGTCGTCCAACGAGTAGGTGATGACATCGTTAATGTCATCGTCAACGGCAAGGGCGTCATAGGACCAACTCAACCCGACGACCGCGCCGCCTTGGGGAGTGGTCACGAATCGTGGCCGACTATTGCCGGGATCGTTGGTGGGTTGATCGATGGCCGAAATGGAAATGGATTGGGTGACGACATTGCCAGCACTATCGGTGATCGTGACATCACCGGTGAGCACATCGTTGGCAGAAGCCGGTTGCCACTGAATCTGCGTGCCTGTCCAAACGGATCCGAGCGAAGAGGTCTCGGTAAAGAGGATGGTCAAGTCATCGTTTTCGGGATCCTGTCCATCGGGGGTGTACGTCCATTGTTCGCCAACGATCGCGGGCCCGACGGGCGACGTGATGAAACGAGGTGGCAGATTCAAATCGTTGCTGTCTCGGACCTCAAGCGTAAACGCCTGGGTCGCCAGGCCCCCGTTGCCGTCGGAGACTTCGATCACGAAGGGCTGTGGGGCCAGCGATGCGACGGTGAATTGCAACAGGCCGTCTGCATTCAAGGTTGCCCCGGGTACCGATGGATTGAGAGTGTACGTTAAGTCATCGCCGTCCTGGTCGGTGGCGACGACTTGGTATTCAAACGTTTCGCCAAGGACGGCTGGACCGGTCGGCACGCTGGTGATGATCGGCGCGCGGTTCGGGGCGCCCGTCGCCGTTCCCGGAGTGACGGTAAACGATTGGGTTGACGAAGCGCCCTGTGGATCGGTGACCGCAAAGACAAAGTTCACCGGCGAGGTGTCCGCGGGTGTCCAGGTCACCGTCGCCGTCGTTGCGTCGAACACCAGATCACCGTTGGCGGTGGGTTGCAACATGGCAAACGTAAGTGACTCGGGGGCATCATTGGCATCCGTCGCGGTCAAGGTGTAGGACCACTGACGTCCGACTGTGATGGGGCCTTCGGGGTTGGAGGTGATCTCGGGGGCCACGTTGGACACGTCCACGCTGAGCGTGAAGGTTTGGGGCGTGGCGGCGCCCAAGCTGTCCGACGCTGTGATGGTGATCGGGTAATCACCGGTAGCGTCGGGCGTCCACTGCAATCGACCGGTTGCCGCGTCGATCGTCATGCCTTCCGGTGTCGCAAGACCCGAGTCGGGAGAGGGGAGGGAGTAGGTGACCGCGTCGCCATCGGGGTCGTTTGCCCGTGCAAAGTAGGTCCACTGTTGGCCCACCAAGACAGGACCACGCGGGGTGCTGGTGAATACCGGGGCGGCGTTTCCGTTACCGGTGTCGATTGGTGGAACGGACGCAATGGTGAAGGTTTGTGTGCGTGTGCCGTCGACGTCCGATGCCGAGACCGTCACTGTCAATTCCACGTCATCGGCCGAGGGAGTCCAGGTCAACGTGTCGCCGCTAAAGACGGGAGTTGCCGAGCCCGTGTTGCTGGAGAATGATTCCAAGGCGTAGGTGATCGAATCATCATCGATGTCGGTCGTCGTGACGGTGTATTGCCATGGTTGACCCGTGATCGCCGGGCCCACGGGTGTCGAGGTGATTCGTGGGATCGATCCGGGGGGATCCACGATTGGCAACGTGAATACTTGAACGGTGGATCCATCAAGCACATTGCCTTGGGCATCGACATCGCTGACGGTGATGTGCATCGTGACTGATGAAACACTTCCGGTGGCGTAGGTCAGTAGACCGGTGTCGGAGTCGATGCTCAGTCCATCGATCAGGGTTCCCGAGGCATCGGTGACGGCGTAGCGGAGGGTGTCCCCATCGGCATCGGTCGCGTCCACTTGATAGGTATACGCCGTGCCGCGAACTGCGGGCCCGACCGGCACACTATGAATCACCGGGGGGCTGCCGATTCGGTTGGCGATCGCACGTGCGGTGAAGGTTTGATCGGTCGAGACTCCTGCTTCGTCGGTCGCTCGAATCGTGAACTCGAGCGCGGTTGGCGAATCGGCGGTCCACGTCAAACGTTGTCCCGTGAGCTGAACCCCTGCTGCGCCGGCGACCGGCGCCACCAAGGCGTAAGTGATCTGTGAATCATCCCCATCGGGATCGGTCGCAGCGAAATCGTAATGCCACGGAGTTCCCGTATAGATGGGTCCTGAAGGGGTTGAAGTGAATTCGGGAGGAAGGCTATCGACGACCTGTTGGTAGACCGGCAGCGTCACGATTTGCTGGGCCGTGCCGCCCTGGCCATCGCTGGCCGTCACGGCGATCTCGAATTCACCATCGGCGGTCAGTGGCCAAGTGATTTGATGCCCCTGAACCTGGACTCCACGAGCGAGCGAACTGTCGTCGAGCGACAACGTGACGGTATCGCCATCGGCATCGGAGGTCACCACGTCGTAAACAAACGTGTCGCCGACGAACCAGGTTCCTTCGGGCTGTGACGTGATTTCGGGTGGCGCGTTTTGTTGGACGAAGACCTCGACGGTCTGTTGGGCGGTGCCTCCCAAACCATCGTCGGCTTCGATCGTGAATCGGAAAGACGCCACATGGCTATCCGGCGTGTAGCTCAGTGCGGGCCCGTCAAATTGCATGCCGAGCGGACCGCTGAGCAGGCGGTAGGATACCGCGTCACCATCGGGGTCGGTGGCGGTGGGAGTGTATGTCCAAGCTTCACTAGGCACCGCAGCGATCGAGGGCAGCGATGTGAACACTGGCGGTTGGTTTTCGGCGGCAACGGTCAATTGGAAGATTTGGTAATCGTCGCCACCACGGGAATCTTCGACCGTGACATAGACATTGTGAGTCCCGATCGCTTCGCGGGTGGGATTCCAAACCAATTCTCCGGTGGTCGAATCGATTGCCATTCCCGTCGGCCCAAAGACCAAGCCGTAGCTAACCGGATCGAAATCGGGATCGATTGCATCGACGTCATACCGATACTCCGAACCCGCAGCCACACTGGTCACCGGCGCGGAAGTGATCACGGGGGCGTTGTTGATCAAAACGGAGAAATCGTTGACCGTCACATTGAAATCGACCGAGGCGACTCCGCCGCGTCGATCCAAAACCGAGACGGTGACCGGATGATCAGTGAGTCCGGATTGTTCCAACGAGGGCGTCCAAGTGATCAGCCCGGTGTCGGTATCAATCCCTAATCCTTCGGGCGCGCCCGACAGGTAATATTTCAGCGCATCTCCGTCGATGTCGTCACCGACCGCTTGGATCGCGATCGGTCGGTTCACATCGGCGACGACATCGTCGATGTCCTGAAGCGTGGGGCCGTTGTTGGTCAAATCAGCGCTGTCAGAAACCGTCACCGTGAATGCTTGAGTGTCGACGCCACCACGTCCGTCATCGACGCGGATGGTGAAATCGTAGTCCCCAGGTGCGGGCGGTACCCACGAAACCAAGGCCGATTCGGGATCGATACTGGCTCCTTCGGGGCCATCGACCAGTGCATAGGTGATCGCGTCGCCGTCGGGATCGATGGCGCGAACTGGGTAGAAATAACCGGTGTTCAGCGTGACGGGAATCGAACCTTCCAAGGCACCGTCATTCGCATCGGTGATCAAGATATTGAACGCATCGCCGGTCCCATCAGGAGACGAGATCGTGTTGTCGAAGTAAGCATTGGCACCCGGCAAGACTCCGGTGACGACACCGGTTTGATTGACAAATGGCTTGCCCGCCAGATCAGCGTTGGCATCCAGTTCGACCGGATTGGCAAGGGCACCGGTCAATCCCGAGATGTAGGCGGTCGTGTCGTAGATTCCATCACTGGCGTCGGAAGTAATGAAGGTAACCGTGTTGGTTTCGGAGCCGGGGGTAATTGGGACCACGAATTGCATGACCGCTTGGGTGGCGTGTTCGGCATCGACGCTGGTTCCGGGCGCCGAGGTGGTATGGGCAATGATGACGCCATCCAGCTCGGTTCCCGGTGCGGTCCGGAAGTCGGGGTGATTGATGTTGACTGCTTCATCGTTGGCAAACGCGACATTGCGACCGTTGACCAACAGACCGAAGCCATCGATGTAAGACGAATTGACCCACTCGGGAAATTCTTCACTGCCGAAGACGACCTCAAAACTGATCGCATCGAATTCAGGATCCAACTCAAACGTAACGTCGAATTGGGTGACATCGTAAAAGGTGTAGTTCCCGCTGATAGGCCGCAGGATGTCGGCTTGTTCGGGGGTTGCGACGGTGCCGAAAGATGTGCTTGTCGAACCGGTGCTGTCCGGCCCTTGGCCGTAATCTTCCGCGTTGCCGCTACTGAGCACGATCCCGTACGGGGAAAGTCCGTAGATGTCGGTGTCGTTCAGGAAGATACCGCTGGACAGATGAGTCGGGTTGGCTTCTGGGCCGCGGAACTGGCCGGCCAAGTTGACGTCCGTAACGACAATGCCTTCGTTGCCAGTCGCCAACAAGGCATCAAGCAATTCGATCGCGTCATCGGTATTGCGAACGACCAATTGGTCGGGAACCAACCCAGGAAGCGTGCTAGGTGCCTCGTCGCCCTGAGTTCCCAGAACCACCGGAATGTCGATCGATTGCCCAGGGCCAAGTTCTAGGTGGATGGCATCGGGATTGACATCGCCAACACTTTGACCAGGGAACGCGGCAACTACGTGCTCGAGATCGGGCTCAGTGATGATGACCGGAGGTAAGTTCAGCGGGTCCGGGTGTACATAGATGTCAAACGTTTGAACCGCCTGGCCACCCATTGCGTCTTCGGCGAGCACAGTTGCCGTAACGACTTGGCCACCGAGTGATGAGGGCGGATCCCAACGCAACACTCCTCGCTCATCGGGAAGCATTTCGAGTCCTTCGGGCCCATCGATCAGTGTGTACTGGACCACGTCGCCATCGGGATCGATTGCATCGACGTCATAGACATAAACTTCACCAACATGAGCGTCCGCAACGGGCGTCGAGGTGAACAGGGGCGGACGATTGCCGGAATCTTCCACCGAGATCGTAAAGACTTGTTGGGCTGTCGCGCCGTAAGGATCGGTGGCCTCAATCACGACGCTGTGATTTCCAATGTCCGCCCCCGTGGTCGTCCATTGAATCAAGCCACTGGTTGCGAACAACTGCATACCGGCGGGGCCCGCGGCCAAGCGATAGGTGACCGGATCCGAGTCGGGGTCGACGGCACCCGAATCGTAAACGTAGGTGGCCCCGGGACGGACACTGGTAACCGGTGTCGTTTCAAAAACGGGTGCTTCGTTCAAGAACGCCAGGAACACCAAGTCGTACGTGAAAGGATCACGCGAAGGCACGTCGAACGCCAAGTCGAAACGCTCCGATGAAACTTCGCCAGGCGAGAAAAGATCGAACTGATCGTCGGTGAGGTATTCGGTGACGTCATAGTAAGGCATGCCATTGGGGGTGAAACCGTCGACGTCCAGCGGAAGCACATCCGGTCGGTCGATGTTCCGCACGCCCATCAGAATGGGGCCGCGAATGCCAAAGGTGCCGACGTTCTCTAGCAACAGCTCAGCATGCAATTCGCGGGACTGGTCCACAAACGAGGTGCGAAGATAGCGAGAATCGACGCTGGTGGTCACATCGGTTAGCCGATCGAAATCGATCGTCGCCACACCGCTGGGTTGGGCAGGAGGCGACAAGTTGACGGTCGCGGTCGCTTGATTGCCGGCGGCATCTTGGATCGTATAGGTCAGGTTGTCCCCACTAAAGCCTTCACCTGCCGTGTAAACCAAATACGTACCCATGTTGACCACCGACCCCGCAGTGGGTGCGGAAACCGCAACAATACTGAGCGAGTCGCCATCGATATCCGCGTCATTTTCGATCACAGACAGATCGTGAGTGCCACCTTCGATGACATGGGTGATGTGGTCATCGACCGCGACAGGGGCCAAGTTTTCTTGGAGCGTGATTTCGGCGGTGTCTTGCGAAAATCCATCACTGATCGTGTAGGTCAAGACAGCTTGCCCGAATCCAGGATCGGTTTGGAATAATAGAGTCGTGCCATCATCGGCAATGCTCACCCCTGGATGGCCACTGACGTCGACGATCGTGGGGAAGACTCCGTCGTCATTGGTCAACGGTGTCAGCCGCGTTGATTCGGAAGCGACGATGCCTGTGAACGTGTCGTTTTGTGCATCCAAGTCTGCTTGAGCGACAAAGCCAGTAATTGGGAAGCTCAGGACCGGTTCGTCGAGGTCACTGCTGCGAACGATCACATCGCCCGAAATGTCACCCAAGCTGAATGCTTCGAGTTCGATGACAAAGCCGACGGTCGATTGCGGATGGACCAGCACGTTGGACTGCGATCCGATGATTCGGTAGCCATCGGGAACGTCGATGGATTGCACGCGTAGGAAATAGTCGCTGGAGTTGTGTACATAGAAAGCACGACGGCGGGGCGAGCCAAATACCGTGTTGCCGAAATCAATAGGGTTTCCGGTTGGTGAAAGAGGCTCCGACAGATCCAATCTCGCGTGCAAGTCAGCCTCGCCGACCAGTGGAACCTCGGTGGCATCGAGCTGAATCGTAAATGTGTCGAGCGTTGTTCCTGGCGAGCCGCTGTCGATTGTTAGCGGATTGTATTCGTCGTTGGGGCTGCTACTGACTCCGATGTAGTATCGCCCGTGGTGCACCACGGTGTAGCTGATCTGCGGATTGCCATTGGGACCGCTGCCCTGATCGATGGCCAACTCGGTTCCATCTTCTTGGAACAGCCGCAAGGTGGCATCCAGGTTGCTTCCCGGCGTGGCGACCGTGGCGGTCAGCACTTGGCCGGGCAACAGTTCGGTCCAGAACACGTCCACATCGTTTCCAGCCAAGAACCCGTCACCGATGCGGGCATCGAACGTGGTGGTGGTACCGGGGGCAACAGTCAAGCGTCGAGCGGCTTGGATGGAATCACCCACCGTATCGGCCGTGGGATCTTCGGCGGTGATGTTCAGTTCAAACGTGCCAATCGAGTTGCCGCCGGAACCGCTATTGATTACGTCGAGATCATAATCATCATTGGCACGCCCCGAGATCCCGATGAAATACAGCCCATCCAAGGTGACATTGAAAGAAACCTTGTCGCCGGATGATCCGTCAAAGACGGTCGTTGTCGCGACCGAATCCCCGTTAGGGTCAAAGACACGAATTTCGGCATCGAGCTGGCTGATCGGTGTTTGCACATCCACAATGATTCGTTGACCACGGGTCAGGGTAGCCGAGAACATGTCGACATCGTTTCGACCGTAGACACCATCGCCGATTCGCGCGGCAAACGCTGTTGTTTCACCGGTTACGACATTCAAAGGTTGGGCGGTGTTTCGAGTGTCACCGACGGTGTCTGCGCCGAAGTTGATCGTCGAATCGCTAATCAATTCCAGGTCATTACCATCACCCAAGCCACCAAGAACGTCGGAGTTGTAGAAGGCATAGTAGAGATTGCCGCCTAGGATCAATGGTTCCCCTTGGGGAAGATCGACGAATTCACCTGCGATTTGGTTGGTGAAGGAATCGGCATAATTTTCGATCAGCGTGAGCGAGTCGATTCCATCGAGCGTTGTACCGTCTTCTGCTTCCAAACTGACATTGCCTTGCAGCATCAAGGAGGCAAAGTTGAAGTTGTCATCACTGTCCAACATGATTCGCGAGTAACGATCACCATGACTGGACGCACCGAATCGGAAAATGGTTTCTGAATCAGGATGAGTGACCAAACCGCCGTAGAGGAAAGTCTGATTGCTGGTCAAATCCCCACTGGGACTGGACTGAGGGTTGGCCAATCCGAGATCGAAAACCCCGTAGTTTTCAAAAACGGACTGGACATACAGTTCGCCCTGCACGTTGTTTACGACCAACCCATGGTTCTCGATAATGGGCGGCTGTGGTGCGCGATCTGTACCCGTTAACGGGTCGTATTCGACTTGAGCCCCCGACACAATCCGGCGTGTGGCGATGATATCAAATACGGCTCCAAAAAGATTCACAAACCGGATTGAGTCTGCATCGTCTTCCTCGTCGTATACGTAGTTGTATTGGTCGAACTCATCATCCAATTGGAAGTCACCGCCGGTCCATTCAACATGACCTTGATTGCGGAACTCGCGATCCAAAATCTTGGTCGAGTTGCCGGTAAGCATCCCTGTGGCACTGGTGGCCAAGATTGTGCTGCCGACCCCGTCCATCTTGCCACCCGACCAAAGGAGCGACTGGCCGATCGTCAAATCCGATACACCAGACAGTTCACCACCGGTTAACTCGAGACTGTTCACGTTACCGCTGATTTGTATCGATCCAGATTGAACCCGCACGACATCAATGAAGACGGATTCAGTAACGTCCAAGTCTGCTCCGGTCACGTCTAGCTGAGCTGCGTCCAAGGAACCTTGAAAGAGTATGTTGCCGCTAGACGCCTCAACGATTCCCTGGCCAGTGATGGCTGCGGTTGAAGTAAACGTCAGGTCCGGATCGCTAGATGGTTCATAGCTACTGCTGGCGGGGCTCAACTCCAATTCACTTCCGGTTGCCAGATAGATGTCCCCCGAGACAGTGCCGACTCCGGAAATCTCCAGGTTTCCATCGAGTATTTGGAAGTCGCCGGAACTGTTGATCGGCGTGTTGAATTCACTGACCGTGAAGCTGGAACTGTCAACGCCCGTTTTGATGATGGTGCCTCGGTTGTCCAGCAGACTCAAGGAAACCTCTTGGTCGGTGTCGTAGTCGAATTCACTGGACAGATCATTGAGCCGAGCATCACTGGTCAATTCCAAAGTCCCGTGATTGAGCAGCGTGCCACCGAAGTATTCGTAGCTGTAGTTGCCAGTCGTATCGATCCTGGCCCCCAGGTTCACGGCGTACTCGCTATCCCAAGTGAGCGTGCCATGGTTGGTCAGTGTTGTCGCGATCGTCGAACTGTATTCGTTGTAGTTGCTTCCGGACATCGTGCCGATGACGGTGCCGGCCAGTTCGATCCCCGCGTCGCCCCACAACGTGCCCCCTGTGAAATTGAACGTCTGATCCACCTGCAAAAGGCCGTCGGCATCTAAACTACCACCGGTGACGTCCAGATGATTGACGTCAGTTTCGCTCAACAATTGCAGATCCCCACCGGAAACAGTGATCGATCCAGCGGTAAGCGAGCCGGTCGAAAACGCGCCGCCCGAGGTGACACGCATTTGATCGGCGGTCAAGGTGCCAC
>NZ_JACHXU010000007.1:0-164323 GCF_014192335.1 Aporhodopirellula rubra | reverse complement strand
TCGGTGTCGTAGTCGTAGTCACTGGACAGATCATTGAGCCGAGCATCACTGGTCAATTCCAAAGTCCCGTGATTGAGCAGCGTGCCACCGAAGTATTCGTAGCTGAAGTTGCCAGTCGTATCGATCCTGGCCCCCAAGTTCACGGCGTACTCGCTATCCCAAGTGAGCGTGCCATGGTTGGTCAGTGTTGTCGCGATCGTCGAACTGTATTCGTTGTAATTGCTGCCTGACATCGTGCCGATGACGGTGTCGGCCAGTTCGATCCCCGCGTCGCCCCATAGAGCGCCCCCGGTGAAATTGAACGTTTGAGCGACGCTTAGCAAGCTATTCGCTTCGAGCCGACCGCCCGTCACACTCAAGTGATTGACCTGAGACGGATTCGTGGACAGCGTCAAGGATCCACCACTGATGAGAAGAGTTTCCGCTGATTCGATTGATTGAATCTCGGCGGCTGTCGATGAGTTGACAAGAATAACGGCGTCCCCAGCGAGCTCAGGAATCAGCACGTCATCGTTAACATCTGGCAGCGAACCGTCTTCCCAGTTGGCCGGATCGTTCCAGTTGCCACCGCCTGTATTGACCCACTCTTTTTTGGTCGGATCCGTCGGAGCCAAGTAGTCAGAATCGCCCGGTGCCGGATCAGCGATGCCGTGGGGATCCCAGTTGTCGGCGTGGAGGTGAAAACTTTCGGTATGGGAGTGCTTGCCGCTACGGTAGGTCGTGCCGTAGGGGAAGTAGAAAACTTTGTCCGATTTGTCGTCGACGACCCAAATTTCGGTTGATGGGGATCCGTCGGCATTGGCGTTTGGGTTGACGGTGATGCCCTCCACTTTCTTGTAGCTACCACCCAGGTTCATCTTCCAATTGCCGACGTAGTGGCCCTGCATGTTGTAAACATAGACACGCGGCGTGTAGTTGTGCCCCTCAAGTACAAAGATGTACTCGCCGTTGGTCGTGATTCCACGTGGGTCGTTGTTGCCGCTGGCCAGATAGAACACATTGGCGGCATTGTGATTGCCGGACGTGTGGTGCAAACCGCCTGGGTAGTGCAAGACTTTGTTGTAGTAGTCATCGACCAGCCACACATCGTCTCCAAAGACCGCGATCCCTTCGGCGTAGCTGTTACGATGGTTGCCGGAGGTATGCAGGGCTTGCCATTTGCCGAGCTCATTACCATCGGCGCTATAAATCACGACCTCGTGATTTCGAGAGACCGTCCAAACCTTGTCGCCGACGCTGGTCGTGGCGACACCAAGCGGAGAGTCGTCGCTACGCACATCGAAGGCATAGTCTCCGTCGACGACACTGCCGTCGTCATCGTACTTGTACACCTCATCATTATCATGATCGGCGACGAAGAACTTGGCATAGTCGACTGGGTTGTTGACCAAAATCGTGACCGTCGCGGAGTCCGAGGTCAGCACTCCATCGGATACGGTGTACGACAGTGTGACCGAACCATGAAAGTCAACGGCGGGTGTGAACACGAACGAACCGTCGGCCGCGTGAGTGAAGGTGCCGCTACCGGTCGGTGAAATCTCACTGACACTAACGACCGAGAGGGCGTCGCCGTCCGGATCCGAATCGTTGTCCAACAGCCCATCCCCAGCACTGATCGTGATCGGCACGTTGTGGCTCGTTACATAAGCATCGTCGTGGGCAATCGGCGCATCGTTCACGCTGAGCACATCGATGGACACCACGGCCACTTCGGAGTAAGCACGACCGTCAAACAGACGATAGCGAAACTCATCAGAACCGGCATAATTGGATTGTGGTGTGTAGACGAAGCCGCCGTCATCGGAGATTGTCACACTACCATGTTCGGGAACCCGGACGAGTTGCACATCCAATGTACTGTTGTCGACGTCGGTATCGTTGACCAAAAGACTATTTCCCGTCGAAGGATTGGACGGATCGATCGACAACGCAACGTCTTCCGTCGTGCTGTACTGATCGTCGACGGCAACCGGCGGGTCGTTGATAGGACAGACATGAATGGTGACCGTGGCCGTGTCTGTTTTGTCTCCATCGGACACCTGATACACAAAGTGGTCGTAGCCATCAAAATCAGGATCCGGCGTGTAGGTAAAACTTCCGTCGGCGGAAAGACTCAGAACACCGTTCTGCGTTTCCGATACCAAAGAGACGGTGAGCGGACTGTCCTCGGGGTCATGATCGTTGCGGAGCACACCGCGACTCGCACTCTTATCCAAGTGACTATCTTCGTTGACACTGTAGATGTCATCGTGCGCCTTTGGTGGCTGGTTCACGCCGATCACGGTGACCTGGACCGAGTTGGAGTCATAGCCACCACTTGCCGCGACGGTGGCGGTACCGCCATCACCCGTTGGCGTTTGTTGCGGGTCGCGAGTTAGGAACAACTTGTCGATTTGCGCCCCGTCCTCGCGCATCCAAAGATTGATCGTGTGGGTTCCCCCGGTATCGAAGGTGACGGACACGCGATCATCGCCCGATCGTCCATCGACTGTGTTTTGCCAGGACCAATTCGAAGAATTGTTGTTCAGGCCAAACCGGCCGCCGGTCAACAACGTTCCGTTCGCACCGAGGTGAACCGAATCATCGGCCCCGGACGACGCTCGCGTCAGAGCCCAAACGTAGAACGTACCCGGACCATCAATGGTGATCTGGTAGTCACGCCGCGGTCCCCTCGTCGCGTCACCTGTGTTGACACCGCTGTTGGGTGTCGCCGCGAGGTACTCACTTCCCGACGCATTGGCATCAGTTTGCACGGTCCAATCATTGTTTGACGCATTGCCCGTCCCATCCACCGATGTTGTGAACGACTCAGCCTCAAAGACAAGTTGACCGTTGGACTCGACGTACCCTCCGTTGTGAGGGCTATCTTCGTCAAAGGCTTTCGCCGAAATCGTGTACGTGCCCACCGAGGAATACTGATGCGTCACACTCGAGGGATTGCCGTTGACCCATTGAGCCGACGAACCGTCACCCCAATCGATCTGCCATGCGTAGATCGTATCGTCGCCGGGATCCACTTCCGAAAGATTCAACTGGAAACTCTCGCCCTGGTCCACCTCCGCCGGGGCGGCAATGGTTAGCAGGGGAGCGACGTTATTGACCGTGATCGTCGTTTCGACGGCTTCGATTGCCCCGCCGGTGACGGTGTAGAAGTAGACCTCGTAAACCTCATCGCCGTCGGGATAGGTATGCGTGATGGATTCCGCGGGGTTGGCGACGGTTTGCTGATTCCCATCACCCCAGTCGATCACGAGTGTTTCGATCATCCCGGTCGACTGCAGATCCAAGGTGGCGGTGGTCGCCTCGTCGATCGTCTCGGTCAGCGTGTAGCTCACCACCGGGGGCTCGTTGTCATTGCAGAATTGCAGGTCGGTCACCCCGCCGCTACCGGCCAATTCAATCTCCATCCGGGAAATTCCAGACGTTTCGATCGTGACACGCTGGTAGGAATTGTTGCCCAAATCAGCGGCGCCGAACGAGTCAATCAGCGACCCAGCGGCGTCGTAGAGACGAATCTCTGACTGTAAGTCGTCGATATCGAGCAAACCCACTGAGTGTACGGTGGTTGACGCATCGAACTCGAACACAAGGACACCACCGTGAGCATTATCGTCTGGATCCGATGAATCCCCATCCTCACTAATGATCAGGATTCGTTTTTGATGCAGGGCGTTCTCACCGGTCGCACTCGAGGCACCACCCGTGCCAACTCCGGGGCCGCCGAAACTCGTGTTGGGCGATCCAAGATCCGGATCACCTCCAGTTGGGGCTGAAGAATCGAATAGCATCGCAGGACGCTGAGGGTTGGCGCTGGAGATCGTCACTCCCCAATCCGAATACAGGTCCGCCGCGAGGTCGCCACCTTCGGTAAACGCACCATTGGCAGCTCGATCAAAGTCAATGACCGGGTAACAAACACCGACGTGGCTTTGCGTGACCGTTCCTGAAACCATCGCGATGTCAGAGAGTTCCCCATCGGTGATTTCATAGTCAAAGGACACGTCCCCGAAAAAATCACTGCCGGGTGAAAACCGTAGCGTCTCGTCCGACAGACGCTCGACTGTTCCTCCCGTCACTTCGGTCGATTGCCCGGCCGCAAGCGAAACTCCGTTCACCGAAACGATCGCCAACACGTCATCATTGGGATCCGAGTCATTCGCAAGAACGGGAATCGACACCGCGACGCCCGCTTCGGTCACGAATGTGTCGTCGACAGCAAGCGGCGCGTCGTTAGTCGGAGTGATTGCAATCGTGATCGTGTTCGGTGAAAGCGCAAGATCGATTCCACCGAGCTGGGTCCCCCCGTCGTCGCGGACTCGAAACTCGAGCGAAGTGGTTGTCGTGCTGTTCACGTTCCCGCCCGGGATGAACTGAAGCGTGTTCACTTCCGCGACCGCGATTTCGTCACCGGCAGAAACCAGCTGTCCGTTGAGCCGCAGAGCCCCAGTGTCCGGAAGTGTGTCAATCACAATCGACAAGAGCTGATCGGATGGGATATCGACCGGATCGGTGAAGCCGAAATCGGCGGTTGTGAAACCATAGGTGTCATTGTCGGCAACCGAAACGAATCGATCGACAGACGTCGGTGGATCATTGACTGGCAACACCTGGATGGTCACGGTGGTAGTGACCGAACTGGCGAAACCATCGCTGGCTTGATACGTGAATGAATCCGTGCCAAATGCATTCGCGTTCGGCATATAAGTGAAAGATCCATCCGCTGAAAGCGAAACACTACCGCCTGTGGGCTGCGTCACGATAGCAGCCACGAGCGAATCCTCATCAGGATCGCTGTCATTGGCTAGAACGCCATCAGCGGAACTGATCACCAACGCATTGTCTTCGTTGGTTATGTACGCGTCCAGATTGGCAAGAGGCGAGTCATTGACCGACCGAATATCAAAGTCGATGGTGTTGGGCGTCGGATCTATGTCCATGCCTCCACGCTCAACACCACCATCATCTCGCACTTGGAACTGGAAACTGCCCACGCCATCTCCTGCAAACCCCGAAACCGGGATGAAGACGAGATTGCCAAGTTCCGTGACGTTGATTTCATCACCCGAACCGACGAGTGCCCCGGAAAAGGTGAGCGTCCCTTCGCTCGGGTCTGGCAACGAAGTGATCACTACCGACTGCAGCCCGTCGGCGGGGACATCGACCGGATCGGTGAATCCAAAGTCAGCCGCTGTGAAGCCATACGAACTGTCTTCATCGATTTGGAAAGTCTGGTTCGTTCCCGAAGGAGCATCATTCACGGGCAGCACGTTAATTGAAAACGTCTTCGGTTCTAAATCAGTATCGATTCCACCCGAAGAGGTTCCGCCGCTATCGATCACTGAATAAGTAAAACCCGAATACGCGTCGCCGTACTCGTTACTAACCGGCGTGAACAACAGCGAATCGATCACCGCTGCGGGCACGACGTCACCCACCGATACGATGCCCCCGGAAAGCGTCAATGCGCCCGTGGCCGGTAACGAGTCGATCCGCACTGCCGAGAAAGAATCGGATGGCACGTCGAATGGGTCGCTGAAACCAAAGTCCGATTGGCCAAACGAGTAAGAAGAGTCCTCGTTCATCACGATTGTCTGGTTGGCCCCCTGAGGAGGGTCGTTGACCGAAGCGATCTGAAAATCGATCACATTGGGCGACGGATCAAGGTCCAAACCTCCGCGATCGATCCCCCCCTCATCTCGCACCTGAAAAGTGAACGAGCCGAGCTGCCCTCCATTCCGATTCGCGGCTGGGGTGAAGGTCAGGCTCGCCAAGTCGGATGCCAGAATCTCATCCCCCAGTCCGACGGGTGTCCCGGAAAATTCCAGCACGCCTTCGGTCGCATCGGGTAGCGATGTAATCAACACGGATGCCAGCACGTCGGCGGGAGTATCGAGTGGGTCGGTGAATCCAAAGTCCGCTGCCGTGAAGTCGTAAGATGTGTCTTCGTCGATCGTCACGGTTCGGTCGGTACCAGCGGGAGCGTCGTTGACCGGCAACACTTCGATCGTCACCGTGGCCAGGTTCGACTCGTCCGAACCATCATTGGCGACGTAGGTAAACGAGTCGGTGCCAAAGACGTTGGCATCGGGCACGTAGGTGAACGAACCATCGGCGCCAAGCGTCACGCTACCGAGGGTCGGTTGGGACTGGATCACGGCCGTGAGCGCATCGCCATCCGGATCGCTGTCACCATCGAGCACACCAACGGAGGAATCGACCCCAAGAGTGCTGTCTTCATTGGTGACGTAGGTGTCGTCATCGGCAACCGGCAGGTCATTGACCGATTGAATATCAAAATCGATTGTGTTGGGCGTCGCATCCAAATCGACGCCGCCGCGATCCACACCACCATCGTCCCGAACTTGGAACGTGAACGCACCCAAGCTACTGCCATTCAGTTCGGCAACCGTTGTGAATGCCAGATCGCCAAGGTCGGCCATATCGATCTCGTCACCGGCGCTGACGCTCGATCCATTCAGAGTCAGAGCACCTTCGGCCGCATCGGGTAGCGATGTGATCACCACGGATGCCAGCACGTCGGCCGGAGTGTCGAACGGGTCGGCGAATCCAAAATCGGCGGCCGTGAAGTCGTACGACGTGTCCTCGTCGATCGTCACGGTTCGGTCGGTACCAGCGGGAGCGTCGTTGACCGGCAACACTTCAATCGTCACCGTAGCTAGGTTCGACGTGTCCGAACCGTCGTTGGCGACGTAGGTAAACGAGTCGCTGCCAAAGACGTTGGCGTCGGGCACGTAGGTGAACGAACCATCGGCGCTAAGCGTCACGCTACCGAGGGTCGGTTGGGACTGGATCACGGCCGTGAGCGCATCACCATCAGGATCGCTGTCACCATCGAGCACACCCGCCGCAGCAACCACCGTCAGCGTGCTGTCTTCATTGGTGACGTAGGCATCGTCATCGGCAACAGGCAGGTCATTGACCGACTGAATATCAAAATCGATTGTGTTGGGCGTCGCATCCAAATCGACGCCACCACGGTCCACACCACCATCGTCGCGAACCTGGAACGTGAACGCACCCAGGCTATTGCCATTCAGTTCGGCAACCGGTGTGAATGCCAGATCGCCAAGGTCGGCCATATCGATCTCGTCACCGGCGCTGACGCTCGATCCGTTGAGAGTCAAGGCACCCTCCGTCGCATCGGGTAGCGATGTGATCACCACGGATGCCAGCACGTCGGCGGGAATATCGAACGGGTCGGTGAATCCAAAATCGGCGGCCGTGAAGTCGTAAGAGGTGTCTTCGTCGATCGTCACGGTTCGATCAGCGCCAGCGGGAGCATCGTTGACTGGCAAGACTTCGATCGTCACGGTAGCTAGGTTCGATGTGTCTGAGCCGTCATTGGCGACGTAGGTAAACGAGTCGGTGCCAAAGACGTTGGCATCGGGCACGTAGGTGAACGAACCATCGGCACCGAGCGTCACGCTACCGAGAGTCGGTTGGGACTGGATCACGGCCGTGAGCGCATCGCCATCAGGATCGCTGTCACCATGAAGCACACCCGCCGCGGCAACCACCGTCAGCGTGCTGTCTTCATTGGTGACGTAGGCATCGTCATCGGCAACCGGCAGGTCATTGACCGACTGAATGTCAAAATCGATCGTGTTGGGCGTCGCATCCAAATCGATGCCGCCACGGTCCACACCACCATCGTCCCGAACTTGGAACGTGAACGCACCCAGGCTACTGCCATTCAGTTCGCCGACCGGTGTAAATGCCAGATTGCCAAGGTCGGCCACATCGATCTCGGCACCGGCGCTGACGTTCGATCCATTGAGCGTCAATGCACCCTCGGTCGCATTGGGAAGCGTTGTGATCACCACGGATGCCAAGAAGTCCGCAGGTACATCGATCGGATCGCTCAGTCCAAAGTCGGATGCTGAGAATTCGTAGGGCGCATCCTCGTTGATCGTCACAGTCCGATCGGCGCCCGAGGGTGCATCGTTGACGGGCAACACATCAATGGTGATCGTATTGGGTTCCGTATCGGTATCCACACCTCCCTGCCCGGTTCCACCATCATCGATCACCGCGAAGGTGAAGCTCGTATAAGCGTTTCCGTGTTCGTTACTGGACGGCGTGAAGACCAACGAGGCGATCACGGCAACCGGAACCGCATCGCCAGCAACCACGTTGGTACCCGCAAGCGTCAGACTGCCGTCCAGAGGTATCGAATTGATCCGCACGGCCGACAAGGAATGCGACGGCGAATCGGCTGGGTCGCTGAATCCAAAGTCGGAGGCACTGAAGCCGTAGGGCGAGTCTTCATTGACCACGACGGTTCGGTCCGTCCCGAGTGGCGCGTCGTTAACGGGCAACACGTCAAACAGGATGGTGCTGCTGGTCGAATCCAAATCCACTCCGCCACGCTCGACACCGCCATCATCACGAACCTGAAAAGAAAAGGCCCCCAACCCCGTGCCGTTCAAGTTGGCAATGGGCGTGAACACAAGCTCGGAAAGATTCCCGAACGGGATCTCCGCGCCGGCGGCGAGTTGGAGCCCGTTGAGCGACAAGACGCCTTCAGACGTCGCTGGGGCCGATCCAAGGATAACCGAGGCAAACAAATCCGAAGGTGTGTCCGAGGGGTCATTGAAACCAAAGTCAGCAGCTGAGAATTGGTGATGGCCGTCTTCGAGAATCACGATCGTGTTGTCGGTTCCCGATGGAGCATCGTTGACTGACTGCACCTCGATCGTCACCGTGGCAATGTTCGACTGTCCAATGCCATCGCTCGCGACGTAGGTGAAGGTGTCGGTACCAAACACGTTCGCCTCGGGCACATAGCTGAAAGAGCCATCATGGTTTAGGGTGACGCTGCCCAGGGTGGGCTGCGACCGAATCACCGCCGTGAGCACATCGCCGTCAGCATCGCCGTCACCGGCCAGTACACCGGAAGTCACATCGACCGTGAGGCTGACGTCCTCGTGGGTCGTGTGCGCATCATCGTCGGCCACCGGCAAATCGTTGACCGATGCGATGTTGAAAGAAATGGTGTTGGGCGTCGGGTCCAAGTCCTGTCCGGTACGCTCGGTACCCCCGTTATCACGTACTTGGAAGGTAAATTGCCCGAGCCCCGCACCGACCAGTTGCGCCACCGGCACGAACTGGAGGTTCGCGATTTGATCGACCGGGATTTCGTCGCCTGTATTCACGGTGGAACCGTTTAGCAGGAGCGCACCTTCCGCTGGGGCTGGCAAACTGGTCACCACGAGTGCGGCGAACGAATCCGATGGGCTGTCGACGGGGTCAATGAACCCAAAGTCCGAAACCATGAATCCATACGATTCGTCTTCGATGATATTGATGAGATTATCGGTACCCTGCGGCGCTTCGTTGACCCCGAGGACGCGAACCGTGGCGGTCGCACTGTCCGAAGTTGCCCCTTGGGAATCAACCAGTCGATAGCTGATCGACGTCAGCGCATCGGCTTCCGCAGGCAACGCATTGAAATCACCTTGCGGATCAAACTGCAACGATCCATCCGACGAGATCAAAAACCGACCACCATTGTCACCGGAGATCCATTGTCCCACCGACGCGGAATCTCCGTCGACTTCGATCACGCTAAAAAGGTCGTCATCAGTGTCGGCGTTTGTTGAGTTGGCGACGAAAACGTTGGCTGCTGTGATCGTCGACAGGGCGTCGGTTTCGAACGAGTCGTCCGCAGCCACGGGAACTGGGTTGGAAACGGTCCACTGGAAAGCTCGAAGGATGGTCCCGCCGTTGCTATCGTTGACCTCCACGGACACCGAGTAGGGACTCAACGCGGACGCTTCAGCAGCGTACTCGCCTTCGAACCGATCCAAGGTCGCGTTGTAAAGAATGCCCGCAGGCACCCCGCTGACTTCCCCAATCGAAACCGTGTCTCCCGCATCCACATCGCTGAAGAATGACAGCAGGCCCGCTGCCGCGTCCACGTTCAGTCCAGCCGCATCTTGTCCAACGCGATCGGGGATATCCCCTGCAGGGAGATCGTTAACTGATGCAAACGATCCGGTGACGTTGGCGCTCGCGGGGACCCGACTGGTATCTTCGATCGTGTACGAAAACGAGATCGCACCATGAAAGTTCGCCGCTGGTGTGATAGTAAGCTGCCCATCGTTTTGCAGGGCGACCGATCCGTTCTCGATTGCAACCGGAGTGCCGACGGCGATGGGCGTGCCGTTGATCGACACCACACCGATGTCATCTCCGTCGGGATCGGAATCGTTGGCCACACTATCGATCGTGATCGAGGTGTCTTCGTCAACCTGGCCGAAATCATCATCGATCGCGATGGGTGGTTGATTGACCTTCTCGACATGAATGCGAACCGTTGCTGGGGCTTCGCTGCTGAATAGGCCGTTACTGACGAAATAAGTGAACTCAACGAAATTATCGTCACTGGGATCCTCCGGCGTGCCATTGTTCCCCACATTGAAAAATCCCGCCGCAGGAGTGAAGACGAAAGCCCCATCTTCGCCGAGCTCAATGGTCCCCTGGTCAGATGAGGGCAATGTCGCCGTATCCAGGATCACGGCCAAGTCGCGAACCGCGTTGAGATCACCATCGACATCATTGGCGAGCAAACCACTGACCACGTCGATCGTCAGAGAGTTGTTCTGAGTGGTTTGGTAGGCGTCATCAATGGCCACCGGAATCGGCCGGTCATCGGTTAGCCGAAACCAGGATCCCGAATCACCGTCATTGTTTACCAAACGCATCACCAGGGTGACTTCTTGGCCGGCGAATAGAGTCGAGATATCTAAGTCAACGTACCCAGATCGGTAGTTCGGAAGCGTCCCGTCGTCGGTCTGCGTGAAGGTGACCGGTGGGTTGTCGTCGTTACTGTCCGGAACACTCTCGGCAATCTCAAGTTGGAGGCTGCCGTCCCCCAGCAGACGTTGTTCGGATTGTTCGGTCAGGTTGAAGTAACTGTCTCGATCCACATCAAAGGTGGAAATCACACTTTGGCCGTCGGCGTCCAACAAAGCGACTTCAAAAGCGTCGTTGATTTGGCCTTCGCTTTCGGGATCGAATCCGGCTTCGAACCCAAAAATCAACCAAGAAGGATTTTCGGGAATGACGATCGATCGCGACACGGTCGTCAACAGTGAGTCGCCCTCATTGACCGCCTTGAAAGTTCGCCCATTAAAAGAAATATCTCGATAGTCACCGGCGGACGCGGACGACGAACCGCCATACTCATTCAGGGTAGATAGTTCGCGATCTTCGGTGACGGTAATCGAGCCTGCGAACCCCGGACCACCCGGATCAACAATCACTCCGTTGGCAATGCCATCCTCATCGCCACGGCCGCCGTCTTGCAAATAGAGCGTGTATCCGAAATCCGTCTGCACGGCGCCGGTTTCGCCATCGAAGAAGAACTCATAGAGCCGGCCCGTATCGGGGTCCTCTTTGAACCAGGACTCGACCGGCTCGTCATCGGGCAGGTACACGTCGACCGCTCGGATATCCCCCACCGGGACGTCGTGAAGTTGGAACTCGAACAAGCCAAGCGGCAGCCGGTGATTGGATCGTTCGTCTTGCGGCTCGGTGTTGCGTACGCCCACCAATCGATCCCCCCGCGCATCCAGGGTTGCTGGTTTCCCTTCGATGGCATCGGGTAGCGTCGCCACGCTGACCTGGACCGCGTCCTCGATTCCATCCTGATTTCCGTCGGTAAGCAGTCGTTCCAAACTTTCGGGCACCCCGTCTTGATCAACATCTCCCGCCTCTTGAACAACCCAACGTTCCGAAACACTCCCCAGGACTCCGTCGCCATTGTGTTGATGCAAGACGACCTCGTCGCCACTGCTCAGCCTGCCAGCGCCAACAAGCCGGGCAACCAGCTCGTTTTCATCAACAGTGAGGCTTCCCAGGGACCGTGCCACTCCATCACGAATCGCGATCGCATCAATGATCTGCGAGTCGGCGAATGCGTCACTGATTTGAGCCACCACGACAAAACGACCTTCGCCCCGCCCATCCGTCGTGGCTGCGGTCGTGATTGCAGGAGCGCCCGCCGCAGGAGTCGCTCGCAAAATCTCTTCGGCCGACGCACGAATGATGGCTGGAGATGCATTTGTCTCTGGCGAGGCATTCCCTTGGGAAGCTTGCGCTGGTTGCTCAGTCTCTTGCGATTGAGCATCCCGCGAAGTGACCGTCGCGCTGTCTTCAGTTTGCGTGGTGCTGGAAACCGCTTCCTCAGCGCCCGATTCGGATTCCGAGGCGGACCCATTCTCGCTAGCGGCGACTTCGACGGCATCGCCGGTCGCCGAATCCGCACCGCCGCCCCCGCCGGAAGCTTGGCCGCCAAGAGATGCCCCCATGGTTCCGCCAGGTTGATTAGTGGCCTCGCTCATTGGCGCCTTGGTACCACCGCCTCCACCACCACCGCCGGTTCCGCCGCTGGTCGGGCCAGCCAGAGAGTGATCGATGACACTACGCGAGGTTGCCTCGCTGGCATCTTCACTGAGCGGCTGATCGAGCCCAACGCCAATTTGATCTTGGAAAACCGAGTCAAGTAGTGGGTTGCTTGCTTGTCGCTGCATGCGACGTTCGAGCAGATCCAAAAATCGGTTTTGGAATGCCCGTCGTTGTTGAGGGCTAACGTCTTGCTCAAAAAATCGCTTGCTGGGCGGTCCGCCCCTTAGATCGTCCGGAAGGTTCTTTCGATAGGGCTGGGCGGCGCGGTGGCTGAAATTGGTCAGACGCTCGTACTCGGCACGCCTCTCTCGCATCGCCTCCGCTGAATCCAACATCTGATCGATCGGATCGTTCGATTTGCCATCGGGCGGTCCGAGCAAAGCAAACATCGACGCCTCCAGCATCGATCCGGGATGATCCCGCCGTTCGAGTTGTTGGACGATGTGGTTGCGCGCCTTTCGTTTCTCTTGCAACTTCCGTTTCTTCTGGCTCGGTCGCGTGATTTTTAATAATGACGATATTCGCGAAAACCGTGTCATTCGTCCGCCTATGGGAGGTGTTGGGGGTTGGGTGACCGAAACTTGGTGGATCAGTGGAACGAGTGCAAACATTTTTTGCTCGGTTCTGCGCGTTACTTGCGCATTCTGCGAAAAAAGTTTGATATTGGGTGTGCAAACCCCAGTCGCCATTGCTGTGTTTGTTTGATGATCCGCTAAACAGAACGGTCGACCGATTTCGTTCGGTCACCAATTCGACTCCGAGTACCTGACACGTTTGGTCAACGGTTGTTGCGTCGGCCATCTTCGTTACAGACCAGTAGATATTGGTATTGGATGGTCGAGTGAAGGGTGAGCCATTCCTTGAATGGGAACTCCACCAGCGGGTCACCGAAACAATGTCCAACGCTACGCAGCCGACTGATTCGTTAGTGAATCGAATACTGGATAAGTACACCTCTCCGGGTGATGTGCAGGAGCATTGAGTGCTGCTCATACCAAATGGAGCGGGGAGGCGTGGAGGAGCGAGCGTGTTGAAATTTCGCTCTGGTGGTGTTGCGCATTTGTTTTGTAGAAGCGAGGTTTCACCTCGTTTGCTTTGGCGCTCGGGGGCATTATTCCTGTTTGGATGCGACCACTGGCAATGGACATGCCCAACATTCTCCCGATAACAGCAGCGTCAAATCACTCTCCTGCTGCGCCCGTGTTGCGCCCTCAAGGCGGCCATTTTGCGGGGATTGATGCGTTGCGTGCTTGCGCAGCGGTGGCGGTGGTTCTCCTGCATGCGTGTGTCCCGTACGCGAATCCGGCGATGGCCGGGTTGAGTTGGAGTGTCCAGGACTCGCCGAGTGAGTCAGTCACGGCTGTCTTTTGGGCGATCGAGATCGTGATCATGCCCATTTTCTTGGTGATCGCGGGCTTTTTCGCCGCTCGAAGCATGGCGTATCGTGGGGCATGGTTCACCGCGACCCAGCGGATTCGTCGCCTGGGTTGGCCGCTGCTGTTGACGGTTGTGTTTTTGTTGCCGATCGAGTTCTATACCTGGATGCTCGGTTGGCTGGCCGAAGGTCAGGTCTCGGTGAGTCACGTTCGGCGGATGAAGTTTGAGGGTGGGATCGATCGCAATCTTTGGGGCCTCAGTCATTTGTGGTTCCTGCAATACTTGATGATGTACGTGTTGGTTCTGGCCTGTGTGTGGACGTCGTTGACGCGGCGCAGTGCCGCGCAGATCGGCCGGATTGCATTGCCGATGTGCTTTGTAGTGGCAGTGGTATCGTTGACGATGCGTCCCGAAGTCGTTTGGGGTTTTCAGCATTCGTTTTTGCCCGTGGTATCGAAATGGTTTTACAGCGGTGCGTTCTTCGCCTCTGGTGCGCTTTGGTATCGGTTGGACCCGGAACTGGATGATGTGAGGGACTACGGTTCACGTCTGATGGGGCCTGGGATTTTGCTGACGATCGCGGCAGTCTGCACGGGGACATGGTGGCTCGGTGTGGTCGGTGATCCGATGCAATGGATGAACGGCGGCTGGGCCGGAGTCGACCCCGTTGTTCAATCCGATCGATTTGCCGGTGGACTTCCGGTGACGTCGCTCATTGTTCGATCTTCGCTCGCGGTCATGAGTGTGGCGGCGGCGGCGTTGATGACCTTTGCGTTGATGGGTGTTTCGCTCGCCAACATCAATCGGCTCGGACGAGTGATGAAATCACTCGCGGGAGCTTCGTTCATGATCTATCTGCTCCATCATCCTGTGGTGGGGCTCGCACACATCGCGGCGAAGTTTGCGCTACCAGGCGTTTCACCGGTGATTAAAGTCGCGTTGGTGACGGGGCTGGGGGTATCGGCGGGGTGGTCGGTCAGTTGGCTGGCCTCGTGTCGTCGACGGCGTCTTGCGGAGCGAACCAAAGCGGAAGAACCGACTCGCTCGATCGAGTTTCCACGACCGAGCGAAGTTGCCTCGACGCAGAAGCGGGCCGCGTAAGGCGGCACGCGTGCGGTTGGCGTGGTGATTGTTTCTCGGGACTGCGCCGCATGATTGTTGTCCCGCGTGCGCGCGTGCTGCTCGTTGTCGTTGGGGCTGAGGGAGACGAGTGAGCTGCGTTGTTGGTGTCTTGTTCGCGGGTGAGTGTGGTGGTTGCAGGCTGGCAGCCTGCATTACGTGGTAGACTGAAAGACGTGGCAACCTGCATTACGTGGCAGACTGACGGGCGTGGTTGACTGCTTTGCGGTGGTGGGTGTTGTTATGAAAAAAGCCACCTGATCGTTTTCGACCGGGTGGCTTGCGTTGAGATGTTTGACGCGGCTTTGGCGTTAGGCGGCTTGTCTGGCGAACTCAGGGGGAGCGGTTGCTGCGGCGGCCATTTCTCGGCAGGTGGCGACCCAGGCTTTGACGCGTCGCAAGCTGGGGACGCCGCGACGGCCGATCATTTTGCTTCCGCGGCTACTGAGCGAGAACCGTTCGAGGTCGCGGTGCAATTGTGCGGCGGATTCTCTTGAGAGGCTCGCAACGCTGCGGCGATGGATTGCGACCAGCAGTAACGCGTCTCGCGGCATCATGGAATCGACGGCCAAGGCCAACCGGATCGCGGCCCGGTATCGCCGGATCGCCCGCTCGGCTCGTTCTGGCTTGCGAAACGTTTGTGAGATTCGCTTGGGGTCGCCGTAGATCAGATCGCCGGCGGTTTGGACGCCGATCGCCGCCAACTGTTCGCAACGTTCGACGGGGCAGAGTTTCAAATGTTCGATTCGCATCGCTAGCAACCGTTCGCGGTGCGACGACAGCGGTGATTCGGCGGCGCGGCGTCGCATGGGTTGCGGTTTGCCGCGTTGCACCGTGCGTCGATGTGGATCGGCGGAGGAGGAGCCCACGATGACCGGTTCGGCGATCGATCTGGCACTGATGGCTGGTTCGGGAGAAGCGTGTTGCCGCGTCGTGAGTTCGGCCGCGGAGGAGCGGTTCACTGCGGCGTTTTTGTGATTGCGTGGCGGTTTGGGAATCTCGGGGAGATCGACCCAGAAAACGACATCGTTTTTTTCGGCTTTGGCGGGGAACACCAAACGTTTAAAAAACTCGAACATGTGATAAGACTCCTGATTGAAAGAAGCATTCGAGGAGTTTTTTCGGTATCAGGCGGCGGCCTCCCAAGGCCAGGGCAATCAGGAGAGTTTTTCGCCCCACAGTCGCAGCAATTCGATCAAATGTCGCGCTGAATCACGCATTTCGTTGAGGTTTGCGAACTCCAGGACGCTGTGAATATTATGCTGGCCGCTGGATAAATTTGGGGTCGGCAAGCCTTTTTCGGTCAATTGGCTGCCGTCGGTCCCGCCGCGTACGATCTCGCGTGAGCACGGCAATCCGAGGTTCGCGAAGGCCTGTTCGGCGAGCGCGACCGCCTCGGGCAGGGCGGCGAGCCCCTCTCCCAAATTACGGTATTGTCGCCGGACGTCGCACTGGACTTTGGTCCCGGTGACGGCTGCCGCGGCGGCGTCGGCGAGTTCGCTAACTTGGGCCGCATATTGTTCGAGTTTGTCGCTTTCGAAGCTTCGCAGGAGCAATTCGACTCGCGTTTTTCCGACACCGCCGAGGACGTCGTGCACATGGATGAACCCGTCGCGGCCATCGGTCGTTTCAGGCGTTTGGTCGGAAATCGGGAGCGAGTCGACGAAGCGTGCGGCGGCGCGAATCGAGTTGACCATTCGGTCCTTGGCGATCGCGGGGTGGATGTTGTGCCCCGTGAAGGTGACCGTGACGGCATCCGCGGAGAATGTCTCCACATCGATTTCGCCGTGGCCGCCGCCGTCGATCGTGTAGCCGACGGTGGCGCGGAGTTGTGACAGGTCTATTTTGTCAGTCCCGTGACCGATTTCCTCGTCGCACGTCATGACGACTCGCACCGGCCCGTGTGGGATTTCGGGGTGTTCCATCAATGTGTGCGCGACTTCCATGATGATCGCCACGCCCGCTTTATCGTCTCCGCCGAGCAGCGTGTTGCCGTCGGTCGTGACCAGCGTTTGTCCCACCATTTGTTCCAATTTGGGATAGTCGGCGACGGTGATGGATGCCCCGTTGGGCAGCGAGATGTCGCCGCCGGCGTATTCCCGTACGACTTGCGGTTGAATGTTGGCGCTGGGGGCCTCTGGAGAGGTGTCGACATGAGCGACCACCGCAACGACGGGCAAATCGCCCGGTGCGGAGGCGGGCACGGTCGCGATCACGAGTCCATCACTGGTGAAATCGACGTCCTCGATTCCCATCGCCATCAGTTCGTCGGCAAGAAGTTTTCCGAGTTCGAGCTGTTTCACGCTGCTCGGATAGGTGTCCGAATGTGGATCGGCAGCGGTGTCGATCTTGACGTATCGGAGGAAACGCTCGAGCAGGCGATCGGTCTGAAGCGGGAGATCAGCGACAGGCGAATTGGACATGGTGCGTGCTTTCGATCGAAGGAGGGACGTCGATGGGCGATGTTGGGGCGTTTGGGAAGCCGGCGTCGGGCGAGTTCCCGTGCGTCTGTTTTTGACTGCTGGCATGTATTTATACTGCGTGGCAGATCGATCGCGATGGGGGCAACGTTGAGACAGGGGAGACCGCAACGCGGATGTCCGGTGGGAGGCGTCCGGCGGAGCATGGAAGAAAGATCAGGGCTTGAAGAATCCGGCCTCTCAGATTCTTCTTTATTCACAGCACCGGATTGTGCCGTTGTAGGCCCCGGGCGGTGAAGTCGTATCGGCTCGCTCCCGAATCAGCATGAACACATACAACTCGAGGATTGTTTTGAAAGATATCTGGATCGGGTTCGATCTCGGCGGCACCAAAATGCTCGCCATTGCGTACGACAACGACATGAAGCCCATCGCTCGTCGGCGACGAAAGACGCGTGGACGCGAGGGGTCTGACAACGGAATCGCGAGGATCGCATCGACGATCACACGATTGTTGAACGAAAACGACATCGAGCCAGAACGTATCGCCGGTATCGGGATTGGATGTCCGGGCCCGATCGACCTCGATTCCGGCCGATTGCTGTCGACGCCTAACCTCGGTTGGGACAATGTCGACATTCAGAAGTTCTTAAGCAAACAGTTTGCTTGCCGCGTCGCGGTGCTCAACGATGTCGACGCCGGGGTTTACGGCGAGTACCGGTTTGGTGCGGCCGAAGGCAGTCGATGTGCGGTTGGGCTATTTCCTGGTACCGGAATCGGAGGCGGTTGCGTTTACGAAGGAAAGATTCTGCAAGGCGCCGGGATCTCGTGTATGGAGATCGGCCACACCCGGATCAGTGCCGGCGTGCGTTGCAGCGGTGGTGAAATTCCCGGGACGCTCGAGACCGAAGCGAGTCGGTTGTCGATCGCGGCTGAGGCGGCCAAGCTCGCCTACCGTGGTGAGGCCCCGGCACTGTTTGAATCGTCGGGTACCGACATTGCCGAAATCCGAAGCGGCGCGTTAGCGGATTCGGTCAAGAAAGGTGACAAGGCGGTTAAGCGATTGATCGAGGAAGCCGCCACCGTGCTCGGTTATGCCGTGGTTAACATCGTTCATGTACTCTGCCCGGACAAGATCATCTTGGGTGGAGGATTGGTCGAAGCGATGGAAGAGTTGTTGTTGGACAACATTCGCAAGGTTGCCAATGAATGTGTGATGCCGGTTTACAAGAATCGATTCAAAATCGTGGCCGCGAAACTGGGTGACGATGCCGGTGTGATGGGGTCGGCTGCATGGGCTAAGCTGCAGTTCGAGAGCGACATCGAGGCCGAGAACGCGAAGGAAGCGAATTCCGAAGACGCGAAAAAGAGCAAGGCTTCGAAAGACGAAGGTAAAAAAGACTCTTCCAAGAACGACGACGAAAAGAAGGCTGACTGATGAGTCACGACGCACAAATCGAGAAGCTGGGCCTCGAACTGCCGCCACCACCTCAAGCACTCGGGCTTTACAAACCCGTCATCCAAGATGGCAACCTTTTGTACCTGTCGGGGCACGGCCCGCTCCAGAGCGACGGCTATTTGGTGACCGGACGTTTGGGGGCGGATATGGATTCCGATCAAGGCTACGCCGCCGCTCGGTTGGTCGGGCTTGCGATTTTGTCCACGTTACGTGGGCACCTAGGATCGTTGGACCGCGTCACGAGGTTGATTAAGTTGACCGGCTTCGTTCGTTGTACCGAAGAGTTTGACGAGCAGCCCGCCGTTGTGAACGGTTGTAGCGAGTTGATGCGAGAGGTGTTCGGTGACGATGCCGGTGTGGGGGCACGCAGCGCCGTCGGCAGTAACGCCCTGCCTGGCAAAATGGCGGTGGAGATCGAGGCGATCTTCGAAATTGAATAGAGCATTTTCTCTAATGATGTAGACGGAGTCGTCGGACTTCGCGGGGCCTGAACCTTGGCAAAGCCAGCTACGGTGACCAGGCACATCATCGTTTGAAATGCTCCCGTCGGTACCGCCAGTGTCGTTCGAAAGCGTCGCGGCAATCTCAGTTGGACGCTCGCACAACACGCGTCCAGACGGCGGGAAGCCTGATTGATTTCGATCTGTCGGTCCGAACCGATTCCGCGATTGAAATTGGGGCGAATTGAAACTGGGCGGTGTCGCGTGCGACTGGATTTCCGTTTTATTTTTCCCCGACAGGTTCGCGGAGCGTCGTTTACGCGAGCGTGCACGCTGCCCCGAAGTTACACTGTGACCCATCATGGTTTTGTGGCCGGTTTTTTGAGGCCGTGTGACGTTGGCAAAGTTTCATTTGCCGGCTTTGACGGCGTCGGAAATCGCTGGACCATTTCCTCTCCTTCCTCCCACCACACCCACCGAGCTTCCACATGAAAACGTCCGTATTTGCAATCGTTGCGGTAACATTGGTTTTGGCTTCCGCCAATTTGTTGACGGCTGAAGAATATTTGACCGGGATCGATTGGCTCGAACCCAAAATTATCACGCCCGGAAAAACAGACAACGATCCACCCTCCGATGCGGTGGTTCTGTTCGGGGGTGCCGAGGACGTAGCGAAATGGGAGAACGGCGAAAACTGGATGACCAATGACGATGTGTTGATTTCCGGCAAAGGGATGATCCGCAGCAAGGACACGTTCGGCGATTGCCAGATTCACGTGGAGTGGTCGGCACCCACGCCGCCCAAAGGCAAGTCACAGGGCCGCGGCAACAGCGGCATCTTCATGATGGGGCGGTACGAGATGCAGGTTCTTGATTCGTATGAAAATAAGACCTACTTCGACGGCCAGGCAGGAGCGATCTACAAGCAGACGCCGCCGGCGGTCAACGCGATGCGTCCGCCCGGAGAATGGAATTCGTACGACATTTTTTGGACGGCACCGCGGTTTGATGACAACGGCGAATTGTTGTCACCGGCTTACATCACTGCGACGCACAACGGCGTGCTTGTTTTGAATCATTTTGAGTTGTTGGGAGACACACCGTTTAATCGTGCACCCCAGTACAACTCGCATGGGCCCAAGGGGCCAATTGCGATTCAAGATCACGGCAACCCTGTTCGATTTCGGAACATTTGGGTGCGTGAATATCAGCCCGCACAGGTTGCCGACGAAACCGCGAGTGAATCGGAAACAGAGTCGGCGGCGGCATCGGATTCGGCAGAGTAGTCGTTTTCAACACGCCCACGATCTCGGCTCAAACGCTATACTCATTGGACGATCGATCGTCCCACTCGGATAGTGCAGGTAACGGCGAATGAACATCGCAAAGCTACTCGAAAAACGTCGCAGCAATTGGGATGAACTCGAGCGGCTTTGCGAAGCCATGGAAGTGGGCGGAAAGACCGTCAAGGCGGGCGAACAGTATCGCGGTGCGAAGGGGATTGTTCGGTTCGCGACGTTGTATCGAGGCGTCTGTGCGGATCTTGCTCTTGCGGACGCCTATCACTTGCCCCCGGCGACGGTCACGTATCTGCACCGGCTGGTTGCGAGGGCTCACAACCAGCTCTACCGATCGGGCAAATTTTCGCCGGTCGGTTTCTTCGATCTGATTTTTCGTGATGCTCCCCGTCAAATCTTCGCGGATCCATGCGTGAGGATCGCCACGATTGTCTTCTTCGGATTGTTCGGTTTGTCGATGTATCTCGGTTACCAGCAGACGCTGTTTCCAAACTTCGCAGACAACGTTGTCGGAACGGAACAACTCGACGCGCTCGAGCAGATGTATGACCAGCGGATCGATGGTTCGTTGAATCACTATGTCACGATGTCGGGGTTTTACATCATGCATAATACCGGTATCGGATTGCAGTGTTTTGCGTATGGGATTCTGTTGATTCCGTGCTTGTACATTCTGGCGTACAACGGCGTCGCGCTGGGCACGATGTTCGGTTATATGGCGCGTGAAGATGTCGGCGGCAGTGACAACTTTTTCCACTTTGTGACCGCGCATGGCCCGTTCGAATTGACGGCGATCGCGCTGTCGGCTGCGGCGGGGCTGCGTTTGGGCGTGGGCTTGTTTCACACCGATGGTTTAACCCGAATGGACTCGATGCGACGATCGGCCCATCGCAGCGTTCCGATCATGGCGGCGGCGGCGACGTTGTTTGTGCTCGCGGCGTTCACGGAAGGGTTCTTGTCGCCGAGTCCTGCACCTTATCTTTTTAAAGCGGGGTGGGCGATCATGTCTTCGGCCTTGATCAGTTTCTACTTCGTTGTCTTGGGTTTCCCACGCGGTCCCCGACGTACTCTCGTTCGAGGCGGTTAGAACGCCGTGCAACTAGATCAAACTCACGTCGCGATTCGTGTGCGAACGTTATCGGAAATTGGCGACTTGTCGCTGTTGATGATACGTCGCTATCCGCACGCATTCTTCCATGCGTTTTTTGTGGGGGCTGCGTTTTGGATTATTGCCGACCTATTGTTGTTGGGGTGGTTACCGAGTTGGTTTACCAACCAAGGATTTTTCGACGATGAAGGCGACGTCGAGCGTGGGCGATATGTGTTTTGGATGATGACGTTGGTGTTCTTGCAGACGCCGATCGCGGGTGTGCTGACGACATACATGCTCGGGCAGGCGATCTTCGAAAAACAGCCGACTCTGCGCAGTGCGGTCCGCGAAGTGCGTTCGATGTTTTGGCCATTGTTGTGGACGCTCGGTGTGAAACGGTTGGCGATCCCTGCCATGATTGTGGTGGCGATGCAGTGGAAGCAAGACGCGCATGTCTTCTTTGATTTCGTGATGCCAATCAGCTTTATTCTGGTGGCGGCGTTGATTCGAAGTAATCGTCCGTTTATCCCCGAAATGATATTGCTCGAACGTTGTCCGATCCGCAGTAAGGATGCCAACGCGATCACGTTAAAGCGTCGCTCCAAAGCACTTCATTCTCCGATGGCAAGTGATTTGGGGGGCCGGTTCCTTACGGTCTCGTTGACGCTGACCGCGTTGCTCGCGTGTGTGTTCTTCGCGTTGGTGTGGACACGTGGCATCGCGTTGGGCGATTGGTCGGCGGATATGTTTGCGATGCTGGTTTTCTTTCCACTGTCGTTATGGTTGATCGCATCGTTGAGCGTGGTCGTTCGATTGCTCGGGTATCTCGACGCGCGGATTCGATTGGAGGGTTGGGAAGTCGAGTTGGCGATCCGAGCGGAGGCGTATCGGCAATTCGGTGAAGACTTCATGGGGGCTCCGGCCAGGCCGGTTCCCAATCGTGCGACGGGCATGAAACAACCGGCGGTCAGTGAAACAAGTGCGACCGATTCATCGGACTCCAAAGCGGTACCCGAGACGGTTGCCCCTTCGGCGAACGCGACGCCGACTGCTCCTGTATCTGAGTCGTCGGCATCGAACGTGTCCTCGCCACCGGGGATGTTGGTGTGGTTGTTGTTCGTGCTCAGTGTTGCCAATGGCGTGTTTTTTTCAGCATCGGCGACCGCGTCGTCGGCGGATTTTCATTTTGTTGCAGCAGCGGAGACGCCCGTTGTTGTGGACTCGGCTTGGTTCGATGCCGAGGAAGGAAAGATCCGGCCGATCGAACTGAGTGATACTCGCGACGACACCGATAATCGAGACAGTCGGTGGCTGGTGAAACCGGCGAAGCCCAAGCCGCGTCCTGCGACACCAACGAAACCCGCTGTGGCAAACGGCTCATGGTGGAATGGTTTGAGCTTTGTGAACGTGCTCGGATGGCTTCTGCTGATGTGTCTCATCGGTGCGTTGGTGGGATTGTTGATGTACGTGTTCGCAAACAGCTCTTTCGATTTTCGGCCCGACGCGTTGTCGCAATCCGTGGTGCACGCGCGGACCCTCGATGAACAAACAAAACAGCGGATCGCGGAACTGCCCGCGGAACTGAGGGACACCAATGTGAATCCACGTTCCGAGTTGGAACGATTGATGGATGCGGGAGATTTTGATCGTGCGATCATTTTTCTCTATGGGCACCAATTGTTGATGCTCGACCGCGCGGGTTGTTTGCGTTTGTCACGTTGGAAAACCAACAAGCAGTATGTTCGTGAATCGAAACAATCTCATGTCCGCATCGGCGACCAACTCAACGAAACGGTTGATGCGTTCGAACGATCGTATTTCGGAAAGCACTCATTGAGCCGTGAGCAGTTCGAGGGGTTGTGGCAAAACAATTTGCAAATCGAACAGGCCCTCTCGGGAAAAGGGTCCGCATCATGAGTGCCTCGCGATCTCCCTCAGTTGACGCCCTTTCGGCCCCATCGAAAAAATCGAGTGCAGTGCGTTCGACGAAGATCAAATCGTCCTCGGAGTTCTGCGGCACGAAGTACGCGGTCGTGTCGATTGTGTCGTTGATGTCGCTCGTTGTGAGCGGATGCATGGGGTTTGATACCGAGTACGGTGCGTCGACGGGAGCGTCTGGGCAGCAGAGTGTCAACGGATTCGGTGCTTTTCGGGCGTTGCTGCAACAGGCACCCGACGAGACACCGGCACCCGACGCGAGCGAGGCGGCGAGTCCGCGTGAGATGAAAACGCGTGATCTTGTTCGTTTGTCGGTTCGTGAGGAACAGAACGACGCGATCGTATGGGTTCCCAACGAGTGGGCACCGATCAACGAGACTTCGGTCAGAAAGTGGATGGAGCGATGGCTCACCCAAGGGAACCACACGCTCGTGTTCATTGTGCCCGATGGAGGCAGTACGGAGGAGTACTTTCATGTTGCCGCCGAGGTCGCGCCACCAAAACAACGTTTGGAATACCGACGAAGGTTGGCGAGGGAAATTAACGAACGATTGTTGACCGACGCGGGACGCGAAAGCATTCGGGTCAAGGACTGGTTTGCCGCGGACGCTTTGCCTTATCGAGTTCGTTTGTCAGACCGTCGAGTTTGCGATTTCGACTTGGAACCTTACGTGGAGCCACGCTCGCGAAACGCAGCGGCGTCAGGTAACGAGTTGTCTGAGTTGGACTGGGACAAAGGGGCAGACGATGACAACGATGATGAGCAATCGGATGCAGAGGACGACACACCCGTCCAACCGGAGACGAGACGTTTTGATCCACTCTTACAGGAAACTGTGTCGGTGCCTGGTGGCAAGTCATCACTGACGACGCTGCTGCGCATCATGGACGAGCGATGGGGGGACTCGAGAATTCTCGTTGTCGCAAGTGGTGGATTGTTGACGAATTTTGCGATGACGTCCGATGCGGCTCAGGAGATGGCAAAGACGATTCGCGATGAGATTCGTTTCGCTGCGAGCACAACCGACGAGGAGTCGAGCGATTCGGCGCTACGCGTCTCGTTTCTAGCATCGGATCAGTTTCCAATTCCCATCTCGACGGTCAAACCCGGAATTCCCAAATCGAAAGGATGGGAATTGATGACGGAGATGCCACTGAGCCTGATCAACATGCACGTGGCGTTTTTGGGAGTCGTGTTGTGTCTGATGTTGTTGCCGGTGTTCGGCCGGCCACGTCGGGTTCGGTATAACCGCGTGACGCACTTCGGCAATCATTTGTCCGCGATGGCCACGTTGATGCGGCGTGGCGGCGGGAAGGAGTACGCTCAGGAACGGATCAGTCAGTACCTGAGGCATGTTCGCGGCGAAACGTCGGGGCCGTGGGTTTTGCCGGAACCGGTCCCACCGCCTTCAGTCGCATCGCCGCCGAATGAGGGGGCTGCTAACTCGGGGCCTCCCGATGCGGAGTCTCCTCAAACCGTGCCTTCGGCGGCAGGCGATGCGGTTGATTCTGACGCGGTGGTCGCTTCTGAGCCATCGGGTGCTACGAAACGCGATATGGCCGCGACAAACTCAGCGGCGACTGAGACCGCAGATGACCCCGGAACGCCGACGACCGATGCCGAATCGTCTGTAAAGGAATCTTAGAAGTGGAATAGCCGTATACGATTTTGCCTTCTTGTTTATATTCCGCTCTTCTATTTTCGAATTACTACAGATTGCCGTCCACCATGAGTACTGCCCCTCAGCCCTCGCCCGCGTCTGGGCCGAGTTTCGCGATGTTTTCTTGCGCCCACGGCGCGGAAGGCATCGTCAAAGAGTCGATCGCGTCGGCGGGGTGGCGGCTGTCCTTTTCGCGGCCCGGTTTTGTTACTGCCAAACATAATGACAACGCACCGTTGCCGACGGATATCTTCATTCGAACAGCGTCGCGATCATTGGGTAGCGGAAAATCGAGCAACGCCGACGAGCTGATCGAGCGTTTGATCGAATCGATTTCAACGCTGTCGTTGCCACTGGATCATCTGCATGTTTGGCCACGGGACCGAGCGCCGATCGGTCGATTCGATTTTGAACCGGGCAGCGATGAGGTTTCGATGGCGGTTGCTTCGCGGATTCTCGAGCGATTGGGCCCCGAGCGGCTTCGGTGTTCGGCCGCAAATGAAATCGCACAACCATCTGAGGAAGTCCTCGATGTCGTTCTGGTTGATCCTTCGCATTGGTTCTTTGGAACGCACACGGCAACGACTCTGCCGACACGTTGGCCCGGAGGAGTGCAGCCCGTTTCACCGGAGTATGAACCGATTTCGAGGGCCTACTACAAAGCGGCCGAGGCGATCGCGTGGAGCGGTTTTGATCTGCGGCCCGGTGACCTCGCCGTCGAGGTGGGCAGCGCACCCGGGGGCGCCTGCGGACGACTGCTCGAGATGGGACTCGATGTGATTGGGATTGACCCGGCTGAGATGGACCCGCGAATTGCAGAACATCCTCGATTCATGCACTACGCGGCGCGAGCGGGGGATTTGCCGCGACGAATTTATCGCGGTGCGAAGTGGTTATTGGTGGATTCGACGGTCAAGCCCGATGCCACGTTGAGCACGGTGCGTAATATCGTTGATAGCCGTGAGACCAGCATTCGTGGTTGCTTGATCACGATGAAGTTGGGTGACTACGAGCGGGCCAGCCAGATCCCCCGGTGGAGACGGGAAGTGGAACGGTGGCGTCCCGAACGGATCGAGATTCGCCATTTGGCGAGAAACCGATGTGAGGTTTGTTTCGCGGTCACACTCCGCACGTAAGCCGGAACGAGTGGGTATAATGGTGATCCCGCCTCCTGCATTCCCTCCCTACCTTACAGATTGAACGACACGATGATCACGCCACCACCGCGAGAAATCGAATCCGAACAATTGCCGATCGGTGACAATGAAGCCGCGATGGCATTGATCGCGAGCGTTAACAAGGTCAAAGATCAGGTCAGCCGCATCGTCGTTGGGCAGAACGATGTCGTCGAGCAATTGTTGATCGCGATTCTCGCACGCGGGCACTGTTTGCTCGAAGGTGTTCCGGGGCTCGCGAAGACGTTGATGGTCCGGACGTTGGCTTCGTCGATGAGTCTGGATTTTCGACGTATTCAATTCACGCCAGATTTGATGCCCGGTGATATTACCGGGACAGACATCATTCAAGAGGATCACGAAACCGGTCGGCGGGAGATGATCTTTCGCAAGGGGCCCATCTTCACGCAGATGTTGCTGGCTGATGAAATCAACCGGACGCCGCCGAAAACGCAAGCCGCGTTGCTCGAAGCGATGCAGGAACATGAGGTGACTGCGGGCGGAAAAACATACCCATTGGCTGAACCGTTTTTCGTGCTTGCCACACAGAATCCGATTGAGCAGGAAGGGACCTATCCGTTGCCGGAGGCGCAGCGTGATCGATTCCTGTTCCACGTTGTTGTTGCCTATCCGAGTCGTGACGAGGAAGCGGAGATTGTTGACCGGACGACCTCAGGTGAACTGCCCGAAGTTCAGCATGTGATCAGTGGCGAGGACATCGTTCGGTTCCAGTCGTTGGTCCGCCGCGTACCGTTGCCGCCACACGTCAAAGATTGGGTAATCGATTTGGTCCGTGACGCGCGGCCGACGGATCCCGAAGCCAAAGAATGGGTGCGGGAATGGATCCAGTGGGGCCCTGGGCCTCGGGCGAGTCAACAATTGGTGCTCGCGTCGAAAGCTCGCGCACTGTTGCACGGTCGCACACACGTGACGATTGATGACGTTCAGACGCTCGCGTTGCCGGTGCTTCGGCACCGCATCGTGCCAACCTTCGCTGCGGAGGCGGATGGTGTCACGGTCGCTGATTTGGTGCAGCGGTTAGTGAAAGAACACCGTGTGGCTCCCGCGAGTCTTCTTTGATCTCGCCTATTCAGGTCGAAATTGTTTTCGTGGAACGACACGGTGGAAGTGCAGATACACTTCTTGGTCGACCACGCGGCGGACACCTTCGACCAGGCACTTGGGTTCATTGTCGCGTTCGCCTTCGGCGATGATTTGTTCGATTGGTGTACCGGGGGCGACTGAAAAGGTCCGTTGATTGATCGTTTGATTGCCCGCGTCGAGTTCGGGGATGATGAAGTGGCAGGTAGCACCAAAGGTCAACATGCGGGCGTTATTGGCATCGTGGTAGGGGCGAAAACCGGGGAACCCGGGCAGCAATCCGTGATGCAAATTGATGATCCGCCCACCGGCGAATTGCCAACACACTTCCGCCGGGAGGACTCGCATGTAGCGTGCGAGGATTAAGTAGTCGATATCGAGTTCGTCGAGCGTGGCGACTAGCATCGCGTTATCGGCGCCGCCCTGTCCGTCACCGATCATTCGGAATTCGGTATCAAACTCGGCAGCCAGCGGCGCGAGTTTTTTGCGGTTCGAAATTACCACGGGGACGTCCGCGCCGATGACACCGTCGGTAACCGCCTGCAGGACTGCACGAGGCGTGTCTTCGACGTAGGTGCACGCGACGGCGAGTCGTGGCCTTCGGGCACGAAAATCGGGGCTCCAGGCTCGGATCGAAAGCCCGGTATGTTCGCCGATTTGGCGCATTTCGTCCTGCAGTTTCGTCAGGGAAACCTCCCCATTGCCTTTGGGCAGGTCATCGAATTCGATTCGGCACAACATCGCGAACAACGAACGTTCGTCGTGATCGTACATCTGGATTTCGGCGATTCGGGCCCCGCGACCGGTCAGGTGGTGAATAATCGGATCGGCCAGACCCGTGTGGTCGGGACCGAGTGCGGTGATGACGACTTCCATGGCGGGCGAAACGTGGCGTTAAGAGTTATGACGAGCGGGTGGACTTCGCTGGATCTGATAGTCAGAATGCAGCGATCGTGGGACTACTCTACCACCGTGCCAATTCTCATTGCCACCCCGTCCACGTCGTGGGTAACGGCGATGTGACCGGATCTCCATGACCGATCAGGGGCCCGGTTTCCCTCGGTTTTGTTTGCCACCTCGCTCGTTCGTTCTGCCAACGCGTTTTCGGTCCCGCCAATCTGGTTAACGCCGCCGGCGATTCCGACCATCCGCCTCCTTTCGCCGTCCTGCACCCGACTCGCATCAATGTCGAAGACAAAAACGAAAAAGAAACTGAAACGGAATTCTGATCCGACGCCTGCGACCACCCGCAGCCGGGTACGAAGTCGTGCGGATTTGCCGAAGGGAGAGAGCCTGTGCGATTACTGCACGGCAAAGTGTTGTCATTACTTTGCACTACCGATCGACGAACCGGTCTCGCGGAAGGACTTTGATTTCATCCGCTGGTATTTGCTGCATGACCGAGCGACCGTGTTCGTGGATGAAGAAACTTGGTACTTGCTCGTGCATACCACATGCAAGCATCTGCAGGATGACTATCGTTGCGGGATCTACGAAACCCGTCCTGAGATTTGTCGCGAGTACACGACCGACAATTGCGAATTCGAAGACGACTGGTGCTATGAGCGTTACTTTGAAACGCCCGAGCAAATCGACGAATATGCCGACGCCCTGTTTGGGCCGCAATTCGAACAGGCCGGGCGTCGGAAACAAGACGCGATCCGAAGCCGACGACCGACCGGGTTGCCGGTCGTTTGATGACGTACGTGGTTTGAGACTGATCGTTTGGAGTGATCCGCGTTGATCACCCCAAACGAAACCAGGCCGCATTTAAATCGAAAGCATTTCAGTGAGATCGATCTCGGCGTCTTTCTCGGTTTCAACGTCGATTTTGCTGTCGCCGTAGCGGACCGTGCATTGGTTTCCCGAAAGCGAACGGAGTGTTGCTGCGACTAGTTTGCCTTGTGCCCACTCCATGTCGATTTCGAATCCGCCACGTGCGCGAAGCCCGCGTACCGATCCGCTGGGCCACGCGTCAGGCAACGCAGGTAGCAGTTCGATTTCGCCCGCGTGAGACTGAACCAGCATCTCGGCGATGCCCGCGGTGCCGCCAAAGTTACCGTCGATTTGGAACGGTGGGTGTTTGTCGAAAAGGTTGTTGTGGGTCGACTTCTTCAGCAGCAAAGCAATGTTTTCGTGGGCTTTGTCGGCGTTTTTGAACCGGGCCCAAAAGTTGATAATCCACGCTCGACTCCAACCGGTATGTCCGCCGCCCTTGGCCAGTCGTGTCTCGATCGACTTTCGCGCCGCGGCCACCATTTCGGGGTTGTTGTTGAGGTGATATTGGCGTCCGGGATACAGGCCATAAAGATGCGAGATGTGTCGGTGCCCCATGTCGACCTCTTCAAACTCGTCGGTCCATTCCATCAGCCGCCCGTCGGAACCGACCTTGGGGAGTGCTAGGTTTGCTAACGCGGTTTCCACGTCCTGGATGAACTGATCGTCGATCCCTAAAACCTCAGCGGCTTCTAGTGTGTTTGTGAAGACGTCCCAGATGATTTGCTGGTCCATGGACGGGCCCATCGAAAGATTCGTTGCAACGTCGGTGCCGGGCACCAGAAATTTGTTTTCGGGCGATGTGCTCGGTCCTGAAACCAGTTTTCCGGATTGCGGATCGGTGACGAGCCAGTCCAAGAAAAACAGCGAGGCTTCTTTGAGGATCGGGTAGGCACGCGTTTTTAAGAACTCACGATCCTTCGTGAATCGATAGTGTTCCATGAAGTGCTGCGTGCACCACGCGCCACCGACGACCCATTGCCCGTATTGTGCCATTCCGAACGGAACCGTTCCGTGCCAAACATCGGACGTGTGTCCGGCGAGGAATCCGCGGCTGCTGTAGAGGTCTTGTGCCGTTTCTTGACCTGACGGGACGAGGCGTTCGATGTAGTCGATGAAAGGAAGGTGGCACTCCGAAAGGTTGCATGTTTCGGCGGGCCAATAGCACATCTGAATGTTGATGTTGATGTGGTAATCGCTGTTCCAAGGTGCTTTCATGTCCTTGCACCAGAGCCCCTGCAGGTTGGAGGGCAGGTTCCCGCTTCGCGATGACGTGATCAGCAGATATCGGCCGTAGTGAAAATAGAGTGCCTCCAAATTAGGATCCGTTCCCGTAGCGCTGTTAGCGTATTGATTCAGGCGAGCGAGCGTCGACCGCTGCGAAGGTGGTCCGAGGTCCAGCGACATGCGGCGGAAAAGCTGTTGGTGCGAAGCGATGGAGTCTGAACGCAGGTCGGTGTAGCCTTTCTTTGTCGCGGAATTGATTGTGTTCTTGGATGCGTCCACTAAGTCGTGTGTTAGCGGTGAGTCCGTGTTGTCGCGGTTGTAATCAGTGGACGCGGCAATATAGATCGTTGCCGAGTCAGCCGAGCGGACGGCGAGTTTGTCGTCGTTGATTTCCGTTGTCCCGTTCTCGGCAACGGTTTGGTAGACCGTGGCAAAATGAACGCCGAGGTGTTTGTCACCGTGAGCGGCTTGTCCGCGTGCGACCAAGACATTGTCACCCTCTCCGGTGACGCTGAATTTTCCGTCACGCTCGACCGAGGCGGTAAAGGAGACCTTTCCCGGTTCGCTCGCGGTGATGTGCACGGTGATGACTTGGTCGACCGGGCTGATCGTTACTTCACGGGTGTAGGTGACGTTATCGACGGTGTACTGCGTGGTTGCGACAGCGGTATCGAGATTCAAATCACGGCGATAGTCGGTTGCTGTTTTTTCAACGTCAAACTGTAGCCGGAGTTCACCCATGGTTTGATAGCTGCGTGGAGAGATACGTGGAGCCATCAGAGATTGTTGCCATTTCTGAGCTTCCGCGTACTTGCCTTCGAAGAGCAATTTTCGAATCGCATCGGTCTCTTGGCTGATGTTCTTCTTGACGACGGGATACGGCGGTCCGGCCCAGATCGTTTCTTCATTGAGCTGGATCAGTTCGTTTGCGACGCCGCCATAAACCATGGCCCCGAGTCGACCGTTGCCCAGAGGCAGTGCGTCTTCCCAGTAAGTCGCGGGCTCGTTGAACCACAACGACAGCTCCTCCTCAGGAGCCTTATCGAGTGGGACGATCTCAACGTTTTCCTTATGGACGAACTTGTTCTGGCCGGGGAGATTGGCCGCCGCTCCGAAGGTAAGGACTGCAAACAACAAAATGGCCGATGTCAAACGTGCGTCAATCATGGACTTGTTTACTCGATGAATTTCAAAGGGGGACTCAGGGTGTTCCATAGACAACCCTATTCGACGTGTCGATTCAACTCCACGAAGCAATCGTGTGGCGTGGCGATCTGTCTCGATGAGACGTGTGTCAGCTTGATTTGGAACTGATTTAGCGTGTCGGTAACGCAAAATTTGTGGGATTGTGCGCCGCGTGGTCACTCGTGGTTCTGTTGAGCACGTTTCGGCGGAGAGAAGACGCCAGGAGTTCGTCGCTGACTCGATCGTCGCTCCGCGAAAAAAAATCACGTCTGATCGATTTTACTACGGGAAATCGAGCTCGTGCCGTTTCGGTGCGTCACAAGTCGCCGATGAAGCCTTCGAGTTGGGTCATGACCGTACTGCAGGATTCTTGAATCGTTGGAAACAACTCCCGGGCTCGCTCGAGATCGTTTTCACGAGCGAAGCGTTCCATTTCCTGCAGTTGATCCACCAGTTCACTAGCGCCGAAAAGAGTGGACGCTCCCTTGAGCGTGTGTGCGGCACGTCCAGCGACTTCGAGGTCTTGTTGATCTAGGGCGTTGCGCATTTCGTCTTGCTTTGTTTGGCATTCCGTCGCGAGTGCTTTGGCGAGTTCGATTAGGATTGAATCGTCGCAGCCGCCCATTTGCTCGCGAGCGGTTTCGATATTGATGCCGTTGTGATCGAACGAATTGGACGCGTCGATCGAATGATTTGGCGATGCGCTGGATGACTCGTTCTGCGTCGTATGCGAGTGTTTTAAATTTGAAAGTTTCGCAACTAGTATGGCAGGGTCGATTGGTTTGCTGAGGTAATCGTCCATTCCGGCGGCGAGACACATTTCGCGGTCGCCCTTCATCGCGGCAGCGGTCATCGCGATGATGGGAATGTGTTTTCCGGTTGACTTCTCTTCGGCGCGGATGATGGCCGTCGCTTCGGTACCGTCCATGACGGGCATCTGCCAATCCATCAAGATTACGTCGAAGTTTCCGTTGCGCCACGCGTCGATGGCGAGTTCTCCGTTTTCAGCAGTCTCGACGTGATGGCCGTTGCGTTCGAGCAGTCCGGTGGCAACACGTTGGTTGATGTAGCTGTCTTCTACGAGCAGCACGTTAAGTGGTGTGGTCGCGGGTGCTGTGATCGTCGTGTGTGTGGTTTGTTTCTCGTGACGGTGTTTGACCTGCAAAATCGTCTCGAGTAATTCGGACTGCACGAACGGTTTGGTAAGGTAACGCGCGATCCCCAGTTCGCGACATCGTCGTGAGTCGTCGCTGCCCGCGGCGGAGGAGACCATGATAACGTCAACGTCCGCGATGGCGGGATCTTCACGCATCGTTTGTGCGACGGTGAATCCATCCATGTCCGGCATCATGCAGTCCAGCAAGACGAGCTGATAAGGCGTTGTCGTGGGTTCGGAACACGTTGGATCGTTGTTGCCACTGCGTTCTTCGCGATGTGTCGCGCCATTTGAAATAACACCGTTTTTAAAAGCGGCGGCGCGTCGCAGTTCGGCTAACGCGGTCGGTCCGTCTTCGACACAGGTCGGGCACAGTTTCCACGATTTGAGTAATTCGCGAAAAATCTGTCGGTTGGTCGGATTGTCGTCCACGATCAGGACGGGCATTCCGCTCAGGCCGTCGAGTGCGGCGGGGGCTGGGGGAGGTGCCGGGCTGCTGATTCCTAGCGGCACGGTGAAATGGAATTTAGTACCAACACCGAGATCGCTCTCTACCCAAATACGACCACCCATCAAATCGACGAGTTGCGATGAGATCGTCAGGCCCAATCCCGATCCACCGTACTTGCGTGTGGTCGACGAATCGACCTGCGAAAACGAATCGAAAACCTTGGTCAGACTTTGCTTGGGGATACCGATGCCCGTATCACGAACCGTGAAATGTAGAAGCACTTTTTTATCGGTTCCGCTTTCTTGTTCGACCGAGATAACGACCTCGCCTTGCTCGGTAAACTTCATCGCGTTGCCAGCAAGGTTGATAATGATTTGACGTAGGCGTCCGGGGTCGCCTTGCACCCACTGCGGTATCTTGGGATCGATCCGGCAGGCCATTTCGAGACCCTTGTCGGCCGCCCTCAGGCTCAACGAACGAGCGGTGGTCTCGACGCAATCACGCAGGTCAAACGGAATGACCTCGAGTTCCATCTTGCCCGCTTCGATCTTCGAGAAGTCGAGAATGTCGTTGATCAATCGTAAGAGCGAATCGGCCGAACTGCGAACCATCCCGAGGTATTCGCGTTGCTCGTGTTCCAGTGGCGTATCGGCGAGCAGTTCGCTCATGCCGATGATGCCGTTCATCGGGGTGCGGATTTCGTGACTCATGTTGGCCAGGAACGCACTCTTGGCTTGGTTGGCTTTGAACGCTTCGTCTCGAGCGGCGACCAATGCGGTTTGAGTTTCCTGCAATTGTTCGCTCATCAAATTGAAATGATTTGCGAGCTTTGTGATCTCATCGTGCCCACCATCGACAACGCGAGTGTCCAGGTCACCACCGGCGATCGCAACGGTCGCTTCGGTCAATCGTGCGATGCGCCGAGAGAGTGACCACGCGATCAGTCCACCGGCGAGAGCGGCCATGAATGTGGCAGTTAGCGAAAACCATCTCAATCTTCGTCGCAGATCGTTCACGGGGGCAAACGCGTGCGACTCTTGTGTTTCACTGACGAGGATCCAGCCGAGCCCGTCAAAGTCACCATACCCCTGTGATAACGCCAACGCGACGAGGTAGGTTTCGTCGGTTTTCGGGTCCGTGTGATAGGCGGTCGCGTAGGGGAGTCGTTCGGACAGTTGCACGTTGTCGAGGTAGTAAGACGCATCGGTCATTGGGATCGGTGATTCATTTCCGATGTGCAAGACGGCGCCATTGTTGTCGAGCAGCAGGAGGCGTTCGCCTGCGCCGTATCTTTCATTGCGGCGGTCGACCACGCTGAACACCTCGCGGATATTCATGACGGCCTTCATCACCCCTAGAAACTTCCCGTCGGCGTCGTCGATCCGTAAGGCAAGGTCGATGGAGTGAATGTTGGCACTTTCGTCGAACTTCACGTCACTGATCGACATGCCGTCGCGAACCGCGTCCTGCCACCATTGTTCGTCGTTTTGTCGGTAGTCGGACGTTCGGTTGGACTGCGCGATGTTGGCACCAAACCGATTGGTGAAGAAGACTTCTCCAAAGATGGTGTAGCCGCTGCCTTCGTTGAGTTTTTCCATCAATGAACGCAGGTCTCGAGCGACCTTGTTGTTCATCAGCAATTTCATGAGGGGCGTGGTTTCGCCCGGGGGCGTGGACCGCCACTGGGTGTCGCGAGTGTCGATAATCGACTCGACGTCATCGAACTCAAGAAAGGACGCGTTTGAATCCGCGAGCGTTTGTTGGACGAGGTCGCTTCGCGTGTAGGCTTTCCACTGAATGAACCGAGATTGTACGATCCGGTCGATCTCATCCATGACGGCCGCGGCCCGTGTTTGAGACGTTTTTCTGATCGCGGTTTGTAGGCTTTTTTGCCCGACGCTCGCGGCATAGTTGCCGACGGTCCAGATCAATGCTGCTGGCAAAAGGGTCGCGAGCAGCAGTTTGTAGATAATTCGCACTGCTCCCGCTCTCGATTGCGCCGCCTAAGGCTAGGTTCTCTTAACTTTTACGTCATCTAATGCCCACTGATCGGATTGTAACCCAATAGGGGGTTGCATCGTAGATCGGGAGCCCGCTTCACGCGAAATCTGATCGGATACACTTAGCGAGATTGATTGAATCAGCGATTGCTGTTGGCGTTTAACCGCACTACACGCCCGCATAAGTTGTCTAGCCAAGAATACGTCGTAGGATTGCGGTGCGTTCGGGCGAACCTCCCCACTGTGGGTCAACCGTGTGTCCGGCACGAGCGGCGGCGACGAGATGGGCCATGAGTCCGTCAACGCTGACACCTCGGATCTCGCTGATCTGGTCAAGCGTATAACCGTCGCGGCACAGTCGCCACGTCCAATAGTCTTTCCGCCACGCCTCTGGATCGGAATGAACCGTTGCCTCGTCATCGCGTGAGGAATTCGGGCGAGTCTCCGGTTCAGAAACGGGTACTGGTTCCGGTGCCTGTCTGGATGCATCGTTGGGCGGTGTGGGCTCCGCCGCAGTCACGACGGGGCGTGAGGATGATTTATCGGCAGTCGGTGTCGTCGTGGGTGGTGTAGCGGGTTTGGACTCAGCAGTTTGCGGTGTGGACGGTTGCGGTGGGTAGTCGATTTCGTGCTGCGACATGGTTGTCGCGATCAGTTCTAGCAGGTCGCTGCCGTAGGCCTCCATGAATTCGCTACTGATCCCCGAGACGCTCTCGAGTTGCGTGCCGTTGGCGGGGCGACTTTGTGCCAATCGTTCAATTGTCGATCCGGTGAGGATTTGGTGCGGGGAAACTCCCAGGGCTGCCGATCGTTTGCGGCGAAATCGTTTCATTCGATCCGTCAGTTCGCGAACTAGGATCTGTTCGGGATCTTCGGCAACGATGCTTTTTAGGTCGATGCCACCCAGCGAGTTGTTCGGCGCCAAGGGTTCTCGCGTGGATTTCTCCTGAGCGGGCGATGAGGGACGATCGACCGAACGTGCAGGCGTTGGCGCCGTAGGCGGTTCTGAGTCCGGCGTTGTCGAAGTGGTGGTTCGTTGGCTCGGTTCGGGCGATGGTGACGCCGGTGGACTCGGGGGATTCCGGGGACTCGGGGGCGAACCAATCACGATGTCAGACGATTCGTCAACGGCGACGTCGCCGGACTCAATTTGAGAGGCGGCGCGGGCGAGTTTTTTGGCCAACCGATGTTTCAATTGAAAGGCGGCGGGCAACGGATCGTGGCAGTTCATCACGCGGCGTCCCGGGTCGGTCATGTGTACCGTGGGGCGACGTTCGCTGATTTCTTTCTGTTCGAGTAAACCGGCGGCCAACAGAGAGTCCATCACGTCGGCAAGTTCAGACTGAGTCATGCCGGTGAGCATGCCGTAGGTGCTGAGGCGGTCGAGACGCAGTTGCGTGACGCGTTTGTTTTTCGAACCGGCGAGCATTTGTGCGATCAAGTTTTTGCCCAGTCGGCCGTGGGTTCGCACGACGCCAGACAAGACCACTCGCACTCCGGTGAGTAGGTGGCGTTCGTCGATGTCGGGGTAGGCGATCGAAGTCGACGGCGCGTTGCCGGATCCGTTCGTCTCCGTGTTGGTATTGCCTCCCGTCCAATCGCCGTCTCGGATGAGTTTTCCGCCGACGGGATCGCATCGGTCGCACCGCGTGCAATCGGCTGCGTTGGGGTCACCGAAGTAATCGAGGATCACGCGTTGTCGGCACGAGGGGGCGCGTGCGAACTGGATCACCGCTTCGAGTTTTTCGTATTCGGCGGCTTTGCGTCGTTCGAGTTCGTCGAAGTCAATCGCGAGTTGATTGAAATGAAGGTCGCGACGAGTGATATGCACCGCGCGGCCACGGAAGGGAGGCACGTAATCGAACGAACGCAATTTGGTCAGTTCACGCAGTTGGGTGGTTACTTTGGCGCGATCCATCTCGGCGAGCTTTGCGATCGTGTCGGGACGCACGTAAACGTCCTCGCCGCGACGGATTCCAACGACCTTTTCGACCGCCGTCATGACGCGGCGTTTGATTTTCGCCTCGCGTGGCAGGAAATCGAGCAAGGTCGGTGCGTCGCTGTCGATTCGCACGATCGCTTGGTTCGAACCGGCATCGAGCCGTTTGAGTACTCCGGCGCGAGCGAGCAGGGTTTCCGATGTACTGATCGCTTCGGTGCCGTCGCGAACATCAATTGCCGTGCGGAGTTGTTCGAGTGTTAATTCGATCGGATCTTCTTCGCACGAAAGCAGGTATTCGTAGACCTTCTTGACGGTGGCTTTCGATGGATACCGGTTCTCGATAAAGAACTCTTGGATCTGGCGATCGAAGTATGCGAAGAGCAGCAAGCAATCGCTCATCTCGCCGTCGCGTCCGGCACGTCCGGCTTCCTGGTAGTAGGCCTCGAGCGACCCGGGGATGTTGAAGTGGACGACGAAACGGATGTCGGATTTATCGATTCCCATTCCGAATGCGTTCGTCGCGACGATCGCCGAAAGTTCCCCTTTCATAAACGACTCTTGAACTCGGCGACGATCATCGGGATGCAGTCCCGCGTGATAGGCGCCGACTTTGCGACCGGTCTTTTCAGGCAACCATTCGGCGATCTCTTCGCAACGTTTTCGCGTTGCCGCGTAGATGATCCCGGTACCGTCGCGGCCCCTTAGGTATTTTTGGAGCAGATCACGTTTGGCGGTGTCGTTGTTGCAGGACTCAACGGCGAACTTCAGGTTCGTGCGTGCGAACCCGGTGACGAAGACCCGTGGTTCCTGCAGGTTCAACAGTTCGCAGATGTCGTCGCGAACCGTTGGCGTCGCTGTGGCGGTCAACGCGATCGTTTGCACGCCATCGAGATAGCGGTCGCGGAATTTTCCGAGCCGTGCATAGTCGGGCCGAAAGTCGTGCCCCCATTCGCTCACGCAGTGGGCTTCATCGACGGCGAGGAGCGAGATGTCGGCCTTGGCGACCGCGTCGAGAAAGAGACCGTTGCGGAGTCGTTCGGGCGCGACGTACACCAGGTCCAGTTCGCCTCGAGACATCGCTTCCATCACGGACTCTTGCTGTCCTTGCGAGAGCGAACTGTTGATCAATTTGGCGCGGATACCTCGCGATTGCAGCGTGTCGACTTGGTCCTTCATCAACGCGATCAAAGGGGAGACCACGATGGTGGTTCCCTGGCGCGCGAGGGCTGGTAATTGATAGCAGAGGCTCTTTCCGCCGCCGGTCGGCATCACGCAGAGGCAATCCTCACCCGAGGCCAGGGCATCGACGACGCCGCGTTGCCCGGGACGAAACGACTCGAGACCGAATCGTGGTAACAACGATTCCGGGTTGTCTGTCGTGGGGCGGACGACTCGAGATTTTGCCGTTGCCGATGGGGTTTGCGAAGACGCGGTGGGAGAAGTCGCGGGCGGTGTCATCCGAAACGCCTAGGCGGGAGGAGAGGTTGGAAACGATTAGCGGTGACGGAAGCGTCGCGGTAAGGCTCTCGCGATTTGGACGCTCTGCCTGGCTTTCGACTTGTCTGCCGTGCGGCCTACCTGGGCCTGGAACGATACAGCCGTCCATCGGGCATGTCGTCGCAGACGTGGAGATCCCGTTATAGCAAATCCGCGGCTTTTACGTACCTCGTCGTGCGATGGACCGCAGGGGGCATTTTGATAAACTATGGGCTGTGTCACGCTACCCCCGGTGAGACATTCTTAGAGTGTCTCTTTCGAGGCTGTGTTGTTTTTGTCGGCTCGGATGGTTAGCGAGTGAAAGGCACGGTCGCATCGGAATCACAGCTTATTTATGCGACTAAGTCATCTGGTCTATCCGGTTGTCCAGCCTCTGTTGAAGAGATTGCGACGTAGCCCGTGGCTGATTCGATACGTCTTTGGGGTGCGATTGCCGCGTGGGGTCGCCGTTCAGTACGACCCGACGACGGTGTTGTTGGCGAGAACGATGAACGAAATGGTCGCCGAATCTCTGGCGAAACGAACCAACGACAGACCGCTGAGGCTGCTCGAAATGGGGATCGGCCAAGGTGCCCTGGTCAGTCTGTCGATCGCGGCACAGACTCCGCCGGACCAAGTAAAAATTGACGGTGTTGACTGTTCACCGAGCCGAGTGAATAGTTCCCAGGAGGTGGCGCGGTTCAACAAGCACGATGTTCAGTTTTGGCTCAGTGATTTGTTTTCCGAGGTTACCTCGGAGTCCACCTACGATTTCATCTACTTCAACCCGCCCTACGTCCCCACCCAAACAGGGCGCGAATTGCAACTGACCCGCCGGCTCGAAGTGGACGGCGACCAAATGTGGGACGGTGGTGACGACGGGGCGAGCGTGCTGAGAGATTTTCTGGACCAATCGCGTCGTTTTTTGGCGCCGGGAGGGTGCGTCGTCTTTGGCGTTCAGGAAATCTTCCTGCCGGACGCGTTGGTGCGCGAAGCGATGGAGCCGTATGGATTTCAAAACGTTCAGAAAAGAAAACCTCGTTGGCTGCCTAGTACAGTCTATATCGGCTATGGTGCCAATGAATAACTCGGTGCGGAGACGATCTTTCCTCGTAAATCACTGTGTCGACGACGGTTGTTGGGAGTGTCACGGAATCGAGTTCCGCGTTGTCTACCAGCGATCAATCGTCCGGTAACACAAGGGCGTCTCGCGACGAATTAAGACATCATTCTATCGGCGTCGTGTCGGGATGTTTCCCGGTCATGGCGTTGTTCAGCTTTCTTCTTTCATTTTCCTACTTTCGATTTCACGGATCTTCAAAATGCTCCTGACTAAAACAGCTTTCTCTGGACTGGCGGTTATGACCGCGTCACTCTGTGTTTGCATCGCCGGGTGCGATGGCGGGAACAACAACGGCGGTGCGGGAGCGAAGTCGGACGGTTTCGAACTGAATTGGGGCAGCGGGAGTGTGAAGATCGACGGCGACGGCAGCGTTGACGTGCAGGCTCCAGGAGTCGACGTCAAACGAAAGGCAGGCGAGAGCGTCACCGTCCGAACCGAAAACGTTGACGTCGATGTTGCCCACGGCAAAGGCGTCCAAGTGAAAACGCCGAACACCGAAGTCGACGCGTCATTGCAACGAGGTGTGAAGGTCAATTCACCCGGTGTGAACGTCGACACTCAGTGGAACGACGCGAATCCAGAATCGGCCCGTTAAGTCGCGATTGCGTTTTGGGTTTGGTGAGTGGTTGCCTGGCCGGTTAATACTTCGTCAGGTTGATCGCAGTAGGTTTGGGTCTAGCTCGTTTAGGCCTGTTCGGTTCATGAGCAGTCGCGTCATGGGCCTTCGTCACAGGAGCGTCGACAAATGAGTCACCGCACTTCACTCTGCGGTCTTGTAGCGTTTCGGTGCAACGAAAGGTATTTCCTTTAATTCTATCTCGGACGGATCGTCTGTCATGAACGACAACGCCCCTGGATCTCAATCGGGGTCACCGCGTGTTTTTGTCGCCGAGTATCTCTGCGGTGGAGGGATGTTTGACACTCTGCCCCATGCCATTCCCGAATCGCTGCTAGGGGAAGGGGGCTCGATGTGGCGAGCGTTGGTGGAGGATTTTTCGGAATGGGCGAGCGTCTGCACTCCGGTCGACCCGAGATTGAAGTTCCCTGTCTTCGACACGCCGAATATTGATGTCGTCGCGATGGAACCATGTGCGGCACCATGGAATCAGTGGATCGCGGCGGCGCGTCAATGCGATTTCGCGGTTGTTGTCATTCCTGAAAACGATGCTCTGTTGACCAAAGGCATTTCGTTGATGCGAGCAGCCGGGGTTGAGGTGCTCGCGCCCAGCGGGAATGCGATCGGGCTCTCGGGAGATAAATGGGCGACGGCGAAATGGCTGCACGGCGAGGACATCGCCCACCCTGACACATGGTGTGTCGAACGCCGCAAAGTCGGCAGCGATGAGCGACCGTACGTATGTTCGCGGCCTCTTTCGACGGGAAAGGTGAATCCGCTGATCGGCGGATTTCCTGAGGGCGGATATTTGGTCAAACCACGCGATGGGTGTGGTGCGATGGACATCCGACGTTACGACGAATTGCAGCCCGCACTCGAGTCGATGCAGGATCATGAGATCACGCAGCAACGTTTGGTCGGTCGATCTGCATCCGTGATCGTGACAGGGCAGCGTGGCAACGGTCGCGTGAACATGTTGCCCGCCGTGTGGCAGACGATTGAAGAGGTTCCCCACGAACCCGATGACGCGATCTCGCAATCGGGTGCCGCTCCGTTATCGACCAGCCAATTGGTATACCGCGGCGGATGTGGGCCCGTGCCCGTCGAAATGCAGTTGCGTGCCCACGCGTTGGTGACACGTGTGATGCAAGCGTTACCTGGAAAGCTCAGCGGGTTTCTCGGGATCGATTTGATCCTCGGTAGAGACGCTAACCATGACGCCGTGATTGAAATCAATTCACGACTGACCACGTCTTACATCGGTCTGCGTAAGATGACCGACCAAAATCTCACGCGGTTGTTGTCTCTTGGGAGTGATCGAGCTCCGTTGATCAACGTGCCGACCGAATCGGTGCAATGGTGTCTCAGTGATTGCGAGGCGGCGCTACCGGGATGCCCACGCTAGTTCGTGGGATCTGGCTAGATTGATTGTCGCCTGTTACGGCGTTGTAACAGTCCATTCGTTGCGAGGGCGATCGAGCGAGAAGCGGTCTTGACGATTCGAGAGGACCGTTTGACGCGGCACTGTTCAGATTGCTCGCTTACAGCGAGGGCGCGTCGGCTTTGAGATCCAGTAACCGCTGCTTTCGATGCCACAGCACACTGCCTTCCGCGAGTGGCCCATTTTTGGCTTCTTCGGGGCCGAGTTGTGCTTGGATTTCTTCGGCGCCCTTCAGTTGGTCTTCGATTTCGCGGACCTCGTGGTACCAATTTTGGTACGCAGCGGTTTTATCAGGTCGGTCGACACACTGTTCACGCCAAAGACGTTCCCGGCGCCGATTGAGTAGTTCACGATCTTTGCGGCGTGCTTCTTCGCGGATCCGTTCGATTTCACGCTGGCGTTCGCTGAGTTGTTCGTCGTTCGATCGGGAAGCCTGTTTGGCGGAAACACCCAACGAGGCATGTTGCTGGTCGCTGACCAATCCGACACTCATCCGCAGTGCCAATCCGCAGAGCAGGATGACGCCGAGCATGATTGAGACGGCGAGCAACCCTTTCGACAACGGGTGCATCGTTGGTGCGGGGTTACGCGGCGATCCGCCACGGCTCAAGAGAGCCGCAGCGGATAGTTCGTTTTCGTTTCGGGAGACGTTGTTGTTCATACACTGAGAGTGTAGGTGACGCTTTGGCAGATGAAGGCAAAAGCTGCGTCAATTTGACTACTTCGTCAAAATTGTCGGCAAGTTGTTAGCGATCTCTTGGAAGGCACTCACCAACTCACTGCCCGATGAGGCGTGATAGTGTTTGCCCGCTCCAATGCGTGCGACTTCTTGCATGTCGGCTTGGTTGGCACCGTCGCTGAATGTCACGGTTTGGATGTTGACGTTGTCGTTGCTCATCATGGATCGAGCGACGTCGTCAGGATCGATACCGGTGTTGTGATTTCCGTCGGTCATGACGACCATCGTCTTCGATGCAAACGGGCGAGCATTGGCGTGTTCGAACGCGGCTTCACCGGACTGCATTCCGCGTCCGATTCCTGTGCCACCGCCGGTTCGCAGTGAGGCGACCGTGTCACGGACGTCGTCATAGTCGTGTGTCAGGTAGATGTCGAGTGTGCCGTAGTTCGAGTAGCTCGCGATCGAGACTTGTTCGTTTTGTGGAGTGTCTTCGAGCACGTCGAGGAATGCGTTCACGGCGACGACGAGATTTTCCCAAGGCGTCGGAGGTCGAGGGCCAAGGTCGAGGTATTCCTCCCACATGAATTCTTTGTAAGTGTTCTCGTTTTGCCCGCTCGAGTAGTAGGCGTTTCCGTATCGGTTGTAATAGATGATGTTTGCATCTTCTGCGGCATCCATTGCCGAGCGACTCCACATGTTGAACCCCGACGGCCAATCGTAATCGGGCCATTCCATCGATCCGCTACGGTCGAGGATCAATGCGATGTCGCGGTCGACTTGCATTGCGACGCTGCTGGTCGTTGGTGAGAAGTCCTTGCGGGCCATCAGGCTCGGGAAAATCAGTTCAACCTTGCCACCTTGGGAGGAGCTGTCTCGTTTGGCGTTGATCCGGACGGAGCTGACTGTCAACTCGTTCCCGTTCACTTGGCTGGTCGGGATTTTGTTGAACACAAATCGACCGGCGGAGCCGTTTTGTTCGGAGTACCCGAATTCGATTTCGTTGCCTTCGTCCGAGGTGCTCAGTTGCAACGGTTCGTTATTAACGTTGTTCAGAGCCGCGGTGATCATTGCGGCCTGTTTGGCGGCTTCGACGGTTTGCTCTTCACTGAACGTACGGCCTGCCGAACGAGCGGCGGCGTCGGAGGCGATCATCAATTCAGTCTTCGTCAACTGCATGTGAGCCGAGTTGATAGCGAACGCGGCTAGGATGGCGAGTACCGGCAACACCACGGCCAACAACACGGTGACGCCACCATGGTGTGGACGCGACTGGACGTTCGATTGAATCGAAGGCGAGCACGTGTTGCTGCGTTGATCTCGATTGCGAGAGAGGGGGGAGTGGTACATGGTGAGAGACTCGGTCTAGGTGAGTGAGGCAGTGGTGAGAGAGAGTTTGAAAAAAGCCCCCCCGGGCCAAGTTCAATTGGGTGGATGTTGGAAACAGTTATTGCTCGTAGAAACCGCTGTAGCGTTCGGTTTGCATTTTTGCGGTCGACTCCAATTCGATGCCACTGAGGAACAGCGGCAAGAAGAAGGCGACATCGTCAAGCTCGACGGCGACGCGTACCGAGACCTCTTCGGTTTCGTCGGAGATCGGGCTACAGGTGACCGTGTATCCGCTGCTGAAGATCGAACTCATGATGCGTTCTCCTTCGGCCTCGGCTTCGGCTGCCGTTGCACCAGGCACGATCGCTGTACGAGCCGCAAAGTAGGCGGCGTCTTGAGCGAGGTTGCGTGCCATGTTCATTCTCGCAAACTCCATGCAGGTGAAGATCGTGACGATCAGCACGTTGCAAACGAGTGCAAATTCGACCAGTGTCGCCGCGACACGTTTGGGGCCGCGACGCACCTGAGAGCGCCGTTGAGAGCGTCGAGGGCGGTGCGAGAGAGTCGAGCGATTCGGTGAATTGTGTTTCATAAGACGACTACTCTTGGTTCTCGAATTCTTTACGCATCGTGACACGCGCGGTGAGCTGCAGGTCGCCGTACAAACCCGCCGGTGCGGCGAGGTTACCCGCGGCGGGGACGGTCACGACGAGCGTGACGTGTTCGAGTGTCTCGGCACTGTCGTAGGTGGCCCCTTCGAAGGAGATCGCACCACTGCCGAATTGAATTCCGCGTTCGTTGAGGACTTGCTGGACGCGGGCGATCGCGGCGGCGTTGGTGCCGCCGCGGTTGACGCCCCGACGAGCACCTTCGTAGGCGGCGATCGAAACGGTTTCTTTCAAGAAGAAGACTGAGCAGAGGTCAATCGTCGCGAGGGTCAGTGTCATCAAAACGGGCAGGCAAATCGCCACCTCGGCCGTCGCGGTGGCGACGCGTTTGATGCCTAGGAAATTGCCGCCCCGACGAGTCGGGTGTGCGCCACGGGAGACGCGACGAAAGCGTGGCCGACGGTTGGCTCCGTCGCGTTGTGCGGTTGGGATGCGTGTTGGGGCGTTCATAGTGCGGGAAATCCCAGTTCCTGGCGTCTCCGGTGTTCAGCATGGCAAACGTTTTGTTGCCAGCACAGACACGCCAAGTTGGTGAGCGAGTTGCAACGATTCGGTGAAAAATCACTTGGGAGAGAAGTTGCCGAACTGGCATCCGATACCTCCCTCTAGTAGCAAATCTAGGTCAGGATTTCCCCTGAGGTCGAATTATTCAGGGATTTTCGTAGGGGAAGATCGCGGGCGAAAAAGGCATGGGGGCTGAGGGCAATGCGCAGCAAAAACCCCGCCCAACGCATTGCGTCGGGCGGGGACATGAATCATTCGTTGGGTTAGGAACGGTTAGCCCGTCAAGGATTCACCGCGAGCGTAGCGTCCCAGCGTCGCTTGATATTTTCGCTTGCCCTCTTCGACACTCTTACGAATCGCTTTGGTGCTTTCTTCGCTCTCTTTGCGGAGTTCGGCGATCATTTGCAGCGATTCAATTTGGAATCCGCTGATCGCGTCGACGAGCTTTTGGACGGATTCCGGATCAATCGTGCTGCCATAACCGGCTTTGAGGGCAGCCCGTTCGAGTTCACGTCCGAGGCTGGCGACGTCCTCGAGTCCGCGATTGACGCCGTCTTTCATGGCCTCGGTCGCCTGAGTGACCTCATGTAACCCGTGCTGGCTCGTGTAGACCGTGCCGAGGATTGTGAAGACGTGTTCGTTGGTGGTGAAGAACGTGACCGCACGGCGGAACACGCGTTCTTTTACGTCGTGGGTTTGTTTCAATTTGGTGATCAGGGTTTCGCCGACGTCGTATCCGATTTCGAGGTTTTCGGCGATGTCTTTCAGCAATTGATAAGTCTTGTCTTCTTTCTCGAACCGGTGCCGGGCTTCGTCGCGGCGAAGCTCTAGCTGACTCTTGCCGCCTTCATCCGTTCCTTCGTAATTGTCCAATGTGGTTTGCGCGGTGGCGAGACCATCTTTGGCCGCTTCGAGAATCGGCAGGTGCTGGTCGAGCAGTTCTCGGGCGAGGACTTCCGATTCCTTCAGTGCAAACCGAAAATCGATGTACGCGTCCATGATTTGCTCTTCCGATTTCAGAGCGTGTTTGGTGTCTTTGGCGACATCGCCGTAGACTTCCACAATCTGCTCGAATCGGTCGCTCGGGGTACCCCGACGCATCTTCATCCACCAATTGGATACCTTCTCGGTTCCGCTGATTTTGCCGTCGTCGAGTTGCGAGATCAAGCGTTTGCTGTCGTCCCGGATGGAATCGAACATTTGTGCGATGTCCATGTACCGGTTGCCGATTTGAACACTTTCGACGTTCTCGCGGACCAACGCGTTGAACGAACTCATGTGTTTGATCACTTCCGCGATCGCGAGCACCTTGGCTTCGTCGAGGTACTTCACGTCTTCGAGCAATGTGATCAGTTCTTGAGGCGCTTCGTTCTTACCGCCTCCGAATTTCTTCAATGTTTCGAGTGCCCGGTCGAGATAATCCCGCATCGATGTGGAGCGGGTATCCAAGTTTGGCTGGGAGGGACTCGATTGGGTTTGCGACTGAGGTTTATCGTCAGGAGCGTTGGCTTGTGCTTGTTGGCTCATGGCCCAAACTCGTAATTGCGGAGGTAGACGAGGGAAGTAACGTGTTCCTATTAAGGTAAACGTCCGTGAACCAGCCCGCAATCAGCCGTCAAGTTCGCCAAAGGTAAGTTTGGTGTGAGATTAAGAAATGATTCGTCTCACGGGGCGATGCCATTTGGGTGTGGGATTAATGCAACGAAAACCAAATGACGGCGTTTGCACCTCGATTCGGAAGGCGGCATCACATGTCAAACTCGGCGTTGATCCGCACAATCGATTCGTTCGGATTTGTCGTTAGGGGGGACGAAACAGTTGTCTAGAGAATCGTTCGGATTTGCGGCGAGGTGGCGTCTCGCCGAGTGATCGTTCCCCATAGTTCCCTTGGCGAACACTTCCTCGGCGCCGATGAAAAGACTCACCGGCGCGAGTGATCGCCTTTCTCAGCAACGCAGAGTAATGGGCATATGGCAACTTCGACGATTGAATCACCGAGCAAGACCGACTCACCAGCATTCCCGCTGAGTCCGAACGACGACGGGGCGACACTGGACTACGTTCCCGCGATTGAAAAGATCGCTGACGAGACCGCATGGGAATCGCCCCACTCGACGTCGTATGCAGACGACGTTCTCGAACGAATTGATGATACTCTCAGTTTGATTGCTGAGGCGCAGCAGGTTGCCTGCGGTAACACACCCGTCACGTCGTTTGATATCTCAATCATCGTGCCGGTGTACAACGCCCGTGAGAGTTTGCCTGAAGTGCTATCGCGGATCGAAGAAGTGATGCCCGCGTCATGCGAAGTGATCGTTGTCGATGATGGCAGCACTGACGGAAGTTGGCATTACGCTCGAAGCCTGATGCCGAAATCAAATTTGACGGTGCTCCGCCGTCGTAAACACCACGGCCGTGGTTCGGCGATTCGGATGGCATTGCGACATTCGACGGGCCGTGTCGTTGCCATCCAAGACGCTGACATGGCGTACGATCCTGCCGACTTGCTCGGCGCGGTATGGCCGATTCTCGAGAACAAGGCCGACGCCGTTTACGGTTCTCGGCGGCTTCGTCGTGACACACGTCGAGGAATCTCGATCGCGTCGCGTTTGTCGGGACGCATCACAACGCTCGTGGCAAACCTCGCTACCGGGATGAAAATCTCGGACATGGAAAGTTCACACAAGGTGTTCCGTGGTGACCTGATCCGTTCGCTTGAATTGCGTGAATGCGATCGTGGCTTTGACGCCGAAGTAACCGCGAAGGTCGCGCGTCGGGCCAAAGTCGTGATGGAAGTTCCGACGAGCTTTGAAGGTGAGTTTCTCGACGATCAATTCCGTCCTCGTATCTCGACGTTGATGCAGACGCTCCGCGGGTTGATCCAATACCGCGCCGCGTAAGTCGAACGTTCTTTCTGAGTGAAAACGTTGTCCGACTTTGATCGATGACGTTTGCCTGAGTGGAAAAACGCTGCGATGCAATGAATGCATCGGCGTGCGGAAAGGTACCGACGCCTTTATTATTTGAGGAAGCGATCAAGGAATTGGATGTACCGCATCCAGTCGGATTCTTTCAGGTCGTGCTTGCCAGTGCGGAGGTGATACGAGATGGTGCCCGAGGTGAAGGCATCGTCGACGACGGGAAGATCGGAAGGCGTTTGGTTTTCTTCGTCCTTCAGGCCCGCGAGGCCGAGTACTTCATAGACCGGGGATGCGTGAAGCGAGGCCAGGAATTCACCTCTCGGGTCGGCCCACTGATCATCGACTGCGCTGCCGACGGCGATGGGGCGTGGTGCGGCCATCGCTAAGAGTTGATGTGAGTCGACGGGCAGTTCACTTTCGCGCTGGTCGTAATGATGAAATCCCTCGCAAAACCAATGAGGGAAATTTCGGTTGATCCGGGCAACGGTTTCGCCAAAGGCGCGCCGTGACAGTGCCGCGCCGCCGCATCCCGAGTTGTTGCTGATGACGGCCGCGAAACGTGTATCCGTCGCACCAGCCCACAGCGAAGTTTTGCCCAATCGTGAGTGCCCGATTAACGCGACATTTGAGGCATCGATGTTGAGTTCTTCTGTCGCCGTGACCGCGTCAAGAATGCATGACAGGCCGTAGGACCATGCCGCGATCGTCCCCGGTCGTTGATCGGGCGGCAGACTCTCGACATAGTCAGGCATCAACGCATGAAGGCCGTTTTGAAATCCGTCGTCAAAGTCTGGGTCAATGTCGCCGCAGTAGGCCGTGATCACTGCGTAGCCTGCGCCGTTGATCATGCGATTTGGCCACCGCGATGCGGCGACGCCGCGGCCACGCTCGGTCGCGCGGTGCCCGTCGGTGGTTTGCGAGCCTCGATCGGGAACCCACGATGACGGGATTCGGATCGAGGGATCTGGCGAGACGGTGTGATTGCCGTGAAAGTTAAGGCCGAGGAAGGCGGGATACGGGCCGCTCGAGATTTGGCCCTCGTCACCGCCGGAGTCCGGCTGTTTAGGGACATCGGCGAGGACGTGGATTTCCAGCGATTTCGGTTCGGTCGTCGTGGAAGCCTTGAGCGGGTGGATCGTCACGGTCAGTTCGTACCGGATCGTGTTGCCATCGTTGATGGTCGGATCGCGGCGGACGACTTTGGCGTCGACGTTCCTTTCTGCCGGCATTCGACCGAAAACGTGGTTTTCGAACAATTCGATCGTTTCGGCACGCCGGGCCGCCCATTGTTCGGGGGACGTCACGCGATCGCCCGAGGCTGTCAAAAGCGGATCGGGAAGAACATAGGGTGGGATCTTCGATTCGTCATAATTCGGCTGGAACTCCTGTGAAGATGCGTTCATGGGGTTCAGCGTCGGGAACACGAAAAGGAGGGGGGCCGCCACGAGCAAAACGCGTCGAAACCCGTTCGCGGGTGCCGCCCCGGGTGTGAAGCGAAACTTTTCGGTACAATGGGAACTTGTAGGTAGGGGCGATCTCATCGAAAACCGTTTGTCTTGCGTTTAGTAGGATCAGACCGCTACGCTGGCGAGCGATAAACGGCGTTCGCGCCGATTACGCTCCTTTTCTTCGCAATTGTCTGACCGGAAGGCCACTCTGGCCCCTCATCATAGAACGTGACCATTCCGCATTCGACTACCGACGACGACTCTGTGGCCAAAAAGGAAGATGCGGCGAGTTCGATCCCATCTGCGGCCGCCGGCAGCAGCGGTCCGGATCGTTGGTCTTCGCGTCTGTCCGAGCGATTCGGTATCGATTTTGACGATGAATTGTGTCATTGGTGGGACGAGCTCTGTTCCCACGGAACGGGCTCGCAGCCCGGAGCACAGAATCTGAATTGGGGTGAGTTTCGTTATTCGGCCACGCCGCAGACGCTGTTGTCGACGGTGCCGGACCCGTTCTGGCCGCCGTTGATGCCGCCGAACTTTCTGCCATTGGTGGGTAATGGGGCCGGGGATTGGCTGTGCCTTCGTTTGCTCGATCCGGAGCTGGCGAAACAAACGGGGATCTCGACCGACATTTGCCAGTGGTATCACGGCGGAGGCGATTGGTTGCCATGGGGCAGCCGATTGGCGGAAGCGTTTCTGTTTGATTGGTCGCTGGCTCGTTTGCCTCAGCCGGATCGGCGGCACGCCGAGCCCGCATTCGAGGCCGACGCGGAGATGGTTATCGAAAGTGGTGCACCGAGTGGGCCGCAGGATTGGCGTTCTCATCCGTGGGGACAATGGGTGAGCGATTGCTTGCCCGCGATCGACGCGATCGATTGGCAAGGGCCGGGCGATCCGTCGCGGCTAGCGAATGATTTTTTGAGTAACGGGCTCTGTGAGACTCCCGTACGATGCCAGTTGGTGATTGATGCACTTTCAAGTGAGTTGGCCGGGCACCTTAGTCCTAAGATCGCTCACGATTTAGAATTGGTGTGGAACGATCTGATGCGTTGGTCGTTCGATTTGCGAACGATGCCGGGCGAAATCGCCGCGTGCTTGCAGCAGGCACTGCGCATGCCCGCGTCGGCTTTCGATCCCGCTCAGCAGCGATGGGACGAGGTAGCCCATCATGCGTCGGTGATTTGTGCGTCGAACCGTGATTTGTCGTGGGGCCACGATTTGCTCGGGTACGTTAAGTGGTCCGGCGGTGACACGATTGGGGCGACTCAGGCGTTTACCAATGCATTGAGGTGCAGCGTGTTTACCGATCAAAGCGTTCGGCTGCGAACTCACTGGGCCACATCCTCGGACGGCGTCGCTAAATTCTCGGCTCGGTTCTTGGACGAAATCGGCGGCACCGTGAGTCCAGGTGCCAATCACGACGGTCAATCTTTCACTCCGCTTCCCGATCAACTTGGTCGCCTGCCCGGGGTGATCGGTGACGAGCAATTGCTACAGTATTGCGGGCGATGCCCTGCCGACGGATCGGGTTCCATTCGCACGCAGTATTCCCAAATGCTGATCGATCAATCCTTGTCCGCGTCGTCACCCCAGACATCCGCTCGGCTTTTGTACGCGGCCGGATGGGATCTCGGTGCGGAACCACTGCGACGATACGGCGAACTTCTCGATCAATACATTTTGGCCTGCCGAGCGGCGGGTTGGGGCAGCCATGAACGGCTCGCCGGGGTGCACCGCGACGGGCTGAAGGCTCGATACAACCTCTGATTTTCCGATCTGTGATCTGCCGATTCTCGATCGAATGAACTTGCACGAACAACACCATTGCATTGAACCATGAATCAACCTACCGGGCCGTCTTCGCAATCAACTCAGGCCTCGTCTTCGTCGGAATTGTCACCTCCGGCATCGGAGGGCATCTCGCAAAACATCGTTTGGCATGAGACGACCGTGGACCGTGTGGCGCGGGAATCCAATCTGACTCAGCGTGGCACGGTGGTTTGGTTCACGGGACTGAGTGGCTGCGGGAAATCGACGATCGCCAATGAGTTGGATCGGCTGTTGATCGGTCGCGGGGCGGCGTCGACGTTGCTCGACGGAGACAATGTGCGTCACGGGCTCTGTTCACCGCCCTCGGGGCTCGCCGAGGAGCACGGTGACGAATTTGCGGCGCGGTTCGGGCTCGGATTTTCCGCCGTCGATCGAGAAGAGAATATTCGCCGGATCGGTGCGGTTTCATCGCTGATGGCTAACGCGGGTTTGATCACGTTGGCGGCTTTCGTGAGCCCGTATCGCCGCGACCGCGATCGGGTTCGCCGGATGGTCGAGGCCGATGGGCGTCCAGGTGACTTTTTGGAGGTGTTCGTCGACACGCCGCTGGAGGTCTGCAAGCAACGCGATCCCAAGGGGCTGTACAAGAAAGCGATCGCCGGAGAAATCGCGAATTTCACGGGAATCAGCGACCCGTACGAGGCACCGGAGTCTCCCGAAATTCATTTGAGATTTCGCGAAGGGATGACTCCTGCCGACGCGGCTGTGGAAATTCTGCAGGCGATGGTGGACCGAGGGGTGTTTCAGAGCCGATCCTAGAGTTTTCCGAGCCGGTGTCGAACTGACGTCGCGGTCGGCGGGCTGTAGCACATTTATCTGATCAGGCATTCGGTTTGGCCGATTCAGCAAGTCCGGCGGCGTGCCGGGCGGCTTTTTCGCGGTGACGGGTGTGCACCGAGAGGGTAGCGTGCGAATGGGCTCGCTAAGGCCTAGTTGAAGGCTCGGTCAAAATCCAAAATTACACCCGCCAGGCCCGATTTGACGTTGCGTTCGCAGGGGGGCACGTTAGACTTCGCGGGAAAATCATTTACTTAAACTTGGGTCTGACGCGGATGGCATGTGACCTCCGTATTGGATTCATCTAGGAAACAGTTCTCCGTATGACGATCTCGAAAGAACGTAAGAAAGAAGTGGTCACCGAGCACGGTTCGACCGCAAACGATACCGGTTCCCCCGAAGTTCAGATCGCGATTCTGACCGAACGGATCAACGGATTGACCGAACACATGCGAACGCACCGTAAGGATTACGCCTCACGTCGCGGTTTGCTCGGGTTGGTTAGCCGTCGTCGGCGTTTGCTCGACTACGTCCGGGCTCAGGATCCTCAGCGATACCTGGATGTCATTGGTAAGCTCGGTATCCGCAAGTAGTTCTTGTCAGATCGGTCGTCGGCGCGGTCCTTCGACCGTGTTTGGGTCGGCCATCGGGGGAAAACCCCGGATTGGTTGTTAACGAGTGCCTTCACTCTCTCTGCTGCTGCGATGGACTGCTGACGGAAACCCTGTTTCTGCGGCAGTCGTTTCGGACTCGAGCGACTCAAAATTGAGTCGTTCGTTGCAGATCCAAGCGGACGGTTCGCCCCAGGCGAACATTTCTTATATGTCCATTCACGCGTGGTTTCGACGATCAACTGATCGAATCCACGCACGTGAAAGCGGCACGGTGTTTCTCGAGCCGTGTTGCGGTGATGTGCGAGTCGGTAGGGTGCGTCTGAACGACGCCGCCGACATTCATTGCTTCCCATCGATTGCCGCCTGTTCCATCGTCGATTCCCTCGCCCGCAATTGGGCTGGTTTCTTCGAGCGATGTCGCGGAATCGATCGAACGTATCGGGGTTGTTGGCGGTCGTATGCCGCCGTTTTGTAGTTTGTAGGAAAAGAAAGAAAATAGAGGTTGCGGTGAGTATTCACAAAATTCGCGTCGAGCGAAAAATCGGCGATTCGGTCATGTCCTTTGAAACGGGGCACGTCGCTAAACAGGCCGCCGGCAGTGTGCTGGTGCAGTACGGTGACACGGTGGTCCTCGTGGCCGCTGCTTCGGGAACCCCTCGTCCAGGCATCGACTTCTTCCCGCTGATGTGCGACTACCGCGAGCGGCTCGCCGCTGCTGGTAAATTCCCAGGCGGATTCTTGAAGCGAGAAGGACGTCCGAGCACCAAGGAAATCTTGAGCTCGCGTCTGATGGACCGCCCGATCCGTCCGTTGTTCCCCGAAGGGTACATGGACGAAGTTCAGATCCAAGCGATGGTGATCGCCAGCGATTTGCAAAATGACGGTGACGTGTTGGCGATGAACGGTGCCGGTGCCGCTCTGCACATCAGCCCGTTGCCATTCTTAGGCCCCGTCGCCAGCGTGCGAGTCGGTAAGGTCGACGGCAAATTGGTCGCGTTCCCAACCTTCGATCAACTCGAAGAATCGGAACTCGACATGATCGTGAGCGGTAGCCGTGAAATGGTCGCCATGATCGAAGGCTTCGCCAATGAAATGCCTGAAGACGAGATGATGGAAGCGATTCAGTTCGCTCACGGTGTCATCCGTGAAGTCATCGAACTTCAAGAAGAACTGTATCAAAAGGTCAACCCGGTCAAGGTTCCTTACGAAGCACCGGCTGACGATGGTCTGTTCGGTCGCCTCAACGATGCGTACTACGACGAGTTCCGTAGCGCACAGCAAACCTCCGGCAAGCAGGCTCGCGCCGATGCCACTCGTGCTCTGCGTGACCGCGCTATGGGCGAAGTCATTCCTGACCCGAATGCGGAAGGCGCCATCTGCGTCAACCGTTTCAAGAAAGTTTGGCACGACCTCGAAGAAAAGGTCGTTCGCGATTTGATCAGCGCGGGAACGCGTCCTGACGGACGTGACCGTAACTCGTTGCGTGCGATCCACTGTGAAACGGACCTGTTGCCGTGCGTGCACGGTTCGGCTTTGTTCCAACGTGGTGAAACCCAAGCGTTGGTGACAATCGCTCTGGGAACGAGCCGCGACGAACAACGCGTTGACGGCTTGCAAGACGAGTACAGCAAGAAGTTCATGCTCGATTACAACTTCCCTTCGTACTCGGTTGGCGAATGCCGTCCGATCCGGGGACCAGGACGTCGGGAAATCGGACACGGCTCGCTCGCCGAACGAAGTGTTGCTCCTGTTCTGCCACCTGCCGATGCATTCCCGTACACGATCCGCGTGATCAGCGATATCACCGAATCGAACGGTAGCTCGTCGATGGCTTCGGTTTGTGGTGCGACTCTCGGTTTGATGGCTTCGGGCGTTCCGATCAGCAACCCGGTTGCCGGTATCTCGATCGGTTTGGTTCAGAACTCACCCGACGATTGGCACCTGCTGACTGACATCCTCGGAACCGAAGATCACTTCGGCGACATGGACTTCAAGATCGCCGGAACTCAAAACGGTATCACCGGTATCCAGCTCGACCTCAAGGTCACTGGTGTTGGTGAAGACATCATCCGTGCGACGCTGAAGCAGTCGCGTGAAGCTCGGATCGAAATCCTGAAGAAGATGCTCACGACGATCCCACGTCCTCGTCGCGAAATCTCGCCAACAGCACCACGATTGCTCCGCACGAAGATCTCGCCCGATAAGATCGGTGCCCTGATCGGACCCGGTGGTAAGAACATCCGTGGTATCCAGGAAACAACCGGCGCCGTGATCGAAGTCGATGATGACGGTACCGTGCTCGTCGCCAGCAGCAACAAAGAGTCTGCAATGGAAGCGATGAAGCAAGTCGAAGCCTGCACGGCGACCGTGCAGATCGGCAAGATCTACGACGGCATCGTCAGCAGCATCAAGGAATTCGGTGCTTTCGTTGAGATCCTGCCAGGCCGTGACGGACTCGTTCACATCAGTGAAATGAGTGGCGGATACATCAGCAGCCTCGACCGTGTCGTTGCCGTTGGTGACGAGATGAAGGTTCTGGTCATCGACGTCGATGAGCATGACCGCGTCAAACTCAGTCGTCGTCGCGCTCTCGAAGAGCTCGGCCTCGAAGATCCGTTGGCTGCGGAACTCGAAGAGAACGGTGGCGGTGATCGCGGTGGTGACGGAGACGGCGAAGAACGTCCTCGTCGTCGACGTGGCGGCGGCGGTGGTGGCGGACGTGGTCCTCGCCGTGATGGCGGCGGACGCTCACGCGACTGATTCCAAGAAACGAAGTCGTTGCCGGGAACGCGTTCCCGGTGATGAATTCATCTTTGGCGGATCAACGCTTGGTCCATCATTGAGTGACGAGCGCCATTCCATTCTCGGACTCGCGATCGATGGTCTAAACACCTTTCACGAGATGGCGACGAAGCGGGCATATGGATACGCAGGCCAGCACGGCTTTTGCTCAACCCGGCGACACCGTGTTGCTCGCGTCCCTTTCCTGTTCAACCAGGATTGGATTCGAAATGCTCCACCTATTCAGTAAGACTCAACGGCGGCTCTTGGGATTTTCCTTTTGCCGCCGTTTTTTATTCAGTGGAACGTTCGCTTTTGTGATCAACCCGATTGAAAAGCGATCGCGGTGAATTGAAAATAGATCGGTCCTGAACGTCGTGGCGGCTCAAACCCTCAGGCGGTTCATGATGGATTTTTCAATCTTTTAAAACTGGCATCATCCTGGACGGGGATTAGCTGACGATGGGGATCTACGATCGCGACTATGGTCGCTCCGAACGAACGCCGTGGGATCGCATCGAAAACCCACGCAGCATGTTGATCATTTTGATCGTGATCAATGTCATCGTTTTTGTCGTGCAATTGCTTTTCACGTACGACGTTCAGCAGGAACTGCCTGCAGGAATCGATGCGATCGAGCTTGCCGCGAGCGATCGCGCTGCCATCGAATTGCAGTACACCGAAAAGCGAAGCCACATCGACGATATCTTTGCGGTCCGGGGCACTTCATTGGTACGTCCATGGTTGTGGTTTCAGACCCTCACATATGGGTTTTTGCACAACACGGGGAACATCTTCCACCTCGTCTTCAACATGTTCATCCTGTACGTGTTTGGAAAGCCAATTGAACAGCGACTTGGTGGGCAGGAGTTTCTGAAGACTTATCTGGCTGCGATCATTTTCGGCGGAATTGTGGCGATGGTGGCGTCTCTCATTCACTGGAGCTTTATGCCGACCGGTGTGGAGTGCCCGATGACGATGGGAGCCAGCGGTGGTGTGGTCGCGATGATCGTGATTTTTGCGTGCTTCTTCCCTCACCAAGAATTGCTGTTCATGTTTGTTTTCCCGATGAAGGCATGGGTGCTGGCCTGCCTCGTTGTGCTGATGGATCTGTACGGCGCGGCCGGTCTGTCAGGACGCGCAACTGCGTACGAAGTGCACCTTGCCGGTGCGTTGTTTGGTTTCTTGTATGTGAAGCAGGGATGGGATTTCCGTTGGCTCGATCTGACCAGCCTCGCGGACATTCCGGGGACTCTTCGGCAGCGATCCCGGCGTGCGAAATTGAAGTTGCACGATCCCGAAAAGAAAATTCGGGAAGAAGAACGGGAAGCGGACCGGATTTTGGCTAAAATTCATCAGTCCGGCGAATCGAGTTTGACCTCTCGCGAACGCCGGACTCTCGAACGATACAGCCGACGAAAACGTCAATCACGCGAAAACTAGCGAAAACGATGTCCAGCGACCCCCGAATCAGCCGCCGCTCCGCAACACGGCTGACCGCCGCAGCCGCCCTCACCTCCTGGATTGCTCGACCCTTGGCCGCACTCGCCGACGAACCTTCTCCGGATGCCCCCTCCGCCGAGCCGGCATCGGAAGATGCGTCGCCGAAGGTGGCCACGACCGCAACCTCGTTGCCCTACCTCGATCGCATCGGTCTGCAGCTATACACACTGCGGAATCAGATGGCCGAGGACCCCGAGGCGACACTCGCTGCGGTCGCCGCGGCCGGTTATTGGCAAGTTGAGTTGATGAACATCGATGAAGAGGCGATCAAACTCGCCGCGATCGCCCGCGACCATGGGCTCGCCGTGCACAGCGGGTTTCTGGACTTTAATATCATTACTGATCCCAAACGAGAAGGCGTCGCGTCGCTCCCGAGCATGCTCGAGATCGCCGAACGGATCGGTCTGCGGCACGTCGTGTTCGGTTACATCGCGAAGGACCAGCGAGACACCGCTGACAAATGCCGCGCGATCGCGGATTCCGCTAACGCGGCGGCCGACAAAACTCGCGAAGCAGGAATGCGGATGTGCTATCACAATCATTCATTCGAGTTTCAACCCTTCGCGGTCGACTCAGGTAAGGAGAATGATGCGAAGCCTTTGACCGCGTACGATATCTTCACCGAACGGTTCGATCCCCATCAAATGGAGTTTGAGCTCGATGTGTTCTGGGCGAAAATCGGTGGCCACGATCCTCTCGCGATGATGCGGCGATTGGCCGGCCGGATTAGCCAAATTCACCTGAAAGACCTGTTGTCGGGAACCCCAGTTATCACAGACGAATCCAAAGTTCCTGCGGACGCCTTCCAGGAACTCGGTGACGGAACAATCGATATCCCCGCGGTGATGCGATTGGCAAAGGAGATCGGTGTCGACGAATGTCATGTTGAGCAAGATCAGTCTCCGGCTCCGCTAGAGAGTATCGTTCAGAGCTATCAATTTTTGTCAACCAAATAGCCTTTCTCGACTTCCACGACGCGCACCAGATGAATACCCCTGTGACGAATTATCGTTCATCTCCGATGTCTGCCTGGTCTTTCCGGTGCAGTGTCTTGTTCTTTTGCTCTGTTTGCATATTGATGTGCGTCGTCGGTGTGCGGAATGTCTTGGGTGATGACGCCAGGGCACGTGGGGATTCTGCGACTGCGCCGAGCGAGAAAACGAACACGTTCACGCCGAGTCCGCAGGTCACGTCGACTCTGTTGCCGCTGTTTACCGCGATCGCAGATGCGGATGTTTCACGAGCGAAGGTTGAGTTGTCGGTGGAAACCGTGATGCACGGCGAAATCCTCTCGAATGAAAAATCAACGTTTCAAATCGCGTCGAAGTATCCGAATAAGTACACGATCTATCACAAGTCTGACGAGGAGCGAAAACGGCTCTACGCCGACGGGAAGGTAAGTACCGTGGCGATGGACCCGACTTCCTACTATGAGTTGCCTGACGCTCTGAATAACCAAACGCTCGTCACGCGAACGCCACTGAGCTTAGGTCCTTATCCCGAACCCATGTTGGCGTTGACGGTCGCGGGAGTGGATCCTTCGGTGACTTTTCTCGGCGGGATGAATTCGGTCACGGTGCTCGGGAAAACGAAATTTCGCGGACGCACCGAGTCGATTCATGTTCAAGGTGAACAAGATGACGGCGTGGTTTGGGATTTATGGATCACGGATGAAAAACAACCGCGACCGCTTCGCCTGCTCGTCAACTTGACCCCGATGTTGATCGCGACCGGCCAAGTCCGCGTCCCTCAAGGTTATGAACTATCGCTGCGTTACGACTTCGTATCATGGCGTGTGACGGGTGAAGTCGACGACAAGTTGTTCCGATTCGTCGCACCCGCTGACGCGACAAAATATGATTCGCTGGTCCACTATCAGAAAACGATCGCCAGCAAAATCGGCAGCCATCCCTTGCTGGGTAAAAAGGTTCCTGACTATACGCTCACCTTGCTCGATGGGACTGAAGTCTCCTCGAAGGATCTCGAAGGAAAGGTGGTCGTGTTGGACTTCTGGGCGACATGGTGCACTCCCTGTTTGCAAGCGATGCCCGTGATTAAAGCTGCCGTCGATGAATATGACGATAAAGACGTTGTGTTCTATGCGGTCAACGTTGCCGAGAATGCATCGCTGGTTAACGGATTCGCCGGCGAGCAGGATTGGGGCGTTGACGTCGCGGTCGATCCGAAAGGCACGATGATTGACGTCTTTGCTGCGAAGAAGATTCCGCTGACTTTGGTGATCGCTTCGACCGGTCTCGTCGAGGCGGTGCACGTTGGTTATCCGGGGAAAGATGCGTTACGAAAACAATTTAAAGATGAACTCGATGTGCTCACCAAGGGTGGTCGGATCGCGACATCAGAAACCGCGAAGGAAAAATAGTATGCCCCGATTGAGTGAGAAGTCTTTGGTGATCTGTCTGGCGTTCGCGGCGTGGTTCGGCGTCGATCTGTCACGCAGCAATGCGTCTGAACCGTTGCAGTTCGATATTAAGTTGCTGACGGTTGATGCGAATGAGGGGATTGCCGCGGGTGACGTCGATAACGATGGCCTGTTGGACCTCGTTGCGGGACGAAACTGGTATCGCGGCGGAGAGTGGACGCCGCGTCCGCTGCGAAATGTAGATGACTGGAACGGCTACGTCCAAAGCAACGGCGATTACTTATTTGACGTCGACAATGACGGTCGACTCGACGTGATCGCCGGTTCGTTCTTGCCGACGCAGGTCCAGTGGTTTCGCAATCCGGGTGAGGAGGCTCTCAGGCTCGGCAAGCAGTGGGAGGCGAATCTGCTCGTCGATACGGGCGCGTCCTCCAACGAAGGCCAATTGCTCGAGGACATCGATGGTGACGGCAATGTCGAATGGATCGTTAACAGTTGGAAGGCTGATTCGCCGATGGTTATCTGGCGATTGGTTCCAAAAACCGATGGCGAGAAAAATGCCAAGGATAACTCAGGCGTTCCTGCCTACGACGTGAAGCGTCATTTGGTCGGGGCGAATGCGAACGGCCACGGGATCGCGATTGGCGACATCAGTGGAGATGGTCGCAAAGATATCTTGGTCGGAAATGGATGGTACGAGCAGCCCGCCGATGAACCGTGGAAAGAAGAGTGGTTGTATCGCGCGGATTGGGACTTGCATTCGAGCCTACCAATGGTGGTCACGGATCTTGATAAGGATGGCGACAACGACTTAATCTTTGGAAACGGCCACGACTTTGGCCTGCAGTGGTGGGAGAACCAGGGGCTCGAAGATTCGGAGACCGGGAAGATCCGTTGGGCTGAACACACTATCGACCGTAGCTTTTCACAGCCTCACTCGTTGTTGTGGAAGGACCTCGATGGAGACGGCAATGAGGATCTGATTACCGGTAAACGCTACTATGCCCATAACGGTGGTGATCCCGGAGGGCAGGACGTGCCGTGTTTGTATTGGTATTCATGGAATCCCGATACCAAATCATTCACTCGTCACACCATTGATGAAGGTCGTGTTGGTACCGGGCTGCAGATTGTGGTCGAGGACTTCAACCAGGATGATCGTATGGACATCGCGGTAGCGGGAAAAAGTGGGACCTATCTGCTGATCGCCAAACCATGACGGACGTTATTGAAAAGTCGTCCGATCCGCTGACCATCGGTGAAGCTCAACGGCGTGTCGACGAGTGGATCCAAACGATCGGTGTTCGGTACTTCCACGAGATGACGAACCTGGCACAGTTGGTCGAAGAGGTCGGCGAGGTTGCTCGAATTTTGTCACGCAGTCATGGCGAGCAATCCAGCAAGCCGGGCGAAAGTCCCGGGGAGTTGTCAGACGAACTCGCCGACGTGATGTTCGTTGTGATTTGTCTCGCCAACCAATCCGGTATCGATCTGACCGAGGCGTTACGCAAGAATCTGATTAAGAAAACTGACCGTGATCGAAACCGTCACCGCGACAACGAAAAGTTGCAGTGAGGTTCCGATGCCGCACAACACCACACGACGATGTGTGTGATGTTGGCGACGTTTGTTGACTTGCCCGACGCGTTTTGAAAACGCGGCCGAAACTTATTTGGCGAGCATTTGCCGGTACATGTTGATCGCGGCAGGTCCGACGAGCACCACGAAGATACCTGGGAAGATGAACAGAACGAGCGGGAAAATCATCTTCACGGCCGTCTTGGCTGCTTTCTCTTCCGCGATTTGACGACGTTTGGTTCGCATCGATTCACTTTGCACGCGCAGTGCCGTCGCGACGCTCGAGCCGAACTTGTCGGCCTGAATCAGGATCGACGCGAGTTGCTTCAAATCGTCCACGCCGCTGCGGTATCCAAGCGCTTGCAGCACTTCGCTTCGCGGTCGGCCGAATTGCAATTGCGAGTTGGCGATGTTGAATTCTTCACCGATGTTTTTGTGGCTTTTGCCCATCTCTTCGGCGACCTTACGCAACGCTTGGTCCATTCCCAAACCGGCTTCCACGCAGACGACCATCAAGTCGAGAGCGTCGGGCAGGCCGAGGAAAATCGATTCTTTGCGTTTGCTTGCAAGGAATCCGAGGGCTAATTGAGGAATGCCGAAGCCGAGAATCATTCCTCCAAAGAGTTTGATCAAGAGACCTTGGGTCATTCCGTCGACGAGCATCCCCAGCACACCGCCGAAAAACAAGCCGACACCGGTGCAGACGAGCTGGATCATCTTGAAAACGATGGGAGAACTCTCACGCCGGAAGCCCGCGTTGACGAGTTTCTCTCGCAGCTTGCCCATTTCTTCTTCGTTGCCGGAGACCGAATTCGCGATCGGATTGGCGGCCTTTTCGAGGGCTGCGGTCAACGCTTCATTCTTGCTACGTGCTTTTTCGTCGGCTTCGATATTTCGGATGCCACGTTTGGCTTGCTTCATCCGGTCGAGTCGCGACTCGGCGGGTTCTTGATCCGAACCGTTGATTTTGTTGATGACCAACCACGAGATCGAAGCGACGCCCAAGAAGATCGCGACGGTGGTCAGAAGCATCGGGTTGATGAAGCCCGGAGCGGCGTTTTCAGCGAGGAAAGTAAACATGGGAGTGACGATGTATTGAATGAAAGAAGTGAGTGGGACCGTGCGGAAGGTTCGATCTAAACCTTGATCGTGATAATCTTTTTGATCACCAATGCACCGATGATTTGAGACACGATCGCGGCACCGAGTGCGTATCGCCCGAGGTCATCGGTGAACAGCATCATGATGTAGTCGTAGTTGAGTCGTAACATCGTGAGGAACAGCACAGGTGGTAACGCCAACAGCACCGCACCGCTCATTCGGCCTTCCCCGGTGAGTGCCTGGATCGTTCCAAGGATTTGCAATCGCTCCCGGACGAGGTGTCCGATCTTGTCGAGGATCTCGCTCAAGTCACCGCCTGTTTGCCGTTGCAGGATCACTGCGGTGGCAAAGAACCGGATGTCCATGTTGGGAATCCGCTCTGCCATGTCTTCGATCGATTCGTCCAACGGGATGCCAAACTTTTGTTCTTCGTAGCAGCGTTTGAACTCGGTTGCGAGAGGAGCGTCCATCTCTTCGCCGACGAGCCCGAAACCGGCTTGCAACGAGTGTCCCGCACGCAGCGAGCGGCCGAGCAGTTCGAGTGCTTCCGGGATTTGTTGCCCGAATTTCGCTAGTCGTTTTTTGCGTTTAAACAGCACGACGCAGAGCGGCAGCGTCGACATCACCAAACCGAGAATCGGTCCCAGGAGAACCGGCACGGGCGAAACCACGCAAATGACGACGCCGGCGAGGAAACACGCACCGCACATCCCCATGAATTGGACCATAGTGATCTTCATGTCGGCCTGTTCGATGTATTTGTGAACGGCCGGAACATGATTCATGATCCGTTCGAGCAGGGATGCTGCCTTATCCATGTCGTCGACTAACAACAGCGACTGCTTTTTCTCGGTCGTACCGCCTCGGTTGTTGGTTGCCAACGCTGCGAGTCGATCTTCGGTTGCAGTCGTCTCTTCGGACGGCATCAACACGGAAGCGGTGAACGCCACCATCGCGGCAACAAAAACTCCAACGGCAGCAATGATTATGAGCGAGGACATGTGAGAACTAAGGTCTGAGGACGAGGGTGTGAGGTCAGATAAACGAGGGATGACGACGTGAGGCCGGATCAAGTCCAACCTCCGTCGACGCCTCCGGTACTCGTTAGGCTTCCATCATGATTCGTTCACGGAAAGCACTGCTAGGCAAACGGACGCCCGCCGACTCGAGCTTGCTCATGAATCCGGGACGAACACCGGGGCATTCGAACACGCCGTGAGCTTTGCCTTCTTCGTTGATTCCGATTTGCCGGTATCGATAGATGTCTTGCAGCACGATGGTGTCTTGTTCCATCCCAACAACTTCGGTGATGGCCGTCACGCGTCGTGGGCCACCTTGCAACCGGTTTGCTTGGATCAGAACGTCGACCGCACCGGAGAGTTGTTGGCGAATCGCTTTGACCGGCAATTCAAACCCAGCCATCATGACAAGGGTTTCGAGTCGGGCGACAGCGTCACGAGGCGTGTTAGCGTGAATCGTCGTGAGCGACCCGTCGTGACCGGTGTTCATGGCCTGCAGCATGTCCAACGTTTCACCACCGCGGCATTCCCCGATGATGATTCGTTCGGGCCGCATCCGCAGGGCGTTCTTAACGAGGTCGGTTGCCGTGACAGCACCGGAGCCTTCGATGTTCGGTGGGCGTGTTTCCAATCGAACGACGTGATCCTGCTGCAGTTGCAATTCGGCCGCGTCTTCGATTGTCACGATTCGGTCTTCGTGGCCGATAAAGGACGAGAGAGTGTTGAGCAGCGTCGTTTTACCCGAACCCGTACCGCCGGCGATGATCATGTTCAATCGAGCCTTGATGCAACCCTCGAGCAACATCACCATTTCCGGCGTGAAGGCACGGTAGTTCAACAAGTCTTCGAGTTTGAGGGGGTTGCTACCGAAACGACGAATCGAAACGGCGGCACCGTCGAGTGCCAACGGTGGGATGATCGCGTTGACCCGAGAACCGTCTTCGAGTCGAGCGTCCACCATCGGGCAGGTTTCATCAACCCGGCGTCCCACCTTGCTGACGATCCGGTCGATGATTTGAAGCAGGTGTTTACCGTCGCGGAATTCCACGTCGGTCTTCTGCATCTGGCCGCCCTTTTCAACATAAATGTTCTTGGGGCCATTGATCAAAATATCGCTGACTTTGGGGTCCTTCAAAATCAGCTCGAGAGGGCCGAGCCCGAACGTTTCATCGAGAACTTCGTCGACGATGCGTTCGCGTTCTTGGCGGTTCAGCAACGTGTCTTCTGCATCGCAGAGATGCTCGACGACCATGCGGATTTCACGTTTGAGCGTGTCACCTTGGAGGTCACCCACGCGAGAAAGGTCGAGTTTGTCGACCAACTTGCCGTGGATGCGGCGTTTGATTTCTTCGAATTGTTCTTGACGACTGGTTTCTGGTCGTGCCGTAGCTGTGTTCGTGCGCATTGAGTGCTGTCCTTTGCGAGATGTCTAAATCGACTCACGCAAATGTACGACGGGTTTTGTGACACACCCTCGATTGGCAAACCGCGCAGTGCGTTTGTATCAGAGAAACCTGTTCGATCAGGTCGTCCGTAGCGATTGTGCGGACCGCGACGATTCACTCGCCGTTTTGTACCCGCGAATCGGAGCCCACTCGCGGTGCCGCGTAGCGAGTGCCGAGCACCCACATCGCGATCATCCAACCCGCCCCTAACAGCAAGGGACTGAACCGCGGCCACACGGCACTGCCGCCCGCGATCGCAAAGAATATTAGCCCCGAAATAGCGTTTCCGCCCCATAAGTGTCCGGCCATCGCGAGGAAGCCAAACCCACTGATGACTCCGGCCAGGACCATCACATCGGAATGATCAAAATAGCCCCATGCCCACAGGAGGTTGACCATTGTCAATGTGGCCAGATAGCCGAGCCAGATCGACCACACCGGCCGCTCGGCAATGCCACGCGGCATCCACTCACCGTCACGCGCCCGATGAATCGTCCAGGCGATTCCTGCCAGCATTAGCAACCGAGGTACGAAGTATCCGAGCAACGAACTGCTGCTCAACGCAGACACACGCATGGACTCGCGGACGTCCGGAGTCATGGATTCTTGGATCACGAACATCGACACGTGGGCTACCAAGACGACGACGCCGATTCGCATCAACGCTCGTCCCCAATTGGCGAACGTGGCGTGGTGTTGGTCTCGACTGAGTTCCCGTGTGACTTTCGACACGATGCCGTCTTTCCCCGCCATGGGCGGTTCGCCGACGAGAATTCGATCTAAGTCGTCGGCAAAATCATCCGCCCATCGATATCGGTCGGCTCTGTGAGGCGACATCGCGCGATCGAGTACGTGTTCCAGGTCGGTCAATTCGGAGAGCCGCGGCATCCCTCCCGGCCAGGTCATCCGCAACGAAGGGGCGTCGTCGCTGAGCACGCTCGCGAGAACTTCGGCGGTGGACTCGCCATGATGAGGAGGACGGCCTGTTAAGAGCGCGAACAAGATTCCGCCGATGGAATAGATATCCGTTGCCGCCGTGACATCCGATTCACCTCGAGCCTGTTCGGGGCTCATGTAATGCGGTGTGCCGAGGATTTGCCCGTCAAGTGTGACCCCCGGTTCGTCGCGGTGCCATTTCGCCAATCCGAAATCCACGATTTTGGGACGACCCTCGTCGTCGATGAGAACGTTGTCCGGTTTCAAATCGCGATGGATGATTCCACGACGATGTGCGTACGCGACCGCGCGGGCGATGTCTCTCGCCGTTTCGATCGATCCCCGAACCACTTCGCGTTCACTCGTTTCGCAACCTGACAATCGCGGATTACCCGGATTGGCCTCGAGTTGTGCGTTCCGCTCGTTGACCTGAGCCTGCAAGGATCGGCCGCTGACCAACGGCATGACGAAGTAATCCATCCCGCGCCAGCATCCGACCGCGTGGATCGGAAGGATGTTCGGATGAGAGAGCGTCGCGGCGGCCTCCGCTTCGATCCGGAACCGCATCTTGAGTTCGTCGTCGGCGAGTAGTCCGTCGCTGATCAGTTTCACCGCAACATCCCGCCGGAGGCTCTGCTGTGTTGCTTCATAGACCGTTCCCATTCCCCCACGCGCGATCTCGCGTTTGAGCAGGAAATCATCGAGCAATTCACCAATCAGCGAAATTGAGGCTGGCTGGGTCCCCGGGGCGAGCCACTGTTGATTTGCAAAGAAGCTTCGCAGAGGTTCGGAGTATTGTGGATATCGATCCGCGATCTGGTCGAGCCGAACCGGTGTTCCGTTTTCGTGACGCTCGATGAAATACGCCAAAACGGATTCGAGTGTCGCGTCTGATGGCAGCGGCACGGGATCGCACAACGTTTCCTCAACCGCCGGATCGCAATCCGCGTCTTTGACACTTGATGATTGGCGGTTGGGATCGGAGGCGTCTTTCATCCCCCGATTCTAGCTTACTCTTGTCGCGTATAAACGGCCGGGTAAGTGAAAGTTGGCGTCTCGTGGGGACAAAGGTATCGAAACGTTTCGCTCATCCGGTTCCCCTTGTCGTCTTTGAGCGTTAGTTCAATTTCGATCGCCGCGTCCTCGGTCGCCTCCATTTCGATCATCACCGAATATCCAGTCGCGGTTCGCTCAACGGATTGATCGATCAGCTTGCCTCGAATCAACTGAGCTGCAGCATCGACAAAGCCGGGCGTGTGGTCGGTAATGCCGTGCGCGTCGACTGCTTCGGTGAAATCGTCTACGCTCGCGATCGAGTCCCCGTCGTCAGGATCAGGCTGCCCGAATTCCAACTCCAGCATGATCCGTTCATCGTTACGCTTAACATCAAACGCTCGGCAAGTCAGCAATTGGGATCCCGACTCGTCGATGGGGATAACGGCCGAACGTAACGCGGCTTCGTCGGAAAAGAAAAACACGGTGTAGTTCAGTTCCATGGGGTGGTTCCCATCGACGGGCGTGTCGCTGACGAAGTACGCGCCGATGTTGTCGATCCCCTCGTGAGCCCCGGGGATCTCTAGCAGTTCGATACGTCCTTGACCCCACGAATCATTGGGGCGTACCCAAACACTCGGTCGTTCGTGATAGCGAGCGTTGGAGTCACGATAGTGCTCGAAGTCGCGGTCCCGCTGCAGGAGTCCAAAGCCTTGAACGTCCCTCACGGCGGTGCTGGTGACGGACGGGTACGGTAACCTCGCGAGTCCTCGCCACGTCCAATCGTCGCCTTCGTGTATCAACAGCCCATCGCAATCGTGAACCGATGGACGCTCGTCGAGCGGTGGTCCTTGGAGCCCATCACCCCAAATCCACATGCTGGTCAGAGGTGCGATTGCAAGCTTGTCGGGGGCTTCTCGAAAATAGAGAGTGGCACGCACATCCATTTGCGAAACTGTCGCGCCAGGATCGAATGCAAATTCATACGCACCGGCGAGAGTCGGACTGTCTAACAACGCGAGCACTCGAACCGTGCGGTCGCTCGGACTCGGTTCCTGAACCCAGAACGATCGAAAATCTGGAAACTCCTCGTCTTGGTTCATTCCGATATTGACCGCGAGACCACGCGCGGAAGTCCCATAAACCGTATCGGCAGTGCGCGAGCGAAAATAGCTGGAGCCGAGAAACGTCAACAGTTCCTGCGGGTCGCCTTCGGGTTCAAAGCGTCCGGCAATTTTGATCCCGGCGTAACCGACCGACGGCGGAACGTTAAGATCTGCCGCCGCTCCGCCAAAGTGAAACTGATCAGGATAGTATTGGATCTGTTTCGCAGCACCGGACCGTGAATCATGATTCACTTGGTAAACATCAACTCGGTCTTGTTGAACAAAACCGCGATGGAAAAACTCCAGCCAGAACGGATGCCTCGAGTCATTCCACACGCCTTGGTCGTGTCGGAATTGAATCTCGCGATACTGTTCGTAGTTCATCTGCGCCAGCACGGGAATCAACGGCGGTTCTGGCACGTAAGCCGTCGCTGCGGTTTGCCGAGCGAGTGCTTTCAGATCTTCAAAGTCAGATACATGCAGCTCCGGTTTACTAGCACGTCTGACTGATGTGAGCGAAGTTTGCTCGGTCGTGTTCGATTCGGGGCGTTCAGCTCGAATCGGTTGATTCACGTGAACAGCGGCGAGCACAACCAATACGATGGATAGATGGCGAGTGATCATGCGATAGAAGAGATTGAGGGATGGTACGAGAAGAGAAGCCTCGTCCATCCGAGAGTGCGAATCATGCGCCGAAATGACGCTATCCAACGCACTCAAAAATCATCCAATCCCGTGACTCGCGGGTCGTTTTGCGAGCACCGAGGCACCGCCGGATTCAACGGCGTTCATCCTTTCGTGATGCGGTCGCGAGGGTGGCATGCCAGCCGTAGAGATGGCGTCCGACTCCTCGCCGCATGTTTGGACGCGTACCCGGTACTTGATGACGCCAACGTATGTTTGTCTAGACTGGTGTGAAACCAGCCAATCGGAATGCTCGCTGTGGCAGCGGATGCTGCATGAAAGTGCTCCATACCCCACCGCTGCGTAAATTTTCAGCCATCAACAACGAGATGCCCGTATCGATTCCGATCACGTCGCGGCTGACCCATCCGGTTGCCGGATTGAATGCGTTGGCAAAACCGTATCGTCCGTAGATCTGATCGCCAAACTGATTACGTTGGTACTGCAGCGTCGCGATCGCCTGTTCGGGAACAACGGCGAGCCCACCGGCGGAAGCGCTCGGAACGACCGTGCCGTCGATGCCACGATCTGGTTCGAAGCGGTCGTCTTCGTAGGGGCCGCCCCAGTCGCGATATCCCGACACCGAGTCGCTGCTCGTGATGCCCCAAAGCTGTTCGTTGTAATGTCCCAATTCTTCGGGGAAGCGTTCGGCGAGCCGGGAGAGGAATTCGATTTGTGCGTGGTGCGCCGTGACCGAGTTCTTCCAGTAGCTTCGTCCACTCGGGCTGCGTACGGCGCGAAAGTCAAAGAACGCCATCGGGTATTGATGAACGAACAGCGGCGGATAGCTCAAGAAGCTTTCGCCGCGATAGTTCAGTATCCGGTCGCGCTTCCAGGCGTTCCACGCGGACGGGTCAATGGCGTGGTTTGGGGCACCGATGGCCATCAGCACGAGAATGGTCAATTCGCTGAAACGGTCCCATTGATACGGCAACAAGCCGTGTTCGGGTGACCAGCCCATGTGCAAGCAGTTACCGTCACCGAGCATCGATTGCCAGTTCGTTCGGCCAATCAACTCCCGGCAAAGGCTTTTGATCTCGATGTCGTCTCCGAAGGTCGTTTCGCTGCAGATCACACCCGCCAACATAAGAGCCGTGTCGACAGTGGAGGCCTCGCAATTCATCCTGCGGCCACCGTCACTACGCCCGATAAAGTGATAAACAAAACCGTTGTGGTGTTGGGCGATTTCAACGAGCGAACGAAGCGTCAAACGGGTGCGTTCGCGTGCACTGTCAAAGTTCTCGAGTCCCGAGTTCGGCGCGATCGCATAGGAAGCCAACGCGAACCCACAACTCGCCGAACTGGCGTGTTCACTGAATCCACCGCCGTTTCGCATGCCCCGGTCGCTGACCAATCCGGTGACCGGATCTGCCGCATCAATGAAGTATTGGTAGCAACGTCTGCGCAGATCGGTCAGGAAATCGTCGTTGGACACCACAGAGGCCTCGCCGAGGTTCGTCCCGCACATCAGAGGGGCGGTCGCAGCCACAACGCTAGAAATGAATCCGCGACGGGTCAATGCACTGGAAAGATGCGACATAGCAAGTTTCGAGGTGGGCGTAAGGCAGGTGGGGCGGCGGGCGACGAGTGGCCTGCGCCGGGGTTTCAGAGAATACTGAAGCGGCACAAGAGGCGTCAATCCGTCTTAGCTGTGGCTTTAAAGTGGGGATCGGCACCGGTAGTCGTGTTTGATACGACGGGAAGAGGAGTTCCGTTCACCTGGCCGACATTTGAGTGCTCAATTTTGGAGCATCTTCCGCCAAACGCTTAACAAAGTGGAAGACATCTTGGTCATTTTGCGATCACGCCGAAGCGTTCGATTCGCCCGATAGTCTCCACTATTGAAATAGCATTCTTTTTCTGTGGCGGAAGCGCAAAACGGTGACTTTAACGATTGCCGGTGTCATGGTTGCTGACATCAACCTCGGGGCGTCCCTAATGTGGGCCACTTCCACAGTAGCCAACGTCTCGAGGTCGCTCACTAAGACGAGCTGATTTCGGTTGTAAGAAACCGCCGATACATGCCGACATCTTTGGCACACGCTTTGAAGTTACTCACAAAGCATCGGGTTTAACCGATTACCGGGACGCCAAGGTCTTTTCAATGTCCCGATCCTCTTCTTACACAAAGGGTATTTGTGATGGACACGAATAACGAAGTAAAAAACGCCGAAGGATCGAGCGTATCACCATCAACCATGTCAACGAGCAGGAGAAGCGTGCCGCCAATCATGCTTCGTTCGATGAATCATCCGGAGCCAATCCGGATGGCAGGCCCGTTGCGATGGGACTGGTGGTCTCGTTCGATCGCTGAAAGCTCTCAAATATTGATGCGGTTCCTGTTTGTGCCGCAACATGGATCGTTTCGAGTTGCAAACGATTCGACACGTCGTGGTCGCTAACACCACGACCGTGTGAAACACAGACGGTGGAATACACCGCTCCACCGATCGGCTGCCGCCAAGTCGGTTGGCGGACGCGGTCTTTCCATCGTCTCGAGACACCCGCGTTGGCGTCAGCCTTGCATGTTGATCCACGTCGCTGCAAGGCTGCGTCCGACGCACCGGGTGCTCACGGTCAATGATCGTCGCGTTTGACTGTCGTAGGCAGTTCATCGCGATCAGTAGCGTCATCACTTATTGTCATCCGCCACGCTGCGCTGATCGACATCACGCCGTTGTGTGCGATCGCTTTTCTCTCTTCTTTCAATTAACTGCTTTCCTATGGCCGCCATTGAACCTGTCGTTCATGAGTCATCGCCCAACATCACTTTCGTGCGAACGCGTGTGTTGGCGGCGTCGCTTTTGATTTGGTTGATCGGCTGCGTGACGTTTTACGTCATCATGATCGCCGATAATTCGATCCGCTTTTTTGAAGCATTGAGCATGCTTCTGTTTTGCGTTCTTTTCGGATGGATCGCGTTTTCATTCTCGTTGGCAATGGAAGGCTTTTGGGGGACATTGCGTTCACGGCGAGTCTCGCCACCGACGCTGGAGAAACTACCCGAAGCGTCGTCCCATCGCACCGCGATCCTGATGCCGATCTATAATGAGTCCCCGACGCGAGTTTTTGCCGCGATCGCTGCGATGCGGGAGCAGTTGTTGGAGACCCCGCGAATCGGGAAGTATGATTTCTTCGTCCTCAGCGATTCAACCGATTCGGACATTTGGCTTGAGGAGGAATGGTGTTGGTCGGAACTCGTCGACCGGCTCGGTGATGTCAATGGTGACGCCGATCCGTCATCAGACCAAATTGGCATCTACTATCGCCATCGCTCGGAGAACACGGCTCGCAAGGCGGGCAACGTTGCGGATTTTTGTGAGCATTGGGGTGTGCAATATCGCTACATGATCGTTCTCGATGCGGATAGTCTCATTTCGGCATCAACGATCGATGAAATGGTGCGTCGGATGGATGGGGATAACGCGCTCGGGATCCTGCAGGTGCCTCCGGTGCCGGTCGGGCGGCAATCCCTTTTCGCTCGCTTGCAACAGTTTGCGGCGGCGGTTTACGGTCCGATGTTCGCCGAAGGTTTTGACCGATTTGCGGGCGACCGCGGAAACTACTGGGGGCATAACGCGATCATTCGGACGAGCGCCTTCATGCGGCATTGCAGCCTGCCGATTCTCAACGGTTTGCCTCCACTCGGTGGTGAAATCCTGAGCCACGACTTCGTAGAAGCGGCGTTGATGGTTCGAGCGGGATGGAAGGTCAAACTTGCAAATGACCTCGGCGGCAGCTACGAAGAGTGTCCGACGACGTTGTTGGATTTTGTCAAACGAGATCATCGCTGGTGTCAGGGTAATTTGCAGCATTGGCAAGTCATGTTGGCGGAACGAATTCATCCGATTTCACGGATGCATTTCCTCAGCGGAATCCTTTCGTATGTCGCGGCGCCGCTGTGGTTGCTGTTCCTAACGACCACAGTTGTTGCTGCGATCATCAACGCGCAATCAAGTGACGGGTCGATCGCTGTTGATACACGATCGATGTGTGTCGCCCTGTTTGTCGGGTCGATGGGGTTGCTGCTGCTTCCGAAAGCTCTCTCCGTTGCGACGTTGTGCCTGAACGGAGAAAAACGGCGGAGACTCGGTGGCGTCCTGCCGATCGTTATCAGTGCGGCGTTTGAGACTGTGCTCTCAACAATCCTCGCGCCGTTGATCGCGGTTTATCACGCGCGGTGCGTGCTATCTGTATTGACCGGGCACAATGTGAAGTGGAACGCGCAGCAGCGTTCGGAGACAGGTGTGTCTTGGTCCGAAGCGACCGCTCAGATGTGGCCGTTGACGTTGCTTGGATTGGCCACGACTGTCGGACTCGGTCTGGTCGAACCCGGTTGGCTGATTTGGTTTTCGCCGCTGTTAATCGGATGGACGCTATCCATTCCGATCGCGGTTGTGATGGGGAGCCGGTTGGTGGGCCGGAAATTGGCCAAGGCCGGATTGTTACGTATTTCATCGGAGCGACTGCCCGAGCCTATCCTATCACGCCATCAGTATTGGATTTGCGAAATCAAAGCGATGCGTTCCGAACGAGAGCATGAAAGTTTGTTCGAAAAACTCTTTCACGATCCGAAGTTTCGCGACCAGCACATTGAGATCCTTCGTGCAGCTGCCAATGACCGGCGAGTACCAGCGGATGCGCCGGAGTGGGGAGAACGCTGCAAATCCAACGTTAGCGCCGAGGAGATCGAGAAACCCGCCCGGCGACGTTTGTTGTGTGACGATGAGTGGGTGGAGAAGATCGGCGCAGGCTCGCCCACGCAATAAACAACGAAACGCAATCGGCGACGAGAACGCCCCCGGGATCACGGCGGGGCTACGCGTCTTTTTCGGGTGACTCGTTGTCTACCGCAGAAGTCTCGATGTTCTCCGGCGAAGCATCGCTGGCGTCGTCGGTGTTCTCGTCGGAGTCGGATGATTCAGAGGAATCATCACCAGACTCTCCGGACATTTTCTTCATCTTTCGCTCAGCCCGTTTGGCTACGTGCGCGGCCGCGATTTCTTCCATCGTTTGCACGTGTTCGGGTTCTTTGACGCCGAATTGTCGTTCGTAGAGAAACTCGATGAATTCGACGAGTGGTAGTTTCCAGGGCTGCTTGTCACGGTTCGCGTAGCTGCCGAATTTCTTGGGGCTCAATCCCAACTCTCGGGCCATCTGAATATGTTTGTGGGAGAGATGGAATTTTCGTCGAGCGTCGATCCAGGGTTGGAATTTGTGGGGGATTCTTTGTTTTTTGGCCATAGGGGTGAACGATCGAGGTCAGGCAGTTTTTGCCACGTGGGAAATTCGGTCGGCAGACATCAAATGCCTGCTTTTTGGCACATGATACTCTACAATGTCGCGAGCGTATCTCCCTCCGATTGTCCCCTCCCCTTTCGCTTCCCCACCATGCTATTCACTTCGATTAAACCCCAGTTTGCGGCCTCGTGCGTCGCTGCCATTGCCCTCTTCGCTGTCCTGACGATTCCCGATCGAGTTCGTGGAGACGAAACTTCGGGATCTGAGGCCGTTGTTACTGATTCCAAAATCGTTTTTCAGGAAGATTTCGAGTCCGGCCTCGGTGCTTGGGAATTGCTCGATCCGAAAACCTGGGAGCTCAAGGAGCTCGACGGCAATCACACCCTTGCAATCACCGCCCGTAAATCCGAATACGTGCCGCCGGTCCGCAGTCCGTTTCACGTCGCTCTGATCAAGGATCTGGAGCTCGAAAGCGTCGAAATCTCGTTTCGAGTTCGGAGTACGTTGGACACCGGTAATCACCGAGATTGCTGCGTGTTCTTTAACTACATGGATGACCAACACTTTTATTATGTCCACCTCGGGGCGAAACCCGATCCGCATAGTGGTCAGATCATGATCGTTAACGAGGCGCCTCGATTGGCGCTGACCGCGAATGAGAATCGGACCCCGTGGGACGACAAGTGGCACCAAGTTCGAGTCGTGCGAACGGTGTCTACCGGCGCGATCGATATCTATTTCGACGACATGGAGACTCCTCATCTGCACGTGATCGACAAAACGTTCACGAAAGGACGCGTCGGAATCGGTTCGTTCGATGACATGAATGAGTTCGACGATGTGGTCGTGCGAGCCCGCTAGGGTGTGTCGTTAATTGACGACTCGGGGTATGCTCTTCCTTTTGTGTGATGCTGTTTTGTCGTACGTGGCGGACAGCGTTTCTACCCCCTTTTGTGATTTGTTGAATCCGTGCCCTACCCCGCCCGCGCACCGTTTCCTGCCACCCGCATGCGTCGCGTGCGGGCCCATGATTGGGCTCGCCGACTGACCCGCGAAAACTCCCTCAGTGTTGACGATCTCATTTGGCCTTTATTCGTTCATGACGGACAGGGGGCTCAGCCGATCAAGAGTTTGCCGGGCGTTTCGCGATTGGATGTGCGGCAAACACTCGATGCGGTTCGGCGTGCCGTTGATTTGGGGATTCCGGCGATCGCGTTGTTCCCCGCGACGGATCCGAAGCTGAAAACGGAAGACGCCCGCGAAGCGATCAACGTCAACAACCTGGTTTGTCGAGTGACGCGGGAAATCAAATCCGCCGTCGGCGACGCGCTAGGCGTGATTCTCGATGTCGCGCTGGATCCGTATAGCAGCCACGGTCAAGACGGATTGGTTCGCGATGGACGCGTCATCAACGACGAAACGGTCGAGATGCTGTGTCAACAAAGCGTCGTGCAGGCTGGCGCGGGCTGCGACATCATTGCCCCGAGCGACATGATGGATGGGCGGATTGGTCGGATTCGCGAAGCCCTCGACGCGTCCGGCTATGAGGAAGTCCAGATCATGTCGTACGCAGCAAAGTACGCCAGCGCATTCTACGGACCCTTTCGCGACGCGGTGGGGTCGGCTGCCAGTCTCGGTGCCGCGGATAAGAAAACGTATCAACAGTCTCCTTCGCAATCGGATGAGGCGATCCATGAGGTGGCATTGGATTTGGCCGAAGGCGCCGACTGCGTCATGGTCAAACCAGGGATGCCCTATTTGGATGTGGTCGCTCGCGTAAAGCAGTCATTCGGTGTGCCTACCTACGCGTATCAGGTCAGCGGTGAGTACGCGATGTTACGGGCTGCCGCGGATGCCGGATGGCTCGACCGTGACGCCGTCATGATGGAAAGCTTGTTGGCATTCAAACGCGCCGGTGCCGACGGCATTCTCACATACTTCGCCGACACCGCAGCAGAGAAATTGCAATGACTTCAAACGCATCCGGCGAATCCACTCCTGACACCCATTCACCCTTGGCGTTTCCCTGGCACTGGGAAGATACGCTGATTGCCGGTCGTGTGCGTCCACTCGCTGCCGCGTCCGACCCCGACGGGATGTTGCTTGATGCCTGTCGACGACAAGACGAAGGCGAAGAAGGTGTGATTGACCCCTTTTGGGCGACGACGTGGCGAGCCGCCTCGGGGCTCGATCGTTTCCTCGATCGTGTCGATATCCATGGCAAGCGGGTGCTCGAAGTCGGCTGTGGAACCGGGCATGCCGGGATCGCGGCGATCTTGCGCGGCGCCGAAGTCACGATGACCGACGGGGTCGCCGATCCGCTGCACCTGGTTCGTTTGAGTTTGTCACGTTTGGGTTTGAAAGCGAACGTGCGTGTGTTCCGTCTCGGTGAAGATAAATTGGAAGGCGAAAAATTCCCTTTCATTCTCGGCAGTGATGTCACTTACCTGCGTGAACTATGGCCGGCGCTCCTGGCCTCTGCGGAGGAGCATTTGGCCGATGGCGGGCAGCTTCTCCTGAGCGACCCTAACCGAGTCATCGGCAATGAATTCCGCGAATGGATCGCGGATTATCCTGCATGGGATTATCACGAGGAGTCGGTTGTGCTCGAGGACGATCCCGAACATCCAATCCGAATCATGCGTTTGACCCGGAGAGCCTAATCATGCGTGCTGCGATCCTCGGTGTCGGTTTTATGGGGTGGATTCATTCGCTGGCATATCGCCGCAGCGAGGTCGCCGAGATGGTTGGATTCGCTAGCCGTAGTTCCGCAAAACGAGCTGGGGATTGGTGTGGCATCCAGGGTAACTTCGGGCCACTGAGTGAGCAGATTGATGTCTCCGAGATGATCGTTTGCGAGGACCTCGATGGGTTGCTCGCCGACGACTCCATCGATCTGATCGATATTTGTTTGCCACCGCATTTGCACGTCGAAACGGTCAGCCGGTCGCTCGCCGCGGGCAAGAAGGTTCTCTGTGAAAAACCTCTCGCTCTCTCCGCTGACGATGCGGAACGTTTGACCGCGATGGCAGAGCCCGGGCAGTTGATGGTTGGCCATATTCTTCCTTTCATGCCCGAGTTCACCTTTCTCGCCGAAGCGAACGAGAACCAGCGATATGGGAAGATACTCAGTGGTCGTTTCCAACGCACGATCGGGCCTCCCGATTGGGTGCCCGACTTTTATGACCGATCACGAGTCGGCGGACCGCTTTTGGACTTGCAGGTTCATGATGCTCACTTGATCCGAATGTTGTTTGGGATGCCTGCGGGGGCTCACACGGTTTCGCATTTGATCGAAGGGGTTCCCAAACGTTATGAAACGGTCTTGAACTATGAAGGACGCGTCGTTTCGGTTGCCGGTGGGGTGATTGATTCGTCTGCCCGGCCGTTCACGCATGGATATGAAGTGTCGTTTGAAAACGCGACTTTGCGTTTCGAGTTCGCGGCATATTCAGATGGCTCGTCGGACACGATTCCGTTGACGGTGTTGCATAACGACGGTCGAATCGAACGGCCAGACCTTGCCGGTGGCGATCCGATCGATGCGTTTGTAGCGGAGGTGGATTCGGCGGCACGTGTTGTTGCCGGTGGCGCCGTTCCACCGACTTTGGATCCGGTTCTGGCAACGGATGCGTTGAGAATCTGCGAGATGCAGATGCCTGCCACTCACGAGCCATCCGCACACGACTCGGTGGTGATCACGGAATGAGTGTCCACGTTTCATCATCGCTCGAGTCGATCAAAGCGAAACTGCTCCAACGGATCGGAAGCTTTGATAATCTCGTGGTCGCGTTTTCCGGTGGCGTCGATAGTAGCGTGGTGGCGGCCGCGGCCCTTGCTGCGGTTGACCGTGATCGTTCGGGGGCCTGCATCGCGGTCACCGCTCGCTCGCCTTCGCTGGCGAGTTGGCAAGCCGAGCTTTCACGCAGGGTTGCATCCGAAATTGGTATCGAACATCAGTTTGTCGAGACGGACGAAATCGATCGTCCGGGTTATGTGCGAAACCATTCCGATCGATGTTTCTATTGCAAACAGACGCTCTACGAATTCCTTCAGCCGATCGCTCGGCAGCGAAACGCGGTGATTCTGTCGGGCACCAATGCCGACGACCTTGGTGATCATCGGCCTGGCATTCGAGCGGGCAATGACGCGTCCGTGCAGACTCCGCTGGCGGATCTCGGGATCGACAAGCAAACGGTTCGCGCGATCGCGTTATCGTTCGGGCTGAGTAACGCAGACTTACCCGCATCGCCGTGTCTGTCGAGTCGGATCGCGTACGGTGTGGAGGTCACGCCGGAGCGATTGGCACGTATTGACGCTGCCGAATCCTGGCTGCGTGCTCACGGAATTGGCGATCTACGAGTTCGGTTGCACGCCGGCGAACTGGCGAGGATCGAAGTTCCGCCGGAGCAGTTTTCACGGATCATCGAACTGCAACAAAGTGAATCATTGACGGAAGAATTTGCCACGATGGGATTTTCGAATGTCACGTTGGACTTGCGAGGGCTCCGCAGTGGAAGCCTGAATGAAGGTTTGGTTACGCTATCGGTGACGCCCGAATGAGTGATTTGATTGGTTGTCGGATTGGTGATTATCAAGTGCTCCGTCGTCTGGGCAGCGGCGGCATGGCCGATGTGTATGCAGCGCGGCAGTTAACGCTGCAGCGCGATGTGGCGCTTAAAGTACTCAAATCGGTGACGCAAAACGATGATGATCATCTCAAGCGATTCCGACGGGAAGCGCAAGCGGCGGCGCGGCTCAACCATCCGTCGATCGTTCAGATTTATGAGTTCGGCGAAGTCGACGATGTGCATTACATCTCGCAGGAGTTAGTTGACGGGATCAATCTTAAACAGGCACTCGACCGAGAGGGGCCGTTCAGCGCTGAGCAAGCGGTTGAAGTGCTGCGAAGTGTAGCCAGTGCTCTCGAACTCGCTCATCAAAGTGGTGTGACTCACCGGGATATCAAACCGGAGAACATCATGCGAGGGAACCTGAACACGATTAAAGTGACCGATTTCGGATTGGCCCGCATGCTGACGCAGGTCGACTCGAGCACGGCCAACCTCACGCGGGCGGGGTTAACGCTGGGGACGCCTCGCTACATGAGCCCCGAGCAGATCCAAGGGCAGACGGTCGATGCTCGCAGCGATTTGTATTCGCTCGGTGTGACCATGTATCACCTTCTAACCGGTTCGCCGCCTTATGAAGCAGACGAACCGCTCGCGCTTGCGATTAAGCACTTGCACGACATGCCGCGACCGATGGATCATGTCCGGGGCAGTGCTGATTTACCGGCGTGGCTGGTTTCGCTCGTGATGCGCTGCTTGCAGAAGTCTCCTGATGCTCGCTTTGAATCCGCCGAAGCCCTGTTGGAAGCTATCGACGCCCACGCACCTGCGACCAATGCGTCCGGTTCGTCGCGGACTGTCGTTTCGGAGACCGCAGTTTCATCAGGACTCAGTCATCAACCATCCGGTGCAACGTCCGGCAGTGCGGCGAGTGGTAAGAAAAAGATCAAAGCCGAGTTGAGCCTCACGACGCCCGACATCGGTGTCAGTTCGGCGACGTTGCAGTTGCAGCGTGCGACAGATCTCGCACGCGCCTCTGAGCGTCGCCGCAATCGTCGATCAATGGCGTATCGAATGGCGATTGTTCTGTCGACGATGGTTTTCGGAGTTGCGGGTTGGGTCGCCGCTCGCGCGTCACGTCCTGATTCGTTGAGCAGAGAATTGCGAGGCCCGATGGTCGCGACCGCGAAAACGATCGAGCATCAATACCTGACCGCACTGACACGCAACGACGTGCCGGCGTGGCGTGCGGTCTTGGAATATCCCGCCGAACCGGGATCGCCTCAGGAGGACTATCACGAGAAAGCGACGTTGCAGTTGGCGAGATTGTTAATCGAGCAACAGGAATATGACGATGCGACTCGGTTGCTAAACGAACTCGAAGGTTCGTCTTCAGTTGACCGTCTGTATCTGATTCTTGCGATGGTTCATCGGCATGCAATCGCCATGGCGACCAACAACACGCGAGAAGCCTCCCGACTGAAAACGCAAATCGCCGATAAGTTGAGCGAACTCTCGGTCGATAAACCCGCCGCGGCGCAGCTGTTCAATCGGATCGTTCCCGAATCCGAGCGGCTGGCCATCGGGTTGGTCAGTTCCTGAGAGTGGCGACGCTGTTATCCGGGACCACCTGTTACTGCCCGGCAAAACGATGAGGTCTGATCAAAACCGGACCTGCGTATTTGTCGAAACTGCGTTGGCAACCTGCCGCACCGATCGTCATACATCTACTCGCTGAGTTTCCAAGGCAATCGGCAAACTCCCCATTGCCCGCAATTTTCGTCGACCGCAACTTCGATGAACGACAGTGCGTGACCGAACTGTTCCATGGTTTGTTCCCGCACTCGCTCCGCGATCACGCGAGCGATCTCTTCGGCGGTCGTGTTCACCACGGGCATGATGATCGCGTCCTCGTTGGGGAAAACCCATCGGCGTTCGCGAAACCGAACCGTCGTCTCCTTATCGTCCTGTGACACCAGAATTTCGCGATGATCACGTGGCAAGATTACATGATGATCCAACGCTTGGGTTTGCACGAGCACAGCGTCGCGAAGTGCAATGAAATCCACGACATACCGGTTCTCATCGAGCGGGCCTTCGACACTTACACGAACGCCATAATTATGCCCATGAATCCGCTCACAAATGTCACCGGCAAACGTAATAAAGTGAGCCGCCGAGAAAACAAATTGTTCCTTACAAACATCAACACGAAACGTAGGTTGGGTCATGAAATCATTCTGTTAGATAATGGATGGTTGATTGGTGACGCGTTCTCGCCCTTGGTGAACTAATCCCACACCATCGTCGTGCGTGGACTGCGAGTGATGCGCATGCATGGTAGGGAATGCAAGGTTGATGAGGTGAATGACATCGCTTGCGTTGTTGATTGCAGAGTGTCAGTTCGCATGGGCGATCACCCTCTAACGAATACGGGGACTTTTTCAGTGGATAAGTCGGGGTGGTAGGTGTAGTCGTCTTCGGCGAATTGAGTCAGTTTGGTGGTGGTTTTGACTCGATTGCGAATGACCCATGCGGCCATCGTGCCTCGGGCCTTTTTGGCGAAGAAGCTGATGATCTTGTACTTGCCGTTTTTTAGTTCTTTGAACGCGGGGGCCACGACGGGGGCGGGTAATGCTTTCGCGTCCACGCATCGAAAGTATTCGTTTGATGCCAGATTGAGCAGGAATCGGGACCCGTTGACCTGCATCTGCTTTGCAACGGAATCCGTGACGCGGTCACGCCAGAACGCGTACAGGTCCTTGCCGTGGGAATTGGGCAGTGGTGTTCCCATTTCCAAGCGATACGGCAAAATCCGATCGAGGGGGCGCAGGATTCCGTACAGCCCCGACAGGGTTCGTAATTGCTCTTGAGCGACGTCGAGTTGTTTGGCCGTCAACTTTTCGGCTTGAAGGCCTTGGTACACATCGCCTTGGAAGGCAAAGATCGCTTGTTTGGAACCTTCCTTGGGATGCGGTGCCATCCAATCTTGGAACCGTGCGTGATTGAGTTCCGCGAGGGATTCGCTGATCCCCATCAGATCCCGGAGAGACGCAGGTGTCTGCTGTTTCATCAGCCCCGCAATCTCGACACTGTCTTTGATGAACTCTGGATTCGTCGACGTTTTGACTTTTGAAGGCGACTCGAAATCGAGTGTTTTGGCAGGGGATAGCAGAATTAGCATGGTGTTATTGTAGAGTTAGTTGCGATGCGAGGTCATCCATCGACGTCAATGATCGTTCCGCGAGGTCCCGCGTTGACGACCAATGAGTTTCCGACTCGCACTTGTTTGCCCCAGTCGCTGTGGATGTGACCGCAGACGACGAGTTTCGGCACGCACCGTTCGACACAATCGCGAATGCTCTGGCTGCCGCGGATTCGGCCGCTGCTGTCGTGATCGACGGTGTCGATTGGGGGTGAATGGACGACGAGTATCCCACCAAGCGGACAATCCGCCAACATCTCTGCGGCGCGTTCTTCGTCGAAATCGTAACTCCAAGCACCAAAGGGAGTCACGGGGATCCCGCCTCCCACGCCCCAAATCTCGATGCTGCCGGCGGTCGTTTTCATCGTTTGGCCGTCGCCATGCATCACGACCGCGGAAAGCCAACCGCTGGCGGCGTCACGAAGCTCTTCAAACGTCTCTCCATTGCCTGGCACCAAGCAAGTAGGCAATTGAATGTCGCTGAGAATATCGAGGGTGTCGGCAAGACCTTGGTGTTGGTTCGCGAAATCCCCGGCACCAATGACGAGATCCGCTTGAGCTGACATTTTGACCAATTCGCGTGCGGCATCCTGGTCGCGATGCAGGTCGCTGAAACAGAGTACTTTCATGAGATCCAAACCTTGATAAGTGATACTGCGAGAAGCGAGACGAGGCCCACGTCATAACGGGTGATCCGTTGACTCGCTGACGTGCGACGGAGATAGCCCAGCAGGAAACCGGTCGGGCAACCCATCCGGCAATATGCCATCGGCACACGTAGTGAAACAAGTAGCGTCACGACGCACAACACCACACTCGAAGCAGCCGCCATTGGCCACAGATAGGCGTGAAAGGGTTCGACACCGGAGACATCCGTCGTCGGCCAAAACAGCAGCACGAGATAGGCCACGACGAGTGTCAATGGAGCGATGACGGAAAGCCTTTTTGCCCAACGGGGTGAAAGCGTTTGATGCCGACGGGATTTGGTCGAAGGTCGAACGAGTTGTTGGATCGCGCCGTGGGGGCAGAGATGATTGCAATACGGATTGCCTCGCGTCAAAGGTGGGGACGCTAACGCCGTTGCGGCGATCGCAACGAGTCCTATCGCGAGTGTCCAACAGATGCCCGAGGACGCCCAACCCATGATCAATGACAACGAAATCAAATTGCCGGTCCAAAAACCGATCACAATCACGGTCAGTGCCAACCATGCGAGTCGCAACCTGCGTTGACGCATCCATCCCATTTTAGTCATCAAGCCCAGCAAGACGAGCAAGCAGATCACGGCGGTGTCGCGAGTCGAGAATCGAATGTCGGAATTTGTCTCGGCGAGCGACTCCCGTGCCCACGCCCACGACCAGGGTGATGGAGGAAGGAGAGTCCATCGCTCGAGTCCGCCAGATGTTTCGATCTTGGCTGCAATCTGCGGTATTGAGTCTGCGATCGCGAGGCTGGTCATCGTCGCGCCCGAGACCCCTTCGACGCCTTCGTCCACCGGGTTCCATGACGCAAGTTCGCTCAGTGTTTTGCCTTGGATTGAATTCCAGAAGTAGTCTTCATCTCGAACGTAGGTGACGTAGGGTTCGTTGTCGAGCGATTCACGGATTCGTATGTTTCGGAGTTTCGCCTCGTTATCGAATGACAAAATCAATTCCGTCGGTCCCTGATAACCAATGACTTCATCAGAAAACGGTCCGGTGCGGATGACAATTGATTCAAGCACTCCCGATGGGCTCTGGATGGTGGCCACCGGGTCGGAGATAGTGAGCGTGGCTGAATCGGAAACGTCTCCAATCTCGCTATCGCGGAGCGGTTTGTTGAATAATAGCGATGTCGATGATGCGCCCAGGCGAGCTAAGATTCCTTCGGCCATCGCGAGACTGGTCAAGGTCGCGCCGCTGACGCCGTCGATTGTGGGTGTGTCTCCATTGCTGTCCTGTGCGTTCCAGGACAACCCGATGAATTGCGCTAAGAAGTCCTTGTCGGTTTCAACTGCCGCAACGTGTTCGTCCGTGTCGTGGCTTTGAAGAACATCGACTCGAGTGATAATATCATCGGAGTCCATTGCGAGAATCGCCTCGGTCGGTCCTCGATAGCCCAACGCCTTGGCAGCGTTCGGCATGGTTCTCGCTATCCACAGTGGTTGCGAATTGTCACTTCGTTGCACCGCCCAAAGGCCTTTCTCGTTCGCGATCTCCTCTCTCGCGGTGGCATCAGGAATTAGGTTTCGCACCGCGTCGATCGACGGTGGCGAACTTCCCTCGCCATCGACGCTTCCCGTGGTGTTAGAAGAGTGAGGTGAGGGCAGCAATCCGAGCAGGATTGCGACCATTATCACCCGTGCGGCATGTGCAAAAAGGGCCGCCCGTGGACGTTTGCGTGTGCTTGGGAACGGCGCAGTGACGGATGCCGTGTTTGATGATTCGACAACAGGTAGCGGTGGCTTATTCAAACGCGGTCACCATCTCGAACTCAATTTGACATTATTGTCGACGGCGGATTCGCAACACCGTAGCTCCGCACGGTCGTGCCTGCCCAGCCGTTTCTCACAACTCCTGAAAGCTTCACGTTCAGCGAAATGCGGCATGTTCGACAAATTGGGCCGCATGTTGGATCGAATCTGAAATGCCGCGACTGGCGTACGATGGGATGTAAACCGTCTCGAAGAGATGTATTTGACGATAAGAAGCACGTCGAAATGTCGGTCGAACACGATCGCCATCTGCGAGTGGTGAAGTGGTTAATTCTATCTCCCGCAGTCAAGTGCGTCCATTCTCGGGGACTTCGGCAACGCTCGGTGAATGGAGCACTTTTGCTGGATATTGCAGGTCCAATGACGTATAGACCATTCGGATATCGGTACCCTACTAGGCGGGGGAGGCGAATGGGGCTCGACGTGAAGAAACTGCTAAAAAGAGGGATTCTCTGTTAGCAAAGTCGTTCATCGGTCCATCACTGGGCATCAGACTCGATACATTGAAGGCCGCTCGGAGCGATGACTGCTCCGATTCGACATTTATTGAAGGCGACCGTGGACAACAAAACGAATTTGGAATCCCACGCACGCGAACCCAACTCCGACAAGACGGATGATCTGCTCGATCAGCCGACCTTTGTCGGGCCTTCGTCTGACACGGCTCAGGAGAATGATGACGGCAATCTGAACATTGGGATTGCCGCGAACGGTTCGATCGTTGGGAATTATGAACTCTTAGGCGAGATTGCACGCGGTGCAATGGGTGTGGTTTACCGTGCCCGTCACCAAACGCTCGGTCGACTCGCGGCGATCAAGATGATCCTCGATCCCGATGCAGTGGGGGCCGGTGTTCACGAACGTTTTGACGCCGAGGCGAAAGCCGCGGCCACGTTGGATCATCCGGGGATCGTTGCGTTGTTCGAGACGGGGCGATGGAACGGTTATCCCTACTTCGCGATGGCCTACGTCGACGGCGAGAGCCTACTGGAACGACTTCGCGGCGGTCCGATGACGCCAACCCAGGCCGCGCGGATGTCGCGTGATATCGCCAACGCGATGTCACACGCGCACGGACGTCGCATTATTCACCGTGACTTGAAGCCGGCGAATATCCTGATTGATACCGACGGTCATCCACACATTACGGACTTTGGAGTTTGCAAAGACCTCAGCTCGTCGTCTCAATTAACGACTGCTGGTGAGCTGGTTGGTACACCGCATTACATGCCACCTGAACAAGCGGGCGCGAGTGATGTGCCTCTCGGGCCGGCAGCGGACGTCTACAGTATTGGCGCCGTGCTGTTTGCGATGTTAACCGGACGGCCGCCGTTTTTGGCCGCGACTCCGATTGATGTTGTCGCTCAAGTGTTGACGCAAGAACCGGTCTCACCGCGGGCACTCAATGCAACCGTTCCGGTTGAGTTGTCAGTGATCACGATGAAGTGTCTCCGCAAGAAACCGAACCAACGCTATCGTGACGCCGGTGAATTGGCCTCGGACCTTGATCGCTATCTCAATGGGCATCCGATCCAAGCTCGCCCACCGAGTTTGTATGACCGCGTCCATCTTTTCCTTCAGCGACACGTGTTCTTTGCGAGTGTGTCTGGTACGGCGGTATTGGCGCTTCTAGCATTAATGGCCTTTGTGTTTGTTTCCTACATCCGTACGCGGGATCAGTTGGCAACCGTCGAAGTCGAACTCGAGCAGACTCGAATGCAGTTGAACAACGAGCGGACCGTGACCTCTCGATTTCTCCGGCAACGCTCCAGTGCGAATGACACTGATAGTCGTGCATCGATAATCGCACAGTATGAGATGGATCGTTTGGCAGGAGCGTACTTGCAGGTTGTGGACTCAACGCCGGATCTCGCATTGCAGTTGGCGATCGAAGCTGCACAGTTTTCTATCGAGCACCACATTCCCTTGCCTCACGAGCTTGAGTCGCGACTCATTGAGGTGACCTCTCCTGATGGGACCACGTCCGGCGAGACGCACTTGGAGGTTGCCTTGACGCTCGAGGAACGAATCACGCTCGCGTGGAAGCAAGTTGTGCAACCGATGTCGGCGGCGGAGCGAACCCTGTTCGGTTTGCGCAGCGTCGAAGAACCAGCAGTTGCGATTCCCGTATCGACTCCGAATCAGACGCCCCCAACGCCTTGAGGTTTCTATTTCTATGCCGCATCAAGTAACGATCATCGCCGGCCCCGATCCCGGCAGAAAGTTCATTGTCCCCGATAGCAGCCCATTGGTTATTGGGCGTGGCAGCGATAGCGACACGAAAATTCGCGACCCACGACTCAGCCGTATTCACTGTGAAATACGACATGAAAACGGTCGCTGCGTGTTGGTCGATCGTGGAGGTGTCGGTGGAGTCAACGTGAACGGTAAAACGATTTCAGACTCGATCGCGATAAGCATTGGGACGGTGTTTCAGATCGGCGACACTCGTTTGAGGTTGGAGGCGGATGATTCTCTCGATGCGGCAACGATGGCATCACCGCTTTGTGCAGCCGCCGGGCCGTCAGCTGAATCGGCGAGCAAGGCGGTCGGGGCTGCGCTGAGAGAACTCATAGGAAAGTCTTTTCAAGATCGTTTTCAAATGGAAGAGATCGTTGCCACAAGTCCCACCAGTGTGGTGTTTCGCGGTACGGACACGAAACACGACCGTGCTGTCGCTATCAAGGTGCTGCGGCCACAGCTCGCGTCGTCCGAAAATCAACGAGAACGTTTCATCAGGGCGATGAAAACCGTGATGCCGATCAAGCATCCTAATATTGTCCGATTGAGGATGGCGGGACGAAGCGGATCGCATTGTTGGTGCGTTACCGATTGGGTTGAGGGCAAGAGCGTGTCGCAACTGATTGAAGCGATCGGCATCTCCGGAATGCTCGATTGGAAGCAGGTTTGGAGGGTGGGGATCGACATTGGGCAGGCATTGGAGGAAGCACATCATCATCAGGTCGTGCACCGCAACGTTACACCCGCGAATCTTTTACGACGATCGAGCGATAAGGTGTTTTTGTTATCCGATTTGATTTTTGCCCGGGCACTCGATCAAACCGATGCGGCGAGGTTAACGAGACCCGGTGAAGTGATTGGCGATCTCGGATACATGGCACCCGAGCGTGTGATGAGAGTGGACGAGGTCGATGGACGTTCCGACCAATTTGGTCTTGGTGCGACCATGTATGCTCTACTGGCCGGCCAACCACCCTACCCCGCGACCAATCTGCCTCAACTCATCTCGTTGTTGCAAGGCGATCGTCCGCCTGAACCAAAGTCGGTTCAATTTGGAGTCGACGAACGGTTCAGTTCAATGGTGATGAAAATGATCTCGATCGATCCCAACGACCGGTATGACAGTTCGACTGAGTTGCTCGAGGAACTCAAACGCATTGGGATGTTAGGCGGGATGAAGGTCTGAAAAACGCGATGACTGAATTGCCCAATCGTCTAGGCTATTTCAAATCGGCGGCGGAAGGCATCGACGGTCTCGATGAGATGCGGATCCAGGCGGTCGCGTGCCGGTGTCCAGAGGTCTTCGGGAACTCTGCCGTAGAAGGGTTCGGCGATCGCGCCTGCGATGCAGGCCATTGTGTCGGAATCACCGCCGAGCGAGACGGCGAGCCGAATAGCGTGTTCGACCGATGTTGATTCTAGGAACGCCGTGGTTGCTTCGGGAACGGAACCGGCGCAAGACACATCGAACGTGTAGAACGGGCGTATTGAGTCGAGGTTTCGCGAGAGGTCGTATCCGATTTCCGCGTCGACAAACCGTCGGATGTCGTCTTTGGAACCACCGGTACGGGCAACGAACACGCATCCCGCGACCGCCGCTGCACCGAGAATTCCCTCGGGGTGATTGTGTGACACTGCTGCTGTTTGTTCGGCAAGTGACAAAACTTCGGGTAGCGTATCGCGCGCGTAAGCGACGGGCGAAACACGCATCGCCGATCCGTTGCCCCAACTGCCATAGGGTTCCGTGTCGCGGCATCTCGCCCAATTCAGGAACGTTCCCCCGTAACCGGCTCCAGGGTACCGATCGACGTAATCATGAAAGTAGTTGTGTAGATCGCCGCCGTGGAGGATCCAGTCGGCGACCGCCACCGTGAGTACGGTATCGTCGGTAAAGAATGAGTTCTCCGAGTAGAGTTCGAAGTCCGCATACTTTGTGGGAAAGTGCTCGTAATAGGAACCGATCACATCGCCAACGATCGCACCAATCATGTGAGTGTTTTCCCGGTCTGAAGTACAACGAAGTCAAGTTGCGTACACTCGTTGCGAATGCCCCGCGAAGGTTCAGGAAGGCTTGAAATGATGAGATCGTTTCTATGAAGCAATGATTCCCATCACAACCACGATCGCGATGGCCTCTCGGTAATCAAGCATTCGGATGGCAAAGATGTCTGCGATCAAACGGTTCCAAAACTCGCGAACGAAATAGGCGACCAGAAACATCACGACGAGGAAACGTACCATGTCCACGAGCGATGTCAGGATGATCCCTTCGAGTGAAATGCCTTTTGCGGCATCGGACAATGCAAAGTTGAATATGCCGTAACATGCCGAAAAAAGTATCAGCATCACGTTGAATCGAATCGTGATCTTTTTTGAGGGACGCATTCTTCGGCTTTAGGTTGGGGGCAGTTTTTGAGATGGCTCGGTTGGAGGAGCGTTTGAATCTGAGGCAGTCACCTCAGGCTTCTTTTCGAGCGATTCAAATGATGGCGTGCTTGTGCATCGTAGCGGGACGCTGCCAGAGTTCAGTTCCTCGAAGTCAGGCGACCTTTTTTGAAGATGCTCTAGTTGGACGCTTGTTCGTGATCGCAGTGAGGGTCGCGTGGTACCGCGGAACCGACCTGGTCCACGGGGTGTGTGAAGAGATATTCCCAAACGGGCTCGTGGCGAAGCAGGCCTGTCGCGGGATCTTTCACGGCGCTTCGTCCTGGTTGGACGGCGCTATGCGCCCGCCCCGGATTGCCGCCAACGTCGGCGTCGGTAACCAAGCGACGTGTGTTTGAATACGGTGGTTCTGACTGATCGACGTTGACGATGGGGCCGTAGTTGTTCAGGCCGAGCATTTCCCAACTGCGGCAATAGTGATCTTCGACCCAGCCCTGGTCGAGCACATGAGAGAACGCGAAGTATCGGTTGGGCGGTGTCGCCGAGGGCAGCGATTGCCACGATTGGTGCTGGTCTCGGGGGCCGCATAAGGCAACGACGCGAGCCACCTTTTGGTGTTTAGCGAATCGCGATGCTGTTGTTGATCCGTGTGAGCTTCCCGCGACGATGACTTTTTCCCAATCGAGATCCGTTCCGTTGGCGTTGAGGAATTGTCCCCAATTGCCTTCGGCGTTTTGATCGACGAGCCATTTGATGAGCCGGTACGCACGCTCGGCCATTGCGTCTGGTTTCGCGATCGCAACCTCGTCGCTGGCGTCCAATCCCGTGGCGGCTTCGAGACGCAAGTTTCCACGGCATTCTGGATCGACGGGCTTCTCTTGGCAGCATTTCGAGAACCATCGATTGGCGTAATGGACGCGAACGGCGTGCAACCCGTAACCGGTAAGTCGTTCGAAAAGAGCTGAGTTGTGTGCCATCAACCAAATCACCACTCGGCCACGTGCGGGCACATTGGGATCAAACCAGGCTTGCTGCATGTCGGCCGGTTTGCCTTTAGCGTCATCGATTGAGAAATCGATTTCCGGATAGGCACGGACGCGAGGGTCAATCGTGCTGGCGCGGACACTGATTTCGAGTCGTTTTTTGATTTCGGCGTTTTTGACTTTCGCGTCAACCTGCGGGTTCGGTTCGGCAGCGGTGATTAGCGGGGACGCTACCAACGTCGCGATGAGTGAGATGGCAATGAACGGAAGGCGGGGGTGGCAAACGGTGAAGATCATCGGCACAGGGAGAAGGAGGCAGGGGGGGGAGGCGGCCGATCGGTGTGTCTATGGATCGGTGAAACCCTGCCATGATAGCCGATCGGGATGGCCGTTTGCGTCTCCGCGAGCGGTACCTGAGCCTCCCCGGAGTGCTCTAGCCGAGAACGTCTCTGCAAAGAAACGATCTGGGGCCGCGTCTCAAGGCACGTGATTATCCGTCCACGTGAGGACTGTCGGCGATTGTCACGGAGGTGGAGTCTTCGCACCAGCGACGGACTCGGCGGAGAAACTCGTCGGGCTCCAACCCAATCGTCTCGATGCGACCAAGGCTGTTGTCGAGGGTTTGTGAGAGTGCAGCTTTGCTTTCTGCTAAGCGGTCACACACCTGACGTTGCTGCTCGTCGGTAAGCGGGTGTGGTTGTAGTTTGATCTGGCCGTTGGGCATCGCCATTCGAGTCAGTTGCGAGAGGCGTCCGGCATCGGCGGCTAGTTTATGGCCGTCGAGGTAGACTCTCCTTAACTGCCCGTTCGTGTTGAATTGAAACACAGGGTCGGCACCATCGAACATGCTCAGTGCGGTTTGGTTTCGCCATCCGAGCACAAATTCTCGGTCGTCTTCTGGATCAATAACTCTACCGCGTTCGGGTAAATTCACTCCTTCGGCGAGGAGGTCTTCCCGGTTAGCTTCTTCACGAGCCATGCGTTGTTGATGTCATCCGTTCCAGAAATCCAGCCGGACCGATGGATCGGTACGGCGTCGTTACAATGATCGACTGCGTCTATGCGACGCGAGAATCGTCTTTGTCCGATTTGGGTTTCGATTCGAGACGATTGGATTTGCGCGACAGTTGCGGATCCTCGTTGTCTTCTCGATTGGACGTTGCCGCGACTTTGTAAGTCAAGCCGTGGACGGTTTGGATAATGATGGGCGCGTTGATTGGAGCGAACATGGTAACGGTCTCGCGAAAATTGGTCTGTAACAGCGTGATAGTTAACGAAGCGTACGTCATAAACGATTGTTTCGACGTTTCATTTGACGCATCGCAATTTCGATGCCAGAGGTTCTCTGAAATGAAGTACAGGCGATTCGGGTTGTAGCGATTACCCCGGGCCAATGTTGCCGCTGTCGTCTTCACGATGTCACAATGGGGGAATGGACCGCATTCCGTTTGTTGTTCAATTATGTTCCGAGAGACACCGTTCGCGCTCGAACTGCGACGTTGATGCGCAGTGCTGCGACTTTGCTAGCTAACTGCCTGAAATTCATGCACCGTCGTTCAGTTCTGGGTCAACCAACAATTGATCGGACTGACGACACGCGTCGGCGAAGGTTTGCATGGCCGCGGCAACGCGGGTCAGAGTCGGTGCCAAGTCGCTAAGAGCTTCCTGCTCAAACTTGCGAGCGGGTTCGTCACGCCAGCCCTCGCGTGTGCGTTGCCACTGCTCGGCGAAGTCCAAGAACTCCTGCCGGACACGGGTTTGGCTTTCGTAGAGCGGGCCGAGTGGAAACGGTCGCATCGGAGTTTAGATCCCCTGCGGATTGAACGTACGCAGCATCTTTCGACCCTTGTACAAGTGAAACATGTCGGCGGGGCCGGCCGGACGCATCCGACCAGCGGTGGGCAGGTCCATGGTTTCGAGCCCGTCGGTGACGACGACGCACTGGGTGCCGCCGCGTGTGGCTGTGAACACCGCAGCGGTCTCCTCGAGGAAGAAACCGAGTAGGGCGGGTTTCACGTCCTCGTACTCGTTTCGCTCGAGGTAGGTTTGCAACGGTTCAATTAACCGCCGCTGGGCTTCGTTAAACTCCGCGGCCGGAACGGTGAAGATGTCCTCGTGCTCGGCGTGCCAGCCCGCATAGACCGCGTAGATGTCTTCGGGCGGCAAATCGGCAACGTCCGCATTGAGAGCGAACACGGTGGGGCCCGAGATGCCGATGTTGCTGTAACTGCGATCGCCAAATTCATACTGGAATCGGACCAGGAACACGTCGACCGGATCGTGGTAACTCGGCCACAGCATGCGTCGGGAATCGACCACTTCGACCGATGTCGGAGGGACACCCATTTGTTGAGGTTGCGATAACCATAACGCGATTTCGGCTTCCGCGGTCGCCGACGGGGTGCGGAATTCCTCGTCGATTTCTTCACCGATGTCGAGTTCGTCGGCGTAGGCGATTGCCCGAAGACGAGCGGACGGTTCAGCGGCCAGCGCGATCAATTGTGCCTTACCGGCTTCGTTTCCGAACCGAGCGAGAGCTCCGGTGGCTTCGCATTGCACTCGTCGGTGCCGAAGTTCGGCGGCCTTGTTGAGCTCGGCAATCGAGCTATCTTCGCCGATCAATCCGACGGCGTCGCACAGCGAAACGGCGAGCGCGACGGCCTCACCCAAGATCGCCTGAACTTGTTCCACGTCGGTGCCGAAACTCCGTGGGTCTTCCTCGAATTTCGCGAGCCGCTGGGACACCTGCCGGAGCAACGTGTTGAGTGCATTGATGCGATCTTTCGCCGGATGTTCTTCTACGCGACCGCTGCGAACGAGATGGCCCGCGAGATCGAGGATCGGCGCGGCGAGGGAGGGTTCAGCAAGGCAGTCCAGCAAACCGGGGAACAACGAATCGGTGGGCCAGTCACTGTGCTGCATCAATGGACTGAGGATTTGGCCGGCGGCCATCCATCCTCGTGGAGGCGAGTCTTTGAGCGTTTGTACGAGCGACGTGAGCGATTCGGACGTCCTGATCATTGCCAGCAGGTGCATCAGAAGGTGTCGGTTCGCGACCTCCGGCGACAAGGCAGTGACGACACGCGCGAGCCAATCGACCTGTAACCCGCGAACGGCTTCTTCGTCCCCACTCGCTTGAGCTTGGAGGCATCGGAGGTGAATCAATCGTAACATTCCGCCCATGACGGCCGGATCCGCATCGGGCAAACGATCGGAGGCTTCGGCCAACATGGAGATCAACGTATCGCCACCGAGTAGATTGTCGTCGGCTAGCTTCTTCAGCGCCAGGCCGGCCTGCACGGGGTCGACGTTGGGCGTGAGGATGACGTCGAGTAATTCACCCGGATCAGACAGATGGCTGACGTCTTGGTTGGGTTCGTTCGAGTCAGGCATCGGATTGGTCACCGCGAGGGTCATAGGTTAACGAAGAGTCGACGGCGTCGGACCAATTCAGAGCGGCGACGTCATCCGCATTGGCCCACCGGCTGTATTGTGGGGCGTAGAGAGGTTTGCCGCTCACCGGGCACAACGGCGATTCGGAGTCCGCGTAGACGTGAACGCCTTTCGTGTCGGGTTGCAACCAGATGGCTTCGCATTCGTCACAAACAACGAGTCCATGTGTGAGTTTCTCGCCGCCGTTTTCATCGTCGAAGTAGGCGCGGATGCTGCATAGCCCGCCACCGCAGATCGGGCATTGCCCGACGCTGTAACGCAGCCCTTCGCCGCCACTACGCGAAGCAGCAGCGGGCGGGTCGGATAGGGAATCATGCGATTCAGGTTCGATTCGTGTCACGTCGTTGTTACCCATTGCGGAATGTGTCGATGTCTTAAAGCGGATAGGCCGTGATCACGCGGTTACCCTCGAGGACCAATTGAACGCGTCGGGCCATCGGCTTTCGTCGCTGATTGCCTTCGCGTCCACCGACGAAGCCGACGCGTTTGCCCATGTCGACGGTATAGATCGTTCGTCCCTTGTCTGTTTTTTGGGTGGTCCGTTTGCCTATTTTGGCGTTCTCGTAGGCTTTGTCGATCGTCTTCAAAGCACCTTCCATTCCACCATCGAACACACCGTGTTTGCCCGGTCGTCCTGGTTGGTCGGCGGTGTGTCGGCGCAAGTGTTCGAGGCGATGGCCTTCCGCACTTCCGGGCGTGTACATCAACCCGGCGGGAGAGATGTAGCGTTCTCGCCCGACTTCTCGCAACAATCCGTACTTCAGCGACGAATCGGATTCGGAATCGGTAGCAGACGAGTTGTTTGTGTCGGTCTTCGCTGTGGCTGTCGACTTGGACGACGACATCCGATCGGCGAGCGGTCCGCGTTTCGTCGTCGTTGTTTTCGACTCGGCCGTATCGCGGCTACTTGGATCACTTTTGGGACGCTCGGCAGTGGACGTGTCGGACGCGGACGACGATGTCGTGTTGCGAGCAGATGCGTCTGTTGGGGCCGTTCGCGCAGACGAGGCGGGCGTGTCCGATTGAGGTGACGGTTTCGCGGCTACGTTATCGCGTGACGCACCGGCGTTATCTTGCTCGGCGATCGACGGCAAGTTCCAACCGGTGGCATCGTTGATCGCCGGACGTAGTACCGTGTAGCCGCCGATCAACAGCGCGATCACCACACCGGCGACCGTTGTTTTCTTTTTGCCGGAGGGGTGGGAGTTAGCCATGTAAGAATCGTTCGCGTATCGGGCGGGAAATGAATCAGCCAAGAAAGTAGCACTTTCTGGCCTCTTTCGCCAACCAGCCCCCCGGCGGTGAGCGATTCCAACGCGTTACGGACGTGCCGATTACGGGGCCCCCGTCGCGGCAGGGATTCAGTCGCGTCGTGGATTCAGTCGCGGGGTGGACTCAGTCGCGAACTGCTGGAGTTCGCGCATTTAAGTCTCAAACCCGAGCGGCCCGGTCTTTTCGATGTCCGCGAGTTGTTCGTCACGTTTCTTTAGGTTGGCGTTTTTGCGTTTCACCCATGAGGCGGCCATCTCGCGATCGACCTGGTGAGTGAGCGACGGTTCATAGGCGAATTCACGCAGCACCGCGAGCGACTGGTCAGCGGGACGAGGTTTGCGGTCCATCCATTCGTCGAGTCCGTCGCGATGCAGGAAAAACGGCGAACGGTGATGACCGTGTTCCATCACGTAGGGGAGTGCCGGTCGCATGATTAGGCTCATCGAGAGTTCCGGTTCTTCGTTTTCGGCTTGCTTGAATGAGAAGATCGCCGCTGCGAGAAGCAGTTTGTCGTCGGTGGGTAGAAAGCTCGATTCGGTGCCCGCCGTTTCACCCCAATAGCACGGTTCGCGGAATGAGGTCATCGGTACAACGCATCGATACTTCTCAAACGGTGTTTTCCAGGGCCACTTGGTTCGTGATTCGATGCGGGTGTTGTTGAGCATGTATTTCGCTCCGCCGCCTTTACCCGATTCACCTCCCATGCCGAACGTCATCGGCCGGACCTCTCTCATGCCGTCACGATTGATCGCCAACACGGGTGCCTTCGCGAGTGGGAAGACTTCTTCGGGGACATCGAAATCAAATTTTGCCTGAGCATCGAGATGGCTGCAGATGTCATGCAAGTTGGTGCGGACATGGAAACGGTTGCACATGATTACGCTTGTCTCGGATCACAATTGAGGACGCATGATCTGCCAAACCGACGATGCCGCCGTCACGTCATCACGCCCCGCCATCGCCCGGCCGTAGACGACACGATTGTAAGCGTCGACGACACGGATCGCGGATTGCTGAAGATTCGGAAATTGGGACACCAGCCGTCGGGTGTATTCGCTCGGTGTTTCGTCTTCGGTTCGGGAGACGCCTTGTTCGCGGCCCCACGCTTCGAGGGCTTGGAAGGTCAGCACCACGACTTGTCCCGCATCGGCGTTGCCGACCGGATTTTCAAAAGACGAAAACGGTCTTCGCGGTTGAGGCGGTTCTTTCGTCGGCGCGCGAGTCGGTGTTGTGCCCGTCGTTGAATCGGAGGCACCGAACAGGTTGTTGAACCAAGCCATCAACGCGTCGCGATTGAGGTAAACGTAGACCGCAACGATGGCGAATAACGCTGCGATGATTAAGAATTTCATCAGCCCGGTAAATCCCGCGAGTAATCCCGACCAATCGGTTGAGGAGGCGGGCTCGGGGGCCGGTGCTTGTGAAGGTGACTCGGCGGATTCATCCGATGGGGGCGGGCTGTTTTCGGCAGGAGACTGGTTGGGAGGTGCTTCCTGCGACTCCGGTTTTTTGTCGTTTGCGTCGGATGACGTGTCGTCATTTTGCTCGGATGAACGCTCGTCTTGCTCGCCAGACTCTGGTTGAGATTGCTCGGTTTGATCCGGCTGGTTTTGTTGCGAGTCGGATTCACCGGACGGAGGCGGATCACGTTTGGGTGATTGGTTGTTGTCGGGGTTTGGGCGATCGGGTGATTGGGGGGCGGAGGGCTCTGATTTCGGTGCTTGGTTCTCCGGTGGTTTAGCGTCAGGGGACTTTGAGCCGTTGTTCTCTGTGTTCGGCTTCTGCCCGTCGCTCTTCTTTCCGTCGCCATTGTCCTTTGGTTGGGAGCCGTCTGATTTTGTTTTTCCGGACTCGTCGTTGGACTTTTCGCTCGCCTTCTTTCCTCCGGACTCTTTGCCGACGGGGCCGTCATCGCGTTTGCCCGAATCGCCTCCGGGAGGCGCGCCGGCTTGTGTTCGCGTCGCCGACTCCGGTGCATCGGATGGTGTTTTGGCGTCCGGTCGCGGCGCGGCTTTGGCTTCGCCTCCTTCTCCGGGTTGGTCCGCACCTTCGTCGCCCCACCCGAATCGGCTCGCCGAGGTCGGGTTCGAGCTGGTTAGGAAATCGGGCATTTGGAAGGAGACGATCGCTTGGCCTGGCAGCGGAGCCAAGATCGCGAGCATTAAAACGAGCAAGATCAAACCGATCCCGCCGAGAAGCCACGCGGCCGTCACTTGGCCAGGCATTTCTGTGTTTCGTTGGCGAAGATAGCGGCGAAGATTGAGGAACGACGTCACCACCAACAGCGAAAGGCTGGCAAACAGATACGACGCGAGTTGCCAACGGGCGCTGTCCCACGAACCGGGGTTGTCACGCAGGAAAAACTGGCCGATCCCAAACAGCGGCAACGCACCGAGGGCGAGGTACAAGACGGTGCGCCCGGGTTGGTGTCCCTGCAGGCCGATCTGCTTTTTAGGTGCGTCTGTTTTTGTTTGGGGAGGCGACGCCTGATTGTCACGAGGCGAACGTAGACGCTCGAACCATTTCCGTGCGCTATCGACGAGGCCCTGTCCGCTGCTGTCGACACCGTCATCGACGATCGTGCAGTCATGAACGATGCGGTCCGCGAGATAGCCGATCGTCATGATCACGGCGGCGGAGAAAATGGGATCTCCCAGGAACCGCAGCATGACGAAGAACGTGGCCGCGCCCAATGCCGTCGCGTAAACGGACGAGTAGCTGCGACTTTCTTCGATCGTGACACGGGCGAGCGCGGTAGCGCCCATCGTGTACCAAAACAAGGTCCACATCACCCGTTGTGGATAGTTGCCTTGGTAGAGCACCAGCATCAGGAAACCGGCGAGGCTGTTCAGCATCCAAAAGATGAGCAGCGGCGCCAGCCCGATCGCAACATAGTCGGCGAGGGTTTGGTATCGACGGTTCAAGAGTGCAGCCTAATCAGGCGAGCCAGCAGGTTCGGAAAGTCAGCGGGGTGAACCGCTATTCTAACACGACCGCGCGCCGGCGAATGGGCCGCGTGCATGAGCCAGATCGCTGGCGTCTGAATCACGCCTAAGGACCGGGGGGAGATTCACCCGGGAGGCTGTTCATTAGCCCGGGAAAATTGTCCGCGGGCTGGGTGTGATTGCAGGCCGCTAGGTCGCCTACAGGCCGAGTTCGCTTACAGGCCGAGGTCGCCGAACAGCGGGGTGCTGAGGTATCGTTCGCCGAGGCTGCACATGATGGTGACGATCCGTTTGCCCTTCATTTCGGGGCGTGCGGCGATTTGAGCGGCCGCGCACATGTTGGCTCCGCTGCTGATCCCCGCGACGATGCCTTCTTCTTTGGCCAGTCGACGGCCCCAGGTGAAGGCGTCTTCGTCATCGATTTGAACGACGTCGTCGATGATGGACGTGTCCAGGTTTCCGGGGATGAACCCGGCTCCGATGCCCTGGATACGGTGCTTGCCGGGCGATCCGCCGCTGATGACGGGTGAGTGCGTTGGTTCAACGGCGAACGCTTTGAAGTCCGGATTTTGCTTCTTGAGGAAGCGAGCGGTTCCGGTGATCGTGCCGCCGGTTCCGACTCCGGCAACGATGGCGTCGATCTTGTGGTCGCTGTCGGCCCAAATCTCAGGCCCGGTGGTGGCTTCGTGAATGGCTGGGTTGGCAGGGTTTTCGAACTGTTGCGGCATGAACGCGTTGTCGGTTTTGTCGACCAGGTTCTGCGCGGTATCGATGGCGCCTTTCATGCCGTCACCGGCGGGCGTCAGGACGAGGTTCGCGCCCATCGCTCGCAGCAACGCACGTCGTTCGACCGACATGGATTCGGGCATTGTCAGCGTGAGCTTGTAGCCTTTGGCGGCACAAACGAATGCCAATGCGATCCCTGTATTTCCGCTGGTCGGTTCGATGATGTGGGTGTTGGCGTTGATGTGCCCGTCACGCTCACCGGCTTCGATCATGGCGACGCCGATCCGGTCCTTGACGCTGTTGAGCGGTTGGAAGAACTCACACTTCGCAAACACGGTCGCGCCGCCGGCGGGGACGAGGCGATTGATTTGCACCATCGGCGTGTCACCGATCGTGCGAGTGATGTTGTTGAAGGTCGTTCCACGAGCCATGAGATTTCTCCTAGTGAGCACTGAGCTTGCCAGCGATTCGCTTCTAGCTTGCCAGCGATAGCTTCTTGCTTGGATGGGGATATGCGTTGGTGATAACGTTAGAGTCGTCTGGCGGTCCGGGCGCGGTAGCGAGGCTATTGCTCCGAACGAACCGCTCGTCACTCACGGCGGCTTCAGGCAACCTGCCAGGTGTCGCCAGAGTTGAAGAGTGCCATCAGGTCCCCTTCGCCTTTTTTCGCCTTGGCGGCAGTGACCTGTTCGTTGATCTGATCGTTGTACGTGGCCACACCCTCGACGGCACGCAACACGCCGATCGGTTCGGGCATTTCGGGATACCGCATTCTCGCGAGCATCATTTGGATCGCGGGGTTCGGATCGTGAGCATCGTGGATCAACAAGTCGTCGGCAGGAACGTCGGCGGTGTTGACGACCTCGAGGTGGTTGCCGGTCAGGCGGATCGCTTTCTCGCCTTTGGCGCCGAAGATCAACGGCTTGCCGTGTTCGAGTTCGACAACGTTTTCGACACGTTGTTTTTTCTCTTGGGCGTACGCCATCGCGCCGTCGTTGAACACGTTGCAGTTCTGATAAACCTCAACGAGCGAGGTGCCCTTGTGGGCCGCAGCGGCTTTCAACGTTTCGCCGAGGTGTTTGACGTGGGCGTCGATGCTGCGGGCGACAAACGTGGCTTCCGCAGCGAGTGCCACCGACAGTGGGCTGAGTGGGTGATCGATTGCACCCATCGGCGTGCTCTTGGTGATCTGACCCTCGACGCTCGTCGGACTGTACTGACCTTTGGTCAAACCATAGATGCGGTTGTTAAACAGAACGATGTTGACGTCCAGGTTCCGTCGCAGGCAGTGGATGAAGTGGTTTCCACCGATCGACAGGGCGTCGCCGTCGCCGGTGATGACCCACACCATCAGTTCCGGACGGGTCGATTTCAGACCCGTCGCGAAAGTCGGTGCTCGGCCGTGTATGCTGTGCATCCCGTAGGTGTTCATGTAGTACGGGAATCGGCTGCTGCAACCGATGCCGCTGATGAAGACGGTCTTCTCGCGAGGAAAGCCCAGTTCGGGCAATACCTTTTTCATCTGTGCGAGAATCGAGTAGTCGCCGCAGCCGGGGCACCAGCGGACGTCTTGATCGGAAGCGAAATCAGCAGCTTTCAGGACAGGAAGATTCATGAGGTGAGAACTGAGGGCTGAGGACGATGGGTGAAGGGAAATTGGTGACGTTCAGGGAGGAAACATTGGCCGCCGCATCGACAATCGTCGAATGGGCTCGGCTCAAACGCACGGGCTCGGGTATCGAGCGGGTGCGTTGTTTCCGGCCTCACATCATCCTGCTTTGGTTTGACGAAGAGTCGTGGCGTGATGCGTGATCGCGTCGACCAACTCGGTAACCGCGAACGGCTTGCCTTGGACTTTGTTAATCCCGATACAGTCCACGAGGTATTCTGCACGCAAGAGCATGCGAAGTTGCCCGGTGTTGAGTTCGGGAACGATCACCGTCCGGAACGATCGAAGCAGCGTGCCGATGTTCGATGGCATCGGGTTCATGTAACGGATGTGAGCGTGGCTGACATCGTGTCCGGCGTCACGGCACCGTGCGACCGCGGTCAGGCAGGCACCGTAAGTTCCGCCCCACGAAACGACGAGCACGTCGCCGGAGGTCGCGCCGAAGACGTCCTGTTCCGGAATCCGTTCGGCAATCTTGGCGACTTTCGCCGCACGGGTTTCGACCATGTGTTGGTGGTTGTCCGGATCGTAGGAAACGTTTCCGGTTCCGTCTTCCTTTTCGAGGCCGCCGAGGCGGTGCATCAATTCGGGAGTACCGGGAATCGCCCAAGGCCGAGCTAGGTTTTCATCGCGGGAGTACGGCAAGAACGGTTCACCCGATTCGCTCGCCACAGGGTGTGAGCATTTGATTTCGGGCAAATCCTTCATCTCAGGAATTTTCCACGGTTCGCTACCGTTGGCGATGTAACCGTCCGACAACAGCATCACGGGGACCATGCACTCGGTCGCGATTCGCCATGCTTCGACGGCCATCGCGAAACAGTCGCCGGGTGAACGCGGTGCGAGCACGGGCATCGGTGCTTCGCCGTTACGACCGAACATCACCTGCAAAAGGTCGCTCTGTTCAGTCTTGGTTGGCAACCCGGTGCTCGGTCCGCCACGTTGGACGTTGATGATGATCATCGGCAGTTCGAGCATCACGCCGAGGCCCATCGCTTCGCCCTTGAGTGCGATGCCGGGGCCGCTGCTCGCGGTGACCGCCATGGTGCCACCGAATGCGGCGCCGATTGTGGCGCAGACAGCGGCGATCTCGTCTTCGGCTTGGAACGTGCGAACACCGAACTGTTTGTACTTGGTCAGTTCGTGCAAAATGTCCGAGGCAGGTGTGATCGGGTAAGTGCCGTAGAACAGGTCTTTGTTGCTGACCTGCGATGCGGCGATCAGGCCCCACGCGAGGGCTTGGTTGCCCATGATGTTGCGGTAGGTTCCCGGTTCTAATTTCGCCGCTTCGACTTGGTAGCTTTCACCGAATACTTCGGTGGTTTCGCCATATGCCCATCCCGAACGGAGTGCCGCGATATTGGCATTCATGATGTCCGGTTTCTTCGAGAACTTCTCTTCGATGAACCGCAACGTTGGATCGAGCGAGCGACCAAACAACCAATAAACGAGACCCATCGCGAAGAAGTTCTTGCAGCGATCGGCGAACTTGGTGCTCAAGCCGAATTCGCTCACTGCGTCACGTGTCATTTGAGTCATGTTGACTCGGACGACGCGGTAGGATTGCTCGATCACGTCCGCGTCGAGTGGATTGCTTTCCACTTTCGCAAGCTTGTATTCTTTCTCGTTGAAGCCGTCTTCGTTGGCGATCAGGATGCCGCCTTTGCGAAGGTCGCTGATGTTCGTCACCATCGCCGCCGGGTTCATGACCACGAGCGCGTCGAGGGTGTCACCGGGGGTGAAGATCTCAGTGCTCGCGAATTGAACTTGGAAACCTGAAACGCCGGCCCGGGTTCCGCGTGGTGCCCGAATTTCCGCAGGGAAGTCGGGGAAAGTCGCCACGTCATTTCCGGCGAGTGCCGAAGTGTTCGTCAACTGAGTGCCGAGCAATTGCATCCCGTCGCCCGAGTCGCCGCACAAACGCACGGTGATGCCAGCGACGGTTTCGACAGTCTTGGAAGTGGCAGGAGGAGTGCTGGTATCAATCATGGAAAGAGCGGAGAGGGCTGTAGAGTAAGCGGCGGAGGTGCAGAGGTCGTCGAATGGGTTGATGATGGACGCGATTCGCCCGTGAGGCGAGTTTCGCAGTCAGATCGGTTCGAGCGCGACACTACGGCGTTTCGTGGAATCCCACCGCCGGTTAATGGATGGGGAGATTCGGGGTCCGTCGGTCACCGGAAGTCATCGGAAACCCGTTTCACAGGGGTTACAAAGCCCCAAAACCGCCATCGGGCGCGATTGTAGGGACTCGAGGGATTTTATCGAGCGTTGGTGACCGTCAAAATTACCCTAATCGTATCTTTTTTAATAATTTGCGGGAATGGTTATTGTTCATTCCCTGCTCATTTCCCGGACGTAGACCGCGAGGGATGTCTCAAAAGTCGATTTGTCGATTTTGAATTGCGGTGCGGAGTCGGTGAAATGGTTGCAGTGTTCAGACACCACGCGGTAGAGAAACCGGAATAAATGCCGGGGAACACGCAGCGATTCAAAATTGACGAGCATCTTTTCGTACGATAACGAGTCGTCAAACAGGTCTTTCGGTTCCGGCGATTTTCCGTCCGCCGCACACGCCTGCATCCGAGCCCGAGTGAGGTCGTAGAGCGATTCGCCTGTCCACTGAAACGCGGGAATCACGTTCTGTTTGTCCAGTCGAGCCCGTTCGTGGAATTCTCGCGTTTCGCGTTCGGTGTCGCGGTACAGTTCCTCAGGCAACATCATCTTGAAGCCCAGACCGGGATGTTTGAGCAATTTGTTGTCGAGCATCGGCCAAACGAATCGGCGCATCAATTCCGGTTTGCCCCCGGTCATATGCGGTTCGTCAACGCGGTCCATTAGGACGATCATCCCGTCGAAGCCGAGTCGTGAGAGCACGCCCTGGAACTTCCGCAACAACTCGTAGCGGTCGTCGGTTCGGTCGTATCGTGGCATCGGCTGGCTCTCGAGTTCCTTCGATGGGAACTGCATGAGGACCTTGCGAACGGCGCCGGTTTCTCGTTTTCCGACTCGCATGTGCCGGTGAATGCCGGCGGCGGCGAATTGATTTTTGACCCAACGGATCAGATACGGCAGTTTGCCAAAAAAGACGAGGATCGGAATCAGCCACAACAGATTCCAGGTCCGCACGCCGTCTTCGTCCGCCGAATTCAAAAACAGCCATCCGATCACGCCGGTCACCACGATTGCCCAAACGATCGCAAAATAGAAGTCGAGCGACGCGGTCCAATTGTGGTAGCTGAGCCGTTGTCGCAGTTGCGCGAAACGGCCGGTGAAGGTCGATGACGTGGATTGGTCGTAACACGCCGCGAGCAACAGCAAGTCGCGGGCGTCGTTTCGATCGAGTTTGGAGATTCGCTCCGGATCAATGCGATTTCCGTCGTCGTTGCGTGGGCGGAAATCGACGTCGTCGGCTAAGACTTGATCAACCAGTTCGGTCACGCCGATGCACATGATCGAATCCATGTGATCCCATAGTCGCCACGCGTCGAGTGCTTTCTCCGGCTTGCGTGCCGCTCGTTTGCCCAATCGTTCACAGAAGTGATCGAGGAACGGGTTGAAGTCGTCGTAACGCAGGATGTAGACGCGTTTGTCCGGATTCTGTTCGTTGAACTGGATCAGGTGCCGGTCGACTTGCAGGCGCATCGCGGTTTTCCCTGAGCCCTTGGGCCCAAAGATGATTGCGGTCGCCGGTTCAGTCGGGTCACCGTAAACCTTGTCCCACGCGGGATGGTAGGCGTTCCGGATGCAGTGTTGTTTGAACACCGGGTCGGTCTGTGCGTCTTCCTCTGCGAAAGGATTCCGAACGATGCCGTGGTGTTCTAAAAAGGTTTGAGTATTCACGCGAGCTGACGTTACTGACCGACGGAAGTGACCATTTTCTTAAACGATTCGCCATTGGCTTTGATCACCGACTCCGGGCCGATCATCTTGACGAAGTATTGACGGCGGCGAGGTGAGTCGCCTTCGGGTTCGACCAAGATCGCACCCAGCATGGCGTACCCATCGTTACGAACCATGCGTCCACCGGCAAAGGGGCCGCCACCCATACGTGTTGCGTATTGTCCTGAAACCTCGACGACGTGAACGGTCCAGCCGCCACTCTGGGTTTCTTTCGGACCGACGGTTTTTCGGTCCGAGCCACTGAATTGGCCGATCCAGCGATCGATGTTCGCTTTGACGCCGCCGCTGGCGGGCATCATGGTGAGCCGCGCGGTTTCGGCTTCATCGCCTTCGCCGGCACTCGCCTGGAATTCGTGCTCGATGATGTTGTTCGCTTTGGGGGCGCGTTTAAATTCCGCTGGCACGACGAGCGTTCCCGAATCGAAGACGTTGATCGTCTCCGACTTGGCATCGGTGGCAGGCTCGGCCGTGGCGGTTTCGTCACCGACCACGATCGTTGGCACCGCGAAAAGGCAAGCCGACGCGAGTAGGATCGAAAGTGGTCGCATTGGAGCGAATTTCATAGGAATTACCTCAGGCATGGGGGACAATTCGGGCAACATAGGCACACGATACTGTTTGATAGCTGTCAAGATGAGGGGGCTACTCTCGTGTCTGCCTTTTCTAGCGTATCTCGCATGTGGACAAGTTATACGGAACACATCGGTCCGGTTCGCGCTGGTTGACGCGGATTTGGCCAGCAGGAATCGGCCCGCATCCCGCGACCGTCGATCGCGTCAATCTGCTGCCTCGCCATCTGGGGCACCTGCTTCTCACTCGGCGATCTCGCGATGCGTTGCTCCCGGGTTGGATCGCGTGTCGAATTTTCTCGCGGGCTGAGTCTTGAATTTGATCCTGAAACGGACGCCTAAACGCACGGGTCCGGGGACGGTAATTATGATGGCCGTTCGTGCGTCAGATGTTAATCATTTGCGAAATGCGTTTCGCGGTTTCCGTGGGCCGCGAATTTTGACGTTTCGCGTCGTGCAGCGAGCGACGATTTGGTGAATTGTCGCAGGTCGATGGTTTTTCTTCGACGACGGTTGGCGAACGGAAAGTCACCTGCCATACTATTCCGCGTCACTGCAGCAGCAACTGATCCCGCCTCAACCACTTCTGGAGCCCTTCTTAGTGGCCAAAATTCTGCTTCTCCCGCTTCGTTTGGCTGTCGGTTACGGGCTGTCGCCAAGAATTCTTGGGCACATCGCAATCGTCATGCTGGTGATCCTGCGGATCACGATTGGTTATCACTTCCTCAGCGAAGGGACTGAAAAATATCATCAAGGCGATTGGACCGCGAAACCCTTTTTCGCCAACGCAACCGGGCCTTTTGCGGGTGAATTTCGCAAGATGGTGTGGGACTACGACGGTGCGATGCGTTTGGACATGAAACAAACGCAGGTCGTCTGGGCGACGTACCGGGACGCGATCGGCGAACATTATGGTTTCAGTGAAGAGCAGAACGCTGAGGCGCAGCGAAATTACGCCGAGGCCGTCGAGCAATACGAATACGTCACCGAACTCAACGCGAACGAGATCGAAGAGTTTCAACTCGGTGTCGGCCGCGTCGAGAAACTCGACTCCGACCCCGTCCGCGACGGCGTGAGTTCCCTCGGTGGTCAGCGGGAAACCGTTCGCCGCGAACTCACAAAACTGATCTCGCCGACGTTGGACCAGATCGACATGATTTGGGAAAATTACGAGACCGCTCAAAATCAGATCGCCACGGACGAACAGATTGCCCGTCATCCTCCGTACCGACTGGTGCGGCCTCGCCTTGCGATGATGGACACCAGTCTGATCGATGTGATCATCCCTTATTTCGATATCGCCTTGGGGTGGTGCTTGATCCTTGGGCTGTTCACTTCGGTGGCATCGCTCGCCCTGGGCGTGTTCCTGTTTTCGGTATTTTTGAGTCAGTTCCCACCAACGACCGGGCCTGGTTCGTCGAATTATCAGTTGATTGAAAGTTTGGCTTGCTTCGTTCTGGCCGCGACCGGCGCGGGACGTTTCGCGGGGCTGGACTTCTTTCTCCATCTGATTGTTCGAAAAGTCTGCGGTTCCGACGAAGTGACGCGTTAAGCGTTCGTCTGGCTCACCGGTTGAGTTTTGGGCAACTGTTCCGGCTCGACTCTTTCTTCAAAAAACTCACTCACCTCTAAGCATCACCCCCGACGGGAATCTCACTGCGATGGTTGATAAACTCTCCAAAGACCAACGTGACGTTGGCGAATCAAACTACTACAACGCCGTCGGCAGCTATTACGATGTCAATCGACGTGACTTCCTGCGTGGCGTTGTCGCTGCCGGAGCCGCCGGTGGTGCAGGCGTCGGGGCCGCCTACTTCGGGTACGGCAAAGTCAATGATCCCGTCCGCGTGGCGGTCATTGGTACCGGTGACGAGGGCAACGTGTTGATCGGCGGTTGCAATCCCGAGTACGTCGACGTCAAAGCAATCTGCGACATCCGCCCCTACAGCCAACACCGCGCCTTCCATGGCGATTGGTCGAGTTCATCGGCGTTGAAGCGTCGCCCCGGTCTGATCAGTGTTGCCGGATACAAAGACGAAGCCGAAGCACGTCGTAACGTCAAGGTTTACGACGGCAGCAACGGCGGCATCATGGAATGCCTCGATCATCCCGATATCGAAGCGGTCATTATCGCGTTGCCGTTGTGGTTGCACGCCCCGGTTGCCGCGCTCGCGATGGAACGTGGTCTGCACGTGCTGACTGAGAAACTGATGGCCCACAACGTGGCCCAGTGCAAAGTCATGGCGCGAATGGCAGGTGAACTGAAGGACAAGAACGGGAACCCGATCCATTTGGCGACGGGGCACCAGCGTCACTACAACGTGAAGTATGAAAACGCCGTCAACCTGATCCGTTGGGGACTGCTCGGCCAATTGCACCACATTCGTGCTCAGTGGCACCGCGGAAACTTGCCCGGTGGCGACAGTTGGTCGATGCCGATTCCCGGCGGAGAGATGATCGGTTCCGAGCGATTTGACCGAATCGCCAAAGACATCGAGTATCGCAAGAGAGCGTTGAAGGAAACTCGCGATCCCGTTGAGCAAACCCGCCTCAAGAACGAGATTGCGTTGTGGCAAGCGTGGGACTCGGACAAGAGCATCGATCCGAAAGAATTCGGATACACTGACTTCTCCGTCGGCGACAAATTGTTTACCGCCGCAGAGGAACTGCACCGCTGGCGCCTGTTCCAACGCACCGGAGCGGGGCTGATGGCGGAACTCGGTTCGCACCAACTCGACGCTGTCAGTATTTTCCTCAGCTCGCTGCGGGATGACGGCAAAAAGGTACACCCACTCACCGTGCATGCGGTCGGTGGACGCCACATCATGCCCGTGGATCGCGAAGTCGGCGATCACGTCTACTGCATGTATGAGTTCCCTGGCCCTGAGTACGCACCGTCGTTCGACGTCGGCTACTACGACCGGGTTGAGAACTATCCGAAGTCGAAGAAGGTCAAAGGCGGTTATGAGCAAATCGATCCGGTCGCCGGTTACGAAACCGACCCGAACAAGAAGGTCGTTGTGACCTACTCGTCGATCAACGGCAACGGGTTTGGCGGTTGGGGCGAAGTCGTGATGGGATCCAAGGGGACCCTCGTCATGGACAAGGAAACCGACGTTTATCTCTACCGCGGCAGCGACACGAGCAGTAAAGCAGGCGTTGCCAAGAAGGCAGGTGGTTACGCGTTGGATACGTCCGCATCGGGCGACTTCTCCGCACCGGTTGCTCAGGCCGCATCGTCGGGACCTGTCAGTCGCGGGTACCAAGAAGAGATCGAGCACTGGGCCTACTGCATCCGTAACCCGGATGGCGAGAACAAACCACGTTGTTACCCCGCCGTCGCCATGGGCGATGCAGTGATCGCACTGGGAACCAACGTCGCGCTTAAGCGAGCGAACCGGGGTGAGAGTGGATTCATGAAGTTCGAAGAGGAATGGTTCGACGTCGACAGCGACGCAACCCCGGACGACAGCGACATCGCTGCCGAAACGAAATTCATGAAAAAACCGGTCGCCTAAGACTCACGGTTTCCAGCCAAAGCATCCACGGCGTTCCCGATCAAGGAACGCCGTTTTGCATTGGTACGTACGGAGTGTCACGAACGATGTTTATTTGCTCGCCGAATAAGACGCTCGATCTCAAAGAACACGAGGGAAACCGAAGGTTTGCCAGCGACGAGGTGCGGTTTTTCGTTGCAACGTGGTTGAGGGAATGTCGCGGTTGAGGCGACACACGCAGCGCATTTCGGTTATCGGTCCGTCGTCATTCACCGACCTTAATGGGGGCGAACATCCAATGCGATCGATATCATGTTTGTTGAACCCCGTTGGGGTTCACGCGTGGTTGGGATTGGTGTCCTGGGGTTCGCTTTGCGACCCCAGGCTGTGATGTTGGACCGCGTTGCGGTCGTCGAACATCCGACGCGATCGATATCATGATTGTTGAACCCCGTTGGGGTTCGCGCGTGATTGGGATTGGTGTTCTGGGGTTCGCTTTGCGACCCCAGGTTTTGATGTTGGACCGCGTTGCGGTCGTCGAACATCCGACGCGATCGATACCATGATTGTTGAACCCCGTTGGGGTTCGCGCGTGGTTGGGATTGGTGTCCTGGGGTTCGCTTCGCGACCCCAGGCTATGATGTTGGACCGCGTTGCGGTCGTCGAACATCCGACGAGATCGATATCATGATTGTTGAACCCGGTTGGGGTTCGCGCGTGGTTGGGATTGGTGTCCTGGGGTTCGCTTTGCGACCCCAGGCTGTGATGTTGGACCGCGTTGCGGTCGTCGAGCAACTGACGCGATCGATATCATGATTGTTGAACCCCGTTGGGGTTCGCACGTGGTTGGGATTTGTGTCCTGGGGTTCGCTTCGCGACCCCAGGCTATGATGTTGGACCGCGTTGCGGTCGTCGAGCAACCGACGCGATCGATACCATGATTGTTGAACCCCGTTGGGGTTCGCGCGTGATTGGGATCGGTGTCCTGGGGTTCGCTTGGCGACTCCAGGCTATGATGTTAGACCGCGTTGCGGTCTTCGAGGTGTTCTGGGGTTCGCTGTGCGACCCCAGGTTTTGATGTTGAACCGCGTTGCGGTCGTCGAACAACCGACGCTGAAGGCGTTTCACAACAAAGCCCAGGGGTCGCGTAGCGCACCCTGGGTAGAAGGTGTAACAATACACGCCAACCCCAGCGGGGTTGAACCCTTCCGGAACACACTGGGGATGCATTCATGGGACAATCTCTTGTTCAGATATACGTTCACATTGTGTTTTCGACCAAAGGCCGAAAACCGTTTTTAAAATCAGACGTCCAACGCGAACGTCTGCATGCGTACTTGTCGGGGATTTGCAAGAATCAAAACTCTCCGGCGATCGTGATCGGTGGTGTGGAGGATCATGTTCATCTGCTTTGTCGACTTGGAAAGACGATTGAGATTGCGAAGCTGGCCCGCAATCTGAAGTCCGATTCGTCAGAATGGGTTAAGAAGGACTTGTCGATCAAAAACTTTTACTGGCAAACTGGTTACGGAGCATTTTCGGTGAGTCCTTCGCATATCGCCGCATTGACGAAGTACATTGAAAACCAAGGCGAACATCATCGGAAGGAATCCTTTCAGATTGAGTTTCGCCGTTTGTGTGCGAAGTATGGTGTTGAAATTGACGAGCGGTATGTTTGGGACTGATGTTGAACCCCGTTGGGGTTCACGCGTGATTCGTGACCGTTTCCCGGGGGGCGCTGCGCGACCCCCCGGGTTTTGTTGTTGGACCGTTTCGCGGTCGTTCCGATTTCATTTCCGTTGCCGTCCACGGCGACGCCCTCCAGCGGTTGGGCAGAGGCCGTTTCAGGCAACGTGAAAAGGAAGACGACGATACAGGCACGCCGAAGGCGTGTATCAACACAGCCCAGGGTCGCGCAGCGCTCCCTGGGTTTCTCGTCGTAATCGTCAACCAAGCCCAACGGGGTTGAACATCGACCGCCGGCATCATTCGCGCTGATGTTGAACCCCGTTGGGGTTCACGCGTGATTCGTGTTCGTTTTCCGGGGTGCGCTGCGCGCCCCCGGGCTTTGTTGTTGGACCGCTTCGCGGTCGATGCCGGATGGATGGGGATGTGCGGACGTTTGTTCGATGGGGGCTCGTTTTCCCGACTCGTTCTTTGGGTGGGACTTGTGAATCGGGGGTTTGGAGGAGTAGGAGTGTTCTGACTCCTACAATCGTTAGGGGCGACGTGTTCGCGTGGGGGCTGGTGTCGCGTTTTCTGGACCGGTGCAAACCGGCTGACTAAGCTCGATGTTGGTTTGCACTATCGAATCCAGTTTCGCCTTTTCGAAGGTGTGGTTCTTTCAGGGGAGTTCGCTCGTATGGTTGCTGCATCGTTTTCTCGTCGCCAATGGCTCGCGGCATCCGGAGGCACGATGGTTGCTGCTTTGCTGAATCCAAACGGAGTGCTCGCACAAACCGGCTCGGCGGCCGCCGAGGCGGAAACGGACCAAAAACCGCACGAGCCGACGTACAGTGAGTCGAAGTCATTTGATTGGCAGTTCGGAATCAAATTAGACACGCCGGTCACGTTCACTAACGGGCTCGCCACGTTCCCGATCCCGATGGATTGGCCCGAGCAAACGGTCACGATCGGCACGCGAGATGTGTCGGGTCAAATCTCGCAGATGCAGGTCCGTGATCTGCCTGGCGGCGCCCGTCAGGTCGTCGTGGGGATCGCCCGGATGACGGCCAACAGTTCGCTCAACGTGTTGTTGAACTACCGCATTGATAAACGGAACATCATCGCGCCGGCGGAAACGGATTCACTCGTCATCCCGCCTCGTGTCGGGCGTGAGATGCGGTCGTACATGGGCAGCAGTCCGATGATCGATACGACGAACGGACAGATCCGTGCTCTCTCTCGGCAGCTCGCTACCGAAACGCAGGAAGGCGAATCCGCGTGGGTCACCGTTCGCCGGATCTACGATCGTGTTCGCGAAGAGGTGACGTACACCGAGGGGCCGATCCGGAACGCATCGGATGCGTTGAAGGATGGCAAGGGCGACTGCGAAGACATGACGAGTCTGTTCGTCGCGTTGTGTCGGAACGCGAAGATCCCCGCGAGAATGGTTTGGATCCCCGGGCACTGTTACCCCGAGTTTTATCTCGAACGCGACGGCGGAGGTAACGATTCAGGGTGTTGGTATCCCTGCCAAGCGGCAGGGACGGAGCAATTCGGTGAGATGCAGGAAGACCGTCCGGTGTTGCAGAAGGGCGATCGTTTCAAGGTCCCTGAACAGCGGAAGATCGTGCGTTACGTGGCCGAGTTCTTCCGCTGTGATCGCCTCGGCAAAGGATCGCCGAGGTTTGACTTCGTGCGTGAACTAAAGTCCTAATTCTGAATCGGACGAACGCGAATGTCGCGCCATCGGACTTCGAACGGACCTTGGTTCTTTCCGATTCCGTGGACCTGCAGGCCGATGAACCCTTCGCTGGATGATTCAGGATCGACGATGTCGGCGATCTTTGTGTCGTTGATCCAGGTTTGAATGCGGTCACCGATCGCACGCACGCGGTAACGATTAAATTCGCCATTTTGATAGGCGTCTTTGATCGGCTGTTCTTTCGTGATCCAGCCGCGTCCGGTGGCTTCGCCGTAGATGTAACCCGACTCGCCCGGTGCCGATTCGATTTCGACTTGCGGTCCGTAAACGCGTCCACCTTCGTCACGTGTTTGCGAGCGAATTTGGACACCGCTGTTGAGCCCATCGTCCACGTTCACTTCAAAGGTCAATTCGAAGTCTTTGTAGTTTTCGTCTGAGCACAGGAACGAGTTCGGGCTGCCCACGGCGGTCTTTCCTACAATCACGCCTTCTTCAACACGGTAGGACGCGGTGCCGTTTTTCTGTGTCCAACCTGTTAGTGATTTGCCGTCGAAGAGCGATTTCCATCCGTCGCCATCGAGTTTTGGCGGGGCATCGAGAGCGGCTGAGGCGGCGACCGCCGAGGGTTTCGATTCGACGTCGGATGCCGCGGCGGGGTCGCCCGAGGCAGCTTCGTTCGACGTCAGCACTTGGCCATCAACGGCGGGAAGGTTGACTTCGCCCGTTGCGGCCCAGGCGGTGCCCCGGCGGAGTGTCGTTTGAAAGGCGAGCCCGTTCATCGCGGCGACATCGTGTCCGAGTGTGCTATGAAAGACGCGTCCCTGACCGAATTGAATCGTCATCAGAATCGGTTCGTGTTCGCCGGTTCCGCGTGTGGCGGGATCGCTGTACGCGGTCGCGAGGACTTCCATGTTTTCGGCCGGGCCGCGGAGCCGTCCGTACAATTCGTCAACGACTTGCATGAACGATCGGGGCAGCCCTTGGGTGATCGGATGGTCAGCGTTACGCACGACGATTTGGAACGGGACTCGGCTGCCGTGTGTTCCGCCGCCACCCTTGGACATGTCACGAGTGAACTTTTGTATGTCTTCTTTCCATCGAACGTATGGGCCGTCTTTTTCGTTGCGCCCGCCCCATCCACCGACACCGATCATGCGGTTGTAGGCTTCCCACGCGGGGAACGAATTATCGGCGGCGTGGACGCTGACGAATCCGCCGCCCTCGGTCATGTATTTTTCAAACGCCTGTTGGGTTTCCGCACTCCAGGGTTCGCCGTTGTAGTTTGAAACGACGACATCGTAGTCGGAGAAATTCGGCGAAAACGTCGAGAGGTCGCCGCCTTTTCCGGGGGTGGTCGCGATCGTCACGTCGGCGAAATTGCCGGATTCGAGAATCTCAACAATTAGGGGTGTGGTCTCTTTCCATTGATGGTTGTTTTGCCCATCAATGAGGAGGGCCTTCAATGGTGGTGTGGCAGGTTCGGCGGCGGCAACGCGAGAATTAGCGTTTGGAGCCAATCCTCCAATGAGTATCAATCCTGCGAAAAGGAAATGAGTCAATGGTGTGAGCAACTGGGTGTGGCGCATTGGGAGGGGATCACTTTTGGGGCGGGGAGGGGGGGCAAGTCCGCTTGACGCTTCGTAGCATGCAAGACGATGCCGGTGTGGATTCAAGGCCCACTAATCTATCAGAAATCCGACCAACGAAAAAAGCGACTTGCCGCCTCGACCGGATTTTTCCAGTGCGAGGGGCAAGTCGCTTGATGCATTCTCTCAGCGAGTTCTTCGTCCGACCGGTGTTCGCGGCCGGCGAGGAAATTAACGCAGTGGCAGCGAGAATTCGTTGCCGCCTGGGCCGCTGCGACGCGTGATACGGTCGTTCTTCGGTGCCAGGTAGTGCGTTGCCTCTTCCGCGACCAGGACAGTGTCGCCGCTGCGAACTTCGGTGCGGAAGCGATGGTGTCCACCGGTTTCCGCCCGTGCGACGATCGTCATGCGAACTTCTTCACCGGCGTCGATCCGTGGGATCGGGTCGATCAAGACCTGGCCGGTGATGACTTTGCCGACGTGGCCGCTGATCTGTTTCGGCTCGATGCCGTGGCTGAACTGAGCAACCGCTTTCACTTCGTGAGCTGGTTTGCTGCCTCGGTTGCGGATCACGATTTCGTACGAGACGTCTTCACCGATCGGAGCTGGCGCCGATGGATCGACGATCGACAGCACGAGGTCAGCGATCGCTTCGACGTTGGTGTCCAGGCTCACGCTGGTTTGTCCGGCTGCGCTGCCTTTGCAGTCGAAGGCGAATTGATGCGTTCCGGTGGAGTCCATGCGGCACTGGAATTGGTATTTGCGAACCGCACCCGGTGTCAACGATGCGATCTTCCAACGCAGTTGGTTGTCGATCATCGTGGCACCTTCCATGCCGCCTTGGTAGGCAACGCCCATTGGTAGTTGCAGGTTGGCGATCACGTCTTCACTCGCGGTGGTGCCGTGGTTGGTCAGTTCCAATTGATAGGTCGCGTCGGAACCTTGGTACTTCACTTCCGGTCCGCTCAAGATTGCTTCGAGGTCAGCGGCGAGGACGCGAACGTTCTTACCGGCTTCGGCACGGAGTTCGAGGTCTCCGACGGCGAGACCGTGAATCTTCAGTTCGCCAAGATCCTGTGCGGTCAGCTCGACTTCGAATTGAGCTTCCTTGCCCGCAGGGATATCGCCGATGCGTTGGCTTTGCGGCGAGCTGGACTCGGGGCTGAGCGTGAAGACGACTGCTGGTGCGATCCCGTCGCCGGGGTTGAGCACGCGGATTTGGTAGGTCTTCGATTGGCCATAGATGACCTCATCGGGACCGTCGATCGTCAACGCGAGTTGTGGCTCCTGGACGATGACCTGAACGATCTTCTTCTGCGGCGCGAGTGTCCAGTCGACGTCGAGGTCGTGGGTTCCCGAACGTGCGGCTTTCAAGCGAACGTACATGGTTTCGCTTTCGCCGGCACCGAGTTTCTCGATACGCCAGTTCAGGTTGCGGATTTGTGCTTCCGTGGCGGCTTGCACGTCACCACGTGTGACCTGTTGACCAACAACGTCGGCCCAATCAGGAATGTGGGCACGGACAACCAGACCTTCGGCGTCGACGGAACCACGGTTTTCAACACGGATCTCATAGGGGTGCGTCTGACGAATCATGACGCGGCGTGGGCCGGCGGTCAGGATGCGAATGACGGGCAACTCTGTCGACGTCATGTTGGAGTTCGGGGTGACGTTGATCGCGGGAGTTTGCGGTGCGGCAACTGCGTTGCTGGCCGGAGCTCCGTGTTGATCACGCATCGCGTTAGGATGCTGGGCGATTGTCGTTTGTGGTGCGAACGCGGCGTTGCCTTGGCCGTAACCGGTGCTCTGACCAAAGCCAGAGTTCTGGCCGAAGCCTGCGTTGTGGTAGTTCGGAGTGGTTGGCCCGGCAACAGGACGCGAACGCGGTGCGAAGGCGTCGTTGTGCGATGCGAACTGCGAATCGTGCTCAGCTTGCATGGCTTCGGGTGATTCGTTTTGACCTTCGATTGGCAAACGGTCACTGATCGGATGCAGTGCCACGTCGGCGGCACCGGTTCCCGACAACGATCCGGCGGAGCGGCCGCCGTCTTGGTTGTTTCCGAACGTGTTCATTCGGTTGTATTTGGGAGCACTGGTCGCGGCGGTTGCTGCGGCCGTTGGCGTTTGCAAGCGACTCGGTGCCGGCGCGGCATCCGCTGGCAGGCTCATTGCCGATGGGCTGTTGTTCGCCGTGGTCGGCGTTCCGAGCGATGCTGGCGGGTTGGTCGACGCGATTTCCGCTTGGCGTGCTGCACCCAACGCCATCGATGACACCTTGGTCGGAGTGGTAGCGGGTGCGGGAGCGGGAGCGGGTGCGGCGGCTACTTTGGGTTCCACAACGGTGGGTTTCGTAGCGACGGCCGGTTCCGGTGCAGGTGCTGGTTGCGCTGGTTCAGCGGTCGGCTTGGTGACGACCGGCGCGGTGGCAACGCTCGGTGCGGGTTCGCGGCGAGCAACTTCTTGGCTAGCAACGCGGGGAGCTTCCGCTTTGGGCGTTTCGATTTTCTTAGGCGTTGATTCGGGAGCCGAAGGGCGACGAGACGATGTCGGCTCGCTCTTGGCAGTGGATTCTTTTGCCGGTTCGGCTTCGACTTTAGCGGGCGCCGGAGTCGCTGCAGGAGCGGTGCTCTTCACGATCCTGCGGCTCACGCGAGGCACCAATTCGATGCTGTCGCTTTGGCTGGGGGGCGTGACGGCGCTCGGGGTCGCTTTCTTGACCAACGCGGGCGTCGTGGTATCGATGCGGGTTGGCTGCGACGTGGTCGGCTGCAGACTGACAGGACGACGGCTGCTGCGTGATACCGACAACGGTGCCGGACGATTGCTGGTCGTCGCGGACGGTTCGGCGCTCGGGCTGCTCAGCCGACGTGGCGTTGTTTGTGCGATTGGTGGCGGCGTCGGGATCGAAGAACGGGTGCTGCGCGTGGCAGTGGCGCTCGACGATGGCGTGCGACTCGGTTGTGCGAGTTGTCGGCTGCTGGCACCGGGGTCGCGAATCGGAGCGGGCTGGTTCGTCGCGGTTTGCTCGCCGGTGGGGCTGTGATACGGGATGCCGCTCCAGTCGACGTCGCGGTCGCTCGGTACCGGGGTTGCGTGGCGATACGGCTCGTTGCTCTTGCTGCTGCTGCTACTGGACGAGCTGCCGCCGAACAGATTGCTGAGCAATCCGCCCGCGCGAGAATAATTGGAACTGCCTGAGCGGCGAGATTGGCTCAGCTGTTTGCCGACGACCTGCTTAATCTCAGGAGAGTTCTCAAACGTTTGTGCGGACGCGGTGCTCGCGTTGCCTAAACCAACGGAACTGGTTACGACCGCGGCGGCGAGCAACGCGGCCATACCACGCGATCGCCTTGGCGGGCTCAGAAAAGATAAAAGGGCGTTGCGGTTCATTGGATTCTCGCCTCGAGGCACGAAAGGGTAGTTCCATCGTGGTATCGGTCGAATCGATCATCGATTTTGAATGAATCTTGCGGACTGTACGGATTTGGTCGAGAAACCCGGTTGTGATGCCACCAAAAGTGGTACATAACCTCACTGGTGCGGCTCCGAGGCGGCATCGTTATCCACGAAATCGACTCGCCAATTCGGCCTTCCTGCGTTCCAAAACCACCAGCCTTTCCTGTACGCAAATGTCTCGACGCGAAAAAATTGAAGCGATGCTATTGGACGATCCCACGGACACGTTCTTGCGATATTCGCTCGCGATGGAATTTCGCAGCGAAGGAAACCAGGAACAGAGTCTGGTGAAGCTCGGCGAGTTGACCCGTGATTCGGAACCGTACGTGCCCGCGTTTTTTATGGCGGGACAACAGCTCGTGGAATTGGGACGTGTCAATGAGGCGCGGACCATGCTGCGAGACGGAATCGAGGAGGCACGTCGACAGGGCAATTCGCACGCGGCCGCTGAAATGAGCGAACTGCTCGCCTCGATCGGGAGTTTGGGAGAAAGCTCGGATAACGAATCGGACGAAGACGACGATCTTTGAAAAACATCGCCACTCAACATCATTCGACGACCGCCATTGTCCTGCGGTTAGTCGAATTCAGTGAAACCAGCCTGGTGGTGACGTTGTTGACCCGCGACCTCGGGCGTATTTCGGCGCTCGCTAAGGGGGCTCGACGATTGAAAGGGCCGTTCGAAGGCTCGCTCGATCTGCTCTCGGTTTGCCGCATCACTTTGATTGCGAAATCCAGCGACACGCTCGACCTGTTGACCGAATCGAAGCTTCGTCGTCGGTTCCGAGGGGGGGAACGCTCGCTCACTCGGACGTACGCGGGGTATTACGTTGCCGAAACGTTGCGTTGGTGGCTTGACGATGCCGAACGTCACGAGGAATTGTTCGATCTGACGCTGGCGACGCTTGGTTTGATCGATGGCGAAGGGCCGGTGGCGGAAACGTTGTTGGCGTACGATTGCCAGTGTTTGCGTTTGCTCGGCCATGCCCCGGCGACCCGCGGCTGCACCGCATGTGGCGTGAAACTCGATTCCCCGGATGCGCCAGCGGAAACCTTCAAAAACGGCCGACCGCGACGAAAACCGAAGGTCGCGTTTTCACTCGACGGTGGCGGCATCGTCTGTGAAACATGCCGGCCCCGGCAATCATCGCTCGTGTTGATTTCCGCCGCGACGCTCGAATGTCTCGATGGTTTGTTGCAGGCACCCGAACATGATGCCGATGAAGATACGCGTATCGCGTCTATGGAAGGACCGATTGAAAGAGAAAGCGTTTTTCCATTGCGTTCACTGTTGCCACGGGTGAGCGAAACTTCGTATCCCGAACTGCGTGGTTTAATCAGTCGGTACATGCAAACCTTGCTCGGTCGATCTCTCCGGATGCAAGCGTTCCTTCCCGGAGCGATTCGGGGGAGGTAAATCACCGCGTGCTGACGACTCGACAATGATGATGGAACATCGATGCCTGATCCGAACACCCCTCCTGCGATGATTGCGACGTCTCCCCTTTTTCAAACGGAGAACCGTTTCGATGCAGCGAACCCGTTCTGCTCGACGAGCAGGGGACGGCACCTGGCCGTATTTTTTACCGGTCTGATCTCTCTCGTTTCGGTCTCCTCGTTAGCGGCCCAGGAAGACGAATCGCTCTGGAAATCCACTCAGAAAACCGCCGACAGCGTCACGCGATTCATTACCGGTCGGGAACAAGCCGACGCGGTGCGCGCTCGCGAGCTGTACCAGCAAGCCGACACCATTTTTCGATCAGCGGCGGCCGAAGTCGGAACGATTGCCCGTGACGGCGAGACCGAGGGACGCGAGAAATCCGAGTTCGCTCGCGCCGCAAAGATCTTCGGCCGGGCAGCCGATGCGGAACCGGGATCGGCACTCTCGCAAGACGCGATGTTCATGCAAGCGGAGAGTTTGTTCTTCGCCGACAAACTAACTGCGGCCAGCGACGTTTATCAGAAATTGCAAAAAGACTATCCACGGAACCGGCATAACGACCGCGTTGCCGCTCGCCTGTTTGAAATTTCGCAGTACTGGATCGATACCGAAAAAGCCAACGCACGAAGTTGGTGGTCGCTCAATCTGTTCGACCCCACGCGTCCTCGTCTCGACGTGGACGGCCATGCGGTTCGCGTGCTCGACCAAATTCGCTATGACGACCCGACCGGGCGTCTGGCAGACGATGCGACGATGGCCGCTGCGGCAGAGTACATTCGCCAAGGTAAGTACGAGATGGCGGACGAGTTCCTCACGGACCTTCGCGAAACCTTCCCCGACAGCGAGCACTTTTTCTTGGCTCACTTGTTAGGAATTCGAGCCAAACTCGAGGTGTACGCCGGACCGGAGTACAGCGGATTGATGCTCGAAGAAGCGGAAAAGCTCGTCAACCAAACCCGCCAACGTTTTCCTGACAAGATGCGAGATCAGGAGACCGCGGACATGATCGCCCGCGCCGCCGCTGAGGTCGCCTACCGCCGTTCGGAGCATTTGTTTGCACGGGCCCAGTACCGCGAGAAAAAGGGCGAGAATCGCGCCGCGTCGGAATACTACCAAAAGATTCTCGACGACTATCCGAGCACGCCGATTGCCGACAAGGCACGCGAGCGTCTGGAGAAAACGTCCACCCGTCCACCCGTGCCTCGTCAACGATTGAGTTGGCTCAAGGCCGTCTTCCCCGACTCGAAAAGATCACCGCCATTGGTGACCAAATTCGAATCGCAGTCGGGTGATAAAAGCGAGACGATGCTCCGGTGATCCGCATGGCGAATTCAATACGCGTGCGGATCGGAATTGGGAGCGTGGTGCCGATGGTGCTGCTCGCGTTCGTTCTCGCAACGGGATGCGCTCCCTATCGATTCGGCAACGCGGCTTTGTTTCCTCCCGGAATCCAGACCGTTCACGTTCCCATCATTCGCGATGCGACGTTCCGGCATGATCTGGGACTGCAGTTGACCGAAGCGTTGATCCGTGAAATCGAATTGCGGACACCGTATAAAGTCACCGCTGACCCGTTTGCCGACACGACGCTGAAGTGTGAAGTGATCGGAGAAACGAAACGCGTGCTGACCGAGACCGATTCGGACTACCCTCGGGCACTCGATGCGGCGATTCAGGTGCGTGCGTCATGGACGGATCGCGCCGGACGGTTGTTGCTCAACAATTCAATCGTTCCAACAGATGATTTGACCATCCTGTTTAGCCAAGATGAGCGGTTCGTTCCCGAAGCCGGACAGAGCGTCGATATGGCGATGCAAAAAGCCATCGAAGATCTCGCCGGACGCATCGTCAGCCAGATGGAAACACGCTGGTAGACGCCACGGGGGTAGGGTAAATCGGTTCAATGAAGTCAGCCAGATTGATTGGCGACGAAGTGTGCTGGGCCGGATAAAGTGTTGCGAAATGAAATGAGCCGGCGGTGGTCGCTGCGCCGTTGTCTATCGTTTGTGGACAACGTCGTTGCGGTCACATCGATTCGCGCCTTTCAAATGAGGGCATGCCCGTTCACGCAAGCCGGATTCGTCAGAATGAAGTTCTGCGAAGTCCAGCGGGATCGTCCACCACGGTTCTGAAAATGCTCTCATGGCGATAGCACGATTCGCCCTTGTCACGTCGGTACGCTCTTTTGCGTAAGGCTATTATGTCGATTGGTGTCGCGCTGAATTGCGTCGGTGCCAAAGTTCTTTATTCTGATGACGAATCGATTGCCTGGCGGTAACACGTTTTGATTGTCCGATGATGGACTGTTTGTGTTCATGAGCGAGACGACCATCCGATGCTAAGTATCGAAACACTGATTCTGATTACGGGCATTTTGTTGTTGCTCGGAATCGCGTCGAATAAATTTTCTTCGCGGATGGGGGTGCCCGTCCTGTTTGTCTTCTTGGTCGTCGGAATGCTGGCGGGATCCGAGGGCATTGGCGGGATCGAGTTTGAAGACTACTCGATCGCTTATGGCATCGGGACCGTTGCGCTCTGTTTGATCCTATTCGACGGTGGAGTGCGGACGCCGTACAACTCGATCCGATCGGCGTGGAAACCGGCTAGTGTTCTGGCCACGATTGGCGTGTTCATCACCGCAGTCGTGACGGGTTTGGCTGCGTCCTGGATTTTAGGACTCACGGTTTTGCAGGGGCTGCTGCTCGGCAGCATCGTTGGATCGACGGATGCCTCGGTTGTGTTCTCGGTGCTCCGGGGCGGCGGGGTTCACATTCGCCCTCGATTGGCGAACACGCTGGAGGTGGAGAGTGGATCGAACGATCCGATGGCCATTTTTCTGACCATCGGTTTGATCCAAGTTTTGACCGGTGAAGTTCCCATGGGAGCGGGGTTGATCCTGCTCTTCTTGAATCAAATCGTCGTCGGCACCATCGTCGGATTGCTGGTTGGTTGGGTCGGTTCATGGACGCTCAAACACATTCGGTTGGAAGCAGCGGGCCTTTACCCGGTCATGGCCACGGCGTTGGGGCTGTTCTCTTTCGGATTTTCCGCGGCGTTTGGCGGCAGCGGGTTCTTGGCGGTTTACCTGACGGGGATCGTCATCGGGAATCGTCGGCCTGTGTTCCATCGAGGCATTCTGTTGTTCCACGACGCGGTCGCGTGGATCTGTCAGATTCTGATGTTCACGGCGTTGGGGATTTTGTCGTTCCCGAGTCGACTCGTCGCCGTCGCGATGCCCGCGTTGATGATTTCACTCGTGTTGATTCTTATCGCACGTCCGCTCGCCGTGTTCGTCTGTGCGGCACCGTTTCGATTTGCGAGACGTGAGTTGACGTTCCTGTCGTGGGTGGGACTCAAGGGGGCGGTTCCGATCACGTTGGCAACGTTCCCGATGTTAGCGGGTTTGCCCGGCGCGGCGGTCATGTTTGACACGGTATTCTTCGTCGTATTGGTCTCCGCGTTGTTGCAGGGATGGACGTTACCGGCGGTGGCCCGGTATTTGAAAGTCGATGTGCCAACGCGACGCCCTCCGCCGGTTACTCTCGAAATCAGTTCACTGCGAAACGTCGACGGAGACATCGTCGATTATTACGTCGACAAAACCTGTCGCGCGGCCGGTTGTCTGATTCGAAACCTTGCACTCCCGGAAGGTGTGGTGATTGCTTTGCTCGTGCGAGACGAGCAGACCATTCTGCCGCAAGGCCGAACCCGGTTACAGGTCGACGATCACGTGATCGTGGTGCTGCGTCCTCAGGTGCGAGCGATGGTCGACCGGGTGTTTTCCTGTGATGACGTGCCGATCAAAACGTTGCCCGAGCAGATGGAATTCCCTTTGCGGGGTTCCATTCGCGTGAGTGATCTCGAACAGTGTTATGATCTGGAACTCGGCGGAGACCCTCATGCGACGCTGTCCCAATGGATGCACGATCAGCTATCGCAAGACGACGTTAAATCAGGCGCCACCGTTCGCCGTGAACAAATCGCTTTCCATGTCCGTGAACTCGGGGAAGATGGAACGATTGAAAACGTCGGCATGACGTTGCTGCCGCAGCCTGAACCGGTGGTATCGTCGACGGAGTCGGTTGAGTCGTCCGAGGGTGTTGTCGTTTCAGAAGAAGCAGAAGAAGCGTCCTAGCATCCGTTCGCGGATTCACTTCGTCGGAAACGGACTTTGGAAAAAGAGAGTTTTTTGCGAACCCGTGCGGGTGGGAAGGCTCTTCCATTGAGAGCAGATTTCGATCTCTCAATTCAGCATCTGGCGGTGCACGCGAACGATCACGTTCGATGAACGGTTCCGCCACTTCCGATTCAATTTTCGTGTTCTGAACAAAAATGCGTGTGTCAATCAAAGCCAATTCGTAGTTTGCAGCCGAGAACGTTGTTTCCGCTTGCGCAATCTTCGCGTCGTAAGGCACACCGCATTATCCTCATTTGTTCAAAGAATCCATCATGAAAGTTGCATCCGATAAACAGTCGGGCACCACCGTCGCCTCTCGCATCGCGGGCGAGGACATCCGGCGTGGTGACTACGTCACTGGTCTAAACGAAGTTGTTGAGTTGCCCTCGTTCCTGTGGGACTGCTCTTCGATCTCAATTGCCCCCGAAGAACCGATCCGGTTTCGCTACATGCCGCATGACGCGGGGAAACCACTGAAAGTCCTCCGCGTCTGTTTGCCGTTTGTTTATGCGAAAGACCGACTCGGAAACGTCGTCACGATCGACACCAGGCGACGCCAACTCGTTCTGTTGGACCGAAGTTGTGCCAAACAAGTTTGGAAGGAACTCGGGACGAAGAAGCGTCGCAAAAAACGAAAGTAGTCGACCGCGTTTGCCGGTTGCAGTCTTGGCTGCGGCTCGGTTCGAAACGGCGCTCAAGAACTAACACGTTGTCGGATGGGGGCTTTGTTAGGTGAGCCGACTCCGACAATTCGCATGCTTTCGCTGGGAAAACTCGCGGAGTCACGCGAGTGATCCGATTCCACTGATGTTTCAACGCTGCCCCATCGCGATCTTCCGCGTCAGCGGTCGGTCGCGGGGGTGCAGAGTTCGGTGATTTTGGCGATCGCGATTCGCGACCAGACTTCGAACGACGCTGATTCGAGATTGGCATCATCGAGCGTCTTTTTTGCGCTCGCCCAGACGGAGTCGTTGAGGATGTTGTCGGCGAATTCTTGGCCCTCCCAGGTCAGAGCCAAGTTTGCTTTGCCGTAGCGATCCTTGCGGGGGCCTGTGTCGATTCCCGACACCAAGGCTCCTTGGGTCACCATTTCGATGTGGTAGAGGAAAACTCCATCGTCGACATCGCCGATGGCTTGTTGGATTTCACTCGCCGATGGGCGAGCTTCATGATTGCGAATCGCGAGCACAATGGCTCGAATTAAATCCATGTCGCGTATCATCTTCGTTGCTCGCTCGGTTTGGGTGCGGGGACTGCATCGGGACCGCGGCGGTGCGGAATGCAGAAAGAGAGGGGCGTCGGCATTTGCGAAGTAAACGATTCGCGAAATTTAACATCGCGTTTGGTCGCCGAATGCAGTTTCGGTTCACTCATTCGCGCGGCGGACTCATGACGCCGGAACACTGTTGGTAGCAGGTAGCAACGCGGGGATTGACGAGTGCCGCAGAGGTGGCGTGAGCTCCGTGCCACGCGACGCCCGAATGGGGGTGATTCGGCAGAGTCGCGTGCTCGGTTGTTAATAACCGATGACACGTTCTGCCGGTTCTTTTCCGACCGATGGTCGCGTAATGATCGCGTGGCTTGAGAGTTGGGCAAGAACGCCTGCTAAGAGCTGTGTGGAGCGAACCGTCGGTCCGTTTAGGCTGCTTTGCGTTGCTCGTTCTGTGACGCGGCACCGAGAGCGGGAACGTTCGCACGTTTACGCCGGAGGTCTCGCATCGCGACTGCGTTTTCGTGAAGTTGCGATTCGATTTGTCGGATGCGATCTTGCATCGAGGCATTCGCGTCGAGGCTGGCATCGAGTTCCGAGGAAACGTTTTGCAGTTGTTTCCGCAGATCGCTTTCGACCACTTGTAAGGTCTCGGCTTTTTTCTGCAACGCGACAGCCTGTGGTTGGTACTGCTTTGCGGTTTCGAGCTTTGCGGTCGCGTCATGCAGTTCACGCCGGAGTTTGCCGATGACTTCGGTTTGTTCGGCGATTTGCTGGCGAACGGTTTGTTGTTCGACGGTGAAAACGGTGATCCGTTCGTCTCGCTGTTCGAGTTCGTTTTTCAGTTGAGCCTCGACGCTGCGGCGGGTTTGCAATTCAGCTCCCGCTTTCGCCAACGCGGCTGATTTCTGCGCGACATTCTCTTTGAGTTTTTCGAACTCGGGGCGGAACGAATGCAGCCGTTGGATTTCGGCACGGTGCCGATTGATGGCTTCTTCTTGTTCGCCGATTCGTGCTTGCAACTCTTCGATGCGTTTGTCTTTGCCTGACAATTTCTCGCTGAGTTCGTGAGCCTGGACACGCATCTCTTCGGTGGACGCGTGGATCTCTTGGAGTTTCTGTTCGTGTTCGCTGCGAAGACGGCCCGATTGAGTCAGTTCCTCTTCCAACGATTCGATTTGCGCTTCCATTTGGCTCAGTGCGGTTTCGGCCGTCACGCGTCCGTCGATTGCCGCTTGGATTCTTGCCGTGCGTTCGTCGAGTTGTTCCAGCAGGTCGTCGTGTTCGCTCTGCAGCGTTTGCACCTGAAGCGTGGTGGATTGCAATTCCTTCTCAAGCCGTTTGACATTGGCTTCGTGGCTGTCGGCCTGTTCGAGACGTTGTTGATTGGTCTGGATCGCAACTTCGTACTGGTCTCGCAGTGTTGCGTATTCCTTTTGCAGTTCGGTGTACTTCTCGTCCGTTTCGGATGCCAACGTGGTGGTTTCGGTGTGTTGGTTGGCGAGTTCGTTCCGTTCAGTCGCGAACTGATCGCGTTGCATGATTGCGTGATCTCGTTGCTCGGCGGCTTCATCCCGCTGAATGGTGAGGTCGTCACAACGTTCACGCAGTTCTTCGATTTCGGCCGCGAGTGTTTCGCAGCGGTTGGTGATCGCACCATATTCGCGTGCGTTGTCATCGCGTTGTTGAATCAGCAAGTCGCGTTGCTCGGTCAGGGCGTCGCGTGCTTCTTCGAGGGACACGCGTTGCGCGTCGGCGGCCTCGAGTTGTTCTCGCAGCGAGGTGAGTTCCTGTTCGAGTTCTTCGCCTCGTGAGGAAACCTGGCCGATCTCCTTTTCGCTGAGGTCGCGTTGTCTGACGAGGAGGTCGCGTTCTTCTTCTAGTTTGTCGCGTTGAGTTCGGGCGTTCTCGAGTTGCTCGCGGAGTGACGCGATTTCTTCGTCGAGTTGTTCGCCGCGAATCGTGGCTTGTTCGAGTTCAGCAACTTTTTCGTCGCGTTGTGAAGCCAGCTGATCGCGTTCTTCTTCCGACGTTGTGTGTCGTTGCTGCGAGGCTTCGAGTTGCCCGCTGAGCGTGCGGATTTCTTGTTCGAGTTGTTCGTTCTTGTGACTGAGTTGATCGCAGCGGGTTTGCAAGTCGTTGATTTGCGTTCCTGCAGCAGTGGCCGTGGAGGCGAGTTCGCCCATTTGGGTTGCCGAGGCTTCGAATTTGGCTTCGGTGTCTTTGAGAAGGGCACGAACTTTATCGAGTTCGGTGGCGTTGTCTTCGGCTTGATCGAGAGCGGCGTCGCGTTGTTGTTGAGCGTCACGGCAGGCGAGTTCGAACCGACTGTGTTCGGCTTGCAGTTTGCCCATTTCGGTTTCGAGCGATTCGGAATGTTGCTTCTGGCTGGCGAGAGCTTGCCGGAGCGAATCGATTTCGTTTCGATAGTCTTCGCACTGTTGCTCGAATGATTGCGAGTTTCGCGACAGTTCGATGAATTGGTGTTTGCGGTCACGTGCGGCAGCTTTGGCCTTATTGTATTTCGATTCCGCTTCCTTGATCGCTTGCATGTCCCGACTGCGGTCGCGATACCAGAGCAGGTGCCCTACCAGGATCCCTCCCATTACGAACAGGAAGGCAGATAAAAACGGGATTCCAATCCAAGTGCTCATCAGAGACTCCGCTAGCAGGCCTCATCCTGAGGCCAGGAGGCACGCCGTTTTCGTGGATGGAAAAAGGCGAACCGATTCTCGGGCATTCATGCGGCTATACCGCAACAATCCTGGGCTGTATCAATTTCACCTCACGGTTGTCCAGTCCAATGCCTGTCCCGACGGACAAAAAATTTCGGGTGTGTTGTCCCGGTGGACGGACTAGGTAGACTCTTGTTAAGGGGGTAGACTAAACCGGCGGGCGAGTTCGTCGACTGCACCGGTTCAACCCACGGCCCCAACTCGGATTCCCTTGGAACGCTCGCATGCCGTCTATAACTAACCAAATGCAAGGAGAAATCTTGGTGCTCGGATTTACCGATACCAAGATTCTCGATAGCCAGAAAATCGAAGCCGTCGGCCGCGAGTTACAGGATGCTGTTGATGAGGCGATCCACAAGCGACTGTTGCTGAATTTTCGTGGTGTCTCTTTCATGTCATCGGCGATGATTACCAAGCTCGTGATGCTCAACAAACGCTGCAAAGCGCAAGGCGTTGCGTTGAAGTTTTGCGAAGTTTCGCCGAACGTGATGGAGGTTTTCAAAATCACCAAATTGAACAAATTGTTCGACATCCAAGACGGTGAAGAGCGGGCTCTGGCCAGCTTTGATAAGAAGGGCTGGTTCAGCTGAGTTCGCAGGAAATTCAGGCCATCATCGAGGCCGAGCGAGCGGCGATTGCGGCTGAAATTCACGACGGCCTACTACCCTACCTTTTCGCAGCGGCGGCAAAGGTGTCAGCGATCCGCCGATCCAAAGAGGTGATGGGTGGCCCACTGGAGTCTCGATTGGAGGACGTCGCCTGGTGGATAGATGAATCCCGGAACGTCGCCCGCCAATTAATGAACGGGATCACTTATCCCCCCGCTGCGCTGGAGGATCCGGTCGGTGCGGCGAAGGAATTCCTTGACGACGTCTTGGATCTCGCGAACACTCCCCATCCTCCTAGAGTTGTTTGGTCGATCGAGCCCGCGAGCGGCGGGACGCAATCTATCCCTCGCGAAGCGGCGATCGCGATCTATCGACTGACGATCGAGTTTGTGCGTAATGCGGTTCGGCACGCGGAGGCTCGGTTGATTGAAGTTTCCGTGAAAGATTGGAATCAGGGCGTTCAGATTTGCGTCCAAGACGATGGGACCGGGTACGATCTCGATGCCGTTTCTTCCGATCAGGTTCACGGGCTGACTCTAGCCCGGCATCGCGCCGAATCGGGGGGAGTTGAATTGGAGATCGATTCGTGCAAACAGCGCGAGAGCACGATTTCCAAAGGAACCCGCGTGACAATGAAGGTTAATTTGTGAATAGACTCGCCGATATTGAATCAGGAGCCGGCCCGTTTCCAACGGTTAAAAACGCCGTGGACGGGGCATCGAAAGGGGCGTCGGAAACGATGCCCGCCGAGGTTCTCGCGGCATGGGAAAAACTGCAGGAGGTTGCCACTGAGCTCCGTAGTGTGATTCGTGGCAAAGACGACGTCGTTGAATTGGTGCTGACGGCGTTGTTGGCCGAGGGGTCGATTTTGCTCGAAGACGTTCCCGGAGTCGGCAAAACCACGCTTGCAAAATCAGTCGCGTTGTTGATCGACATGGAGTATCAACGGATCCAGTGCACGCCTGATTTGCTGCCGGGTGATATCCTCGGTGGCTCGATTTATCGACCCGCGGTGGGCGAGTTTGAATTCCGGCCCGGCCCCGTGTTTTGCAATCTGTTGGTGGCTGACGAAATTAACCGTGCGTCGCCTCGAACGCAGAGTGCCTTGCTCGAGGCAATGGCCGAGACTCAGGTCACGATCGAGGGGCAACGCTATGACCTCAAGCACCCGTTCATCGTCATCGCAACGCAGAACCCTGCGGGGTTTGAGGGGACATTTCCCCTGCCTGAATCTCAGCTCGACCGATTCTTGTTTCGCTTGAAAATGGATTATCCGGATCCGGTCAGTGAGGTCGATTTGCTGGTCGAGCAGTCCGAGCACGAGCCCGTGCGAGATCTGAAGGCGGTCATGCATGTGGACGAATTGGAGATTTTGCAGCGTTGGACACGATCGATTCGCGTCGATCGGAAGGTTGCCTCCTACATCGTTGCACTCGCGACCGCGACACGGCACGACGGTCGGTTGCGGGTGGGGTGCAGCCCACGAGGCTGCAAAATGTTGCTCCGGGCGGCACAGGCTCACGCGGGGCTGTCCGGTCGGGATTACGTCCTGCCCGACGATGTGCAGCATCTCGCGACCGCGACGCTCGGGCACCGCGTCAGTTCACGACACGCTTCTCACGCGATGGATGAAACCGGCCAGGTGATCGCCTCGATCGTTTCCCAGACGGAGATTCCGCTTGGCGGTTGAGTGTGGCCGAATGGGATTAGGCGGTGTATTCCGGTTTTAACGGCCGCGACGGTGAATCGTTTTCAAACGGTTACCTGAAATTTAGTACAACCCTCAGAATCCCCTACCTATCCATCCTCGCCCAGCTAAACTGAATCATTCTGAAGGCATTTAGCGGTTCATTACTGGGAAAATGCGAACATGACACCATTTTTCGTGCAGAATTATGAGTGTTAGTGACGCCTCCCCCAATTAGCAGGTACGTTTTTCATGGCGACCGTGACCTACACGTCTGAAACCCCCGAAAACGCATCGACCACAAACCCAGAATCGGGAACTGCAACACTCTTCTACGAAGACCTCCAGGTCGGACAGAGTTGGACGAGCCCGTCGCGTCCGATCTCGTTGGAAGACGTTCGGGCGTTTTCGGCGCTGACCGGTGACTTCGATCCTCTGCATTCTGCTGATGGCGATGACGAGTCGATGGAAACGGAAGCGAATTCGCCGTTCGGTCGTCCCGTCGCCCACGGCTTGCTCGGGCTTAGCGTCCTAGCGGGGTTGTCGACGGAGTATCCTCGGGCAGCCACTCTCGCGTTGGTCGGAATTACCGACTGGCAGTTCGAGAATCCGATCTTTTTTGGCGAAATCGTGCACGTGGTCACCGAAGTCGAAACGGTGGCACCGCACGGTCGTCGTGCCGGCCGGATCACATGGTTGCGTAAATTGATTTCGAGCGATGGTCGGCTGTTGCAGCAGGGGCGATTTGTGACCTTGGTTGCGTCGAATCGGCGAAGCGGTTTCGCAAATTCCAGTGCGGCTCCCCGGCAGCCTCGTTAATAACTTTTGATCATTCGAGCTACAACGAAGTGAGCGAACGCTTTGCCGAAGCACCGATTTCCCGTTTAGTGGGGTTTCGCGTGCATTCCGCAAATTCTGATGCCGATCAGCTTGGCGAAGCGGTCGTCGAAATCGATTGTGGGCCTCAGCATCACAATCCGATGGGACGGGTTCACGGTGGATTGATCTCGGCACTCGCCGATGCCGCGATGGGGATCGCATTCGGGCGAACTTTGCTCGAAAGCGAAGACTTCTCGACGGTCGAAATGAAAGTCAGTTTCATTCGACCGATCCGTGTTGGCACGTTAAAGGCCAATGCGGTCGTGATTCAGCGTGGCCTCAGGATCGGCTTTGTCGACTGCCGAATCACCGACCAACGTGGGAAAATCGTTGCGACCGCCTCGTCGACGTGCACTGTTCTGTCGAGCTGACGTTTGCGCGTCAGCGGCGAGTTCCGTTCGGAAGCGGGGCCGTAGAAAACGGCAGTGCGTGTGAAGTCATGGGAGGAGGGGCTCTTTTGCGAGATCGCTGCTGCTGCCGAGTGTTCTGCGGGTAGTGGCTCCAACCACGGGCGGTTTGATTGTGTTTACAATCGGATAATGCATCGTGCTCGCTCCCCCGTGTTTGCTCGCGTCACGGTTGCCTTCCCCACACTGGTATTGAATCGAGATGAGACTCACGCCCGTTTATTGTTTGCTTTGGATCGTCAGCGCCGCCCTCGCGAATTACTCAGCTGCTGATGCTCAGGATTTGCCCGCGACTGCGAATCGTGACGGGGTGACGCCTCGCAACGTCGTTTTCATTTTGACTGACGACCATCGCTATGATGCGATGGGATGTGCTGGGCATCCGTTCCTCGAAACCCCAAACCTTGATGCCATCGCGCAGAACGGTGTTTACGTCAAGAACGCGTTCGTAACGACGAGCCTGTGCTCGCCGAGTCGCGCTTCGATTTTGACAGGGCTGTACACGCACAAGCATGGCGTCATCGATAACAACCGGCCTGTTCCCGCGGGCACGCGTTTTTTCCCTGAGTATCTCCAGCGTGCCGGTTATGAAACGGCGTTCATCGGCAAGTGGCATATGGGCGGGCATCATGATGACCCGCGTCCCGGTTTTGACCACTGGGTGAGCTTTCGCGGGCAGGGCAATTATCTGCCGCCCGGTCCGAGATACACGCTCAATGTCAACGGCGAACGCGTCAAACAAAAGGGCTACATCACAGACGAATTGACGGACTACGCGATCGATTGGCTGGACGAACGGAAATCATCCGATGAGCCGTTTTTTCTGTATCTCTCGCACAAGGCGGTACACTCAAACTTCACTCCCGCCGAGCGACATGAAGGGCGATACGCGGACGTGGATCTAAGTTTTCTGCCTCGCGGCGACGACATCAAGGCTGAGAACAACACGCCTCGTTGGGTTCGTGATCAGCGGAACAGTTGGCACGGCATTGATTTCTCGTATCACAGTGACCGCGGGCTCGAGTATCTCTATCGCCGCTATTGTGAGTCGGTGTTAGCGGTCGACGACAGTGTCGGTCGGGTGATGGGGAAATTAAAGGAGATGGGGATCCATGATGAAACGTTAGTGATCTACATGGGAGACAACGGATTCATGTGGGGCGAACACGGTTTGATCGACAAGCGTGTCTCCTACGAAGAGTCCATTCGTGTTCCCATGTTGATGCAGTGTCCGGAGCTGTTCTCCGGTGGGAAACCGCTCGAGAACGTGATCGGAAACATTGATGTCGCGCCGACGATTCTGCACGCCGCGGGGCTCGAGAAACCGGATTACATGGATGGCGAGAGTTTTCTCGAGATGCCGACGAATCGCGATATGCCGTGGCGGGATTACTTTCTCTACGTTTACTACTGGGAAAAGAACTTCCCTCAGACGCCGACTCAGTTCGCATTGCGTGGTGACCGGTTTAAATACATCACGTATTACGGGTTGTGGGATACTGACGAATTGTATGATCTGACCGTCGATCCGACCGAAACGAAAAACCTGATCTACGACCCTGACTACAAGAGAATCGCGAAGGAAATGGAAGATCGGCTCTATGCGATGTTGGCGGAGAAGGGAGGAATGGACATCCCGATGAACCAGCCCTCAGGCGGCATTAACAACAAACGTTGGGAAAAACGTGGCGGTGATCAGGCGTCGGATTTCCCCGCGGCGATGATCGTCGAGGAGCCGCTGAACAAGCAGGCGAATTGATATTGGGAGTTCGGCTTGCGGCCGGTTCGGGAGAAACGTTAACAAGACTTTAGACGCGTCCTCCTTTTTCCGAAAAAAAGCCGATGCCCATTCCAGCATTACGCCAACCGGTCACCGCAGCCGGTTCGCCCGCCACACAGTCACCATCAACCGAACCACGGCCGGAAACTCCACGGTTGCGGTTGGTGCGTCCTGATAGCGCCCCTGATTCCGACATCTCGTCCGCCGAGATCGTCCCGCTCGGTGATCGAAACGCGATTGGCGTTCGGCGGCCTTGGATGACCTGGTCCTATTTGGTTGCGTCCCTGATCTTGGGGATCACGCTGACGACGCTCGCAGGTTGTCATTGGGCTTCGGCGAGCCAGAACAGCCAGGGCGCTGCAATGTACAACCAGGGCCAGTACACCGGCGCGATGGAGCAATTTCAAAAAGCGATCGCATCGAACCCGAAAGATCCCGACGGATACTACAACCTCGCCGCGACGACGCATCGATTGGGCAACCAACGCCAGGATCCCAACCTGATCCGTCAAAGCGAAGCTCTCTACAACCAATGCCTTGACCACGACCCGAACCACGTCGATTGTCACCGTGGCCTAGCCGTGTTGCTGGTTGATTCAGGACGTCCCGACCGGGCGTTCACGTTGCTCAAGAACTGGGCCGCACAGAATCCGGCGTTGGCCGAACCGCGAATCGAATTGGCGCGGCTTTACGAAGAACATGGCGAACCACAAACCGCGTTGAAGTATCTCGAGGACGCGGTTCAGACCGACGCGAACAATCCACGAGCATGGCTGGCACTCGCTCGCCTTCGAGAAAACGGCGGCGATCCCGTTCAGGCGTTGCAGAACTATCAACGCGTTCTCGCCCTCGGTGGCGGTGCGATGGGTGGCAGTTCGGCGCTGGCGACCGAACGGGTTGCGGCACTGAGCCGTCAAATCAATTCCGCCAACGACGCTCGTCTCAACGCAGGCGGCACGCAGATCGCGTCGCCGGCATTCGGCTCGACTCGGTATTGAGATCGCTTACGGTTCTGGTGCAACTCTGTGGGGCCGAAAACACGCTGATCGCGGCTCTGACGCGATATCGCCCGTTTCGCTCGCGATCGTTGCCCTTTGACGGTTGATCTGTCTCGGTCTATAATCAATTTCTGACGAGCGTCGCCGCTAATATTTGGCGTCGCCCGCCTGTGCTTCTTCGGTCCCGGAGATGTTTGCGACGAGGGAGGAATTTATTTCTCTCAAAACGCACTCGATCTACCCGCTTTCGCCGAGGTTGTCCATTGAATATCAGCGACTGGGGTTCCAGTCATCGCTTGCTCATACCTGACCGAACGGGTCGACGGCGGGCTGCGTCCATATTCAAAAGGGACTGCATCCAGAATTACCGAGGTCGGTCATTCTGTAAAAACACCCACCCCCACGTTTTTTAAACCAATCGCCTTTAGCGGGAATCTAGACATGATTGTGACGACTACATCCATCGGTGCGGCACTCGGATTCATCGGGATGCCTGGCGCTCCCGAACTGTTGATCGTTCTTTTTCTTGCACTGTTGCTGTTCGGTGGTGCCAAATTGCCAACCCTGATGCGTAACCTCGGCAAGAGTGCCAACGAGTTCAAACGCGGCATGGCTGAAACTGCCGACGACACCGACGAGACGGAAAAACTCAAGGAAAAGTTCTGAGATGTTCGGACTGAGTTTCTTTGAAATGTCCGTGATCGGGATCATTGCGGTGGTGCTGTTCGGCGGCAACCTCCCCGAGGTGGCGCGTAAATTTGGCAGCACGTACAGTCAATTGCGGCGAAGCTTGCAGGAAGTGCAGCAGCAATTTCGCGAAGCTCAACGTGAGGTCGATCGTGCGATGACGATTGATGACAGCGTGTCAAGCAAGTCAGACGCGTCGCTCTATGAGGACGAACCGGAAGACACGCCCGAACCTTCTGCACCCAAGTTCAAACCACCGAGTTGAACGAAGCGGTATCGAGAATGCCAACGCTCGATCTGGCCGTTACGTGTTGGAATTGATTTTCGTGGGCGAGGTCGCGATTTCGTCCGAGCAACATGGTCCAGTGCGTGCCGTCTTTTTCAGCGCGGCTCAATTTTTGTTTCGTGACGTATCAATACGCTCACTCACCCGTAACGTACCCGATCCACCTTGCGCCGGGCTGCCAACGTCGTCCGCGCAGCGTTGAGATGGAATCGATCGCAATCCGGACGCATTGATCTATGCCTGACACCACACCGTCTGACACCGCACCGCCGTTTCGTGTGGGGCTGGGATACGATTCTCATCGATTGGGCGCAGGCGGGCCGCTGCGGATTGGTGGTGTCGACATCGACGAGTCAGCCGATGGTGTGCATGCGATCGGTCACAGCGATGCGGATGTTCTACTGCACGCGTTGACTGACGCACTGTTGGGTGGAATCGCGGCGGAGGACATCGGTCGGTTGTTTCCCGATGACGCCGAGGTGAATCGTGATCGCGATAGCAAAGATTTCGTTGCCGCTGCGATTGAGAAGGTGCGTGAGGTGGGCTACACGATCGGAAACGTGGATGCGGTGATTCTTGCGCAGCGTCCCAAGATGGCGCCTCATATTGATAGCATGAGAACCACCATCGCGGCGATGTTGTCATGCCCGCTCAGCGCCGTGGGGCTGAAAGCAAAAACGGGTGAAGGTGTCGATGCCGTCGGTCGCAGCGAGGCGATCGCTGCGCGGGTCATCGTGATGTTGATTCGACGCTAAGGCGCGGTCGCGGGATTAAGTCGACGACGCGAATGTTCGCGGCACATGGAAGCCGTCGTCCGTGAGTTCAATAATCGATTCGATATCCAGTGTCCCGTATCGGGAGTATCCGGTATGGACGATCAGATTGGGTAGAATTTCGGCGTCACCGTCATGATGCGTGTGTCCACACAGGACGGTGTACATGCGATGAGGGTTGGCTTGTGCTGCTTTGCGTAACGCCGCGCCGACACCGCCGCAGACGAAAAACGGTGCCCAGTTTTCGTCGGTGGTTCTGCCTTCGTACCAGCACGATTCGCGGAATGGCGGAACGTGCGTGGCGATCAACGCGTGTTTGATTGTCGTCGGCAACGATTGAAGTTTAATGCTCAGACGATCGCCGCTGTCACGCCCTTCACGCTGCAGTGTTGCCTGCCAAGTTTCCGAGGGGCTATCGCGGAAATCGTTGATCAGTTCAAAATCGTGCAATCGAACAGTGGTGTTGGCGTAGTCGCCCACGGTGGCGTCGCCCCATCCGTCGTCGCCGAGCAGTACCGCGTCGTCTGCGATACTGATTGGTGCACTGTCGGTGAGGTAGTGCAGGTGTTCGACCTCGCGCGTTAGATCGATGATTTGTCGCCGCGTCTCGTTAATCGATTTGCCGTAGAAATCATGGTTGCCGAGAACAAAGTAGATTGGGCGATCGAACGTATCGGCCATGCACCGGAGTTGGTAGGCGACATCATCGCCTTCTGAGAGATCACCGGTGACGACTAACGCGTCGGGAGAATAGGCGATCAATTCATCGGCCCACAGTCGCCACGTTTCTAGCTTTGCGTGATCGAAATGCGGATCGGTAATCCACGCGAGTTTCGGACGCGACGTATCGCCGCCACGTTTTTCTATTGCGGTGGTACCGGTCTCAGTCGAGGCGTCCGTCTTGGTTGGCTCAGCGGATTCGATGCGGCGTAACAATGCGATAGACTGTTGGGGTGAATGGGGAGTTCGGTGAGTTCACCGCGAGGCAGCAACCAAAATGGTTGCCGAGATCGGCAATGCTCCGCAATCGCGACGCGGGCTGGGGGAACGACTCACCATTGGAGTCGCTGCGATTTCATTCTTTCGAATTGAGCGAAGAAGGCGAGCGTGACTGCCGAATCGTCGCTCGGGAGATGGGATCGATCACGCATTTTGATCCCTGGTCAAATCAATGCTCCGAAACCGCGTCGGTGTTCGTTGATGCATTGCTCTCTCGCCAGATTCGCCGCGAAAGATAGGTTCTCTCTCTGCGGCGATTTCGGCATTACGGCCGCTTCGTGTGAGTGACCGTGTTTGGATGACGTATCTGAATTGCTCGTCACGTAGATTTGCAAATGGCAGCCGTCGCTGGAGTCTTCGGAACCGCCACCAAACGACGACGGTCCGAAAACTCGATGCATCGGGCTGCTTAGGCGGTGGCGACCAAGCCTGCGGCTTCGGCGAGTGCTTCTGCCTTGTCGGTCTTTTCCCAAGTGAAGGCATCGCCTTCGCGACCGAAGTGACCGCCTGCGGTGGTCGCGGTGAATACCGGGCGACGCAGTTGCAGGTGCTCTATGATTTGACCTGGTTTCAGGTCGAAATGCTTGCGAACGAGTTCGCACAATTTCGAGTCGTCGATCTTGCCAGTGCCTTCGGTGTCAACGTGAACGCTAACCGGTTCGGTGACGCCGATCGCGTATGCCAATTGAACTTCGCAACGCTCTGCCAATCCGGAGGCAACGATGTTCTTGGCAACGTATCGTGCCATGTAGGCGGCACTGCGGTCGACCTTGGTCGAGTCCTTGCCACTGAATGCTCCGCCACCGTGACGGCCCCAGCCGCCGTAGGTGTCAACGATGATTTTCCGTCCGGTCAAACCACAGTCGCCGTGCGGGCCACCGATTTCGAACTTGCCGGTTGGGTTGATGTGATAGGTAATGTCGCCCTTGTCCAGTTCAGCAGGGATCGACGGTTTGATCACGTTCTCAATGATGAACGAACGAATTTCTTCGTTGGTCACACCGGGAGCGTGCTGGGCGCTGACGACGACGGTGTCGATGCGAACTGGTTTGTTGCCTTCATACTCGACGGTAACTTGGCTCTTGTTGTCCGGACGCAACCAGCTGGCTTCTTTGTTGAAGCGTGCTTCGGTGATGCGGTTGATGATGCGATGCGACAATGCGATCGGCAACGGCATGAGTTCCGGGGTGTCGGTGCAGGCGTAGCCGAACATCAGTCCCTGGTCACCAGCGCCGATTTCTTTGTTATGTGCTTCGTCCGAGTTCACGCCTTGTGCGATGTCTGGGCTTTGAGCGTCGAGGCGCACTTGGACTTCGCACGTTGCACCGTCGATGCCGGTATCGGCATTGTCGTATCCGACCGAGAGGATGGTGTCGCGGACGATCTTTTCGTAGTCGACGTCGGCTTTGGTGGTGATTTCACCCGCGATTACGGCAAGGTTTGTGTTGACGAGTGTTTCGCATGCGACACGGCTCATCGGGTCCTGCGCGAGCAACGCGTCCAGGATGCTGTCGGAAATACGATCGGCCAGCTTATCGGGGTGCCCCATGCTGACCGATTCGCTGGTGAAGAGGTATCGACCTGACTGATTACTCACTACTGAAAACTCCGCGGTATTGGCCCCGAGCGATTTCTTGTCACGCGAGAGGCCAGAAAAGTCAAAAGGAGGTTGCCGCGAATCGCGTGAACCCGCACATGCGGGAAAAATCGTCGCGCCGCCGGAAACCTTGGCAACGTGTACAATAATCGGCGGAGGAGGTTCTGAAAACCGACGTCAATGACGGTTTTTCGGGATTGTCCGGTCCCGTCAACGCGTTGATTTCCGATGCCCAAACATCTGCCTCACGACACCCGCCCCCGTTGGCCTGCGATGCTCGCATCGTTGGGCGTGCATGCGGTGGTCTTGTTGGCAATGGTTTGGCTCATTTCATCTCGCCCTCGATTGGGAACCACGCCCGAACCGGACGTCCGCAGCGTCGGGATGGCGATCGCCCATCGGATGCCGGATCGGACCCGCTATGTCACTGAATCCGAGGAAAAAACCGAAACGCTCGCGACGAACGAAGACGCCGCCGCGGCAGTCGCGCCGGCCGCACCTCAATCCGATTCGGATGCCGATGCCGACGCGGTTCGGAGCGATCGATCCTCGACATCGACGGGTGGATCGGCACGATCGGCTAGAGCCACGGGGATCAAACCGCCGATCGATCTGTCTAAGATTTTGGCGGAAATGACGGGGGTCGGGAATGCGAGCGGCACGGAAAACGGTTCCGAATCCGGAGACGCCGCAGGTGGGCCTCGTTCGCTCGTTCACGGCCGAATTCGTCTCGCTGATGGGCGTTCGGTCGATCAGCTCGGGGATCACGAGCTCGTTCCCGGCGTGGCGAAGTCGGGGCGAGGAGCCGGCAAAATGACAACTCAGGTGTTCGGTGTTTCCGGGACAGGCAGTACGTTTGTCTATGTCTTTGACCGCAGTGAAAGCATGCGGGCCGGCGGATCCGCTCCGCTACGGGCCTCGAAGGCTGAGCTGATTCGGAGCCTCGACACGTTAACCGAGAGGCAGCAGTTTCAGATTATTTTCTACAACGATTCCGCGGAGGTCTTCCGCAGCCATGGCGATCGGGTGGGGCTGGTTCTTGGCGAGGAGGCCACGATCGAGCGAGCGAAAGATTTCGTGCGGCGGACCACGGCGATCGGCGGAACTGAACACGAGGCGGCACTGCGGATGGCATTGCGGATGGCGCCCGACGTGATCTTCTTTCTCACCGACGCCAAAATCCAGACGATGTCCGAACGGCAACTCGATGACATTACCCGCCGGGCCGAAAATGCAGGGACGACCATCCACGCGATCCAGTTCGGAACCGGTCCGCCAACGTCGGGGACGTTTCTCGAACGGCTCGTCCGTCGCAACGGCGGCGGCTATCGATACGTCGACGTTACGACGCTCCCCTAACCTCCCCGTAGTGCAGGCTGCCAGCCAGCATCAACGAAACGAACGCACGCACCGCATCACCAAATGCTCCGGCCGCCGGATGTTCCGCCCGCTCCGATGCTCCGCTCGCCCGCTCCCGCACTCGCCAATCCGCGTCCATTACTAATGAGGCAACAGCACGCCTGACGAAGCGTTTCAGTCTTTACGTCGAGGCAAAAACGACGGCGTGATTTGGATGCAATCGGAACGCGTCATCGGATGATTCGTCAACGGCCTTCCGGCTGTCGAGGATGCGAGGCGGCAGTCCACCCGTCACGCCGAGTAGTTCGGCCAACTCGTGTTCGTGCATCGCATCGTCCTGGGGACGAGACCCCGAGGTGGCTTCGGCGAGTCGGCTGACGACAAACAGATGCTCGTCGTCACGGCTGAACTTTAGAGCGTAGACGCCGCGGTCACCGTCCGTCACCGTCGTGCAGTGATCGACGCAGAGCAGGCCCGAGTCGACGTGTTGTTTGCGAATGCGAATGATGTCACGGTACCAGTTTCGCATAGCGCGGTTGCCGTCTTCGGCATGGCCGATCCTCGCGGAGTCGAACGCGACTTCTTCGGTGGGAAGCATTCCGCCTGACCAGTCATGTTGCGGGTACTCTCGTTGCCTGCCTTCGACGACGGCCTGACGCAGCGATTCGTCGCCGAAATCCACGAAGAAGGAAAACGGGTGCTCGCACGCGAACTCTTCACCCATGAACAGCATCGGGATTGCGGGCGACAAGATCAGCAACGCGGCGGCGGAGGCTTGTGTCTCCGGTGCAGTGATTTGGTGAAACCGTTGCCCCAGGGGGTGATTGCCAATGAAGTCGTGGTTTTGGATGCAGTACACGACACTCGACGTGTCAACGCGTTTGGCGGTGGCGACCGAGATCTCCTCTCGCCCGCGGTCGCCACGGACATCGCCTTGGAATACAAATCCACGGTGCAGGGCGCGGGCCAGGTCCACGTGGGGTTGGTACCGGCGGACCGTTAACTGGTCGTGGGCACGAACGCATGCCAACAACGCGTGAGCAAAATCGTCGCCCCACTGCGCGTCGAACCCGCAACCGTCTTCCTCAAGCGGCGCCGTCATCGACGCGTCGTAAACGTTAGTTTCCGCGATGAGCCAGATCCGTCGATTGTTGGCATGAGACCACTGGCGAACTTCGCGTCCGAATTGTCGCGTGATGTGCTCCTCACTGTCGTCTTTCATGCAGTGAATCGCGTCCACGCGAAGTCCGTCCAGATGAAACTCGTCGAGCCAATAGATCGCGTTGTCGATGACGAACCGGCGGATCGCGGCGGCTTCGGGCCCATCGTCGAAATTGGGAGCGGCGCCCCAAGGCGTGCCGTGTCGATCCGAAAGATAGTTGCCCAGCATTGACCAGTAGTTTCCTTCGGGGCCGAGGTGGTTGTAGACAACGTCCAGGAACACGTGCAAGCCGCGGGCGTGCGCTGCATCGACGAAGCGGCGTAGATCATCCGGTGTGCCCAGGGAACTCATCGGAGCAAACCAGTACGTTGCGTCGTATCCCCAATTCCATCGTCCTGGGCACTGCGCGATCGGCATCAGCTCAATTGCCGTCACACCTAAGTCCACCAACTCGTCGAGTCGGTCGATGGCGCTCAAGTAGGTGCCCTCTGCGGTGAACGCACCGAGGTGCAGTTCGTAGATGATCATTTCCTCGACGCGGTCGGCGCGGCGCTGATCGTCATGCCGCCACGCGAATTGATTGCTGACTACTTCGGACACGCCGTTGACGCCTTCGGGTTGGTATCGCGACGCAGGATCGGGAATCGATGGTGGCTCAGGTGCCAGGTCGGTCGATGAGGAGTCAAATGCAATGCGGTACTGTGTGCCGACGTGGCAGGGCGTCACATTTGCAGTGAAGAAACCATCGCTGTCCCGATTCATCTCGATGCAACGTGAGGCACCCGCATCCGGCGATCGAGATTGGGAAGAGTTGTTGTCGAAGAGTTCAAGTGAAAGTTTTTCATGAGCCGGCGCGAACACCGAAAAACGAGTGCTTTGGAAACCGGTAGGGACGGCTCCCCAGTGCCGTGTGAGTGATTGCTCGGTTTCGCCAGCGGCGTTGTCGTCGTTGTCGGCGTCTACCAATCCGAACCACCGGAGCCCATCGAGCACACCCGCGGTACTCGATCGGTCGGCGAGATAGAGTCGATCGTTCCAGTTCGCTTTTTCGTGAGCGTCAAGCACGCTCGCGGCGAGAGTGCGGCTCGCGTTGCCGACCACGACGGCCCGGTATCCCGCGACGAGTGCGGCATAGTCGTTGCCTGAATCGCCACAAAATACGATTTCATCGTTTTGGTAGTTTTGTGATTCGCCCCACCAATTCAACGCAAAGGCTTTTGAGACATCCTTAGGAAGGACGTCAACGAGGCCGTCTCCGTTAAAAGGGTCAACGCTACTGATGATGCCGTAGGGCAGCGACCGCTCGTCGAGATACGTTCGAACGTTTGCCGTGCATTCGTCGAGCGATTCGGCGGGGACGTAGTAACTGAGTTTATGTCGGCCCTGTTTGAATTTTTCTTGCAGCCGAAATTTCGGCAAATCACCGATCTCGCGGCGCACACGTTCGATGTCGGTGTCGCCGATGATTCGGTCCAACCTGGCATCGAAATTGTCGCTTCGGCGAAAACTCGCTGCGAGTGTTTCCTGCGTCGGGGCGTTGTTCAAACCGTCCCGGCGGTTCAAATCCTTAGCGGTGTTTTCGTAGACGCTGGTTCCGACGTCACACAAAATGTAATCAGGAATTGGGAGGCCGTACTCGATGATTCCCTCAAAGATGTATTCGAGGTGTCGACCGGAAACGTAAGCGAACGGAACATCGCCGGTCGCCAATTGGCCTCGGATTTGCTCCAGAGCCACTTTGGATTCGTTGTCGCCGTCGAGCGGGATGAAAGTGCCATCGAGATCGGTTGCGAAAACACGTGGCCGCTTGGTTGAAATCATAATTTTACTAATTAGTTCAGGTTGTTTGGTTCGGATCCGAGTGGTTCGCTGAGCACTTCCGGGGCGTTATGATGGTGGTTCATCGCGGGCGACGGAGGCGTTCACGTTGGGATGCGTTTCCACGCACGCGGCGTCGTCTGATCCGGCTACTACAACGAAGGATACCCATACGACCATGTCTGATTCGCCCGCCGCCATCATCGTAGGGGAAGTATTGTGGGATTGTTTTTCAGAGCAAGATGGCGGTAGACGGATTCTTGGTGGGGCACCATTGAATGTCGCTTGGAACCTTGCAGGTTTCGGCGTTGATCCGTTGTTCATCAGTGCCGTCGGCGACGACGAACTCGGCCACGAAATAATCGCTCGCATGAAGAGCTTCGGAATGGAAACCCGAGGTGTTGCGGTCTTGCCGGGTGTCGTAACGGGGACCGTCCAAGTGACGATGAATGACGGTGAGCCCAGCTACGATATTGTTCGCGATGTGGCGTGGGACCAAATCCCGATGCCTTCCCACAAACTGTCTGAAATGATTAGCGATCGCATGGCGGCGGCTCATCGTGCGGACTTACCCGCGCTGTTGTATCACGGTTCGCTCGCGTTTCGTGACGAACGTTCCCGGTCGACCCTGACAAAGATGCGTGACTCGATCTTGCACGATCCCATTCGTGCAAGTGCGTTTTTCGACGTTAATTTGCGAGCCCCGCACTACGAATCAACAATCCTCGACGAACTCCGGAAGTCGGCTTCGTTTATCAAACTGAATCTCGATGAATTGAGCGAACTCGGACGGGAGGGCAGCGGCGATCCGGTCGAGCGAACGATGGCCGCGGGCCGTGCATTTGAAAAAGACAACGATCAGGTCGCGTTATCGGGGTTGCTCGTAACCCTCGGAGCCGAAGGCGCTCTTTGTTACACGCCCGGTTGTGGCGAGCCGTTGTGTGTCCGATCACCGGAACCGGAGAAGATGGAAGATCCGGTTGGTGCGGGTGACGCGTTCGCCGCCGTCGTGATGCATGGCATTTTGACCGGGCGTCCCTTCACCAATTCGCTGCATGATGCGGTCGCGTTTGCGTCGAAAGTTTGCTCCCTCAAGGGAGCGACGTGTGACGATCCGCACTTCTATCGTTTGCCATCCTCGACTACTTGAATCTTTGACCGTTTCGAACCTTTGACTCGTTAACCCCTAAAATCAGATATGCAATCGCCTGACAACGACGGGCTCCGAATCACTTTACTCAGCCTTCATGGTCTTGTTCGCGGGCACGACCCCGAATTGGGGCGTGACGCCGATACCGGCGGCCAGATCAAATACGTACTCGAACTCGCTCGCGAACTCGCTACCCGTGACGACGTCGCGTCGGTCGAGTTAGTCACCCGTCAACTTCTTGATGACCGAGTCGGTCCGGACTATGCCCAAGTCGAAGAGGTGTTGTGCGACAAGGCGAAGATCATCCGTGTCCCTTTTGGTCCGCGTCGCTATCTGCGCAAAGAGGCGCTGTGGCCGTATTTGGAAACGTTCATCGATCAGATGCTCGGGCACTATCGTCGCACGGGATTACCTGATTTGATCCATGGGCACTACGCCGACGCAGGTTACGCCGGCGCCCAACTCGCTCGCTTGTTGCATATCCCCTACGCGTTCACCGGGCACTCTCTCGGTCGTGTTAAACGCGAACGGCTCTTGGCATCTAAGTCGAAATCCAAGAAGAACCCTGAGGATCTCGAGAAGAAGTTCAAGTTCAAGCGGCGTGAGGAAGCGGAAGAAACGGCTCTGGAAACCGCGGCGTTGGTGATCACGAGCACCGGCCAAGAAGTCGAACAGCAGTACTCGATCTACCATCACTATCAACCGGATCGGATGGAAGTGATTCCACCGGGAGTCGATCTGACTCATTTTTACCCGGATGATCCGTCGGAACCGTTGCCACCTATCTACGACAAATTGGTGCCGTTCCTCCGGGAACCTGACAAGCCGATCGTGTTAGCGATGGCTCGGCCGGACGAGCGAAAGAACCTTGAAATGCTGGTTCGAGTGTATGGCGAGAACGCTCAAATGCAGGAGGCGGCTAACCTTGTTCTCGTCATGGGTGGGCGAGATGATTTGCGTCAACTCGCTCCGTCGCAGCGGAAGGTGATCACGAACGTTCTGCAATTGATCGACGTGTACGACTTGTATGGCAAAGTCGCGTATCCGAAATCGCACCGACCGACAGATGTTCCCGATTTGTATCGGCTCGTCGCGCGTCAAAAGGGTGTGTTCGTCAATCCGGCGATGACCGAACCGTTCGGTTTGACGTTGCTCGAAGCGGCAGCGTCGGGGGTTCCGATCGTGGCAACGAATGACGGCGGACCTCGCGATATCATCGCCAACTGCCAGAACGGTTTGTTGATCGATCCGTTTGATCCCGACTCGATCGACCACGCCATCATGCGTTGTTTGACCGAACCGGAACAGTGGGAAACCTGGTCCAAGGCAGGTATCGATGGTTCACGTGAACACTACAGTTGGAAAAATCACGTGGATCGATATCTGCGTGATGTTTCGGAAATCGTGGACACGTCGGCCCCGCCCGCGCTGTCGCAGGCCGACAGCCGAACGTCGAAGCGATTACCGGAGTTCGACCGAATCATCATGACGGACTTGGACAACACGCTAACCGGTGACGAGGAAGCGTTGAACGAATTCGTTGATCTGATGAAGCATGCCGGGAAGGACGTCGGGTTTGGAATCGACACCGGGCGGTCTCTCAGCGAGGCAATGAGTTTGATTAACGAACTCGGATTGCCGCGTCCGGATGTTTTGTCCGCAGCGGTCGGAACGGAGTTGTATTACGGTCGCGATCTCACGCCGGACCGATCGTGGCATCAACAGATCGCCCATCATTGGAACCGTAAACTGGTTCATGAAGTTCTCGACGACATGCCGGGCCTTTTCTTGCAGAAAGACAAGGACCAAACGGAGTTCAAAATCAGCTATCGAATCGATCCCGAGGTGATTCCCTCGGTCGATCAGATCCGGCGGGCGCTGCGTGAAGCGGGGCTGCGAGTGAACGCGATTTTGTCACTCGGATCGTTCTTGGACATCATCCCGATTCGAGGCGGCAGCGAGCTTTCGTTGCGGCACCTCGCCTACCGGTGGGGGTTTGAACCGGAGCACATGCTCGTGGCGGGAGATTGTGGCAACGATGAGGGGATGCTCAAGGGCGCTACCCTCGGGGTTGTGGTTGGAAATTACAGTCCTGAGTTGGAGAAGCTCCGTCGGCTTCCTCGAATCTATTTTGCCGAGGGGCACCACGCTAGAGGTGTTCTCGAGGGGATCGAATACTACGATTTCCTCAATCACATTCGGATCCCCAACGACCGCGTCGAAGCCGATTCCTCGAAAGAGGACACCAACCCGACGGATCAGAATCAGCCGCAAATCGCGAACGATGCTGCCGCACAATCGGCGAGTTGACCCGATTCTGTCCTAGACGCGTGACAAGTGGTCAGCCACGACGTATATCCTTTTGGTTGACTGCGCCCATGAGGTTGGGGCCCCGTTGGGCAAAAGAGACTTCCTGTTGTGTCGTTCGGTTCCCCGTTCGATAGATCCTGTCACGGAAAACTTCCCCACGCAAAACCACGATCCGTTCGATTCGCGGCCATGAATGGTCGTCCGGACGCGTCGATCGAGATGATTGAAGCCCGCCAACATGCGATATCCACCTGACTTGACATGATTGCCCTGAAACTCGATTCCACCAAGAACGCCACGACCGGAGATGTTGCCAAACGAGGGGGTGACTCTCGCGCGTTTGTCGCATTGCAACGGATGCTGCCTGCGCTCGAAGCGTTCTGGGAGTCCGAAGGTGCAGAGCAGGCCGAGATCGATGAGGTAATGGAACGTTTGCAGCGGCATTGGCCCCGTCTCTTCGGGCTGCTCGTTGAGCTATATGGGGACAAGTGGGATTTTTTCTATCACCTCGAACAGATCCTCATGACGATGGTTCGCGGATGGCGGATGCGAGACGAGTCGCTCCGTGAGACCGACCGACATCGAATGAACAACCCCGGATGGTACACGTCCGAAAAACTGGTCGGTGGCGCGCTTTATGTGGACCTGTTCAGCGAGAACCTTGGTCGTCTACGTGATCAGATTCCTTACTTTCAAAAGCTCGGTCTGACCTACCTGCACCTAATGCCACTGTTCGCAGTTCGGCCCGGTAACAATGACGGCGGTTATGCGATCAGTAACTATCGCAGCGTCGATCCACGGGTGGGAACGATCGAGGATCTCAAACAACTCGCTGAGTCACTTCGCGAAGCCGGCATCCTCTTGGTGCTCGATTTCGTCTTCAACCATACCGCGGATGATCACTACTGGGCTCAACAGGCTCAATCGGGCAGCGAGGAGTTTGCGGACTATTACTTCATCTTTGCTGACCGGACGATGCCGGATCAGTATGAACGGACGCTTCGCGAAATCTTTCCGACGGTGCGGCGTGGCAGCTTCACGTGGCATGACGGAATGCAACGTTGGATATGGACAACGTTCAACAGTTTCCAGTGGGATTTGAATTATCGAAATCCCGAAGTCTTCCGGGCGATGTTGGCGGAGATGCTGTTCATCGCGAACACGGGCGTTGACATCCTGCGGCTCGATGCGGTCGCGTTCATTTGGAAACAGATGGGGACGATGTGCGAGAATTTGCCCGAAGCACACAAAATCATCCAGGCATTTAACGCATGTTCGCGAATTGCGGCGCCGGGGCTCGTCTTCAAGAGTGAGGCGATCGTGCATCCGGACGAAGTCGTTCGATACGTCGGTGAAGACGAGTGTCAAACGTCGTACAACCCGACACTGATGGCGTTGTTGTGGGAATCTCTGGCGACGCGAGATACGAAGTTGCTGCAGCGATCGCTCGCCCGTCGGCACAAACTGCCGCAGCGCACCACGTGGGTGAATTACCTGCGTTGCCATGACGATATCGGTTGGACGTTTGATGATGAAGACGCTGCGGCGGTGGGAATCAACGCCTACCATCACCGGCATTTTCTCAATGCGTTTTACACCGGTCAATTCGAAGGTTCGTTCGCGCGAGGTGTTCCGTTTCAACACAACGTCGATACCGGCGACATGCGGATCAGTGGCACGCTCGCGTCTCTCGCGGGGCTCGAACAAGCGATTGAGCAAGACCGGGAAGATCTTAAGGAACTCGCGATCCGGCGTATCCTCTTACTCAACGCCTCCATGCTCAGCGTCGGTGGCATTCCACTGATCTATCTCGGCGAAGAGTGGGGAGCGTTGAATGACTATGATTTCGTCAAAGATCCGGCCAAAGCGGGAGACACGCGTTGGGTGCACCGTCCCAAAATGCAGTGGACGTTCTTAGACGAACTCGGCGATGACGGTTCGATCCGCGCACGCATCTTCACGTCGCTGCAGAAGCTGATCGCGATCCGTAAAAAGACGCCTGCCTTCGCGGGGCTCGAAATGGAATTGATCGCGACCGAATCGAGTCAGTTGCTCGCGTACGTTCGAGCTCAAGCGGCCAATCGTGTGATCGTCGTTTCGAACTTCAGTGAGTATCCGCAAACGATCGACAGCAACCGTCTGCGGACGGCCGGCATGGGGCGGTTTTTTGAAGACCTGTATACCGGCGAGACGATCACGACGGCGAAGGACGTGCAGTTAGAGCCGTATCAGTTCCTGTGGCTCCACCGGGTGTAGCGGCCGGCTATTACGTTTCTTGTTCTCGCGTGTTTTTCGGCGGATTGCGAAAGAAACGCGTGTCAATGGAAACGGCTTCGAATCCAGTCAGCGGCATCGTCGAGCGTTTCGGACATCGGTCGATTCCGATAGCCCAATTCCGTTTGGGCTCGCGTGGAGTCGTACCAATGGAATTGGCTGCTCATTGCGACCGAGGCGCTGTTGATGTCGGGTTCGCCTCGTGAAAATCTCGAAATGAAGTCGCCGGCTGTCGCGCCCAGCACTCGCTGCAGCGGGCCGGCGGGCATGATCGGTTTCGTGCGTCCGAACCGTTGCCCCATCTCGGTCCACAACTGGTAGTAGGTCACGTTGTGACCGGCCAACACATAGGACCTGCCGTTGGGGATCTCTGCGTCAATGGCAGAAATGATTGCGTCCGCCACATCGCGAGAATCGCAAACACTGCATCCGCCACGCGGGGCGATCGGTTTCCAGCTTCGTCCGACCTCCAGCATCATCCGTCCGCTGCTCGGTTTCCAATCCCACGGCCCGAGCATGAATCCAGGGTGCAGCAGTACGGCCTGGAGGCCCTGTTTGATGCCCTCTTCAACCTCGGCCACGCCGGCGCGTTTACTGACGACGTAACTGCATTCGACTTGGCCGCCGGCATGGTTCAGTGGTGTGGTTTCATCGGCTGCCTGATCGCGACTGCCCACCGCGAGCGTATTGACGGTGCCGATCAGCAGCAATCGACAACCATTTTTCAAGCATGCGTTGACTAGGTTTCGGGTGCCTTCGGCGTTGACGCGCATCGACTCTTCCATCCGTTTCCATCCGAGATGGATGAGGCCGGCCGAATGAATGACGACATCGGCCCACTGCGTCGCTTGATCGATCAGGTCGCAATCGCTCAGGTCACCATGAAACGCGTCCGCATCGATGCCCTCGAAGACTTCGTCACCGGTTCCACGTCGTATCATGTACGCCGACGAGTGCGGGGTTACCGCTAATTGTCGAAGGATCGTGTTACCCAAGAGGCCGGAGCCTCCGGTTACAAAAATTCGCATCGTTGAACGTCTCGGTGTCGTTGAGCTGTCTTGCGGTTGACGGCCGGAGCCTACATCAATGGCTGCAGCAGTTGCCGGCGCGTGACCACGCCGGCTAGGTTGCCGGTCGCGTCGTAGAGCACGGCGACGTCGCTGTTCGCATCGTAGAGACGGAGCAAGACGCCGAGGTGCCGGTCGGTCAGCGAACCGCGAACGATCGGCAGCGGTTCGGGGACGGTTTCTTTGCCGATCAGGTCAGAGAATCGGTAAAAACCGATGATCCGCCCGCGACGACGGACCAGGATAATCGGATGGTTGCACCGGCGAGCTTGATGGCGGGCGGTCGCCAAATCAACGGGCGAGTTCACAACCGCCAATCGATCCGGGCGGACCCCGAATTGAACTGCGGTTTGATTGCCGATTTCAAAGATGTTCTGCGCCAGGGATCGTTGGCTCGTGGTCAAAATGCCCGCTTCGTGTCCGTCTTGGAGAACCCGGTTTAGGTCTCCGCGCGCCATCGATAGGCTCAGGCGAAACGGCGTCTGTCCCGTCATCGCTTGCAACGCGTTGCCGAGCAGCGCGAGCAGGCTCGACGCCGGGGAGAACAAAATCGTTGCCGTCAGCAAGACCCATCGCGTTGACGTCAGCAGTCGATAGGGGGCTTGGAAGAACAAGTGCTTCGGTAGCAATTCACCGAACACGAACACCACCGGAGTCATCATCACCGTCAGGCCCAACTCCACGCCCGCTCCACCGGAAAACGCAACGCCCACAAACATCACGATCGCGAAGCTGGTCATGTAGTTTGCGAGGTTGTTGCCGACCAGGGTTGTGGCGACGAAGATCGCGGGATGATTCAGCAACCACACCAATCCACGTCCCGCCCACGAACCGCTTAGGCCGTCGAGCACGAGCCGCGTCCGAGAGACACGATACAAGCCCGTTTCGGTTCCGCTGAAGAACGCACTTAAGGTCAGGCCGATGGCAAAGAGAAGTATCGCTAGGATCATGTCGATTCTCCTGACGTTTCGGGACCACGCCACGCCTCGATCCAGATGTCGTCTTCGTCCTCGTCCGTGACGACCAATTCATACGGAGGTAGCGATGCGACATCACCGACCCGTGGCACGCGTTCGTTGTGCCGCTGGACATAACCGGAAACCGTCGCGGCACGCTCTTCGGGGACGTCGATCGAAAGGGTGCGAGCGAGTGCCCGCAAACTCGTCATGCCCGCCATGCGATAGTGGTCGCCACCGACACGTTTGATCTGATCTTCGGCGGCGTCGCGTTGTCCCTTGTTCGCTAACACACCGCGAAGAATGTCGTCGATCGAGAGGGCGCCGATGACTTCACCGAACTCATTGACCACGACCGCAACGCTGAGGTCTTGCCGTTCCAATTCGTCATAAACACGTGACACACGAGCGGTCCATGGCACAAACAGCACGGGATCAACAGCTGCGGCGAGGTCACTAAATTGTTGAGGTCGCAGCAACCTGACCGCGACCGATCCGACCCACGTTTCGCCGGTTTCGTCGCGCGGGTCGGCCACCATCATGTAGCCACCTGGAGGCGAACCGGCGTGCAGCAGCGATTGGTCGAGGGGAGGTGTCGCAACCAGCAAACGGCTTCGCGGACGCATCATTTCGTCTGCTCGCGTTTCCGCCATCGAAACGAGAGCCTGCAAGGCGGCACGTTCACGTCGGATCAGCAACGCGTCGTCGGTTCCGAGATCGATCGCTCGTTCGATGTCGGCCAAGTCGATTGCCGGTTCGCTTTGGAATGATGGCCACAGCAATCTCGCGGCCGCTTCGTTTGCCCACTGAACCACGGGCAGTACCGGCCCGACCATGGTGACGGCTGCTTTGATCGGAACGCCGACAACCAATGCGATTTGCACCGGCGTCATCACGGCGACGCTCTTGGGCAGCATTTCGCTGAAAAAGATGATTGTGACTAGAGCGGCGAACGTGAACACGCCCGGGCGAGACATGTCGGCTGATACCATCGCGACGAGCGCGAAGTAGATCATGTTGATCAACAGGTTCCAGAACAGGATCGCCGCGAGCAGTTGATCGGGCATGTCGAGCAAGTGGTTGACGACGCGACCCGCCGCACCACTCCGCTGGAGTTTCTTGCGTTCACGGTCTCGGATCGAGAACAAAGCCGCCTCGCTACCGCTGAACAGACCGCTGGCACCGATCAACACGAACATTGCCAAGAGAAAAGGCCACTGCGCCGCCAATTCGCTCAAGCGGATGGCTCCGCAGGTGTTTCGGACGGTTCGACTTCGAGCGGAACGTCAAATTCGCTCAATGCCGGAATCATCATTGCGGCCGTTGTGAACCCGTACCCAAAGATCAGCGCCGCTGCCACGTAAAGGTGGTCGGTTTGTAACAGGAACTGGGTGATCGCATAGAACGTGATCAGCGGCAGCGCGAACGCGGCTGTGAAGATCGCCGATGATGGGTTACGCCAACCCAACGCCGCGAACAATGCCGCACCACCGCCGAGGATCATGACCAGGAAAGGGGCCAGTTGTAATTGGAACGCACCACGGAAACTGACCATGATCGTCATGCAAATCGCAATCCCGACACATAGAAAGAAGACCGTTCCGAGACTCGCGAGCGTCGCCGTCCGTCCGGACACATAATTGAGTCCCGAGTGGATGCCCAACATTGTGACGAAGACATAAAGCCCGATCGCGGCCAAAATTGCGTACTGCATGTTCTCGAACGTCATCACGCCGGCGATACCGAGGTACACAATCAGAGCCATCGGCAACAGGATCAACTCTTTGGCCGCGTACATCACACCTAACAATTTGCCAAAGATGAACTCGCGCGGTCGCAGGTCCGTGACCAACAACAGGTCCAGCGCCAAACCGTCACGTTCCCCGGTGATCGACGTGACCGCCAATGCGTTGACCAACACGAGGCTGATCACGCCCAACGCTGCCATTGGAATCGTCACCGCAGGAAAGGCTCGCCCGATTCGGCCCGACGGTTCCATCGCCACGCCACTTTGGATTTGGTACGCGATCGCACCCGTGATGATTGCAAAAATCAAAACGAAGACTGCGCGAATCAAGATGATTTTTCTTCCGTACGCCCAGGTCCTCACCTCACGCCACAAAATCGGGTTGTCCCAAACGTGACGTGGTTGGCGAACTTTCCAGGACATGGGCCCTTCGGCGGGCTTGCTCGCAAGGTTCGCTGCCATGGTGTTTTCGCCCGCCAATTCCGCAGGTCTCTCGGCGGCCGAAATGTCCCGAAGATACTCCTCGCTGGTTTCCGGTTCGGGAGCCTTCAGTCGGACTTCGCGTGAAGGGTTCCACACCCGGACTTTGGCAATCCCGATTGCCAGCACAATGACGGACACAAGGCTGCCGAAGATGACGAACCATCCCTCACCCGACCGCAACATCGTCAACACGTTCGAGGTTGTGTTCGTGGCGGCGATCAGTGCACGCGGTGGACTGATCGATGTCGCCCAAGCCGCATCGGTCAGCGATGTGCTGGCCAGGATTTCTCCGGCGGCGACCAACAGCAGCAACACGAGGAACGTCAACGCGATCGATTGGAACGTCTTTTCTCGCCACAATGCGACAACCGTACCGACGGCGGCGGAGACGACGACGCTGACAGCGATCACAAGGAACACCGCGAATACCTGACTCGGTGCGACGCCTCCGAGTAGAGGCAAGGTGAGGAACAGCGGCAACGAAACGATCAGCAGACTCAGGGGAGTGAGCAACGCCGAGGCTGTTTTGCCGGCGACAATCTCGAAACCCGACAATCGAGTCATCAAGAGCAGCAACAAGGTGCGGCGGTCTTTTTCCTGGGCCACGTTACTGGCAGCACCAATTGCTGCGAGTGCTGAGAGGATCACAAGTTCCAATGGGGCCAGCAAGCGAAACATCCAGCCGCCGAATTTGGCGGCATCTGAGTTCGCGAACAGCGACCTCGAGCCATCGAGCACCAGATACCCGGTGCACAGCAGCAGGAACAGCGTCAACAGATAAATTCCGCGAGCCAAATAGGTTGACGAACGCTTGGGGGCGACAGACGCTTCTCGGTTAAATACAGGTCCTAGCATGACATTATGTTAATCGCCGAGCGAACCATTTCGCAACGGGCGGTCCGCAACTGCCCTAGCCGGTCGCTCTCTAGGCATTACCAGCGTCTCCAACGACCCCCGGAATGGGATCACAGGCGGCTTTTGGTCGGCAAAAGGGTTTGCGGAACCATGCCGTTAATCGGTCGCGGGATGTCTTCGTGGTTCGCCGGGAATTGGCCTGAACGGTCGCCTCGACTCAGTCCTCCATCCTTTTGCAGACCGACCAGCTTCGCTCACCCTCCCCACCCGTCGGTATCGGCCCATAAATCGGGTGGGATGGTTCAGATAGCAATGGTTTTGCGGACGTGTTCTCGTTAGCCTGTGTGGTTTGACAAACCAGCCGTATCGATCCGAAAATCTGGCGGCTTGCGTGGTTAAGTCTCTTTTCACAGCAATTCGCATCCCCACGCCTCTCCACCCATCGCATTCCGCGTATGAGCTCGTCTTCCACCTCGCGTTCGTTTCTAGAGCGGCCCGGCCCGTTAGGGACCAGCATGGCATTGCTGGTTTTGATGGGCTTCTTCTTCATTCTGCCGTCCGCATTTCGCGGGGCCCGCATGGGGTTGCAGAACAAAGAAAATGACATCAAGGATTGGCTGCCGAGTGATTTTCCCGAAACCGCCGAGCTGGACTGGTTCGCGGAGCATTTTGCGGGTGAAAGCTTTGTGCTGGCGACGTGGCCCGGTTGCACGGTCGGCGATCAGCGTTTGCACCTGCTCGAAAACAAACTGCTGCATGAGTCTGCCGACTTCCGCAAACAATTGCTCGCCGAAGAAGCCGATGTGGCGAGCGGGTTGTCGCTCGCCGAACGTCGAACACGTGTACGCGCACGAGCCCTGGGCGAGGAGCTGAAGTTATTGCCTCCGGGGCAAGATCTCGATAATTGGGGCGGACTCGATGAGAAGTGGGTCGCCTCGGCCGACGGGACGTGGTACTTCATCACTCCCGACGGGCGGTTCTATCGTTGGGAAGAAGCCAGCAACGGTCCCGCGGGTTTATTGCGCTCGATCAAGAAAGCGACCGGGAGTTACGAACTCAAGGGCAAACTCGTTACCGCCCTCGGCGAACCGTCGACGCAGGAAAAGATCAACGAGTTCTACAACGACCCGACATTATTGTGTGCCCCTTTGTTCCAGACGGTCCAAACGGGTTCTACCATCGTCAACGAATTGGCGTCCGAAGGCGGCGCCCTGTGGCCGGTTGATACCACCGCACCGGAACTGCGTCCGATCGTGGCCCGCCGTCGCGCGATGGAACGACTCACTGGCAGTCTGTTCGCGCCCGCCGTTCCACCGGGGTTTGAGTGGACGGCCGAAAATTTTGCGGACGTGCTGTCGCCCGAACGTCGCGAGCAATTGCCGAGCGATTATGAGTTTCGAGTCACGTCCACATTGCAGCACTTTGCTGACCAACGATTTGACGGAGACGTTGACGCGATCCCGACCGCGATCACGTCCGTCCAAACCGAAGCGTGGTATGAGGTTTTTGACGCGTTGGAAGTCGAAGCCCCCGCGCGCTTGACGTGTCTGTTGGTCACGCTGACTGATTTGGCGAAAGACAATTTGGCCTACGCGATCGGCCGTGGAACGTTGGGTAGCCCGCAAGGTCGCCTGCTCGCCCTCGCCGAACAAAGTGGCGTGCATCCACCGTCGCCACCGTCCACCGCCCCGCCACCGTTCAATCGTGAGCCACCCGAAACCGTGGGCGGAATGCCTCCGCTGCGTATGGGGGGCCCACCGATCGACAACATCGCGATCGATGAAGAAGGCACGGTGACGTTGGTCCGTTTGATCGGTTACTGCATCCTGATCGGTGTCGGATTGTCGTACGTCTGCTTTCGCAGTTTGAAGACCACGCTGATGCTATTCGTCGTCGGTGGTGCCGCCGCGATGTTATCGATGGCGATGGTCGGATGGACCGGCGGACGCGTCGACGCGATTCTGTTGAGCATGCCATCGCTGGTCTACGTGCTCGGTCTCTCGGGTGCGATTCACGTGATCAATTACTACCGCGATGAAGTCCGTATGGGAGGCCAACGAGGCGCCGCAGGACGGGCTCTTCGTCACGCATTGTTGCCGTGCACGCTCGCCGCCGTCACCACCGCCATCGGTCTCGGCTCGCTCTACACGAGTAACCTCAAACCGATCAGTAACTTCGGTCTGTATTCCGCAATCGGTGTGATCGCGACGCTGGCTATTTTGTTCTCGTACTTGCCCGCCGCTCTCGAAGTCTTCGCACCGAAGTTCGTGGACAAGAAGAAGGCCAAGAAAACGAAGGCGGACCGGCAACACAAAGATGGCGGTCAACCCGATCCCTCGGCGGCTTTCCCGGTCGCGATGGACATGGAGTTGTCCGCATGGTGGGCTGCGTTTGGACGTTTCATCACGGGTAACCATCGAGTCGTTGCGATCACCTGTTTGATCGGGCTCGCGATCGCGTCGACGGGACTGTTCCGGATCACGACGTCGGTCCAGCTTCTCAAGCTGTTTGATTCCAATGCTCGAATCCTTCGAGACTACGCATGGCTCGAAGAGAACTTTGGCAAGCTCGTCCCGATGGAAATCGTGGTACGCATGCCGCGAGAAATGCAACGCGATTACATCACTCCCGATGATACCGTCGTGGCATCAACGAACGTCGTGAACCGTGGTTCGGATGCTGTCGACGATGGCGCGTCCGATGACCCAGTTTCGCTCACGCTTCTTGAGCGGATCGAAGCGGTCTCGCGGATTCGAATCGCCGTCACGCGGACCCTCGGTGAAGAGGGCACCGGCGAAGTCGGTCAGGCATCGAGCATGGACACGTTCCTGCCAGCATTGCCTGGCGTGAGCAACGGTTACGATGTCGTGCGAAGCCAAATGAATCGACGAATCGGGGCGGTGAAGGATGAGTTGCTCGAGAGTGACTTCGTCAAGATTGAACAGAACGGACCGCTCGCCGGAAGCGAAATGTGGCGATTGAGTTTGCGTGTCAGCGCGTTGTCGGACAACGATTACGGTTTGTTTATCAATGACCTCCGTGATGTCGTGTCGCCCGTCCTGGAAGCCTACCGCACGCGGGCTGCTCTGTTGCAATCGCTCAGTCAAGCCGAAGGCGGAATGACCGGAAAGCAACGCGTCTTGATCGTCGGCAGCGACCGCGTGCAAGACCTTGCCAACGCGACCCTGGTCAAAGATGACGGTTCCGCCGACGTTTCGGCCGTTTACCTCAGCACGCTGCATGAGCTGCTGGGCAATGAGCGGATCCGACGTCCGATCTGGATCGATCCGAACGACCCGGACAGCAAAGTCAAACCGGGCGATCCGAAATGGGAACAACTCATCGCAGCCGTCGATGCCGTGATCTGGGTCGACGGGATTGAAGAGTCGCTCGTCAATCAACGTGTGGGATCGGAGCATCTGCATCTCGGCCCCGCTTCGCAGGCATCGGAATGGTTGGCATCGGCAAAGATCGTCATTCATGCCGACGAGATCGCCGCTCACCCGATTGGTAAAGAAATTGTCACGATCCCCGCGTCGAGCGTTCATTTGAACAACCCGAACGCGATCCGGATTAGCAAAGGTGATCGGCGCGTCCCCGTTTTCGACGTTGCCCAAGCCGTCTCACCGCAGGTCGTCTTCACCGGTGTCGTTCCGGTCGTCTACAAAGCGCAGCGGACGTTGCTGGGCAGTCTGCTCGAATCCATCATGATGGCGTTCGTGTTGATCGGTCTGGTGATGGTCGTGCTGCTCAATCCCGGCAGTTTCCCGTCGCAGTGGTTGGCACCTCGGAACCTGCTCGATGGGTGCGCGGCCGGTGCCGTGTCGATGATTCCGAACCTCTTCCCCGTGTTATTGGTGTTTGGATTGATGGGGCTCGCGGGAATCGCGGTCGATATCGGCACCATGATGACCGCGTCGGTTGCCATGGGGGTCGCGGTCGACGACACGATTCACTTCTTGTCGTGGTACCGGCAATTCCTGGAGGCCGGCAAGTCGCGATACGACGCCGTGATCGAGACGTATCGTAAGGTCGGCCCAGCCATGACTCAGACGACCATCGTGGGAGGGCTCGGACTGTTCGTCTTCGCACTTTCTACGTTCACGCCAACGCAGCGATTCGGCACGCTCATGCTCGTCATGCTCGCCGCCGCGTTGATAGGCGACTTGGTTCTGCTTCCCGCTTTGCTGATCAGTCCGTTGGGCAAATGTTTCAAGCCACGCTTGGGGTTTCTGATCCAGCCCGACGGTTCACGCGACGGCCAGAATGTTGAATCCGAACCCGTCACCGCATGGCAAACCGACGTCGCCGAAACAGGCATGTCGGAGGTCACCGCGACGGGCACCGGTTCCTTAGTCGCATCGGAAGACATCCCGGTGCTGAAGGTTCACACGCCGCCGTCACGTTCAAACACGAATCAACCCAAACGCAAATAATGCGTTCGGGTTGTCGGGGGCGGTGATCAACGGCCGGAATCCGTTTACCGGTGAGCATGTCCGGTAACGAGGATTCACGAGGCGCGTTGTTGTCTCTGGCGGGCGTGGATGCCCGACAATTTAAAGTCGCGGCGTTTTAGAATTGCACGGTCAAGCGTGAGGTCAGACCACTGAACGTGATCGTTTCGCCGATGTCGATCAGGTCGCTGTTGCGAACCGCGTCGATGTAGCCACGCGTCGTGACGGCGGAGTACCAACCGGCCATCGTGTAGCCGCTCTGCAGCTTCACGCATCCAGTCGGGCTTTGCCAACCCAGTCCGATTTCGCCTTCGAGGATTGGTGTCGCGTGGAAGTCTTCGTACGAATTGCGGGCTTCGCCACCGTCAAATTGGTTGGCTTGGCGGTAGTCGGCTTTCCAGTCACCGGCGAGAAGACTCGCCATGCCTTGGCCGTAGATGTACAGGCCGGTCTCGCAACTGTATCGCTTCAGATCCAAACCGCCGGTCAGTCCGAAACCGTTGAAGTCGATGTCGGTGGTCACGTCCGTCAAGCCGTTGGCGACTTGGTACGTTTGCTGACTTCGCATCGTTTGCTCGAGGTTGCTGTAGCGAAGACCAGCGGTCCAGTTGACGGCCAGTGCACCGGCCTGCTTCCAAAGGTGGCGGTAGTTCACATCCACAGTTTGGAATGAGATTTCGTGGTCCGCGTTGGACTGCAAGCTGCTGACGCCGGTGTTGTCGAGCGAAGGGTGCAGCAACTGCGAGTTCAGTACGTAACCGGCACCGTCATCGGCGTTGATCACGTCAAATGTACTGCCCTGCCAGAAACTGTATCCCACGTTCAGGCTACTGCATGGGCTCGATGCGAGTGCAAACCCGGTACGGAAACCTGAAGAGCCTTCCATTTGGGCAATCCCGATCGGGCCGGTTGGCGTGCCCGCGGCCGGATCCGGATCGGTTCCTTCGACCGCGTAGATCAGGTCGCTGCTGCCTGCGGTGAGAAACAGGTACTCGCCATACACGCCGCTGCGGTGAGCCCACCATGGTTGAGGGCACTTGGCCGTTTTGCCTCGGTTGGCGAGCAACGCTCCTTCGAGGATTCCCCCGGAGCCCATCATCGAAAGGCAACCGCTCTCTGACGCACACAGTTGCAACGAATCACTGGCCGCAACTTCGTCCATCGTCGGAATCGTTTCGACTCCGTGGACCGCTTCGGCCTCTTCGTAGAGACCCGTCACCAATTCGAGCGGTACGCCGTCGGTGTCGGCCGCACGAGAGAACGTGACTGGAGCAACACCGCCACAGATTACGAGACCACCGGCGATTAAACGCCGTAGAAAACGATGAGTCCATTTTGTGGACATGATGACCGCCCTTGAGTTCAATCGATATTCGGAGAGTGATTAATTCAGATTGGGACCCCTTCGATCGATTCAATCCAAATGACCCGATCGATATCCCCTCTACCGGTGATGATCGGCAAATGAACTTTCAGAATATTAAGAACAAAAAGTACAGGCGGCTTAATTGCCTAATCGTTAAAGTCGAACGCTCCGGTGAAACGCTCGTGACGCATCCGCCGTGGCTCATTCAACGCGGTTTTTAATCCTGGCGTTTTCATCGGGCCAGTTTTCGTCAAGCCAATTGCGATCAAGCCATTTGCCATCGAGCAAACGCGTTCGCGGCCCAGTGGCGTGCGATGCCGAGTGATCCGTTGATCTAACCCAGCGGTTTCTCGGTTTCCACTTGCACGATCACCAGCACATCGCCGGCGGCGAAACTGCTCATCGGTCCCGACGCGGCACCAGGTTGGCTGGAGAGATTGCCCGAAATCGACAGCACCTTCACGCCAGTTTTACGAATCCAACGATTGATTTGTCGTTCGAGCTCGGGCAAATCGTTGTCGACGCCTTTAAAAAGTTTGACTTGTTGCACGCGCGGGAACCGCCTTGAACGGGGAAAACGGGGATAAGTTTGCTCTTTCGGGGCACGCGACTAGCCTGAAGGGGTCGGTCCTCGTGTCCCCTTCCTAAGATAGTCGAAACGATGTGCCCATCGCACTCCCCAGAAGCGTCTTCGCGAACATCCGGTTTCGCGAACCGTCGGCTCGATCGAATCGCCGTCCTCGCTCTGCTCGTCATGATCGCCTGGGCGATTTTCCCGAAGAACAGTTCGGCTGAAGAACCGGTCGTGATCGATCAAGCTCAGGTGCTTTTGATCCAAAACACGACGCTCGCGACGTCCATCCCCGGACGAATTCGTGCGGTCGAGATTTCCGAAGGTGACCGCGTGCAAGTGGACCAAGTCATCGTCAGGTTGGATGATCGCCGTGCGCGTGCGGAATACGAGGCCGCTCAGGCGTCGCTGCGAGCCGCGATGATTCAGGCCGAAAACAGTGTCAACACTCGATATGCCGAGCGAACGCTCGAGGTTCGTGAGCGTGAACTTCAGCAAAGCGACGAAGCCAATCAACGCTACGCCGGATCGGTCACGGCGACCGAGATCGATCGGCTGCGTTTGGTGATCGATCAAGCGGAATTGTCCGTCGAGCAATCCGAGCAAGAACGCGCCGTCGCCGAAGCGGCCGTGGCTGAGAAAGAAGCCGCCTGCGAGTTGGCTCGACTGCGGATCCAAGAGCACGCCATCGCCTCAACCATCCCCGGACGCGCCGCGGAGGTCTTCGTGCAGAACGGGCAGTGGGTCGAAGCCGGTGAACCGATCGCCAGGCTGATTTCTCTCGACCCGATCCGCGTCAGTGGTTTCGTCGACGGCCGACACCACGACAGCTCGCTCGTGGGCCGACGCGTGCGGTTCGAAATCGATCGACCCGATCAGCCGTCCGCAACAAAGGCGAACAGTTCGGGCACCATTCGCGAGCGAAATTCGATTCCCAGTGGCGTTGCGGCTGACGCGTCCGATGACGAACCCGAAGATGACTTCGAGCAAGGCGTCGACGAAGCCATTGTGCTCTACGGCGTCGTCACGTTCATCTCGCCCGAACTCAATCCGGTGACGTCGCAGGTCCGGGTTTGGGCGACAGTCGAAAATTCCCGCAATCAGGCGCGACCCGGCATGCGTGGGAAACTGAAAATCGATTGAGCGATTGCGGAAAGATTCGCAAAGCCAGTCGCCTGTTCCCACCGAACATCACTAGCGATCAACGCCCACCTCGCTTGCCAAGGTGCTCGCGAGCGTTATCTAAAAAGCATTCTCTTAAAAAGATGTATCCAAACTCGCTCAAGCATCGTGGGACGCCATTTCGGTGAATCCCGCGACTTTCGAAACGCACGCCCAAATTGAAATGCTCTAGCGGGGCCTTTTCAGATCAGTCGATGTTGTCGAAGTCGTCGAAGTCATCCAGGTCGTCGTCTTCTTCGTCGAGATCATCACCTGCGGTGTTGAGTCCGAACTCAGCGCTGATTTCGTCATCGATTTCGATTTCGTAGTCGTCGTCGAGTTCCTCTTCAAAGTCATCGTCAAAGTCGTCATCGAAATCGTCTTCGTCGATGTCGTCGAACTCATCGATGTCATCTTCTGTGTCGTCCAGATCATCGCCGAAACCAGGCGACGCATCGTCATCGTCGTCCGATGTAGACGCATCATCATCATCGCTGTCGTCGACGTCATCATCATCATCGTCGTCGTCGGCCATCGTCGGAGCGGGAATCGTCAGTGGTGACTTCGATTCGGTCGGCTCCAGGGTCGCGACGGACGAGTTGGATTCGGATTCAAAAGCAGTCGGTGGGAACGTGACAGTCATGTACGGTCAATCAGCACAGGGGCAGAAGGTGGAGCGAGAAGAGAAAAGCAGAGACGTGCCACCGTAGTCGGCGGAATTCGGATCGCTACGGGCAGATCGATAATGGAACAGATCACGGGAATTTCGAACAGATCCCGCGATCTGGCAAAATGGGGCGTTCAGCGAAAGATGGCCGTCTGCCGAGCCTTTTTTGCCTGGCGCGGCTTTTCAGTGCCTCATCTCGACGTTGTGCCGATCATTTTGCTAACTGATGCAATCATCACAAGCCGCCCCGCGCCGGAATTCTGGCATTTTCATCATTTGAGAGATCGCATTGCCATGGATGGTGAGTTTTCGACCCGCAACACCGCCGCTTCGACGCACCCCAACGGGGGAATCGCCTGCGGCTTTGTCGCCATGACGCGATTTCTTGCCGTTTTCGGTTTGTCGGTCGCGGTTTTGGGCGGATGTGCCCACCGATACGGGCATATCGTGGCTAATGACGATAAAGATCTCGTCGGTAGCCACGAAGCCGGAGCCGCGACGTGGAATCCGTTGGTCGATTCTTCGGTCGCCCAATTGTTGGGCCGCTGCCCGCCGCCTCAGCCCTTGCCCTTTGGAGGGCAATTCGGCGCTGACGTCGGAACGCCCGCAATGATGGCCAGCCATCAATTGGCCGGGAACCAATTGCCCGGCGAAATGCAATTGAACGATCCCTCGGTGGTGATGCCCGGTGCCCCTGGGACAACCGGAGCGATCGACCCGAGTTGTCCTCCGCAGCTCGCCACCGGGCCCGCTCGCGTTTGTTTCATCGGAATCGAAAACAAAAGCGCCGAGGAATTGGTCGATTTCAAGGATCAGCTCTACGAACGTATCGATTCCCAGGTCAACGCTGGCGAGGCGTTCCGCAGCATCAGCCGCCGGATGGTCGATGCCGCGCTGATCGAAACCCGGCTCCGTCCCGATTCGTTGTTCCTGCCCGCCAACCGAGCCGCGTTTGCCGCCGCACTCGGTCGCCAGGGAACACCAGTCGACTACCTGCTCTACGCAACGATCACCTCGGGAACAACCGATCGAAACAAGTCCACCCAACGCGACTATGTGTTGACGCTCGAAATGGTCAACCTGCACTCAGGCGATTACATCAAAGAGTCAGCAAAAATCCGCAAGGGCTATCACAAAACTCGCGGCGGCAAGTGGTGGAACTTTGGGGTGTTTGATCAAGCCGACGGTTGAGACGCTGGGTTGCGAGATGGCAACGCTGGCTGAGTTTCGATGGAGCGAGCAAGCTACCGACGCCTCGAAAAATTGAATCAGCGACTGTGAATAGTCGCGGTAACCAGCCGCCCGCTCAAACAAATTTGGTCCCCGGCAACTTGGAACCCGACAATTGGAAGTCATGTCGTTTTGCGAGACCTGAAATCGCATCTCCCGCCGGTTGTCGCCGCCGCGTTGCTCATCGTGGCGATGGGCGGCTGCGCGACCAAGCTCGCTTCGATCGACACCGCCCGCGACGCGTTTGTTACCGGCGACCTTTCCACGGCGGAGTCGATGCTCACGGAAGTGGCCGAGTCGCGGGGACGTTTTTCGGGCCCGGCACAACTCGATTTGGCCGTCGTTCAGCTCGCCGCCGGCAATGTCGGTGCCGCGTCCTCACGTCTTCGCGTTCTTCGCGACCGGTTCGACGAAACCAGTGAAGCCAGCGCAATCGGTGGTGCAGGCGGTGGATTGCTAACCGGTGTGAAATCAGCCGGCGGCGATGCCCTTTCGATGGTGTCCGATGACACCGCCCGCGTTTTCAAACCCGCCGGTTATGAAGAAGTCATGATCCGCACCATGTTGGCGATGTGTTCGCTCGCGGACGACGGCGCCGACGCGGAGAGCTATATCAATCAGGCCGCGATGCACCAAGCGAAATTGCGAACGGTCGCGGAGGAGCGTCGCAAGTCGATTCTCCCGGAATTCGTTGATACCACGCCGCATCAGGAATTGGCCCTCGCTCCTTATCTACGCGGTGTGCTCCGCGAAGCCACCCATCGCGACTTCGACGACGCTCAACGAAACTATCGTCTCGTCAGCTCGATCCGCCCCGACTTTCGCCCCGCGTTCGATGACCTCGAACGCGCAACCATCGGCAACCACAGCCGTCCGGGCCATGGCGCTCTGTATGTGTTTGCGATGGTCGGACGTGGGCCGGTGCTCGTCCCGACGGACGCTCCCGTGACGTCGGCGGCTGTTTCAATTGCATCCGCTCTGTTGCTACACGATGACGAAGAGGACGACGACATCACGCGTCTTCCCAAAATCACCAGCGTGAAGATTCCGACCGTGGTCATTCCTCCTTCGCCGATCGCCGCGATCACGGTGGCGGGGGCCCCGGTCGCCGAAACATCGCCAACGTATGCGTTTCAACTTCTCGGTGCGACTCAGTCACTTACTGATATCGGAGCGTTGGTGCAGACCCAAGCCGACGCGGAGCGACCCTGGACGATCGCTCGCAGTTTTCTGCGGCAGGCGGGCAAAGAAATGGCGGTCGGCAAAGTCCGCGAGGGACTCGGTCTAACCGGTGGGCTCGGGACCGTCTTCCAATTCGCCGCCTCGTCCGCCTGGACGGCATCAGAGACCGCCGACACACGGTGTTGGGGACTGCTGCCACGCGAGATTCAAGTGCTCCGTGCCGAACTGCCCGTCGGTGATCACGCGATCCGTCTCGCTCCTGTCGGGCCTGACGGCTTCTCCATCGGTGCCGATTCACAGACCTCCGTACGTATCGACAATGGCCGCAACACTTATCTGGTCGTCGTTGCGCCCACGCATCACGTCCACGTGGTGCAGCCGCGTCGCCATGGGGCGTCATTGCCGGGCGACTTCAGTCATTCCACGCAAAATACGAAATGAATGGATCGGCCCCCCCGGTACAAACGGTACGACAGCGCTCTTCGCATGAAGTCATCGCGACCGGTCGACTGTCGGGGCTAAGTCTGACCGGAGTGCACCGCAGACTCAGCGCAGCTCTTCGTTCGCGCCGATACCCAACGCTGTCGGGCACTCGACTTCGACCGGTGATGCCAATCGATTCCCATCGAGCGGATCTGTCGCCGAGTCGAAATCGCTAACCGACCCCGCACCGGCATGAGGCCAGTGGGGCAGCATCTTCAAAACGGCAACCTCCTCTTGCCGTTGGTTCTTTCCCGAAAGTTGTCGATGATCGGATTTTCCCTCCAATCGCTTGATTTGCCCACGATGAGGCTTCAAGTCGAATCCAAACTCTGTGAACTCGGATCGCTCGAACCCCGCGAGTTCCCATTAACCCAGCGAGAAGTCGTCCGTCGAGGTAAAACCTGTGCCATCTACTTTTGCCTCCACGGGCCTCGGAGCGTGAAGCTCACCGCCATCGCAGACTTCAAAACCCGCTCGATGGTCTTCTACGGCAGCGACGGGGTTCGCCGCGAAACCGTCCGCTGGGACCAACTCCGCTAACCGCAACACCACACCCGCGAACGAGCCGATCTCGCGAGACTCCGAACTCGCGAAACATACTCTCAAACTCATCGCTCCGCCTTCTCGAGTCGCCACGACGGCCCTCGAGAGCAACAAGGCGTCGAAAATTCAAGATGAGAATCGAAAATTCCAGGTTTTCGTCGCTTCCTCGGTTGTCGACATTCCACTTCGGACGCTATGATTCCGCTTCCCACGAGGGGGATTTCGGCCCGAGGTGCGTTGAACACACGCCCGTGTACGCCAAGACTCCCAATCAAATAGTCCTCAAACAGAGGAGATTTTCAAATGCAACGAATTCAAAACGAAGGGTTTACGAAGCGGATATGGTAAAGTTATTGGTGCGAGATCGGGAAACGATTCAAGAGGCAGTACGACGATTCCGAAAGTTAGTGGAACGTAGCGGTATCAAGAAAGAAATGCGTCGCCGCGAATTCTACGAAAAGCCGAGTGAAACCAACCGTCGCGCCCGTCTGCGAGCTGAACGCCGCAACAAACGCACCCAACTGCTGGCCCGCTAGAAGTCAAATTCCCGCTGCCAGCCAAAAAGCCAAATTCGCAAGCAGCCAGAAAACCGACTTCCCAAACACAAGAAGCTAACCGCGATCCCGCGAACAGCTTCTCCAGGGCGTTTAGCTCAGTTGGCTAGAGCATCTCGTTTACACCGAGAGGGTCGGGGGTTCGAGTCCCTCAACGCCCATTAGATAGTCGTTCCCCACACTATCTTAATCTATCGAAAGCCCCGTTTTCCTAGCGAAAGCGGGGCTTTTTTCGTTTGGGAGTATTTGCCTTTTTCGGCAGCCACCGTGACCAGACGGTGGATCAATCTCAGTCAGGCGGAGCCACCCTTCAAGATTCGGGAGCTTCACCGCAATCAAAACTGAGCCAGCATTCCGCTCCACCAGAGTCACCCAGCCTCCCACGAACACCTCAGGCCTGAAGGGCCGACACAAATCCCCGCCACCATAGTCGCCAAATTGCTCCGTCAATTTGTCCCCGCAACCTCCCGCAAACACTCCAGGCCTGAAAGGCCGACACACCCAATGCCGGTGGTGCCAACCACCGGTGGCGTCTCTTCAAAAAGAGTCCCAAGGCCTGAAGGGCCGACACAAGTCTCCCGCAACCATAGTCGCCAAATTGCTCCGCCAATTTGTCCCCGCAACCTCCCGCAAACACTCCAGGCCTGAAAGGCCGATACACCCAATGCCGGTGGTGGCAACCACCGGTGGCGTCTCCCAAAAAGAGTCCCAAGGCCTGAAGGGCCGACACAAGTCTCCCGCCACCATAGTCGCCAAATTGCTCCGCCAATTTGTCCCCGCAACCTCCCGCAAACACTCCAGGCCTGAAAGGCCGACACAACCAATGCCGGTGGTGCCAACCCTCTTTATAGCCCACATCTTATTAGCTAGTTCCGAAGACGGTGTAGGCTTCGCGGTAGGCTTCCATTCGCCGCAGTCCTCGCCAGATGGTC
>NZ_JACHXU010000006.1:383476-404121 GCF_014192335.1 Aporhodopirellula rubra | reverse complement strand
CTCCGGTGATGCCGCACCATCTCTCCTGCCAAAAATATCTGAGCCAAGCGCCCCTGCTGCCGCCTGATTCATTGAACCGGGCTGTGAACGGTTACACAAGGCATCGGCAGGACGTTTCAAGCCGGAAATCAAGTACTTCTACGACCAATGTCGATTGATGATCACGGATTTTATGAACGCAGGTGCGCAGCGAGGGCAAGAGGTCTACTGCAACAACAAGGGCGGCAATCGCAACTGGCCCGACGGCGTCGGTTGTTTGGAGAAAGACAACCTCAAACTCAAGGTGATCGGACCGAAGTGGCAAAGTTGCACAACGTTTGGGACTTCATTCGGATATCTCGCCGCCGAGGAAGCCCCCGATTACAAACGCAATAAGTCGATCGAATCGGTGATCCACGAGATGGTCGAAGTGATCAGTCGCAACGGCAATTTTCTGATCAACATCAGTCCCAAGGCGGATGGCACGATTCCCGCATGGCAGGTTGAACGCCTGCATGCGATGGGCGATTGGTTGGACGTGAACGCAGACGCGATCTATGGTACACGTTACTGGAAGTTGAACTCGCAAGAGAACGAACACCTCGCATTTACCACCAAGGAAAAAACGCTTTTCGCGATTAAGTTGACCAGGCCGGCGGAGCCCTTCGTGATCGAAGGTACCGCAGGTTGGACCGAGGCGAACATTGGGTCGGTGCGGCTGTTGGGCAGTGATTCTCAAGTAGGGTGGACGATGACTTCGGATGGTCTCCGGATCACGCCTCCGTCCGACCTCGGATCGGGCAAGTACGCATGGTCGTTTGCAATTGATACCGATCGCGAACAGCACCATCCGAATGTGATCGTATCGGACGCTGATCAGGCACTGCGACGCACCTTGAGAGTGGACTTGGAAGGCAATGTTCCCGCCCAACCGTCGAAGTAGATTTTCGATATCGTTTTCCACCGCCGATTTGATACCGAGGCGGCGTGAATGAGAACAAGACGATTCATTAGGTGCAACTTCGGAATGACCATGTTGAAGTCCCACAGCCTATTCCACCGCGACTCGCTATGCCTCCTCGTGACGCGATTGGCATCGCACCGTGGCAGTGGTTTCGCGAAATTGATGATGATGTTGTTGATAACGCTGCTGCTGTTCGCTAACGCGAGTGAGGCCGCGGAGAATTATACGATCAGTTGTTGGCAAAACGGTTGGCGGAAAAATGCCAATGATAAGAGCGCGGATATCTTTGCCATCGAGACGAACCGATATGCCATGACGCTCGATGTCGCCGATTTTCGCAACTTCACGTTGGGGCGGATTGGCAAGCAGGTCACCTATGAACAGGCGGTGAGTCCAAAGAGTGCTCCGTTCAGCGATCTTCCCGCAGCCGACTTGTTGATCGAAATGGACGTTGATGGCGAAACCTACCGGGCAAACACATGTGAGGCGGGGCTGCAGAATGGCGTCAAACGTTTGGCGTCGGTGCGTTTATGGGAATCGGGCCGTTTTGTTCAACACTACGACTTCCTGAATCTTGATTTCAAAAATCGCGACGGGAAATTGCTTTCCTGCAACACCCGCCTCGATCTGGTCGCTTGGCCAGGCAGTTTGACATTCAACCTGATCGTTGACGGAACGCTCGATTGCTCACAGTGCAACATGCGATTGGGGGTGAAAAGTGAGATTGGGAATTGGCGTCAGGAAGGATCGATCAAAGGACCGGTGAAGCCCGGACAAGAGAAACGCGTCACGATGACATGTGAGATCGAGAAAGCCACCACTCCGACTTCGCAGGTCACCGTATCGGTCGTGGGTGGACCGTCGATGCCCGTGCATTTCGACGAGCAGAAGAACTGCTACGTGGCGACGGTTGAAAATTTGAGGCGACGGGGGCGAAAGCAATCAGCGGAACTTCGCGAGTACGACGAGTTTGAGATTACGGTTTCCGGTTCCGACTCGACAACGCCTGTTCCTTTATTGATTGACATGCGGCCACCGGCGAGTGTGATCGGCGTTTGTCCGATTCTTTGTGATGAAGAAGGTCAGCCGATGGGGATTCCCGTCCAATTGAGTAAGAACTGGCATTACCGGCCGATGGGATCGTACCTGATGACGTATGCGATGCTGCCGACGACGGAGCGGACGACGTACCGCATGCGAATGGTTTACGGGTTCTACGGAACCTTGCCATCGGCGAGCCATTCGCAGTTGTGCTTGATCGGTTACGGCGGACACGGACGCTGGGATCAATTGGCAATCGGAGCGTGGGGAGAAACGATTTGTTTTGATATGGACATGAGCTTGGTGGATGTCGCCATTACTGATATCCGAACCCTCATGACACGCGACGGAATCAAGGGCAAGAAATGGGGATGGACTGAAGCAGGTTGGGGTGGCGACTGGTTGAATCTGCGGGATGCCCGACAGCCGAAGTTCTTTCCCAATAACCTGAAAACCGCCTATGTTTCGCATGGGCCGTGCTTAACCGATGTCCGCTATGAAGGGTTCTATGGCGAGAATCAAGAGGCTGGATTGTCGGTTCAAGTTCAAACGTTGCGAACGGACGACTATTGCCGCACGTTTCAGAACTTGGAGTACACATTCGAGCAAGACGTTGATGCGAGCAAAATCTGGTTATACAAACTTGGTCGTACGTATACCTATCGAACTCCTCAAATCGACTATGGGAATGCCGATGGTCTCATTCAAGGACGAGAGGTTCCATCCGATTTGGCAAAAGGGGAACTCTTCCTGGATAACGTCGAGTTGACCGGCGATGCACCTCATTGGATATCGTTCACGGGGGCGGCCGAAGCGGACGCTGCGAGAAGCAAGCCGAACGGTTACCGCGCATTGATTGTCCGTCGGTTCGATGCCGTCATCGGAGGTCAAGCGTATACGAATCCGACGATCAGTAGCCCGGTTCACGCTACCGATCCGACCAATCTCGATCTCGAGTTGCGGCCTCCTCAGGGGATTCGTCGCTTCAAAAAAGGTGACCGCATCGAGATGGACATCGAACTGATTACCCTGCCACGAGTTGCGGATGACTATTACGGTCCAAATCAAGGTTTCAAACGGCACCTCGCCTCTCACCCGACGTCTTGGAAAACCACGTACCGAGAGGTGAGCGGCAACTCACTCGAGCTGGATGTCACGGGCGGGCGTGTTCTGCGAAATTACCCAATCGTCATACAGGCGAAGGCCTCCGAGGTTTCCGTTGCGATTCACGGCGGTGTCGGCGCTGTGCCGATTCAGTTCTGTGGACTGGCGAATCGGAGCGGGCAGCGATTGTTTCAAATTGTTGATGGCCGTCGTGTCGCCTTTGATCAATCGGTCCATGGGAACGATTTTTGGCAGGTCGATTTTGATTCTGCTTCAAATACGTATCGAATTACGTATAACCTCCCACTCGACGAGACAGTGGATACCGAATGGGTATTGGTCCAGTCGTCCGCTGCGAGTCGTTGATGCGAGTAGTCGTTGATGCGGGCAGGCGTTAGCATCGAGCGAGGATGTGCTGCCGATGCTCGGTTAATTTTGCTCCCGAGATTGTGGCCCATTCGATCGTATTAACCGAAGGTGAAAATTAAACATGGAAACTTTGGATTGTCGATGAAATTCGGTTGCCGATAAACAGCTTCGGTCACCAATAAACAATGTGTGACGCAAAACCGCAGTGTTATTATCGGCGTTTCAGGTTACCATCAACGCGAAAGTGGCGCTGCTAGAGCTGTCCCCGAAAAGGGATATCCGATGTCGCACCACTTCGGCGGCTTGAATTCGGATGAATCAAGCGATTGCGAATGGGCACCTTATCGTTTGAGATGCTCTCGCCATGAAGCAGCCGCAAGATTTTGTTACTTCAGAAAATAGTTTTGACGACGGTTCATGATGAATGTGATTCGCTTCGGAGGCATTTACGTACTGCTATTCTCAGTGACCATGGTTTGGGCCGACGAGGTGCCAAACCCGTCTGCACCTTTCGTGCATCCTGGTCTTTTGCATAGTGGTGAGGAAATTGCGTTGCTTCGAGTGAAAGTCGAACGCAGTGAACAGCCCTGGAAGGATGCATTTGACCGTTTGCAGTCAACTCATTTGGCATCGCTTAACCATCAGCCAAAACCGTCCACGAAAGTTGTGCGCGGACCTTACAATAATCCGGACATTGGCAGTTCCGAATTGTCGGCCGATTGTTCAGCGGCGTATTTGCACGCGCTTCAGTGGTGTTTGACTGGGGATCCAGCGTACGCTGAAAAAGCGATCGAGATTCTCAATGCGTGGTCGTCCACACTAGAGATGGTGGGCGGGCACGATACAAAGCTGTTGATCGGCATGATGGGAGTCAAGTTCTGCAACGCTGCGGAACTGATTCGGCATACGGAGGCCGGTTGGAAAGCGGACGACCAAGTGCGCTTTGAAAAAATGCTGCGAGACGTATTTTACCCGGAGATTAAAGACTTCTATCCCTCCGCCAATGGCAACTGGGATGCCTCCATGATCCAAACAATGATCGCGATCGGCATCTTTCTAGACGATCGTGAAATCTTTGATCGTGGCGTTGACTATTTCTTGCACGGAGAAGGCAATGGCGCTGTTCGCAACTACTTCAACGGATTCGGGCAATGCCAAGAAAGCGGTCGCGATCAAAATCATGCGCAGATGGGGATCGGGTTCCTCGGTTGTGCTTGCGAGATGGCGTGGAAGCAAGGTGTCGATCTCTATTCCGCGTACGACAATCGTCTCGCATTGGGTTTCGAATATACGGCGAAATACAATTTGGGCGAGAGCGTGCCCTACGAGACTTATCGCAGCGTTGATGGTCGATACAAATATCGCAGGCTGTCCGATGAAGCGCGCGGCCGACTCGCACCGATCTATCAGCGAGCGATCAATCACTATCGCGACCGGGTTGGCATCGGGATGCCTTACAGCGAAAAGGCGGCGATGAAAACGCGGACAAAGACGCGTTCAGGGGCTCATGTCGAATGGGGGAGCTTAACCGCCATCGGAATGCCAAACGTAGTCACCGCCACCGCAATCAAACCCTGACGTGGGATCCGAATTCGCCGCGTACTGATAGACCGCAATCATGTTCGCCATTGAAGTAGAGGTAACGTGTTACCGGGGGCGTTTCTCGTCCTTTACGCGTTTGTAACAATTTCGAATCCGGACCGCTTCGCGTGTTCGACGATCGGGTCTGCGACATGATTGGCGTCGTTGACGACAACGCGAGTGTCCGGTGGTAGATCGGCGGCCCGATAGACTCGTCCGGTTACGTCTTCCACGATCACGGGGCAATTGTCGATCACCTCTTGGTGTTCGTCGCTCAGAACGCCCGTTCTCGCCGCATCGGTGTTCATTCGGGCGGCGTCTTCGTTGGTTCGCATGCCCGCGTCGTGAGAGAAGGCGGTGTGACGCCAGTGTACGTTGAGTGTGGACATCGGTTGGGGCCTCGTTTGTTAAAAATTAAGAATTGTCGAATGCGAACGCGCACGACGTACCCAATGGCATCAATGGGAATCGACGTGCCGTCGGTCGCCTTCACGCTTTACGTCGCGTGGATCGCACTTACTCGACTTCTGTTGCAAATCCTCAGTTGCAAATCACGGGCCAGACGGAAAACCACGCCCAGGTGATCGTAGAGCAGGAATCGTTCACATCGCGGTGCCCTGCCCTGTTCCAATGGATACGAGGTTCTGGCCATGCTGCAATGAACGTCCGCCACGGGTGAGTGATCCCCGGAACGTGAGTCGCGGCCGGTGGCGATTTGAGTCGATTCAGGGAAGCGGTGACTTCGGGCTGTAATGTCGCCGCAGCCATTGGCTGAGTCCTTCTAGGCCTGGAAACAGCACTCGTTCGGTGACGTTGCACTGGTCCAATTTGTCGCGAATTTCCCACTTCAATTCCGCGGGGATGACTACTTTCGAACACAACTCAGGGTGTTCTTTGATCCAAATATCGAGTCCCAAGTTTGCGTTCGACATCACCGAAAAGAGTGCGTACTGATTGACAATTCTGTCGTCCATCGAAGGTGGTTCGAAAAACAACAGAAAAGGATCGTTCGACATCAGGTCCAACTCGCCTAGCGACGAGACAACATGATTGAGCATATCGGTGGTGAACGTGTTGGCGCCTTCCTTCTGCAGTTCGTCGCGAATTTTTGTCGGCAGCAGTTTATGAGTTTGTTCATAGTCGATGCGCCAGATGGCACCGTCGATATCGCATTTCTCTGTGCTGACGGTAGCGAAGTGGGCGGCGATTAAAGGCGAGTGCGTCCAGTCCAGCAATCGAGTCGGCAGGCCGTGGTGCTGCGCCAGTGAGAGCCAGTGCCAATAAGAGTCACGCGCGACCACGTTGCGGTGGGCGTACTTTTTGAAGTTTCGCAGCAGGTGCTGTTCGAGTCGATCGAATGCTCCTCCCAACCGGATCAACGTCGTGTCGAGTCGATACGACGCGTCGGACAATCCGCGAAAAGCACACGAGGATCGGAACCGTCCGAGTTGTTCGTTCCAGGCACCGCCGAGTAGAAGATCTTGAAGATGACCCCAGTTTTTCGCCGTCTGAACGTGCACTTGGCCGCTCCCGCCGTCGCAATTTTGATTTGAATGGTCGTGACTCGTTTGTCGCTCGATCTTAGCCGATGGGGCGGATTGTGGCAGGACGGCCATCAATGAGGAAGTGGGATTAGGATCCGGTCGAACGACTCAGCCCGTATATCAGATCGTTTCCCAACACAAATCAATCGATGAAGGGGACTCAAGAAAGAGTGTGAGAGGAATGACCGCGGCAGATGTAGGTGACCTTGAACGTGGTTTCATCGACAAAAAAACATCCCGCTGCATTGGCAACGGGATGTTTGTGGATATTTGTTGAGACTCGCGATTCTAAAATTCTTCCGAGATGATTTCGCGAGAAGCTCGGGTGCCGAGTGAACCCCAGAGACCGTATGGGCTCTTTTCGCCCTTCTGTACTGGGTCGGCGTTTGCGTCTCCTGCCTCAATCGAGTCGGTGATGAACTTCACGGCTCCGTCGCCCATCAGGACGTGAGCACCGCCTTGGTGGCGGCTCGACATGGACGAGATGCCTTGCCCGTTGTCGCCGCCTGTCGTGCAGGTTGCCGAGTTCGGTGGCAGAACCGTGTGGATAGCCGAGAAGACCCACCGACCATCGGCCCATCGTGATCCACGGCTCTGATTTCCGGTGAGTACGTTTTGGGTGCTCGGATAGAACTGAGGACGAGTGGGGTCTGCCAAGTCTTGGCACTTCTTCGGTGTGAACAAGCTGCTGTAGTGCGCTCCCGAAGCGACTTCTGCGATGAGTTCCTTTTGCCCGACACTGGTAGCCATTTCACCAGCGGCGACTGTATTGGAGAGTCCGTCGAGAACGTCACGGAACTTGGTCACGTGGCGGCTCCAGAACATACCGCGGTTGCTGCCACGCACCCATGCAGGGACGTTTGCCAAGTCGCTAGTGGTTCGTGCGGCGAGGTCTTGAACCGCGTTCCAACCCGGCCATGCCGCGGTCCCGTTCCAGTCGTAGTAATCGGTCCGGTTCTTACCGCCGGAGTGTGTCATCCGTGGGTTGTCGCCAAGGGAACACGCATAGTTGGTGCGTCCGAGCGAAGGAAGTCCGACGCCGGGATCGCTCGGGCATCGGAAAGCAGGGATGTCGAGTGCCCACGGTTGGAAACCACCGTACCATGGCGCCGGGCCCATCGGTTGGTATTGGTCGCCTTCGGCATCGACACCGTTGGTGATTTGTTCCCAGATAGCCTGTTGTTCGATGAACGGAGTGACGCCAACGAGCCAGCTCAACAGCAACGCGTTGTTCTTGCTGTTGTCGCCGGTTCCCCGTGCGTCCGTGCCGGACATGTTTTGGGGGAGTTGGTTGTAGGCGGAGTGATAGTTGTGAATCGCCAAACCGATTTGTTTGAAGTTGTTGCTGCAACTCATCCGACGGGCCGCTTCGCGTGCGGCTTGAACGGCCGGCAGGAGCAAACCGACGAGCACGCCGATGATTGCGATCACGACGAGAAGTTCGACGAGCGTGAAGCCTTCTCTATTGCCACGATTGGTGGGACGGGGGATGGTGTTCATGTTTCTTTTCTCACTCACTTAACAGACAAAATATTGATTTGGGGTCAGGCACAACCGTGGTGCGCTGATGCTACTGATGTTGTTTTTCGAAGGCTGCGAAGGTAACGAACTGGTGATTCGCTTCAAGTAACGTTGGCCTTAAGACCGGTTCATTGCTTCCTCTTCGGCGGTCGGCCCCGCCATTTCAGATTCTTCGCCAGAACGTTCGAACTCGGCCGAAATTGCGTCGGCTTGAGCGTCGAGGTCCTCACGGGATTGGCCTTGGAGCACATCGACCGGTTGATTGGAATCGCCACAACCGATGGTGCACGCGAAGGGGACCGAGACAAAAAGGGCCAGTGTGAGGTTTGTGATCATTTTCATTTGGGGAATCCTCTGATGTATCTTCTTTAATCGTTGGGGGGGCGATCTGTCGCACTTTGCTTCTGGAGATAGCGTGCGTTGGCGCCTCAATGTTTCTTGTTAAAGGCGTTCTCTGTACTGTTAAACAAGCGGAAATCGCGAGTCTTAACACCCGTTGAGAAATTAATTTGGATTAATGTCACAACAGGTGTTTTTTGTGGTGGTTCAATGCCCAATAGGTCGATCGGAGGCGGACGTAGCGACGCCAGACGTGACACTGGCGCTGGGGGTATGTAATACAGCGAATTAAGAAGATGAAATGCGCACTGTTGAATAGTCGCGCTGGCTTTTGCATCCCCGAAAGCAGGGGCGTGCAGGACATGCATTTTTCCGCCGCCTGGTTTTCCACTTGGTACCAAGACACGAGAGGAAATCCGGTGGAGTTTGCAATCGGAGAGAGATGATTGCTCGGAAGCAGATCGATGCCGATTGCCATTGGTGGCATCGCTACGTGTTGGTAGGAGCCAATGAGAGTTGTTGAGGCATCCAGGATGCCTCGATTACGCCAAACTGACCTAGGGCCAGGCTGACATGGGGGCAGGCTGTTTTGAAAGAGTCAGCCGCGATTCGCTTCAAGAGGCAATTTGCCCCTTTCGGTTAGTCCGCTCCGCACAGGCATTGGTTGCATCCGGTGAAACATGCGTTGTTCCCGGAGTGACGGTTATCGTGGGTTACCGCAGATTGCTCGTGGTTGGGATAGGTGCATCGGTGATGTGGTGCACTTCGGTTGATAGGTGATGCCGGGCATCGCCTATCAACGAATCGTTTGTGATGCCGAGCATCATTTGCATGAGAACGGCCGTGATGGCGTCTTTTAGATGGCCTACTCGGTGACGCCCACCATTTCGAGATCGGCTTGCTTTTGTTCTTCAGCTTGTTGGGCCTTGAACGCTGCCCACTCGTCCTCGCTCACTCCGTTAACGGCGGACGTGGGATCCGAACCGGTACCGCCGCAGCCTAAAGTGATCGAAAATGTGAAGAGGAGAAAAGCAGTAAATGCAAAAGTGCGAAACATTTTGTTTTTAGTGGATAACGATGGAGGACAGGGGAGTTTTCGAAAGAGAGGTTGCACTGCTTCCTTGCAAATAGAAACAGTGCAACCGAAATTGGGAGCTGGCTTAGAAGTCTTGGTCGATGACTTCTTTCATTGCTCGGGTCCCCAATGCACCCCAAAGACCGTAGGGGCTTGCGTTGCCAGGTGACCGGACCCCGGTGCCTGCTTCGAAGACCTGGCCTGCACTGGAGTTTCCGGCTTCGATCGAATCGGTGATGAATCGCACGGCGCCGTCGCCCATCAACACGTGGCATCCGCCTTGGTGATGGCTCGACATCGTGCCCATCGTGTCGAGATCGTCTCCGTTGGAGCCGCGACCGCAGATCTCGGCGTTAGGTGGACGGATGGTGAAGGTGGCATTCCAAAGTGGTTGTGCGTCGGCCCAGCGATAGCCGCGTCCCAATCGCGATTGTGTCGAAGGCGTCTGCCAACGCTGAGGGCTATTCGGATCGATTCCACTAGCGTGGGTGGCACAATAGTCAGGCGTATCGCGAAGAGTGTTGTAGGTGCCGGTTGTATTGCCGAGACCCACGTTGTCCGGGTACGTCCCGCGGATGTCCCCGTCACCGTTGTAGGTAATGAGTTCGCCCATCGCGATGGTGTTAGCGAGCCCGTCCAGGCAATCGCGGAATTGTTTCTTTTCGTATGGAAACGGAAGAAAGAATCCGCGGTGTGAGCCACGTGTGTTCGTTGTGGGATTATCTCGGTTCTGGGTCCAACCGCCGTGGTTGGTTCGCCAAGTCGTGTCGCCCAGGCATGCTCCGTAGTTGGTTCGTCCGAGAGCAGGTAGCCCTTGGCCGGGATCGCTAGGGCAACGATACGTTGGGAATTCAGTGACCCATGGGCCGTAGTCCAGGTTGTCCGGGGTGGGACCCATTGCCGGCCACGGAGGTGACTTGGTGGTGCCGTCGGAATTGAACGCGAGCGGGTTGCTGATTTGTTCCCAGCTGGCCTGTTGTTCGATGAACGGAAGGATGCCAACGAGCATACTCAATCGCAGGTTGTTGAACGTAGCCCGATCGTTCCATAGCGCGGTTCCGGTACTGCGAGTACCTCCGCCTTGAACGGGCAGTTGGTTGAACGCGGAGTGGTAGTTGTGAACGCCAAGACCGAGTTGTTTGAAGTTATTGCTGCAGCTCATGCGGCGAGCGGCTTCTCGTGCCGCTTGCACGGCCGGTAACAACAGTCCAACGAGAACACCAATGATGGCGATTACTACGAGGAGTTCTACAAGCGTAAAACCCTCTCTTGATTTCCAACGTCGCATTTCTTAAATCTCCAGAGAAAAGAACAAAGGGGATGAAGGCAGTGCCTTCAACCTTTGAGGTGGTACAAAATCGTGATGTCTAGGTTGCGTTTTCTGACTAACAGCCAACGAGGTTCTTCGGTTCCATGCTGGCTCGTCTTTCCATTCCGTCCCGAATCGTGTGTCCCGTCCGGCGTTCTCAATTCGGCGTTTTGGACGCCGTCGACGAAAGTCGGCGGGCAACCGCCTCGGTGCGTGTCCAACGTTGCCAGCGGGACTCGCGATTGAATGCGAGCCAAAGGATGTGGAACGTTTGGTGGCTCAGTGGCGTGGAAGCGAAGTTTGGTTGTCTAATCAGGTACTGTTTGATTGGGTGGTAGGTCCGGTTCCCAAAGTAGTGGTAAAGGCCCGTTTGGGTGGGCTCAATTGCCTATGTGCGTTCGAAATGATCGCTGAACCCTTTTCGTTGAATTAATGCCTCGCGTCGCCTCGATGCGTGCTGATAACGGCGTGCTCTGTAGTGTTAAACAACGCGTTTTCACGATCCTTAACACTTGCCCCTGGATTATTCGGAAAGAATCTCACGGCAAGCGCTCGGAATGGCGTCTCAGTCCTCAGTAAGGACGATTTCGAGGTTGGGAATGAACACTGCACGCTGCTTTCTTTGCAGATGTGCGCAGTTGGTTGGATCGTTGTTCATACGCGCAGTCTGGGTGTGCCTCACCACCCAGGAAAGCTGGATCGGGCGAGCGGAAGACTCGTGGCGAAAGTCGAGGAGAACTTCAAAGGGCATGAGAAGTTGCCTTCGAGCCTGGCGCGACGATTCCATGATTGAACGCGTTGGCGCGTCCCCATTTGGCCGTCAGGGAATGCGCAATCTGTGTGCGTTTCTATTTTGGGACGCACACGATTCGCGAGGCAGCGTTGGCAATGTGGGAACAGTGGATACCGGCCCACTATTGAAATCGGACTCATCCGAAGTGGCTACTCTTGAACGATTTCAATATCAGTTGAGTCTCGAAGCATTGTCAGTTGAGCCTCCGGAAACTGATCCACGCCAACGATCAGTCGGCGAAGGCTGCGAGTCTGAGCGAGTGGTGACAGATCGGTGGCCTTGGTGTCTCGAATATCAAGCTCGATGAGATCGAGATCGCTGAGTTCAGTAAGATCACTGACTTGGGTACCGCGCATATCTAATGATTTCGGATTGAGTGTGTAAAGAAGGTTTACCCTGACGCCGGGCGGCCATGGTGACGACAGTGTGCGAACGAGAGACTGGACATTGCCGCGGAGTCGTACCGCTTTGCTCTCGGCGTCGAAATCCAGTTCCAGGTCAGCCGGTTTGCGATTGTTGATTCGGACCCAGGTGTAGACGAGTTTGACACGGTCTTCGACGGAGCGTGGGTATCTCAGATCGTAGATCAGCATCTTTTCCGCCAACGGGGCGCGGAACCGGCTGGATTGGCACAGGTTGGTGATGAGTTGTCCGAACGCCGCGGTGTTGAGGTAGCCACTGCTGTTCATTTTCTTGACGTAGCGGCGAGCGAAGTCAGCGAGATCGGGTTCAACCCCTTTTTCGTCATCAAGTAGTTTTGTGGCTGACTTGAAATCTTGCATCAGGAAATACAGCCAAAACTTCTTGTGCCAGACACGTGATTCCGGTGGCGGATTGTTAGAAAGGACGGTGTCGATATGTTGCATCGACATTTTTACTGTCGTGGTAAACGTGTCTTCCGGGATCAGTGGAATGCTGGTCAGATCGTCCGATAGTGCAACTGCCGACTGGACTTGTGCTTTCAATCGCTCTTCGGATTTGTTTTTCTCGACGATGTATTTCGCGAGTGACTCTTCGGCGCGTTCTTTGGCGCGTTCCGCGTTCTTCTGTGCGGTGGTGGCGAGAGCTCGTTCGGTATCGGCTCGGATCCATGCGGTTTCAGCATCGGCGCGTGCGGCGACTGCGGCTTGGTGTTTTTCTCTGAGTTGCGAAACAAACAACGCGGCAAAAAGAAGGAGAATGATGACCGACCCTGAGACGACAGCGCACACGTCGCGATGACGACGCCAAAACAGTCCGACTTCACGTAGGACGCTGCTTTGCTCGACGGAGGCACTGTACCCGGCCAAGAACCGTGAGATGTCTTCGTGGAGACAGTCGACGTCCGCATAGCGATTAGAGGGTTCGTTGGCGGTGGCTTTCTGGATCATCGCGGCCAACGCGGAATCCGTCTGCGGTCGTTTCTTTTGGTAGGCGGCAATCGGTTGCAGGGTGGCGATCTCGCAGAGCACGCAACCGAGAGCGTAGATGTCCATTTGAGGCGTCTTCTTCGCGTCCCGGTTTTTTTGCTCGGGAGCCATGTACGTGGGTGTCCCCTTTACGGAATCGAGCAGCGGGCCGTACAAGTCGGGGTCGAGTAAAACCTCGGAATCATGCATCGTTTCATCAGTGGGCATGACGACGCCGAGTCCCCAGTCGCAGACCTGGGTTTCGCCGAACTCGCCGACTTGGATGTTGTCGGGTTTGATGTCGAGGTGTAGCACGCGTTGCGAGTGTGCATACGCGATCGCTTCGCAAACCCGCATGAACAGCATCAGTCGTTTGCGCAGAGGAAAGCGATCGCGTTCATGACCGTTGCGAAGTTCATCAAGGATCGCGCGGAGCGAACGTCCTTGTTTGAATTCCATGGTGAAGAATGGGCGACCGTCGGCGTCCACGTCCATGTCGAACAGGTTGATAATGCAGGGGTGTTCCAAACGCGCGGTCAGGTGCGCTTCACGCAGAAATGCGTCGAAGTGATCGTGCGAGAATTTGGCAAGCGGTTTTGCCAACGCGACGTGTCGAACGGTCTTGGCATCATAGACCCGAAAGACCTCTTTCATTCCACCACGACCGATCAACTCCGGATTTTGATATCGGTCGTCGATTTTGCAGATCGACGTGTAGAGTGGGCAGATCTCATCGAACGTCGAGGGATTGTTCATCTCTTCCGAAGTGATCTCCTCTGAGGCTTCGTAGAGAAGTTTCACGAGTGGATCGATGCGACGATGCGAATCGTCTTCCTCGCCGTTGGAAGAGGCGGTTGCAGGTTCGGTGTTCATTCAGGAGAGTCCGGAAATTCGAGTTGTTCTCGGAGCAGTTTGACTTCTTGGGCGAGCCTTTTCTTCACTCGATTCTTGAGTACGTAAACACTCTGGACACTCACGCCGAGGTCTTCGCTGATTTTGGCCGATGATTCTCCCTCGGTGCTGCGAAGGAAAACCTCGATTGCATTACCGGAGAAGATCTCCTTCATGCGATCCATCGCGAGGTGAACAACATGCCTTTGCCACTCGGCCTCGATACGCTGTTCGATCTCCGGTGAATTTTGTGGTAAATCTTCGAGATTGCTAACGTCGGTGCTGCCGACGCGTTGAGCCCGTTTTCGTTTCCAATAGTCGTTGGTGGCGACGTTGAGGATGAGTCGAGTGAGCCAAGTTCGGAACCGAGCTTTCTCTTCAACCCGTCGATAGTTCACGAGTTCTTGCCAAACGCGCGAGAGTACCTGCTGGCACACGTCGTCGACGTCCGAGGGTGAGGTCCCCATTCCGATCAGGAAGCGACGGATGAACGGTTCGTAGTACTGCAGCAGTTCGTTCCAATCCGGATGGTCTTTTCCTGATTGTGCCCGTTCGAGCAGTGTGATCCTGGTCGGCAGGTTTCTGGATGATTGCATGGGGCCGACGGGCGGGCACTCACTGATGAACCGAGGCGGTACGAACGGGGCGGTACGAACGGGGCGGGGGAGGTCAGGATCGAGCGTTCGTTTCGCCCCAAGGAGTAAAAAGGCTCACGCCGCGGACCCCATCTCAAACGGGAGATATGACACCGCCCCACAGGTATAATTTACAACAAAAAAGGCGAGCCCGATCAGTCACCGGGAAATGGACGTCCTGCCGATTTGCGGCAAATCCTTGCGACGGTTCCCCGTCAAACAGTTTACCTCGCAAAAAACGGCCGCTCAATAAATTTCTGCAGGCCAGCGAATGTCGATTGCAGGCGATTTACCGATAGATTCGGTGCCGATTCTGTCGGCTGACGCGGTGAGGAGGGAGTCGCTGCAAGGTGAGAGTCGCTGCGAGACGGGCAGTGAACGAGTCTGGCAACGGGGCTTTGTTGCCGCGTTTAAGTGTCGGACAGGTTTTTGATCGCCGTGTCCGCGATCTTTTGAGAATATCGGTGCAGTTTTGCGTGACCGGGGCACCAGCCTTCGAGGAAACGTACGAAGTCAGCCCACGCGATTGGGTAGAGTGTCCGCCATTCTCGTTCGAGCGACTCGACATCGATTTTGTTTCCGCGGTCGGCATGGCGCTCAGTGAGTGATCGGCGAAGGGTGTCAAAATAGATTTGCAGGTGCGAGGCTTCCATTCGTTCGCACTGCGATTCATCCAAGCAACTGCCTAGGAAGTATGCGACGTCTTTCATCCCACACCCGCGGCCGACGTATTGAAAGTCGACCATCGCGGGAGGCGTCTCGAAACTCTCTGCGAAACAGAAATTGGCAACCTTCGCGTCGCCGTGAACTAGCGTTTGAAATTTCGCGGACTTCAGACGCTGATCGATCGTTATCGCGGCATCTTTGAGCGCGCCGTTTGGCATCGCTGCCCATTCGTCAGGACGCGTTTCGAGATGCCAATAAGTTCCCGTTGGCCACAATCCTTCCCCGTCGACACCCATGAAGGTGGCGTGAAAGTGAGCCAACCAGCGGAGGCCTGTTGCGACGCCGTTCTCATCGAGCCGATGACGGCGGACCGAAAAACCTGAAGCGTCGAGATCTTCGAGTACGAGGACCTGGCCACCCGCGATCGTGCCTTGTGCCAAACATTTGGCAACTCGGCAATTCGCATCGCACTGGTCGCTCCACGAACGGTACCAGCACGATTCAATTTCGTACGAACGAAGTTTGCGTTCATGCGACAAGTTCGTGTTCCAACCACGTGGATGGTCCTTTTCCGTCGGCGGGGTGACCTGTTTGACAATCACCGATTCCTCTGGTCCACCGTCGAGCCCAACGCGAACGATCGATCCGTAGCCGCTCCAGAGGGTTTGCAAGTTTGCGGTGCCGGTGATGTGCCGCCCCGGCAACGCGTCGAGCAGCCAATCGTGAACATCAGGTAGTAGGTCCATTGTCGGGCTTTGCTGCGAAGGAAATTTGGCTGAAGGAATTCTTATTGGGAGACTATATTGGGGTGAGCGACCGTCGAATGCGCACACTTTCAAATCGTCTTTCCGGGAGGCCCCACTTCCCTTCGAGGCACTCAGGCTTCACGTTATGACAGCGGCCACGCGTGGCATCAACACGGGCAGTTTGACTGCGATTTTGTTGATGAGGCTGCATGGGTGCAGTGACTCTTGTCACAAACGGAAATTGTCCTCAAACGGAAGAGAACGAAACTTGGCCAACCCTCCCGCAAAACCCAGCCTTCTCGGTAAACCCAGCCTTCTCGGTAAACCCAGCCCTCTCGCGAAACATTGGATGCTTCGACCCGACGTTGATTTTTTAAATCACGGATCATTCGGCGCAACTCCACGATGCGTCTTCGCCGCCCAGCAGCAATGGATCGAGCGTTTGGAGCAAGAGCCGATTGAGTTTCTCGCTCCCGAACGCACTTTGCTTCCGAAGTTGGACGAAGTTCGAGAGTTAGTCGGGACGCAGATGAATGCATCACCGCGCGACGTGGTTTTTGTGCGAAACGCGACCGACGGAGTGAACGCGGTTGTGCGGTCCTTGCCATTGCGGGCCGGCGATGAAGTGCTGATCACCAGTCACGGATACAACGCGTGCAGCAACGCGGTTCGGCATGCTGCTCAGCGTGCCGGAGCAACGGTTGTTGTTGCGGATATTCCGTTCCCCATCCGAGGTCCGGATGAAGTGACCGATGCGATCGCGTCGTGTATCACACCCAAGACGCGATGGATGTTGGTTGATCATGTGACGAGTCCGACCGGAATCGTGATGCCGGTGAATGATATCGTCGAGTTAGCGCATTCTCGTGGAGTGCGGATCATGATCGACGGCGCGCACGGTCCAGGTATGCTTCACGTGGACTTGAAGCGAATCGGCGCAGACTATTACACCGCCAATCATCACAAATGGTGGTGCGCCCCCAAAGTGTCCGGGTTTCTTTTTGCCCGCGAAGAATGGCAGGACGAGATCCTGCCGACCGTGATCAGTCATGGTGCCAACACGGAAGGATTTGGCGAAACGAAATTTCAATCCCATTTCAATTGGCCGGGAACGTTCGATCCGTCGCCTCTGCTGGCAATCCCAACGGCGATCGAATTTCTCAGTGGTCTGCACTCCGGAACCATTGGCGAAGGCGAGGGAATGGCGACGCTTATGCGAATCAATCATGAATTGGTCGTCTCGGCGAGGCGATTGATTCTCGACCGACTCGGTCTCGATGAGCCGGTTCCCGAAACGATGCTCGGCAGTCTGGCGACGATCCCGATCCCACAATGGCGTGATCGCACCTCGGATCAGATGAGAGAGATCGGACGGCGACTCCGAGTCGAGCATCGGTTTGAATTTCCTGTGTTGCAAATCGGTAACCAAGGTTGTCTGCGTATCGCGTCGCAGGCATACAATTCGATCGAGCAATATGAACGTCTTGCGGATGTGCTGTTGCAGATCGTGCAATAGGGTGTGTTCTCGGACATTGCAGACCTCGGGCATTGCAGGAATTTGCTGGCGGCTCGAGAATCGAGTCCCAAATCCAGTTCCTTGTTTCGTATGGTGGCTTTGATGTTGATGATCACACGATGGTGGCTGTGCCTCTTAATCGTCGGTTTGCTTGATACGGGGGTTCGAGCGGAGCCGCCGTTGGATCAGGACGCTCGGCTCGTCGTAGCCGGCGAAAATCGCGTGGAGATTGAGAAGGCACTCGCGAAGGTGCCTGAGACGCAGCGGCCTGGCATGGAGTTTTTGATTGAAAACATGCCCGACGATGACCTGAAATCGCTCGAGGCGGAGTTCTTGTTGGAGAACGCGGAATTGGCCTATCGATCGCGAGAGTCGGATCCGTGGGCGAAATCGATCCCGATCGAAATTTTCTACAATGATGTTTTGCCCTACGCGAGCATCAACGAGCGACGTGACAATTGGCGAGCCGATTTTCGAAAGCGTTTCTTGCCACTCGTCGCTGATGCCACGACAACGAGCGAAGTCGCGACGATTCTCAATCAGAAGATCTTTTCAATTCTCGACGTGCGTTACTCGACGAAGCGAGCCAAGGCAGACCAGAGTCCCTATGAGTCGATCGAAGGGAAGACGGCCTCGTGCACGGGGTTATCCGTTTTGTTGATTGACGCGTGTCGCGCAGTGGGTGTGCCGGCTCGTTTCGTGGGAACGCCGTTGTGGGCGGACGGCAGCGGGAATCATTCTTGGGTCGAAATTTGGGACGACGGGTGGCATTTCACAGGGGCCGCCGAACCCACAGGAGATCGGCTCAATGACGGATGGTTTCTGAAGCGAGCCGCCTCCGCCACCGACGAGCCAAAACATGCCATCTATGCGACCAGTTTTCGTCGAACGTCTCTGTCGTTTCCATGTGTTTGGGATCGGACGCTGGATTCTATTCCTGCGATCAAAGTCACTCATCGGTACGCTCAACTGCGTCGTCAACGAATCGATGCCGGTGCCTCTGCTCATGCGGTTTCGCAGATGCAGTCTTGGTTGAGTTCCAATGCAAATCTTCAGCCGCTCGTGTTGCAAGATTTTGCAAAGGTCCCGCTGACGAAATCGGATTGTGTTCAGGCACGGGAGATTCTGGCATCGAAAAATTTATCGATTCTCCGTGAACAACGGGCGGCTGAAATCAACGCACGCGTGATCCGGCATGGCGAGTTGGCGATGCCGTTTTCGTACGAGAAGTTTGGCGAGAAACCGTCCGATGGTTGGAGTCTGTACATCTCGTTGCATGGGGGTGGCGGTGCACCGGCGGCGGTCAACGATCGACAGTGGGAAAACCAGAAAAAGCTTTATTCGCTTGAGCAAGGAATCTATCTCGCCCCTCGCGCCCCAACCAACACATGGAACCTGTGGCATCAAGAACACATCGACGTGATGTTGAAACGACTCATCGAAGGCATGGTCGCCCTCGAAGATGTGAATTGGAACCGGGTTTACGTGATGGGCTATTCGGCGGGAGGTGATGGCGTTTATCAACTCGCGCCACGCATGTCGGATTACTGGGCGGCGGCCGCGATGATGGCCGGGCACCCGAATGAAACCGACGCGAAAGGTCTACGCAATGTGCCTTTTGCGTTGCAGATGGGTGGGAAGGACGCGGCGTACAAACGCAATCAAATCGCCGCCGAGTGGAAAGAAAAGCTGGCGACGTTGCATGCCGCCGACGCAGACGGTTATCGACACTTCGTCAAGATTTATCCCGCCAAGGGGCACTGGATGGATCGCGAGGATGCGGTCGCGATTCCTTGGATGGCCGAACACGTTCGCAATCCCACCCCTTCGCGTATCGTATGGGTGCAAGACGATGTCACGCATAATGAGTTCTATTGGCTCGCCGTCGATGACGATCATTGCAAACCACGCAGCCAGATGATTGCGGAGGTCGACGGCCAAACCATCCGGCTGAACGGCGAGGGTGTCGAGCAAGTTCAAGTACGGCTCGATGATCGATTCATCGACCTCGATCAGCCGGTCAAGATCACGTGCGGAGGAGACACTCTCTTCGAAGGTTTGGTCGAAAGGACGATCGGCGATTTGGTCAAGACGCTTGGCGACCGTGGCGATCCCAATCTTGCTTTCCCTCACTCCGTTTCGGTGACTCTTCCTAAGCCGTTTCCTCAATCACTCATCGGTGATGCGGAGATTCCCCGTTATAAGGCTGTGAAAACGACGCAGCCGATTGTGGTCGATGGCAAACTCGACGAATCGGCCTGGGGATCGGCAGTAACGACCGCTCCGTTCGTTGATATGGTCAGTGGGGAGCCGACCCAGCACGAAACACGCGCCTCGCTCCTTTGGGACGACGAAAATCTGTACGTCGGATTCAATGTCGTTGAACCGAATGTGACGGCGAAATTTCTCGAGCGAGACGCCACGATCTATTACGACAACGATGTCGAGATATTCATTGCCGGGAAGGATGCCTACTACGAGTTCGAAATCAATGCCTACGGCACGGTCTATGAAGCGTTCTTTGTTTGGCAAGACGCGTTCACAAACGATCTCTACGCGGGCGATTCACAACTCCAACGGGGCCATCCTCGCTCTCAAGAGTTTAACGGCGTTGGTTTTACCGATCATCCACGCGGCAAACGCATCGCGTTCTTGGGTTACGACTTCCCAAACTTTCAATCCGCGGTCGATATCCAAGGCACACTCAACAACGATTCAGATATCGATGAAGGCTGGACCGTCGAGCTCGCGTTCCCTTGGAAAGAAATGACCGCGCTCGCCGCGGGGGATCAGCGTTCACTGCCTCCTCAGCCGGGAGATCAGTGGCGGATCGAACTGTTTCGGTTCAATTCGTACAAGACAGATCCACCGGAGGCCGATTCAGGTGGTTGGGCGGCGGGGATGCACGGCGTCTGGGATTCACATATCCCGGAGATTTTCCCGATCGTCACCTTCGCCGAGTGATTTTGAAACGAAGCTCGCGACTGGAGTGAAGGTGGATGGGGCGGCGTGTTCAAGTTCCGATTGGATGTCTCGGTTCTTTGCCGACGTTGAGGCCGATTGATCCTAACGAATCTTCGTTCCTGATTAGCTGGACAGCGCCAGTTTGATGTTGTTGGGGTTGGTTTCACGGGGATTTTGGTTCAACGCGTTTGATTTGGTCTGGGTCGATTCCAAGGTCGTG
>NZ_JACHXU010000006.1:0-383378 GCF_014192335.1 Aporhodopirellula rubra | reverse complement strand
GAGGGTCGTTTCTTTTTGGCTCCCATGTCAAGCAAGATAACTCACGCCAGAATCAGCACTTACGAAATCAGAAAGCCACAAAGTGGCGCTGTCCAGTTAGTCTTCGTCCCGCATGCCGAGCAGTTCTTTGGTTTGGTGCTGCAATTCTTTCAGGCGATTTTCGGCATCTTGCCGGCGGGCCTCGCCATCGGCGTCGCCCTTTGCTTTGCCGGCTCGGTATCCCATCGACCATCCGGATACCACGCCGATGACCAACGCGAGCGACGCAAACAGTAATAGGTCAATCGCTGGCATCAGAGCACATTGTGAAGGCGGGCGGGGCGAGTCCGAACAGCGGTGTGAGTTTGGGCTATCATACCGCCACCCACGGTTGCCCTCAACGTGCAGGATTTAGCAGCCCAGGACACGCCGCAACAGGAAACGGAGGTGTTGTTTTTGTATCCCGAGACTCGAGGACAAATCAAAGTCATGGCACTCGTCATGCTGATGGGATGTCTGCTGTCGATTTGGACGGTGTTCGGTCGGTCGTGGTGGTACGCTCTCGCATTCTCTATCGGGAATCCCCATCGAAACTTCGTTGGGGTACGAAAATCTTACCATCATTCGTGACCACATCGTCCTCGAAACGGTACCCAGCTTGATTGCGGAATTGGCTTCGATTGAACAAGGTCGCGAATCTCTGGTGTCGTATCGGGCGGCCGCTGGCTTGAGTTGCGAGCATTTGTATGGATGGCGTTATCGTCTCAATTTGGTGTCGTATACCTTGTCGTCCGCCAGACCAAAGTACTGTCACACGATGGTTTCCGCGACGATCCAAGCGACCGAGGACGCGATCAAGCGGCGTGACATCATGAATCGTTTGCGGAAAACATACCTTGCGATTCGGTGGTATGAATCGCAGTTCGGCGAGTTACCTGCTCAGTTGCAGGACTTGGTGCCTGAATTCCTAGCGTCTGTTCCCGTCGATCCATTTCTCAATCAACCGCTGGTGTACCGCAGGGAGGACGGTGGCTTTGTGCTCTACGGCGTCGGCATTGATGGTGTGGACGACGGAGGCAAGTTCGGTAATGTCGCGGACCTGTACGGTAGTGGGGGCGACTATGACATTGACACCCCATCGCGTTGAGCACGATCACTGATCGATTGATTACTTCAAGCAGGTTGTGAACTGCTGGCATGCCATCGCGTTAAGCAGTTGAGCCAATGCGGGATCGTAACGATGGCCTTCGTCCCGCATGAATGCGTGCTCACCGTTGAATTCATGCCATGTGAACCGGGTCTCTGCCGCCGTCATGGCGTCGTAGATGATTCGTCGACCTTCGTTGGGAATATGTGGGTCCTGACGTCCCCAAATCATCATCATCTCGCCTTGGATTTCGGGGATCCGAGCGAGCGTGTCATCGGCCATGCCTTTGCCGAGACTGCCTTTGTGGATGTCGGTGGCATAGAAGCAAACGCCCGTTTCGACTTCGGGATTCATCGCTGCGCGAAAGGCGAGGTGCCCTCCCAAGCAGATGCCTACCGAGCCGACACGCCTGGTGCATCCGGGGTCGTTGCCAAAAAAATCGATCACCGCCCGAGCATCCGCGTCATAGCTGGCGAGTTCCTTCGTTGTCTTTAACGTGTTGCCTCGGTCGGTTCCCGGTATGTCATAGGCGAACGCTTCACCGGGCTGAGTGAACTCGTGATAGACGTCGGGGACCGCGACCAGGAATCCATGTCCAGCAATCATCGCGGCTGTGCGTGCGATGGGGCCGGTCATTTGGTAGATCTCGGCAAACAGAACCACGCCCGGGTATTTTCCAGGACGATCTGGGCGGAACACATGCGTATGCATCGGACCATACGGCGTATCGAGGTTGACGGATGAAACGGGCTGGATTCGCATGTGATTTCTTTGAAAGACTTGATGCCGTTTTTGTGCATCTTATTCGATGGATTTGACTAGAAAGAACGGAAGCTTGACGAAGCGAGCGATGTTGCGCCGATAAGGCGTTCCCGATGTTGCTGGACGTTAGAAAACGGTTTCGCGGTAAGCAGACTTTTCTCTCCGTAACCTTCTGGTATTCGTCAGCCGTCCGCGACGGAACGACCATGTTGAACGAAGTTAGTCTTTTGCAATCTCTTGGGCAAGCTTCTTGAAAACCTGCTCCCTATCTAACTGTTTTTTAAAAGGAGAACGTCAGAAATTTGAAGAACAATAGGAGGCGTCGTCACTCTGGACTCTATGAAAGTTCATGAGGGGGATTGCGATCAACACAATGCGAAGTGCAAAAGCTCACGAAATTGGATTGTAGGATCACAATCATTCGATGCTCGATTTTTGGCGACATGGCGGGGTGAAGACAAAACCAACGTCGATTCAAAAAGTAACTTGACCTACGCAAACCTGCCTCGCCATTTTCCTCACAGGGCGTTCGATGTTTTTGGGCTAGCGACCGCTAGGTTGAGTCAAGTGGTAAATGTGCCGACTGACAGTGCGGATATCCTGCGTCTCTTTTCATGTGTATCGGAACGATTCCGAGGAAAGTGCGTCTGTGGCGCCGCGGATCAGATTCGCCATCTGCCAGTTTGGCGGTGTCTTAGCTCATATGGGGGAAACCCGTCAATTTGAAGATAAAAATCGGACAGACCTCATTCTTGACCGAAATTCATTACGGGGCATGAAGCAAAGCTCGGCCGGCAAACATTAGTTCTATGGGGCACATGTGAGCTGATATTTGGTAACCGGTCGAGCTTACTTTTTTTCTGCAATTGAAGCGTGAACCCATTCCCTCGACTTTCAAATGGTCGCAAGCTTATTTCTACCGTTCGTTGCTTATGGGCTTGATTCAGAATCACCGGCTTCAGCGATGACTGAAATGCGCACGAGGTCCACGACGCTTTTCGCCTTTAGCTTTTTCATCAAGCTTGCGCGATGACGCTCAACCGTCTTCTCACTAATATCAAGTTTCATAGCGATTTCTCTATTCTTACTTCCGGCGACAACATGCGAGAGTACGAATCTCTCTCGTGTGGATAGCATCTCCAGCTTCGCTTTCGAAATTGCAGCATCTCTCGCAACCTTTTCGATCTGCTTCCGATGAGTGATCTCAATCATGGTGCCTTTCGTGCTCACTAGATCTCCATTCTCGTCGAGTAGCGGGCATGCAGAAATGATAACCCAGATTTCCTTTCCGTCGCGCCGCCTGAAGTTTGTCTCGTAGACTCTAGCTACTTTGAGGTTTCGTTGGTCGCTTGTTCGGCTCGCCTTCTTCAGCGATTCGGCGTCCTTTAACTCGAGGATGCTCGTGCCGATTAGCTCATGAGCCTCGTAACCCAACATCTTTGCGGCTGGCTCATTGATGTCCAATATGAAAAAAGTTGGGCTGACGACACAAATTGCATCCGCCGCTGATTCCACGATTTCGCGGTACTTGCGTTTGCTTTCCTGGAGTGCAGTGTGAATCTGCTCTCGCTCGGAGATATCTTGAGTTGTTCCGTTCCAGGTTAACTTTCCTCTTTTCTTGGTTGCGTAGATGCGTGATAGAAACGTTCGGATTGGACCCAAATCCGGATTGCTTCGGTATTGCACCTCGCGCTGAGCACCAATCGCGAGAGGTGTGGCGTAGGTGGCCAGGAGCGATTCTCGGTCGTCGGGATGGACGCGTTGAATAAACTCATGGATTTCGAGCGGGCCGAACGCAGGGTCCGTTCGGTGTAAGTCATAAAGTTGCTTTGACCACCAAATTGTGGGGACTTCGGCGCTCGATTCCCAACTTCCTAATTTGGAATGTTGTTCTGCAATCTCGAATCGATCGCACAATAGGCGAAGTTCCTTTTCATGCGATCGCCGCTCCGTGATCTCAATAGCAGTGGCCATGATTGTTCGTTGTGTCCCGGTGCCGAATTGGCGACTCGTGAAATTCAGCTGTGCCCATCTCTCTGTGTCGCCCTCCGACTTCAGGCGGAGTTCCATGCAGCGAGTCGTCTCCACATTTTTGTTGACGAAACGCAACTCTTTGAGCAGCAGCGGATGCGTTTGCTCTGGAAGGAAATCCGTCAAATAAGCCCCGATGGCGAACTCACGTCGTCGCCCCAGCAACTCCAAAAAGGTCGCATTGACGCACTGTATTTCCGTCGATTCTGGATCCATGCAGACACAACCGATATGAAATCGCTGGATTTGGTCGCCGAAAACAGAGAGGCAATGCGATGGTGAGTCGAGCTGAGGAAGACCAGTGGTCTTATCTGCCTGGTTCGGTTTGTTCATGGTCGTGTGGAAAGTGGATTACCAACAACGGGGAGAGCAACCTTGAACATACCGCCCCTCCCCCCCACATTCGATAGGGCCGGCCACACTTCTAGCCAGTTTGTGGCTAGCTACTCGGTTCTTGAAACGCGAGCGTTGGGCTGAATTGATTTCAGAGTACGTTTTCCCTGTCATGCGACACGGCCTCAATCGGCGATCAATAACTACAAGTAGGCGTTTGAGCTTGCATCTGAATGCATGCCTACCGAGGTAGGGGCATGGATTGATTACCGTTTTTTCGTAGATACGTCTGCGCCGCTGTAAACCCGTACGTAATCAACGTACATGTCAGCGATTCCCGCAGTACGCGACAAATCGACAGGCCAGCCTCCGCCGGTGGCCAGGTTGATCATGAAGAAGAATGGCAGTTCTTTTGACAGCGGAAGCGTCTCGTGCCGGCCTACCTCAATGTTGTCGCAATAGTATCGCGTGTCTGTTTCGGTGACTTTGCAACCATAGGTATGTGGCGACTCAAACCATGTCGACGGTATTCCAAACTGATGCATGCGAATCGGATTTTTAATGGCATCATACGCCCTTTTCTCAATCGCTTTGCCAGCATCGCCTTGCTCCCAGCAATGGGGGCAGATCATGTACCGATCAAACGCATTGGGATGTCCTGGTCCTTCTCCACCGTACGCTTCGATAATGTCAAGTTCGTCACTGGCGACGTTCTTTAGTCCTTTAACATGATCCGTCATGTAGTCCGTCATCAACCAAAATGCTGGCCATGTGCCGATGCCGTTTGGACCAATGAAGCGACACTCGAAATAACAGGGGATCCTCGCAGTGATACCAGAGGCGTCGTTTTTCATTGACGAGATTAAACCAGAACTACGTTGGAGTTCGCTCGCTCGGATTCGCAGGTATGAGTCCCTTTGGAGAAACGGGTTGTTTTCATGGTGAAAACTCGTGAACGGCAGCGTGCTGAAATCCTGCCACCCGTGCGGAGGCTTGTGGTCATAGTACGTGGCAGTGGTGTCGGTGCTAGAAATTGAAACCGGTCCTTCAAAGTCATCCGAAAATACTAACGACATTCCCGCTGCCGCAGGTGGCGGTGTCTTCGGGAGCCCTTCGTTCCAGTTTACCCCGCCTCTGTTATACAGTTGGAGATAGCAATTGTCTTGAAACGATCCGGTATCTCCGCTGATCCGAATGGTGATTGGGCCATGTGGGAATTCATCACCCGGAAACATGAACGAGCCTTTGCCATTCGTATCGAGATTTAGCTCGGCGACGGTCGCATCGACTCCAAGGCCACTGACTGGCTTCCAGCATTTCGCAGCGAGGTTTTTGAATCCAACCGCTTCCACTGAGATCTCAGTATTTCCATCGATGTCGTCACAATAGTTGGGTGAGGTGACTGCGATCTGCTGAATCGCTGATTCGTTTTCAATCGGGTTCGTGTCGACGACCAAAGAGTCAAAGAAAAGTTTGCTGTCGACAGACAACAGCATCTCTTCATCCCTGGGCTGTCCGATCGTGAATGTGATTGCCTTGATCGGATAGTCGATTTTGCCGTTTTGATCGCCGCCCCAGGTTTCGTGACCTGCGTCTATGTCAAACGCGATCTGTTTCCAGCCCGCAAAATCGATTCTGCCACCCTGTCCTGAGTTCGGGCTGTATTGATGCGTCTCTCCAGAGGCGTCGCTGATTTGAATTCCGTACGAACAGGACGAAGCATCGCCTTTCATCCAAAAGCTCAAGGCGTGGATGGGGGAATGGATGTCAACTTTCGTTGGGATTCCTAGATATTGAAAACTTCCTGTGCTGAGAAAATGATAATGCAATTCAAGGCTGTTCCGTCCGCCTTTGAGCTCATCTGTTGTCAGGCGAACAGACGCGTTTTCATTTGGAATATTGACAACCCAAACACTCGGCGAGACGGCAATCGTTTCGAAGTCTTCAATCATCTTGGGCGTGTCACCGCATAACGCCGTTGCCGTAGAACACAACGCAATAATCATGCTCAATGTGACCGACGATTTTCCGCAACTTGAATAGACCTGTTTGGAGGTGCTAAGAATTCGATCTGTCATCGTGTCTGCTCCGTTGAGGGGATTTCATCGTCGTTTGGTAGCGAGCCTATCTTAGCGAATACGGGTGACGAGCGACGGAATCGAGTTGGCAAATTAACTCGTCGATTGTGTCATGTCGAATCGGCAAATGAAAGTAGCTCGAAATCCGTCGAGCTAGCGAAAAATGTACCTCCGCTCTAGTTCAATGCGTGGCCGTTCATCTCTGCTGGCCTGCGCAGGTCCTCTGAACAGATGCGCCACTAAAACAGGATGCTTGCTCGCTTTGCAACCGAATCGATGTATCGGTGATTGCTGCACGGTAAGCCGCTGATCGAGGCTGGCTATTAGGCCGCGTTTGTGCTGCGCGAAGTGGGGCGTGAACGTGGGCCGTTCAGCAAGGTCCCAATCGGTGTGTAGCGGACCAACCACTGATAGCTCGCTAGCAGCAATATTCCAGTGAACATGCATGCGAGCGTGAATTTCATCACTCCGGGAATTGGCCAGTTCTGTACCAGCGATTGAAAGAAGATGATCAACGGCAAGTGCATCAGATAGAACCAGTAGGCAGAGTCCGAGACGTAACGCATCGTCCTGCTCTCGACTGAGTAAAGACTGCGAAGCATCCCCATCAGGCCGAATGTCATGAGCCACACAAAAACGACTTGCAAGACGACAGCAGCAGGTCGGACCCAACCTGAATCAAGCAGTTCGGGATCGGTCAGGCCGAATCCGCCTACCGCCATTTCGTAACCGATTGGAAAAACGATCACCAATGCGAAAGGTAAGGTCATTCGCCACCGGTTTCCGAGCCGCCCCTCGTCATCATCGCTGTCGTAGTACAATGCGCCAAAAAAGAAAAAGATGGCGTAATAGAACAGCACCTGTGGCATCGGCAGGATACCCGCTGACGTATCAGGCCCAAAATTCGGATACAACACACCCATCATGGATTGAGGAAGAATCGTCAGCGGTATCAGCCACGCGTATCGCCACGGAGAAATGATCAGGCCTGACACTGATTGGAATGGAATCGCTTTGGCAATTATCGCGTAGACAACGAATGCGGCGACAAACCAACATAGGAACCACAAGAACCACAGGTGATGAAAGAACGGAAAGAGGGGCAACAGAATCATCGTGTTTCCGTCTGTCGGGGATGTAGCACCGACCAAATTGGATTGGGAATCCAGTGACGTATCTGGGATTCCGAGTGCCATTGAAACTTCGCTTTTGTCGACGAACGGGTCGACTTCGGCTCCACCAATGCTGGCTATCAGACGCAACCTCGTGGGGCTGACCGAAAGCATGTCAGCAGGAGTCTCGCCAAGGCGATTCAGTGCATGAGTGTCCGCGTCATGCTCGATCAATAGGCGTACGGATTCTGCGTGACGGAATAGCACTGCCAAGTGCAATGGGCTCGACCCGTCGCGATTGCGCACATTGGTATCCGCGTCTTGTTGCAGCAAATGCGTGATCAGGACGTTGTTGCCGATTTTCGCCGCGTGCGCCAGGGGAGTTTCACCGCTCTTGTGTTCCCAGCCATTTATTGATGCACCCAGTGCTAATTGTTCATCTATTGTGTCAATGTCAGCTCGCCGCACCGCTGTCCAGAACCGGTTCGGTGAGTCACCGACCAGGTCTGACGACCGGATTCCAGCCGCAATACTAACGACCCAAACCAACGGCACGAGAGTAAAGAGGCCAAGCAGCAACGGGACACCAATCCGTTTGAGGCGGTGATTTAATAAAGATCTTAAGCCGCGTTTACGCCATAACATGGCGGTAAAGAATCCACTGATCACGAAAAATAGCGGCATTCGAAAGCCATGAACTATCGATGTAAAGACACTGAATAATTGACTTTGGGTGCGATCATGGACCGCCCAGGCAGCATCCGGAAGTGGCATGTACGCGAGAGCTCCGTGAAGTGCGATTCCTAGCAGCATTGCGATTGCTCGCAGTGCATCGAGGTCATGTCGCCTGGAGATTGCCGCTGGCTTCGAAATCGCTTGGTCTGGTGGTTCGGCAAAACGCTTCGTCTCTTGGCGAATAATATCAACGCTGTCCATCTTCATATCTCCGAACCTCTGACCGGACGAGCGCGATGACTCATTCCACAATGACTTGCCCATGTGCTTGGTTGCCAGGACGCTGAGCCCGCAGACGAGCTTCAGGAATCGCAGAACGTAAGCTGGACGGCACGTCGCGGGCAACGCCAGCATTAAAACCATGAAAACTCGAATCAAACCAAACCTTTGCGTGCCTCCGCTGTGTGTGGTTGTCGAAAGTGAATCTGTGTGTGGGTTTCGAGTTGGGGGCAACTCAGGATGGATTTTTAGGTAAGCCGCGTAAGCCATTCGTCGGTGCTGATCACTTCGCTGATGAACATCTGCTGAGCGACGAGGATTGAGTTTTGAAGTTCCTCGGCTTTTGCCGAACCCGCCTCGTTTTCGACGTCCAGGGTTCCAGTGGCATCTTTGAGGAATTCGACCTTGTAGCCGCGATGGAAAGCTTGGCGGGCGGTGGTGTCGCAGCACATTTGGGTCATATATCCCGAGATACTGACCGTGTCCGCGTCGACCGATTTGAGCCACTTGTCGAGGTCGGTGTTGGTGAACGATCCGGGGAGTTGTTTGTCGATCAAGATGTTCCGGGGGCGTTCCTCAACTTCCGTGTGAAGCTGCCACATGTCCGAGTCTCGTCGAAACATCGGGGACTCCGGATCGGGTTGGTGATGGCGAATCACCGCAGTGGGCACGTTGGCCGTGGAGGCTTGGTCCATCGCCTCGAGAATCCGTTCGAGATGCCCGACCGGATAAGTGATTGGCAACGCACCATCGAAATATTCTCTCTGGACGTCGATTACCAATAGAGCACGACTCATCTCGTTTTCTCGCGGTGTTTGGGGGGGGGCGGGCGAATGCAAGGCAAGAATATAGCGACTGAGTTCCCGCAGTTGTTGAGAGTCTTTGGTTCGCATGAGTGGTTCACATGGGAGCCTGTGCAGCTTTTCACGGCTTTTAATGGCCCGCAGGCTGCCTTCAGGTTTCCTATCCTGCTCTTTTGCGATCACTCTGCCAGCTCAATTAACGTTGCCGATTGACTTTTCTCGTCGCCGAAATGCTGCGTTTTCCGGCGTCGTTGAGGTGAACGTTTGGTCCGTGAGCCCCCTAAGCGGAGTGCGCGACGATTTGAATTCCACGAGAAGTGCGCATATTCAAGTGATGGCTTTCGAGATCGGACAAGACGTTTTCGTCATGCAATCTATAATCTGTTGCGTTGCAGTCACCGCCCGGCTTCATGTTGGAAAAGACTTTGTAGAGATTCGTCAGATCAAAACGTTATCGATGTGTCGATCGTCGGTGAACCTGTTTGGGGTGTCTGTTTGAATAGGTGCAATATGTGACTGTTAGGAAAGCGTCGGTTCACGAGATGGGATTCATCGTTGTTTACGTTGCTTCGATTGCGTCATTGATTGTGTAGCTTAAATGTTAATGAGCGATCGGAGAGCATTCACTGAAGTGGTGTTTTTGTGTTCGTTGGTCGTAGCCGATCCTTACTGTGGAAGGAACGCATTGCACGTTTTGTAATGGGGGTTTGGCGTTTGTCTGATGTTTCAGTATGAGCGTTGATAGATCGCCGAAATATTGAAAGTAAATTGGTGATGTTTTCATCGCGGTCTTTCGATTCGGATGTCATTTGATGAGTGTCGGTGTTGTTCGTAATGATTGGCTTGTAACGCCGGATGTAATAGGTGTTTTAGCGAAACAGGAGTTTTGTCGTTTGCGGCTTCGTTGTTAGTACACTGCTTTTTTCTTGCTCCGTTCGGTGTTTGTTCTTAGTGTAAGAATATTCGGTAGTAGGTGTGTGTTGCGTGTTTCGTGGCGTTTGCGGCGATGATGTTTCGCGGTGCGTTGGTTTGGTTTTTTTAGGGCCGTGTCGCCTGGATTGCGTGAGGCATACGCGTCTGTGTTTTGTCTCATTTGAGTTCTAAGATTGATCAAGCGTGCAGGTGCAGTCTTTCCAGTGCAGTGGCGTTTGGGGGCGTTTTTCACGGCGTTTTGCCTGCTGTGGCTGTGGTTGCTCATGTGGTTGTGTGGCCGAGTGTTGATGAGATCTGTTGTTCTTTGAGCAGGCCGTCGCTGCTCTATTGGTGATTGTTGCTTTCATGTTCGGAGCAACTCTCGAGGCTGGTTTAATTGGCAGGTGACGCCTGGCCTCTTCTTGCAGGTGTCTTCAGCCAGAGTTGGCTGATTGTGCATGAGAAAGCGTTGTTCTCAATTTGCTTGATGCATCTTTTTTCGTTCGGCGTATCAGAGCATCTATTAATGTTCTGTTCTTTTTTTGTCTCGCCGTCAGCGCCATGTATTGATGGTTGCTCCCTTTGTTGAGCGGCCGTTACTTAAGGTTTCTTGTGTGATGGCGATAGGGGGTGTTTGTGTCTTGGCATTGTGTTCAGTGTTCGTTGTCTAGGCGTTTTTTGCTATGAATGCGCGCTGGCTTTTTGGGTGTGTGCATAAGTTATGCGCAGGAGGTTGTGTGTGCGACTGTTTTTTATGTAGGCGTGGCAGGTAAATGAGAGAAAATTCTCCCGCCCAGCGAGGCGAGTTTTTGGCTTCGTTTGCCGCGAGCGAGTTTTGGTTGAGGAGTGCTGTTCGGTGTTGCAGGTTGGGTATGGGGAATCTTCTTGCCGTGGGTGCGTTTCATATGATGGTCTCATGCTTGCGTGATGTGCGGTTTATGGGGCGGTAGCGTATCGCGATTGCCGTGGCGGTGGATGGATTGGAACGGCAGTTGCGTTTTGCGGTGTTGGTTTACACATGATTCGGTGTCCTACAGCTAAATGGGATGAACGCAATGCGTTGGAAGAGAAATAGGGGTTTTACGCTCGTTGAATTGCTTGTTGTGATTGCGATCATCGGTGTGCTGGTCGGGCTCTTGCTACCCGCGGTTCAGTCAGCTCGCGAGGCGGCTCGACGAATGAGTTGCTCCAATAATTTGAAGCAGATTGGTTTGGCGCTACACAACTACCACGATGCGTACAAGCAATTTCCGCTTGCGGTGTTAGGTGAAGGGTATTCAGCGGATGGTTGGCAGCGTCAGCCCTCCTGGTTGATTCGTATCTTGCCGCAACTGGAACAGGGAGCTGCTGTCGAAGGCATGACCTACTCCGGTACGACATTCGATCTCATGGATGCGTCGTGGGCTGCTCCTGCTCGGGCTTGGGATGCGATGAATCGGCTACGGGTCCCGAGTTACAGTTGTCCGTCGAGTGTGCTCCCAAAGACGTGGAATTTCGCCACCAATGCAGCGACGCAGGCGTTGGGGGCTCCCGGGTCAATCGAAGTGCAGATCTCTGATTACGCCGGGAATAATGGCTGTAATTACCGAGGTGGCACGGTGGCCGACTACGATGAGACGGCGGAGTGGAGGCGTGTGGGGGTGATCGCGGATAATGGATTCTTTGGCGTGAAGTGGCGGGAGAACATGGGGCAAACTTGGCCAGGGACGATCACCAGATTTGCCACTATGCTCGACGGGACATCGCATACGATCGCGGTTGGCGAACAGGGCGCCTTTCATGGTCTCGACAATGATTTTCGTGCGAGTGCCGTGCGCGGTGGAATGTGGTCCTGCGCCACCGGTACCCACAGTTCGGATTTGTCGAACTACGTGGTGACGCGGTTCCCGATCAACTACTCAGGGGACAGTTGGACGGCCAAAAGCAGCCAAGGTGTTGTCAGCGGTGCGTGGGCGAACAACCAATACACTACATCGTGGGGGAATACGGCTTTTCGTTCTCAGCACACTGGAGGTGCCCAGTTCGTGTTTGCGGATGGGTCAGTCCATTTTCTTACCGACAGCATTCAGTTTGACATCTATACCGCTCTGATGGATCGGTATGACGGAACTGTTCCAGGAGAATTTGAATGAACGCGATGAGTATTGAATTTGCTAGGCAAAAGGTGCGTGTCCCCCTGTGGACGTTAGCATTGACCCTTGTTTGTGTCGGTTGTGGGCCGGCGGGACCCGAGATTGTTCCCGTTAAGGGGACTGTTTTGCGAGATGGGCAACCGGTTTCGAACGCCTCGATCACTTTTTACGCCGCGGCGGGCCGTCCTTCTTATGGGACCTCCGATGCCAAAGGGAATTACTCGCTTGAGTACACGCGGGATATGGCGGGAGCCGTTGTTGGCAACCATACGGTGATGGTCACCATGGTCTCGTTGGGACCGCCGCCGGCCGAGGAAACAGGGGCACCGGTCACGCGGAGGTCATCGTCGGCACGGCGGAGGCCAGCGGGTGGACCTGAGGAGGTCACGCTCCCTCAGCCCGTTGTGGTTTCTCGCGACATGGGGGATCTCGATCTGATCATTCCCTAGCTGGACAGCGCCAGTTTGATGTTGTTGGGGTTGGTTTCACGGGGATTTTGGTTCAACGCGTTTGATTTGGTCTGGGTCGATTCCAAGGTCGTGATAGTCAGCGATGCGTTTCTTGCGGTGGCAGCGACTCGCTGCGGCATTGCGACGTTGATGGTAGCTGATTCGGCGGCTCTCAGCTTCGTACTGCTCGTTCCGAAGTCGCTTGGGAAGACCGATGCAACGGATCACCACATCAGCCGCCCGACGTACCTGCTCCAGCGTCAGACGCTCAGCGTCGGTGACGACCTCTCCACGGCACAGACGATGACGAACGCGAGCACAGAACAATTGACTGACGATCGTCACGATCATGTGACGATGAACGCAGGCCCACCCACGGCACTCGAAGTGATCCCAGCCCAGCTCCTCTTTGGCTTCGCGAAAACATGCTTCCACTTTCCAGCGCCCGAACGCAATTCGCAGCAACTCGCGAACTGTCCAGCCATCACGGCCGGGAACTCGATTGCCAATGAAGTACTTTACTTCACCGGTGCGAATGTTCTTGGCAACAATCAATGTACACTGCGAACTGACCAAGCGGCCGTCGTGTGTCTTGCGATAGACAACATGCCAACGAACTTCCCAAATCTCGGGACCTTTATGCGAGTCTCGCGTGCGGTATCGCTGCGGTGCTTGAGAAGCCAAACCGGGCGAGTACTTGGCCAAGTTTTGTACCTGACAAGCCTTCGCGTCGCGGGCGGGCAGTCGAGGGTACTTCTTTCGCCGCCCCTTGAGATTTTTACTGGGTTTTCGCAGGACTTTCGGTTTCCCGGTCCACGCATAAAAGTTCGGCGGAACCTCGCCGACAAACGGCTGCTTACGCTCATCGAGTCCGTCGAGAAACTTTCCGTCGCGACCGTAAAGTTCATCAAACGTCCATGCCTTGACGGTGATGCCATCGGCGATCGCCTCGTCGATCAACACCAGAGCGATCTGTGGTTTGGTCAGGAACTGAATATCGTCAGGAACATGAGTTTTTTTCGGCGCGCGGTGTCGTTGGCCCAGTCTTCGGGCAAGTACGTTCGGGCGGCGATCAGGCATTGGAAAGTCGCTGTTGCAAAGGACAAAGCGACATTGACGACCGCGTTCTCGACTTTGCCGCGGTTGCCGTTGTATTGTCGTTTGACTCCGACGGTTCCCTTGCCTGCTTTGGCCGTACCGGTTTCGTCGATCACTCCAATGGCCTGCGGGTCGGCCTGTTCGCGGACGATCACCTTGCGGCATCGCTGGAGCACTTCGTCGTGGTCCCACTTGATTGACTCAAGGAATCGCTGGAGAGTTCGCGGCGCGACACCTTGCTTCAAAGCGATCGCTTCGACGTTCTTCCGCTGCAACTCCGAGAGTTGGCCGCGGACGTATGCGGCGAACAGCCTTCGGCCTTTGACGCCGTGGAAGCAATCGGCAAAAAGAGCGAGAAATTGGGCAAGCATCTTTCCGAGAGATGCGATATCTTGGAGCGACATAGAAGCGACCTTCCGTGGTTTCGTCGTGAAACATTAAGCACACGGAGGGTCGTTTCTTTTTGGCTCCCATGTCAAGCAAGATAACTCACGCCAGAATCAGCACTTACGAAATCAGAAAGCCACAAAGTGGCGCTGTCCAGTTAGTCGGAGCAAGGGGGTGCCCGAAAGGCAATCACGTTGCTGGGCTGGTGCGACCCCTGACAGTGTGAAGCGTCTGATCCGCAAAGACGCTTGCCCGTAAATGCCCTGTGAAATGCTCTCGTTTTTTGGCAAGCAGCGTTTCAGGAATACACATCCGTAACGTCATTTCGCCAGAGCATCGTTGTTCATGTCAGCGATGCTCGTGGCGTACTTTCTCGCTGAGGCCCCGTCGTGTTGAGATTCGTGACTAATCGTAACCGTGTTCTACGACGAGGGTGATTGTCTCGCGAAAAGTCGGAGGTGGCCTCCGTTAGATCGCGGTTTCGAGTCATGTGCGGCGTTCGCGCGAATTACTCGGAGGTGACGTTCGTGGCTGGTGCGTCGGGGACGACTCACTAGAATTCAACGAAAGGCAGTTTGCGTGGATGCGTGTGTGTTCGAATCCGCTGGATCCTTACTGCCAGAACTTTGCGATCTTCAATAAAGAGACTTGTGTGGATTTTCCGGTAATCGTGACAGCAATTTTTGGCTCGTTTGTCATCTTTGGAGGAGTCATGGGCTACGTCAAAGCTGCCAGTAAGGCTTCCTTGATCGCAGGCAGCATCACTGGCGGGCTCCTTCTGCTCTCGGCGGTTTTGATTGCGAACGGCATCGTAGCGGGTGCGATTTTGGGGCTGGTTGTTTCACTTCTGCTGATCGGCCAGTTTGGCCCCTCGTTGCTGAAGAAGTTCAAGGTAATGCCAAACCTGCTGGTCGTCATCCTAGGAATCATCACCGTCGGCACGCTCGCGTTCAGCCTTTTTAAATAGTCTCCGAGAATCAAAGCGGATTGCGGACGGCGCCGGTAATCATGTTGCGGGCGTTCGGCCATTGATCCCTATCGGGCTTACCGCTTGGTGAGAGGTTTTGGGTTCTCGACTAGGCCTGCGGGGCGGAGATTCTCTTTCATGTCTTTCTCAAATGCCTGCATGGCGGATTGAAGCTGCTGGACAATTTCGGGGTGGTTGGCCGCGAGATTTTTCTTCTCGGCGATATCCTCATCCAGGTTGTAGAGGGCCGTTTTTCCATCAACGACATGCAGCTTCCAGGACTTCCACCGCACGCCCTCGAGATCGCCCCAGTGCACATAGAAGAAATGCTCGTGCGGACTGGCGGCTCCGTTCAATAGCACGGGCATCATATCTTTTCCGTCAATGACGAGATCATTCGGAAGCTCGGCACCGCTCAGCTTTGCGCATGTGGGGAGCACATCCATCGCCGTCAAGAGTTTGTCCGTGTTGCTTCCGGCGGGGATCATGTTGGGCCAGCGAATCACTGCAGGAACTCGCATGCCTCCCTCCGGTGTTTTCCCTTTCCGCCTCGCAAAGCTTTAGCTGACCCTTTTCTACCCGCCCGGCCATTGTCGGTGGTGAAAAGCACGATGGTGTTTTCATCTATGCCTGTCTCTTTGAGTGTGTTCAGGATCTGGCCAACCGACCAGTCGATTTCATAAATCGCCGTCGAATAGATCCCTGCTTTGGCTTTGTCCCTTGCAGTCCTCCGAATTTTGGCGACATCGGCTCCGTCTTTTTGTTGACGCTCTGATCAACTACTTATTCGGTTGGTAGGTTTCCAACAAGGCGTGCATCTCCTGCGCGACTTCGGGGTTCTCGGTGTAAAGATTCTGGGTTTGATTGACGTCTGCACTTAGATCGTAGAGCTGCGCAGGCGGAGCGTCCTTCTTGATTCTTCCGTTGGCTATGTCGCTGTTCGGGTGATTGGTGAAGGTGCAAGCCGCTGGGCCGGAAAAGCCATGCTGGCCGGGTTTGGTCCCACCAAAACCACCGCTGCCCTTCGCCGGAATATACATCCATTTGCCTTTGCGGATCGCGATGTGGCTGGCGTTGCGAGGCGAAAGAACTAGGTGATCACGTACCTGAGCAGTCGATTCTCCAGCTAGTGCCGGCAGCACATTCACGCTATCGACAAGTTGCTCTTTTTCTAGCGACTGTCCCGTCAAAGCGGCAAAGGTCGCCAGCATGTCCACATGGCAAATCAACTTATCCGACGTCGTGCCCGGTTTAATTTTGCCAGGCCAGCGGGCAATGAATGGCACACGGTGCCCGCCTTCCCAGATCCCGAATTTGTAGCCCAGTAAATCACCGTTTTGCTGATGTCCGTCCTGGTAGGCCGCCTGCGCGACGTTATGGAACATACCGCCGTTGTCGCTGGTGAAGATCATCAGCGTGTTGTCTGCAACGCCCTGCTCCTCTAGCGTCTTCATCACCTCGCCGACGATCCAGTCCAGTTCGTGAATGAAATCACCATAGAGACCGCACTGACTTGTTCCCTGGAAACGGGGCGCTGGAGTGATCGGATGATGGATGTTCGTTGTGGCCAGATATACAAAGAACGGTTTGTCTTTGTTGGCTCGAATCCAGTCGGTTGCTTTCTCCGCTAGCGTTGTGCCGAGATTGAAATCGTTGTAGAGATTGTGGGCTTCGACGGCACCGCCAAACCAGTTGGGAACGCGGTTGCCATGCTCTTCGGTTAGCGGGGTAATCGGTGTCGCTTTTTCTCCGGCGTTTTTTCCGATTAAAACGATCGGATCATCCGAGGTCATTCCGACGACTCGATCATTCTCCACATAGACATAGGGTGGAGCACTGTTGACGACGGGTACACCAAAGTAATAAGAGAAGCCAATATCCAGGGGGCCGGGTCGCAAGGGTTTGGCATAGTCCGTTGTGTCACTTCCGAATCCCAGGTGCCATTTACCGAAGCAGGAGGTTTCGTATCCCTTGTTCTTGAGGAGCTGGGCAATGGTCAGCTTGTCAGTATCGATCAGCAGTTTGCTCGTTGGAGAGCACGGCCCCCAGAGTCCGGCACGCAGAGGATATTCACCCGTCAACAATGCATAGCGTGAGGGCGTGCAGACTGCAGATGCCGAATGTGCATCGGTGAAGCGGCGTCCTTCGGTGGCCAGAAGATCAATGTTGGGTGTCTGCACGTGGGTGGCGCCATTGCAGCCAGCATCACCGTAGCCGAGGTCATCGGCAAAGATCAGGACGATATTGGGCGGTTGCTTGCTGGTGCCTGCTGACGCATCACCATCGGCTATGGCCTGTGTAAAAAAGGGGACAGGAACCAAGCTTATTAAGAAGGCGAGGCAGGGTGTTTTCAAGAGGTTCATGCAAAGTCGACTTTCATGTTTTGGCCTATGTTAGATGCGAGGCCGTGTTCAATGCTCGAGACATCGTGAGCGAAAACTGCCTTGATGCTCCTGTCGAGCAACTTGCCACTGAACTCGAGTAGGAGCGATTCAACTCGCGATTTGCTCGTTCTCGGTAGCTAGCTTCGCTCGGCTTTCGTCGCCCGAAGTCAACCGACATCGGATTGGCAAGCGTTTTAGTGGGCTGAGAGGGCCGCGTTCTCACCACGTCGGTCGGCGAGGCAACTCACTCGGGCGTCAGCTTGTTGTCGCCCAAGATCAGACTCCTTGTTTCAACGTGCGGCACCCCCGCCCTGGTCGAACGTGGCGTAATCGATCGGGCCGGCGCCGTGCAGGGGCGATGGATTGAAAACGCTGTGGTCGTTGTGCGTTCCCTGCCCGATTTGCCTGAATTTGTTGCTGCAATCCATTTGGCGAACGCCCTCGCGAGTGGTTTGAGCCGCGGGGAGCAACATCCCAGCACGCACGCCCGTAATGGCGATCACAACGAGCGTGAACCACGGCAGCTTGTCTGGGGAGCGATTGAAATGAGATGGGATTTCACTCCAATGATGAACAGAATCGACTCGGAACAGGTGGCCATGTTTTTGTCCCACACCCATTAAGCGAATCGCAGGGATTGGATCTTTACACTCGAGCGGGATTTCTTACGTAATTTTCGTTTTCAGTCGCTGCGAGTTGGTTTTGTCCGGGAGATCGAAAGTCTCGACGACTTCCGATAAAGCCAAAGCCGTCCACTGCCCACTGGCACTGTTAATGACGCCCGCGAATCTCGCTAATGCTCGCGAATTGAAATAGCCATCTATCTGCTCATGGATTCATTAGCGGGCAGCCCCACGACTCGAATTGTCCTCAATCACGGTGAGTAAACAGCATTTTCGCACGCCAGAACTGTGCTGTGGCATTCATGGGGTAGAATTCCAAGGTCTCTCTGACCGATCTGCTTTTGCTTCAGCCTCGTGCAGAAGGCCGTTTGCGGAACTGCTGGATTGCCTCCAGCGGCGATCGTATGCGTAATTTTTTAGTTCGCGCACTCAACTGGCGCGCATGGATAGCCGAGCCCGCATCGTTAGGTTGGTCGTCCGTGATTCAGACGAAGCAAGCCGAGGCGCTCACTTGGCCTCGGTAGTGATGCTTGCCCGCCGACTCAGCGCTGGCCCGAATCGATTCGGGACGCCCCACGCATACCGACTTGCCGAAGTACTTTTGCCAATTCCAAACCAGGTCTCGCCACATCGAAGCATCAATGCCTAGCTCCGTCAGTGTCTTGGCAAGTCGGGCAGGAACCGCCGCAGCGATGCCCTCGACGCCTTGCGCCGCCGTCCAGTCGAGCAACCGTTTGTAGTCCGGCCAACTGACGTTCAGGAAGCCACGGTCGCTACTCCGCACACCCTTGGTGTGAACTTGAGGTTCATCGGACAAAACCTTTGGATTCAGTCGCAATGGACTCAGCCAAGCGTCCCTGCGAATTCGTCTTCCGGTTGGATTACGACGCTTCGTTTTGCGTTCCTCACGTAGTTCGGCCACCGGTGTTTCACGGATCTTGCGTCCTGCCTCTTCCGTTGGAATCGGCTTCAGGTCAAACGCTGCCGAGGGGATGCTTTCGCCCTTGCCAGCTTCGATCCGATCGTAGGCGCTCGTGTGAACGCTCGACTCAGGATCCTTCGCGATCGCGGCTCGTACCGGGTTCAAGTCCACATACATGCTGCATGCCAGCAAACCCGCTTCATCGACGATTCGTTGTGCCTTGAAACGTCCTTCCCAAAACCGCCCGGTGCATTGGTCGTCCTTGTTCGCCATACGCGCGATTGGTTCGGCCAGTGCCCTCATGAACCACGACACATCGGAGAGTCGTTTGCGCACTTCGGCCAAACGTTCCTTGTTACGGCAGAGGGTTTTGACGTCGTTTTCAGTGGGTTCGGCCAGATGCTCTTCGAGTCTTCGACCAGGAAAGACCCTGAGCCACCGGATCGCTACATCTTCATCGGACCATTTCGCCACGACATCGGGCCGATTGCGGAGGATTTGGTGCATATGGTTGCTCAAGATCGCATAGGAAAGCACATCAACCGCGAATACGCTGGCCAATGCCTCCATACGTCGCCGGATCCATTCCTTTCGATAGGAATAGTCCTTGCCCGACTCCTTATCGAAACCCGCCAACCAAGCTCTTCGCACGCATCGCTGGACGACGTGCAAAACGCAAACTTCGCTGTCACTAAACTGTTCACTTCGCTGGGGGCGTGGCATCTGAGTTTCCTCTGAAAAGGTAAGGTCTGTCTGGAGAATACCAGCGTCGAAGCCGCCCGTCCATACGGTGGGTGGCACCATAAGGAGGTTGTATAAGGAGGTTGGTGCTGCCTCTGAAACTAGTTCCAATTCTGGAGCGTCTGTTAAAGTTGCTGCCCTCGGATCAAGAGTGCAACTTTACGGCTGACGACGGGCACGCGACGAAGACGGGCTTCTCTGAAAAGCTAGAGCGAGCAAAGGCCAATTACCTGTCAAAGCACCTTAATGCGGCTTTGAAAGGATCAAAATGGGAGCATTCGGCTGGATGGCACCTTTACCGGCACACCTTCGCATCGGGGCTTTTAGATAATGGGTACTCAAAGACTGACATCAAGGAGCTAATTGGCTGGATGAGCGACGAGATGGCACAGCACTATCAGCACCAAACTTTTGATCGGAAAGCCGCCATCATCAACGGCCTTGCCTTACGTTCAGAGGCAAATCATGTTCTCATCATGTTTTCCGCAGGCCACGAAAAAAGGGCTCTCGCCCAAATGAGCGAAAACCCTGTGTTTTTCAGTACGGATGAGAGGATTCGAACCTCCACGTCCTTATCGGACACTAGATCCTGAGTCTAGCGCGTCTGCCAATTCCGCCACATCCGCATGTGTGCCGCGTGAAGATATCCGCTGTGCGGAGCTTCGACAAGACGCACTTTCCGTGAACGCCCGGCAACTCCGTTTTTCGTTCTCGCCTTGAATCGCCGCTGCGGTGGAGGGTGGTGTGCCGAGGGCGTCCGCAGAGGATACGATATCGTCATTCTCCGTTCTCGTTCCGCGTTCCCTGAAACACTGTTTTGGCTGAGCCCACCGAACCCTCGCCGCAATCGATCGCGTCGCCCGAATCGGTGCCGGGAGATCCCCCGCCGCTCGAATTTGAGCCCTCCACGCCGCTGCAGTTTTTGCCGGGCATGGGGGCCGCGAGGGCTGAACGGCTGAGGCGGTTGGGGCTGCGAAAAGCTCAGGATGTGCTCTTTTTCTTTCCACGAGAGCACCAATTCCCGCCACCGCCGACGAAGGTGGACGAATTACGAGAGGGCCAACCGGCGACCTTCATCGGGAAAATCACGGACGCGGAACTCGTTTCACGGACGCCCGGAAAGTCTCTGTTTGCCGCGATCGTCGAGAATGAATCGGGTGCGGTCCGGATCGTCTTTTTCAACCAGCCGTTCCGCGCCGAGCAGTTGACGCTGGATCGATCGGTCCGTCTCAGCGGAACGCCAAAGCTCGCGGGGCTGCGTTGGGAGTTCTCGCACCCAAAATACGAGCTCATCGAGGCGGATGAAGCTGACCCGGAGAACGCCGAAAACAAGGGCGAAATTCTGCCGGTCTATCCGCTCACCGAAGGCGTCAAGGAATACGAACTGCGTCGGTTGACGCGTCGGGTCGCCAGTGTGCTCGCCGAGGGCGCCAAAGAAGTGATGCCGGCATCCATTCGCGAGGCTGCGGGCGTTCGATTGCGGGACGCGGGGATTGAGTTGGCCGGTGACCTGCCTGATATCGCGACGACGCTGCGCGATATTCACTGCCCGCCCTCGGCCGAGACGCTGACGGCTGCGCGAACGCGACTGATTTTTCAGGAGTTGTTTGTCATGCAGCTCGCCCTCGCGATGCGGCGGACGTCGTTGACGGGACGATTGCAAGCACCCGCAATGCCGTGCACGGCCAAAATCCGGCAGCGGATCGTACGTCGTTTTCCGTTCGAACTGACCGCGGACCAGAATCGGGTGATCGATGAAATCGCCCAAGAGATGGGGCGGCAGTTTCCGATGAATCGGTTATTGCAGGGCGACGTCGGCAGTGGCAAGACGGTAGTCGCCATCTTCGCCATGATGCTGGCTGTTGCGTCGGAACACCAAGCGACGTTGATGGCGCCGACAGAGGTGCTCGCCCGGCAACACTTTCAAACGCTCAGAAAGATTCTCGCCGACAGTCGCGTCCGCATCGGTTTGTTGTGTGGTTCGTTGACGGCGGCGCAGCGCCGCGAAACGCTCGAGAAAGTTGCCTCGGGTGAACTGGATCTAATCGTCGGCACGCAAGCTCTCGTGTACGACATCGATTTTCATTCGCTGGGTTTGTGCGTGATCGATGAGCAGCACAAATTTGGTGTTCGGCAAAGGGTGCGTTTGCGTGAAGGCGGTGTTGATCCGCACTACCTCGTCATGTCGGCCACGCCGATCCCGCGTAGTGTTGCGATGACTCAGTTTGGTGACGTTGATCTCAGCACGTTGCGAGAGAAACCCGCAGGACGTGGCGAGGTGCACACGTACCTCGCCGTCGATTCATGGCGGGATCGGTGGTGGGATTTCGTGCGACAGCGGATCGCCGAAGGACGGCAAGCCTACGTGGTCGCGCCGCGCGTCGGCGACGAGACGGTCGCGAGTGATTCGACGAGTGGATCGACGGGCGATGCAGCCGATGCGTTGGACGATCTCGATGCGTTGGATGAGGTGGAGGATGTCACGTCGGTGAACCGCACGTTCGAGCAATTGCGAGACAACGTGTTTAAGGAACAACGCGTTGAATTGTTGCATGGCCGGATGAAAGCGGAGGCGAAGCAGGATGTGATGCAGCGTTTCGCGGATGGTGAAATTGATGTCCTCGTTAGCACAACGGTGATCGAAGTCGGGGTGGACGTTGCCAACGCTACCGTGATGACGATTCTCGGAGGTAACCGATTCGGGCTCGCTCAATTGCATCAGTTGCGTGGACGGATCTCACGCGGTGTTCATGCGGGGTACCTTTGCGTGTTCACCGATGGCGAGCGGTCGCCAGAGGAAAGTGAGCGATTGAAGGTTTTCGAGCAGACGTCCGACGGCTTTGAACTCGCCGAAGCGGATTTCCGTTTGCGAGGCCCGGGCGACATGTTGGGTAAAAAACAAAGTGGTCTGGCGCCGCTTCGGATTGCTGATCTCAATCGTGATGTTGAGGTGCTGCAGGTCGCTCGCATGATGGCCCAAGAGTTGATTGATGAAGACCCCGATATGCAGGCTGACGAAATCACAGGATTGCGTGATCAAGTGCTGCGTCGCTATGGCAATCGGCTCGACTTAGGTGATGGCGCCTGACCACTCTGATTGATCTCTGTCACGACTCAGAGAAGGTGTCTTCGGGGATGCACTCTTTGATTCCTTCTGAATCACCGGTTCGCTGAGCGTGTTTCGCATTTTTTTATGCAAATTTTTCGATTGCGTTTGCGTTGTGATCTCCGTGCGCGGCGAATCATGCGTCTGCTGACGCGCGCATATTGCATTCGCTATCAGCGGTTTTACCCCTTGGTGTGCGGGTGAGAGCGAGCGTGACTTGGGGGTGATCAACGGTCGGGAACACCGGGGCAATGTCTGAATCTTAGGCTACAGTAGAGGTCTGTTAGTGCGACCGGGCCTTTGACGTGGTTTCGTTAACGTTTCGGTTGCCTGCTGCGTGTTGTTGATGGCTTTTAGTAAAAGGTGAGTTCATGAGTTTTCGGTGTCTTCTAGCCTTCGTCTGTGTCGCCGTCGCGGGGCAGTTGTCGGCAAAAGAGAGTGTGATCACAACCGCATTGACTCAGCTTCACCATCATGTTGATGGGGGCAAAATTCTCAGTCCCCAGGAGCAGCGTCAACTGACCGTTGTCATCAAAGGCAACAGCAAGGACTTCGCATCGGATTCAGAATCGTTGGCCAAGGCTTTCAATTTGGTGAGGCTGTTCGAAGAGAAGCACGGTCCGCTGTTCTTGACACCGAAAACGAAAAAGGGATTTGCGAGAGAGGTGGCCCAGGGGATGGAGTTGGAACACGCGATGTTCGCGGTCCAGCAAGGGTTGTTGGATCACGCCTTCACGCCCGATAACTTGAAAAAGTACCGCCGATTGATTGATGGTTTCTACTTCAAGACGTCCATGTATTTCCCAGGGATGGTGAAGCAGTCGGGTGAACCGAGCAAAGTCCACTCGGTGAACATCAATGCATCTCAACCGGCGGCCGTTGGTAGCCCGGTGAGCGGTACCGAAAATGCGGCCCGTCGGTGCACGGGATGGTACCTGCCACCCGGTGCGATAGCCGACGTGGCGGTTCCACCCACGATGGTGAACAAGGGATATTCCATTCGCGTGGGCGCGCATTCGTGGGATCTGAGCAAGAAGAAAAAGATCGAGCGTTTGGATCGTGTGTCATTGGTCTATCCCATCACGCAATCTCGCACATTGGTCGCCAATCCGTTGGGAGGTGGGATCTACATCGAAGTGCCTTATAAGGCCAACGCTGGAATCGTGAAGGTTTGGGTGAAAAACGCTGTCCGAGCACCGTTCTTTTCGATGCGTAGTTTTGACGAGACGACCTTGCAAGAATGGAATGCCGTGGAACGCCGGCATCCGGCCCCGTGGGCTGATTTCGAAACCGACAAATTCATGATGCAGATCCCGACGCCGTGGCTGCAACATCTCAAAAACCCGGTCACATTGATGCAAGATTGGGACAAGGCCATGGATGCCGTCTCGGAGCTTTTTGGGCATCCTTTGGTGCGTCCCAAGACCGTGTTGTATTTGCAGCCGGATGTGGCGATGCGTGGTTCAGCCAACTTCCCCGGTTATCCGCAATCGAACTATCCCTACGATGCCTCTCGTCCAGAACAGTGCCGGGATCAATGGATGATCAAGGGCCCGCAATTCGCCGACTGGACGGTATTTCACGAAGTCGGGCATTCGCAATTCTGTTCAAAGTTCAAAGGCGAAACGGAAGCCCTCGTCAATCTTCCACACGTTGCGATCATGAATCGTAAGTTTGGCTGGAGTCTCGATAAAGCGTTTGGCAGTTCGGTCAACGGGATGTCCCATGTCACTTTGGACGAGGTGGCGATCATGTGGATGGTTACTGAGAACTTTCGTAAGGGCAATCCGATGAACATCACTAATCGACCTGGTGATGAAGTGAAGTATCAGCATCGGGGGTACGGCAAGTATGTCGAGATTGCCAACCTGTTCGGCTGGGAGGCACTGAACCGTTTTTGGACCGAGGAAAACGAAAACTGGAAACCGGGCGACCGGGTTCCGCAAAACTCAGACCCGACCGATAGTCGTATCCTGAGGTTATCGAAGGCAGCCGGAGCGGACCTGCGACCGTTGATTCACTTTTGGGGTGTTCAGCCGGAGCGTCCGGATCTTCTCGCTCGGTCCATTCGGAATGCGGGCTTGAAACCGTCTCGAGAAATCTACGAGCGGCTGGAACACTACAAGACGCTCATCCCGATGACGAATCTTGAGTTTCAGAAACACATGAAACGCGTATATCCCAATGGATTGGGCAAGTTGACCAATCCGCTATATGGCACCGGTTGGTATCGTGCCGCGGCGGCGACCTATAGCGACGCGGATGGCGAGGCGGCACAGAAAGCACTGCAGGATATCATCGATCTTTACTTCTCGACCAGCAACGGATGAGATCCGTTTAGCGGGCCTGATTCGCTGACTCGGGTATGGAGCGGTCTCGCGGTCGGAGAAATTGAAGACGCTGTGTCAACAACGAACGGTAAATTAGTGTAATAGGCTTCCAGCCTGTCGATGGTGGGATGACAGGCTGTGAAGCCTATCCCACTTGTTCGAACCTAAGCGGGACGTTGTCATCGTGGTTCGGGTATACTCAGCGGAGTATTGACTCGTTGAACACGTGGACTCCGATGGCTCAAACGATAAACCGAGATCAGTGCGATGACGGAAAACTTCGTCGTCGCGAGATACTTACCCGGATGCTGTTTTGGGCGGTTGTTGTTGTATTGCTCAAGGTGTTTTTGTCGATCGTCGTGGAGTATCGAAGGTACTTCCCGGCCGATTTTGAATCCAATTTTCTGAGCGGGCGGCGGCATTCGTTCACGGGTGGATATCGTCAGGCGTTTTACGTTCATATCCTTTCGAGCCCGGTTGCGTTGGGCCTAGCGACCTTCCTGATGATAAGTGGTGGAAAGAAACGGTGGCGCGTGCTGCATCGCTTCGTCGGGAGGATTCAGTTTGCTTTAGTCCTGCTGGTGGTCGTGCCGAGCGGCATGGTGATGGCCAAAGACGCGTATGCGGGGCCCATCTCAGCGGCGGGGTTCGTTTCGTTGAACGTGGCAACGGCGGCCTGTCTCATCATGGCGGTATGGCGGGCGCGGGACCGCAAATTCATTGCCCATCGTCGCTGGGCGACGAGGTCTTTTGTGCTGCTAGCGTCTCCCTTGTTGTTGAGATTGATCGCTGGAGCAGCGATTGTGTCTGGTTTGGAATCGGAGCGATCCTACCAACTCAATTCGTGGATCAGTTGGTTGATTCCGCTCCTAATCTACGAAACTTGCTTTGCGTATCCAAAACCGCGACAATCCGAGTTAGTCAACCAAGACAACGTCCGCGTTGAAACAGGGGAATCAGGATGAAGATTGAACAATTTCGACGTGGCAAACGCGTTCTGTTAATGGTTGCTCTGTTAATGACTCACGCAACGCTTGGTTGCGATGGTGACCCGTTTGTGCGGGTTCCCGTTTCGGATGCGGAGTTTTCGAGTCCCGTTGACTATGAAAATTATGACCAGGAAATGCGAGAACTCTCGGCCGGGCAGGCTGAATAAGGGGACACGCGTCAATATGCATTGGGAGTGAAGCGTGATGAGAAGTCAAGCCAACCGAGTTGCCTTTACCCTCGTTGAATTGCTGGTGGTCATTGCGATTATTGGTGTTCTCGTCGGAATCCTGTTGCCTGCAACACGCGGTGCGAAGGAGGCGGCGCGGCGAATGAGTTGCAGCAATAACTTCAAGCAAATCGGTTTGGGACTGCACAACTATCATTCCGCGTACAATCAGTTGCCGATGCAAATGGGCGGCACGTACGACCCAAATTCGGATTGGGGTGGTACGTCGGCACCGGGAAACAATCGTTATCGCCTGAGTTTCCTGGTAGGCCTTCTGCCGTTCGTCGAATCACAGTCGCTGTGGGAGCAGATCGCGACAGGGCAAGATGACCAAAAACGAGAGCTCGCATTCGCGGCGATGGGGCCGGCACCGTGGACGCGGCAATTTGATCCTTGGCAGACAGAGATACCGACGTTTCGGTGTCCATCGGACCCGGGTCTCGGTTTGCCTTCGCACGGTCGCACGAACTATGTCGCGTGCCTGGGTGATTCCACGCATTGGCTCAATACCGGCGCGACACGCTGGGATCCGGATTCATCTGCATGGGTAGACGATCGGGCGAAGCAGGTTGAGGCATCAGGACGCGGGATGTTTGTTCCACGCGCCGTTGTTCAATTCCGGGATGTCCTCGATGGGCTCGCAAACACGATTATGGCGGGCGAGATCTGTACCGATTTGGAGGACCGGGATACTAGGACCAGTGGGTCGTTGGTGAATTCATGGTCGATGATTCATGACACCCCACGTTTATGCGGAGACCAGATCGATTCAGTCCGACCGCAGTTTTGGATTCCCGCGGAAGTCGACGGTGCCCCGGTGAGTATCGGCAGTGGTAATCAACGCCGTGGATTTCGGTGGGCCGATGGAGCGACTCTGTACACGGCAATGAACACGATTTTACCGCCCAATGAAGAGGTTTGTTTCGCCGGTGGCGATTCTGGGATCGGGATCGCTCCGCCGTCGAGTCGCCATCAAGGTGGCACCCACGTTTTGATGGGCGATGGAGCGATCAAATTCATTACCGATTCAATTGAATCAGGGAATTCGGAATCGGGGACGGTCTTTCTAGGTGGGATCGATGGGCGTAAGCCCGGTTCGATCAGCCCCTATGGGTTGTGGGGCGCGTTGGGCACGAGAGCGAGTGCCGAGACGATCGACGCGGAGCTTTGATTGAACGCTCGGTCGCTGTTTAACGTCATTGTCAATTCGAATCGCGAGACGATAGATCCGATTCGATTTGATTGAACGCTGCCGTCCAATTTGACTCTGCCTCGCTGCCTTCGGGGATGGCCAACCGGGCACTCGCGATTTGTTTGAGTGTTTGCTTGCGGAGAGTTTCTCGTTCGCTGCCATCGCTAAGGACGGTGAAGAGCATCCACCGGCATCGGGCGAGGTGAAAATGAGCTTGGAGCAATGATTCGGCGTGTTCGGGGGTGCCCCGGTCGGAGTAACGAAGTTTGTGCAATTGAACCGCCAGTTTTGACCAACCCCAGATCGAGGGTTGCTCCTTCGGGCCTCGGATTGCGGATTGCAAATCAGGTTCGGAGTCTCGCTCGATAGCGAGTTTTTCGAGCGACAACACGGCCTGCATTTGAAGGTCGAAAACGTTGGGGGTGGTTTTGAGTATTTCGCCGAGTACCCGCAGCGACGCGTCGGTCTTGTTTGCCAGTCGCAGCCATTCGGCTTGATGAACCCGCGTGGCGGCGACCAAATTTTGAGGAAACGACTTCATTGCGATCGCGAGTTCGCTTGTTTGGGCTGCATGGTCATAGCACTGCATTGCGACACGATCGTCTGTCGCCTTTTTGGCGAGCGTCGACCACGAGTTTGCAATCCATAACCGGTCGTGCGGACTGACGATGGGGGATTGTGGTGGCAGCTTTGCTAGCGTTTGGTTGAGCGAGGTGACATCGCTCATGGTAACGTTGTCTTTCGCGATGGTCTCTTTGAAGGCGCGAATCGCGGTTGTGAACTGCAGCGACTTGATGTCGCTGCCGCTTTGTTTGCCTAGCAGGCTGTCCAGAGTTTCGAGCGTTTTCTGTGCCCCCTGTAACTTTCCTTCGTCGGTTTGTGCCTGGTATAGGAGTTGGAATACTGTTTTCGCGAAAGTGCTCGAGACGACTACTGTTCGCGGTTTTCCCTTCTTTTGCACTCGGATGGATTTGGTGAGTGGGAACTTGCCTGTGGTAGTCCACCGAATGACGGATTGATTGTTGTGCGTCCGAGCGGCGATCACGGCGAGCATTTGTTTCGCCGTTAACAAGGGCATCGAGGGTGCCTTGAGTTTGGGTTCCATCGACTTAACCGCGGCAGCGAATTGCTGAGACGCTTTTTGTAGGAGGCCGAGCATGGCCTCGGGATCGGCATCCGGATTGCTAGCTTCGGTTAGGAAGATCGTCCAATAGGCGACGCCTGAACCGATTCTCGCGTCGTTTGCCAGTGGAGATTTTTCGTCAACTTGTGCGTAGGCAGCGACGGCCGGCCGAGGATGTCCGAAGGATGCGTACGTTTGCGCGAGGGTCAACCAGATCTTGTTGCGTTGCGGCTCATCGGGCCATTTGGTGTCAATCAATTGGGCGATCGTTTCCATCAGTCGAAGCTCACCCACCTCGTTCGGATTGCCCCAGTGATTAGCCGATGCTTCTTGAACGGCGGCCAAGGCGATGAATGCTGCGTCGCGGGTGGCGCTGTCGTTTGGATCTCCGAGGCGTGCGGCCGTTTCGCCGTAGATGGCGGCCTCCATCAGATGACCCGCCTTGAGCGAAAGAAACGTGAGCAAATAGAGCAGTTCGTTTCGTTTCTCGAGATCATCCCGTTTGAGAGAAAGGCCGTAGGCGACTTTGACGGCGCCGAGCGTTTCGCCGAGCTTGGTCTGATATTCCTCGCTGTCGGTTGCGTCGTCTCCGAGTTCGGACCAGGCCTCATAGCTCTGATACGCGAGGTTGTATGCTTCGTCAAAGAATCGCGAAGACTTGGCGGGGACGACAATCGGAACTCTTTGACGCGGTTCGACCCGCGCGGGAAGTGAAACGGCGGGTGCTTCGGTTTGCCCGCCGTACGGCGAGCGTTCCGATTCGGTGGGAGTGCTTGCGTTTGAATTTTTTGTCGGGGTGACAGACGTGTTTCGCACGCTAGCTCCAGACGCGTTGGCGACGGGCTGAGTAAGCGACGGTGCAGGAATTTTCGTGGCGAGTTCCTTCAGCGTCCCGGGCTGGATAACGATCTCCTTTCGCGGGGCGCTCGCTTGCTGTTGCGTGACGACTTTTGATCGAGCTCGCGCGGACTTGGGTTTGTTGCTGTTACCTGGTTGCCATAAAAACATCGCGATCGACGCTAGCAGCAGCAACGCGACAAAGCCCCCACCTGCAAACAGCGGCCAGGAGTTCTTGTTTTTTCTCTTCGCGGGGCGTGCTTCGTTTGGGGGCTCGTTTCGCTTTTTAGCGTCTTTATCTTTGCGAGTTTTGGGGGCGGTTTCTTCGGTGTCCACCGTGATGATCGGCGTGGCGATGACGGACCGCGTGGCAATGGGTGACGGGGTGGACGCACCGTCATCGCTCGGTGTTGCCGCATCGTCCAGTTCGGGCTGTTGCGGATCAATGGCGGTTACCAGCCGACCCTGGGGAGATACAAAGAGGGTCGCGCCGCAGTCGCATCGCAGCGAAGAGCCCTGTGTCTGCCCGAGTCGGTGCACTTTGAGGCAAACCGGGCAAATGCCTTTGCTTTTAGACGTTGAATCAGTGATGGAAGAGACTCCGGTAGCTTTCGTTGCGCCGACTAATTAGTTCGTAATTATTTCGGTTTCAACGTGATTCCCCAGATGGGACCTCGGGAGGAGTTTCTTGGGCGGGGATATCGCTTTGCCATTGCCGCTCCTTCTGGCATCACGCCGACATCACGATAGTTTCCTTTATGGCTGGTCGCCAGTAACTCAAATTGAGCGGCATCCTTTCTCTGGACTTCCATTCCTCGTGTGTGGATCACGACATTGGGGTTCGGTTTGGCGGCGAAAAATTTGGCAGCACCATCCGTGAATGCTCCGTCACCGAGCACGTAGACGATGTCGGGTTTAAGGTCCATCGCGATTTGAATCGCCTTTTTACCATTCGTCTTCAAACATAGCGGTACCGTGTCGAGCCAGTTGGCCAGCAACGCTTTGTTTTTCGGAGTTGCAGCGACGAGTGAGGGCACGGTGTTGGGGTGCATCATTCCGTAGGCGGTGTCGCTGTAGAAGATAACGTAGAAGCGTTGTTTGGGAGTAAGTTGATTGACGGTCAGCATGAGTTGGATGAGGGCCGTTTCGAATCGACCGCGTGTCATGCTGTTGGAGTTATCAATGACAAAGACGTTGTTGATTGCGGCGAACTTACTGCCGAAGAATGTTGGTTTCCCCTTGGTCGATGCGATCCCTTTTCCCGGGATGGCTGCGGCTTTGGCGGGCATGGTCGGTGGTTTGATCGATGCCGTGCTGACCGTTGAGAGGAAATCAGGCACAGTCGCCGTTTCGGTGACATCGGGAACGACTTCTTCGACCGGAGCCGAATCGGGTTCGTTCTCCATCGGTTCGGTAATTTCGATGGGGTCGGTTTCGATCGTGAATTCTTCGACCAAGCTTTCATTACTGCTCGGTGAAGCCACGATTACGAGGCTTTCTTTTTCCGGGCTAACCAAATAAAAGCTTGCCAGCATGAGCACGATTGCGACGTGGATTAGCACGCTGATGCTGTTGGTACCGAGTTGCCGTATGAGCGACTCACGTCGTTCGGCGAACCAGAATTTCGAACGAAGCCAGTGTTTTTTCCACCCTTCTTGTTCTTCGATTTGCCGTTCTTGTTCGAGTCTTCGTTCCTCGTCGTCCCGTTCGGACTGTTCGATGGCAGCGATCATCGAAAGGGGGGCGACCGTCTTGGAAGCGGCTACGACGGAGTCATCGCTCGATTCCTGTTCGCGTGGAGTGGGAATCAGAGATTCGACCGACGTTGGCTCGACGTCCGTGTCCGAGGAATCAGATTCACGGGGAGCGACAGATTCCGTCGTTGCGGGTTTCCGTCGTTCCCGCAGGAGAAGGTCTTGATAGCCCTGCCGTTCAGGGGCGGAAACCGTTTGGGCGGGGACTTCGAAAAGTCGGCCGTCCTTTTCCAGGATCATCAATCCGCGGCTTTCGGGCCGGTAATAGCCGTTCGCTTCCGCTTGAGAAAGTTCGGAACGCGGGATCAGTAGAAACTCGATGCCATTGGAGACCGAGACAAAACGCGGTTTGCTGGGGGGAGAAGTCATTGGCGACGAGAGGGGCGACGACGGGCTTAGATAGGCAGCTTTATTTGTTCATATGCACGATGAGTAAAGGAAGAACGAGTTTGACGACGGGGTGTACCTGTTCAGTATGTCGGAATCTGCAGATTTTAGCTCTTAAATGCTGCGATTACGCTGGAGAGGGACTGTTTGGCGTCGCCGAAGAGCATGCGTGTGTTTTGTTTGAAAAACAGCGGATTTTCGACGCCGGAGAAGCCGGATGCCATGGATCGTTTGAGGACGAAGACGGTCCGGGCTTGGTCGACGTTGATAATCGGCATGCCGTAAATCGGGCTGTTTTCGTCTTCGCGGGCGGCCGGATTGACGACGTCGTTGGCCCCGATCACGATCGCCACGTCGACGTTCTCGATTCGCCGGTTGATATCGTCCATTTCGACCAATTGGTCGTACGGTACGTTCGCCTCGGCGAGTAGGACGTTCATGTGTCCCGGCATTCGTCCGGCGACGGGGTGGATCGCGTAGCTGACTTCGGCACCGTTTTCTTCGAGCAGTTCACCGAGTTCACGTACCACGTGTTGCGCTTGAGCGACCGCCATTCCATAGCCCGGCACCATCACGACAGACGAGGCGGCTTCCAGGATGAGGTAGGCGTCATCCGGCACAATCGGTTTGACTTCGCCTTCGACCTTGGTCGCGGTTTTCGCGGCGGTGAATCCGGAGAACAGCACGTGGCTGAGCGAACGGTTCATTGCCTTGCACATGATGTTGGTCAGGATGATACCGGCGGCACCAACGAGTGAACCGGCGACGATCAGGATTGTGTTGTTAATCGCGAGACCCGCAGCACAGGCGGCGAGTCCGGAGTAACTGTTGAGCAGTGAGATCACAACGGGCATGTCGGCACCGCCGATTGGAATCACCGCCATCACGCCGAGGATCAGTGACAGGACGATGACGACATAAATGAGCGTCGAATTCCATGTCTCCGGTTGGGCGACCATCATCGCGCCGCACCCGATCATCGCCACGAGCAGGAGGAGGCTGATGAATTGTTGACCGGGCAGCGAGATCGCTCGGCTGGGCATCGTTTCGGAAAGTTTCCCCCACGCGATGATGCTGCCTGAGAACGTGACGCCACCGATCAGGATCGAAATCAGAATCGTGACAATGGTGAACGTGGTTTGCGGGAGTTCCGCGTCGGTGGCTCCGCCCATGTCGAGGGCGGCCCATCCGACCAACAAGCTCGCGATACCTCCCGAGCCGTTGAACAACGCGACCATTTCGGGCATGCCTGTCATCGCCACCCGCTGGGCCGCGACGGCGCCAACGATCGTTCCGAGGACAGCGGCGACGGCGATCCAACGGAAATCGATGATCTCTCTCGAACCGAGCGTCACGACGACGGCGACCAGCATTCCGAGAGAGGAGAGTTGATTGCCTCGCACTGCCGTTGCGGGCGAGCTGAGCAGTTTCAAGCCGTAGACAAAGAGAATCGCCGAAAGGATGTAAACGGCACCAATCAATTCAGGGCTCATACTCGTGCCTCCGGTTCATCTTTCTTCTTAAACATGCCCAGCATGCGGTCGGTGACCATGTATCCGCCGACCACGTTGATCGTCGCGAAGAAAACGGCGGCCGCCCCGAGCCAAGTGGCCCACTCCCCCATTTCGCCACCGGCGAGCGTGAGGGCACCGACGACCGTGATCCCGGAGATGGCGTTGGCGCCTGACATCAATGGCGTGTGCAGCGTCGCGGGGACTTTCGAGATTAGCTCGAATCCCAAAAAGATCGACAGCATCAAAACGAAACCCAGTAACACGGTTTCCATGATCGATTCTCGTAGTTGTTAGTTCTTGTCTTGAAGCATTGGGTGGATGATTTGGCCGTCTCGCGTGATTACGGCGGCTTGGACAATTTCGTCATCGGGCGACAAATTCATTTGCTTGGATTCGGTGTCCCAAAAATCGCTGATCAGACTGACGAGGTTGTTGGAATACATTTCGCTGGCGTTGCGACTGACGTGGGAAGGAAGGTTGCCCATGCCGAGGATTTTGACGCCGCCGACGTCGACAATCTCGTTGAGTACCGAGCCTTCGACGTTGCCACCGGATTCGACGGCCATGTCCACCACAACACTGCCCGGTTGCATCGCGGCGACCATTTCGGCGGTCACGATTCGCGGCGCGGGTCGTCCGAACAACTGTGCCGTGGTGATCACGACATCGGATGCCGCAATGACGGTAGCCTGACCCTGTTTCTGCAGTTCAATCTGTTCTGGAGTGAGTGCCTTGGCGTAGCCCTGTTCGGTTTGGCCGACTTCGCCGAGATCGATTTCAACAAATTTGGCACCGAGCGAGCGAACTTGTTCGGCGACGACGGGCCGTGTGTCAAACGCTTCGACGCGGGCACCGAGTCGTTTGGCGGTTGCGATCGCCTGCAGTCCCGCGACGCCGGCACCGATGATGAACACGCGAGCCGGGCGAATCGTCCCCGAGGGCGTCATCATCATTGGGAACGCTTTGGGGCAATGGTAGGCCGCCTGGATCACCGTGACGTAGCCTGCCAAGTTTGCTTGGGAGGACAGGGCATCCATCTTCTGTGCCCGAGTGCTTCGCGGAATCATCTCCATCGATAGCGAAGTAACGCCTCGTGACGCCATCGCATCGACTAGGTCACGCCGGTTCATCGGATCGAGGAAGCTGATATGCACCGCACCACTTTTGAGTGATTCGATTTCCTGCAGTTCCGGTTGGCGGACGCGCAGCACCATGTCCGATTGACTGAGGACGACGTTTCGATCGCTTTGGAGCGTCACACCGACGTCTTCGTATTGTTGGTCAGAGAATCCAGACGAAACTCCTAGCCCCGACTCGGCGACGATTTCGAAACCGAGGCGGATCAGTTTCTTGGCGTTGTCGGGCACGAGTGCTGTTCTGAGTTCGCCCGGCCAAGTCTCGACCGGCACACCAATTCGCATTTCATCTCTCGATTGTTTCACGTTGGGACATCTCGAACTGTCCATACCAGCCTAAGCTGAGCCGAGGACGAAAGAAAGTAGATGCGACGTTTGGGAGCACCGCAGCGTGTGTGGTCACCACGTGTGGTAGATTGGGGCATCGGAATTTTTCGTCCGAAATTGCTTGTCGTCTGAAATTCGACCGCCGGTGAGTGGCACCAGTGAGGGCTGTACCCCCGTTAATCGTCGGGGGTGCTCGACGTGCGAGCGATTCGTTCAACAAAATTCGTGCTCGCGGCGTGGGCGAATTAATCATCGGCCTAACTAAACAACAGCAAACGAGCCGGCTGTCTCACTCGAAGACTGATGTTGTAACTGCCCTGCCCTCGCTGCTGTTTCTTGGCAGACTTTCCCTCCCCGATTATGGAGCGTTTCGTGATGCGATTTCTTTTTGCTCCCGCAAGCGTTGTGTTCTGTTTTATGCTGGCCGTGTTGGATACTCCCTTTTTGCATGGCGAAGTCGCGGAGGGGTGGATGGATGGAATACGGCCTAATATCGTTTTTATCTTGGCGGATGATTTGGGATATGGGGAGCTCGGTTGTTTTGGGCAGCAGAAGATTAAGACGCCGAATCTCGATCGTCTTGCCAGCCAGGGAATGAGGCTGACTCAGCACTACAGTGGTGCGCCGGTTTGTGCACCGGCGAGATGTGTTTTGATGTCGGGCCAGCACCTCGGACACGCCGAGATACGTGGTAATCGAGATTCGGGCAACGGTCGCAAGTTTCCGGGGCAATGGCCGATCACCGACGAACTCGTCACGATCGCGGAAGTGTTGAAAGCGGCCGGATACTCGACGGGAGGTTTCGGAAAATGGGGGCTCGGCCCGACTGACTCATCGGGCGGACCGAACCGGCAAGGATTCGATCGCTTCTTTGGATACAATTGCCAACGCAACGCCCACAGTTACTATCCACCGTTTTTGGATAGTGACGAGGAACAAGAAACGATCAATCAGAATCCAGTACCCGGCCACCTGAAGCAGCCTACCGGCGAGGTGATCGCAGACGACTTTCGCGGCGAGGTTTATGCTCCGGACCGGATTCTTGCGGAGGCCGTCGATTGGCTCGGTAAGAATAAAGAAAACCCTTTCTTCTTGTACCTGCCGTTTGTCGAGCCGCACGTTTCGATGCAACCGCCGCAGGAATGGATTGATCGATACCCGGCGTCATGGGACGAAGAGAACGGTGTCTACCGTGGCGAGAACGGTTACCTGCCGCATCCACGTCCGCGTGCGGCGTATGCGGCGATGCTCTCGGACTTGGACGAACATGTCGGCACTATTTTGGATCGTCTCGATGACTATGGGCTGTCGGAGAACACGTTGGTTGTCTTTACGTCTGACAACGGGCCGACGCATGGTGGGCGTAATTTTCGGTTTCACATCGGTGGTGCGGCGTGTACCTTTTTCGATTCCGCGGGCGGTTTAAAAGGGTACAAAGGCAGTTGTTATGAAGGCGGTTTGCGAGTGCCCTGTATCGTGCGTTGGCCGGGCAAGGTGCAGCCGGGCTCCACGTCGTCGATGCCGTCTTACTTTCCCGATTGGTTTGCGACGTTCACCACGATCAGTGGCGGTGAGGCTCCCGCTCATCAACGGTGCGACGGTGTGGACCTCAGTCCCGAGTTAATCGGCCAGGGGACGCCTGATCGTGAACGCCCGCTGATGTGGGAGTTTGCTGGTTATGGAGGAGTCTTTGCGATCCGCGACGGTGAATGGAAAGCGGTGCGTCGGCGAACGAAAGGCAAAAAGCCGGCCGACTGGGAGCTTTACCATTTAGCGACGGACCCGAATGAGTCGACTGATGTCGCAGGTTTGCATCCCGAAATGGTTGAACGCCTCGCAACTCAGTTCTCAAACGAGCGGACTGCGGAACCCGATTTCCCTCAACCATTGCTCGATGACTGAGACGGCTCGAGCGGTGACACTGCTCGATACGTGAGATTGCCGTGATCACGGGTTCGCGATGTAAAAATCAACGAATGATTTCATCGGAATCGAGAATGATCGTGACGGGACCGTCATTGGTCAGTGACACGGCCATGTCGGCGGCAAAGATTCCACGAGCGACGTGGATGCCGAGCGAGGCGAGGTGATCGGCGTACGTTTCGTAGAGTTCACGTGCGATGTCCGGAGACGCGGCGCCGGTGAACGAGGGGCGTCGACCTTTGCGGCAATCAGCCAACAACGTGAATTGGCTGATCGCGAGAATTCCGCCACCGGCGTCGATCACGTTCCGGTTCATCTTGCCGGCATCATCGGAAAAGATTCTTAGGTTGGCTGTTTTATCGGCGATCGTGCGCACCGTTTCAGCGGTGTCACCGTGAGCGATCCCGACGAGGGCGACCAAGCCGTGATCGATTTGGCCAACGATCTCGTGATTGATTCGAACGTCGGCGTGTAAACTGCGTTGGAGGATGACTTTCACGCGGAAGTCTCGCTAAGATGATAAAAGGAATGAGGTTCGTTTCTTTTCGCGTCCCGTGTGAATCGTATGCCGTATTTGTTCACTTGCCCACACTGTCACACGCGAACGGAGGTCGAGGATGAGTTCAGCGGCCAGTCGGGTGAATGTGTGGTTTGTGGTCGTGAGATCACGTTGCCGAATTTTGCCCCCGGTGCGGTGGCGCGTCCGTCGGGTGGCGTTCGCATTGGAAAGCGGCGGCGTTCGGCGGCGTGGGTGGCGGCTGCGGTTGTGATGTTATTACTCGTCGGTGCGTCCATTATTGCCGTCGCACGGGTAGGTGGTTCGACGGCGCAGAAACTGCGACAAGGACGCGAACGGATTGCGAGTATCAAGAATTTGGAGACGATTGCTCAGGCACTCAACGCATACGCCGCTGATCACGGTGCCTACCCTCCTCCGGCAATCAAGAGCCGCACGGGCAAACCGCTGTTGTCATGGCGGGTGATGATTTTGCCTTATCTCGGTGAAGAAGAATTGTACGACCAGTTCAATTTGAACGCGGCCTGGGATAGCGATCAAAACCAGATGATCACCTACCAAGCCATGCCGTCGGTGTATCGACACCCCAATTCGCAGCCATGGGCGACGGACACGGCTTATCACTTAGTCACGGGGGCGGGGACGTTGTTCCCAAAGACGGGGCCGTTGGGGCCGAAGCAAGTGGTCGACGGTGCGACCAAAACGATTCTGTTGGTTGAGTCGCAGGGTTCGAGTAGCTGGACCGAACCAATCGATTTGGACATCGTTGCTTCGGGAGGACGGATCAACTCGGTGACCGGAAACGATTTCGGTGGCGTGACCGAGGGCGGTGTTTGCGTGGTGACGGTCGACGGTCGTGGGCATTTTCTGCCCGAATCGACGGCGGCGATGACGGTCAACGCGCTGGTTACGCCACGTGGAGGTGAACCGTTGCCTGATGATGTGTTGGATTGACCGGCGTTGAACGCGAGAACTCGCTGGTGTTTTGCACTGGCTAGATGGTTCGCAGGTTAGAGGCAACCGGTTCGGAGTCAGCGTGTTCATCAAACGCAAAACGCCTGCGTCACATTGCAGTGATGCAGGCGTTGTTGAGTTGAGCACGTTTCAATTAACGGCTTAGTATTCTCGCGGGGTGACGCGTCCTTGAACGCGGCATGGCAGACCGTGGATTCGCAGGAATCCTTCCGCGTCGTCTTGGTTGTACGAGCCGCCGCCTTCCATCGTCGCGATTTCTTCGTCGTAGAGGCTGTTGGGGCTCTGACGCGAGGCGACCATGATGTTGCCTTTGTAGAGTTGCAACGTGACTTCGCCGGTGACGGGTTTTTGTGCTTCGCGGATGAACGAGAAGAGGGCGTCCATTTTGGGTGTGTACCAGAAACCGTAGTAAACCATTTCGGCGACTTCCGGTGCGAGTCGGTCTCGCAGGTGCATCAGGTCGCGGTCCATCGTCAGTTGTTCGACGTTCATCAATGCGTCGTAGAGCACGGTCATGCCGGGCGATTCATAGACGCCGCGGCTCTTCATGCCGACGAATCGGTTTTCGACCATGTCGATGCGTCCGACGCCGTTGCGACCCGCAATGGTGTTGAGTTGTTCGACCATTTCGAGGGCCGAGACTTTGTTTCCGTTGAGGGTCACGGGGACGCCGGATTCGAATCCGATGGTGACTTCTTCGGCTTTGTCCGGTGCAGCTTGTGGTGAAACACCCATTCCGAAGTCAACCAGTTCGACGCCGTTGACGTCGAGTTCTTCCAGTTTGCCGGCTTCGTAGGAGATGTGAAGCACGTTTTCATCGCTGCTGTACGGTTTCGCCGTTGACGCTTTGACGGGGATTCGTTTGGCGTCGCAGTACTCGATCAGTTCGGTACGGCCGGGGAACGCGTCGCGGAACGATTTGATTCGCCATGGGGCGATCATTTCGATGCTCGGGTTCAGGGCTTCGGCGGCGAGTTGAAAACGGCACTGGTCGTTGCCTTTGCCGGTGGCACCGTGGGCGTAGGCGGTGGCGCCGACTTCGCGAGCGACTTCGAGGCAGACTTTGCTGATCAGCGGGCGGGCGATGGAGGTGCCCAGAAGGTAAATTTGCTCGTATTTGGCTTGCCACGCGAGGACGGGGAATGCGAAATCGCGGCACAATTCCTCACGGACGTCGACCAAGCGTGAGGACTTCGCTCCGCACGTGCGGGCCTTCTCCATAATGGCCTCTCTGTCCTCACAGGGCTGGCCTAAATCCACGTAAACGCAGTGAACTTCGTATCCTTGATCCTGGAGCCATCCGAGGATGACGGAGGTATCGAGTCCACCGGAATAGGCCAGCACGCAACTTTTCATATCGAATCAACATCCAATGACGAGAGGAATTTGTCTATGTTTTGGGGGTTGATCATTTAAGTGGCCGCTGCCCAAAGACGCAAGCGGCAGTATAAATCGACATTCTTCCATCCAGCGTCATTTTGCCCCACAAAATCTCTGATGAATCCCCCTGCCCCGCAAACCCCTTCTGTCGGCGACGTCGCCCCCTCTGACCTACTCGATTTGCTCGCGTCGGTCGCGAAAGGAACGGTGGGGGTGGAACAGGCCGCTGGCAATGTCGCGTCGATGATTTCCGCGGCAAACGTGGGGACCCGGTCGGATCTCGGCGGTGTCGCCGCCATTCCCGGTGCCACGGTTGATCTGGGACGCCGTGACCGCTGTGGCTTTGGCGAGGTCATTTACGGAGAAGGCAAGAGCACGGATCTGATGATCCGTATCGTCGAGGCTCAGCTCGACGCCGGTCAAACCTGTCTGATCACGAGGATCGACCCGACGTCCGCGGCCCAATTGCGGCGGCACTTCCCTCACACGCATCACAATCCATCGGCGAGGACGCTTCGTATCGCGCAAGATACCGAGTTGCTCGCGACGCCCGTGCTTGACGAGAACGTGGCTCACGTGGCGGTGGTCACGGCGGGCAGCACGGATGCATCGGTCGCGGAGGAAGCGGTCGAAACATTGACGTGGATGGGGATCGCTCATTTGCGAGTCGAGGACATTGGGGTTGCCGGACCGCAACGGTTGTTGGCGGCGGTTCCCTCGCTGCGAAAGGCGGCCGCCATTGTGGTGATCGCGGGGATGGAAGGTGCATTGCCGCCGACCGTTGCCGGTCATGTCGGTGTGCCCGTCTTTGCGGTCCCGACGAGCACGGGCTACGGGGCCAACTTCGGTGGGTTGACACCTTTGATGGGGATGCTGACAGCATGTGCCCCAAACGTAGCGGTGGTCAACATTGATGCGGGATTCAAAGGTGCGTATCTGGGCGGTTTGGTTGCGGCGCAATTAATTACGAACGACAACGGAAAACACTTGAACGAACAACCGGCCAACGAGTACGAAGGCGTTTGAGCCGGTTGGGCACCTCACAGCAATCGGAGATGCGATGCAACGTCCAATCAAACTGCGAGACCGGAGTGCCTCGGATCACAAGGGGACGTTTGGGCGCGTACTTTTGGTCGGTGGGTCTCGCGGTATGGCGGGATCGATTTCGCTCTCGTCCGTCGCGGCGCTGCATACCGGATCTGGATTGGTGGCTGCAGCGGTGCCGGACCCGATTCTCGAAACCGTTGCCGGGTTTCACGCGGCATTAATGACGATCGCGTTGCCTGAAAAAAACGGCAGCTTCTCCAGTGAAGCGTGGACGTCGCTGAATGAGTTAATCGCGAGGCAAGATGCGATCGGCGTTGGGCCGGGGATGACGACGAACAACGGCAGCGTCGCAATCGTGGAGGGATTGCTGCGTCAACGTGAAACACCGGTCGTGTTTGATGCCGATGCATTGAATGTTATCTCGAAACAACAATGGTTCGACGACGACACTTTGGCACGCAAGCAAGACGATGCGTCCTTTGTGTTGACACCCCATCCCGGAGAGTTGTCGCGATTGACCGGTGTGCCCACGAGTGAGGGTGACGGGCAACTCGACGCGGCGAAGCAATTGTCCGACCGATTAGGAATCACGATCGTCGTCAAAGGTGGCCCCACACGAGTAACCGGTCGCGGTTCGTTAGATGAACCGGTTCAAACTTATGTCAACACGACTGGGAACCCCGCGATGGCGACGGCGGGGTGCGGTGACGTGCTGACCGGAGTGATTACCTCATTACTCGGTCAGGGTTTGTCCGGGTGGGACGCCGCTCGGTTGGGCGTTTGGATCCACGGGCGTGCGGGTGATGTGGCCGCATCGGCAATCAGTTCCGCGGGCATGACGGCCGAGCATCTGGTCGAGACGCTGGCGATTGTGGCGGACGAGATGTCGGACTGAGTACGTCGGACTGAGTCGCTAAAAAAACAGCCGGCACGCGGGATTGTTTCCCACCTGCCGGCTGATTCGAGTGAGGCCGGACGCCGCCGTGAAGTACGGCGGCGTCGATAGCTCAAGCGGTTCTATCGGATCACGAGCAGCATTCGAGTGTTACCGCGACGCACGACGACTTGCAGTGGAACTTGTTGACGTTGGGCCTCGGCGAGGAGCTGAGTCAATTGCGCGACCGAGTTCACGGGCCGGTTGGCCGCTGCTTCGATCACGTCACCGACTTGCATTCCCGCATCCGCTGCGATTCCTTCATCACTGACGCTGGTGACGATGAGGCCCTGGTCCAAATCGGTGTACCCGTATCGCTCGGCGGAGCGAGGGGTTACCGGTTCGAGTTCAGCACCCCACGCGGTGCCAGCACCGAACATGGCCATCGCCTGGTCGGTGCGTTCTTGCAAGTTGACGGTCACGTCCATGGTTTGGCCGTTTCGGTTGACCTTCATTTGGACACTTTCACCTGGTGGGCGGCTGGCGATGTAATTCACCAATCGTGAACTCGTTGTGACGGGGCGGCCGTCTGTTTCGAGGATCACGTCACCGGGTTGCAGTTTCGCGTTGGCGGCAGGTTGTCCTTCGAGGACACCGCGAATCAACGCACCTCGGCTCACCTTCAGGCCGAATTCTTCAACGACTTCGGGAGTCACGTCTGCGACTTGAGCTCCCAGGAACCCGCGTCGAACTTCTCCGTTCTCGATGATCGAGGTCAGGACCGGGCGTGCGAGACCGACGGGAATGGCAAAGCCGATCCCCGCGCTCGCTCCAGAGCGGGAAAGGATTGCCGTGTTGATACCGATCAGTTCGCCTCGCAAGTTCACCAACGGCCCACCGGAGTTTCCAGGGTTGATGGCAGCGTCGGTTTGCAAGAAGTCCTCAAATCCGTGACCGTCGTCGACGATCCCTTGAACGCGGTTCTTGCCACTGATGATGCCGGCCGTCACGGTTTGATCGAGACCAAACGGACTGCCGATGGCGAGAACCCAGTCGCCGACTTGGATCGCATCACTGTCTCCGAATGGGACGGCCTGCAAACCGTCTCGGTCAATTTTCAGGACTGCGAGGTCCGTTTCCGGGTCGGTGCCGACGACATCCGCGTCGATTTTTGAGCCGTTGCTCAATTCGACGGTGACGATGTCGGCGCCTTCGACAACGTGGTTATTCGTGAGGATGTAACCGTCTTGGCGAACGATCACGCCGCTTCCCTGGCCTTGTTGTTGAGGTTGGGCGTTTTGGCGTCCGCGTCCATTGCCGTCGCGGAAGTATTCTTCGAAACCGGGTGGCAATTGGCGACGCAGGTTCGGTGGCAGACGCTGAACCCGAGCGGCGACGTCGGTTTTTGTGCTAATGCTCACAACGCTCGGACGCATTACTTCGGCGACGGTGCGAAACGCTGTTGAGATGTCTTGAGCGGTGTTGAGATTCTGAGTTGCGGCACGACCGCGAATTTGCTGGTCGGCAAAGGCGTCGTTGTTTGCGCCGTGCGGCAAACTCATCATGACACCCACAACGAGCGTGGCGACCCAGGCGGTCGCTAAGACGATGCTGATACGCTTCCACTGCATTTGCATATTGGCGTTCTCCTAAAAGGGGAAAGTTGGGGGTTTTCTCAGTGTTCCAGCCGAATAGGGGATTACGTGCTGGTCTTAATTTTTGTTGATCATTCGCATCCGGAGACGCGAGGGCAAATTTGGCAGCGAATTTGCTGCGACAATATTGCATAAGCAAACAACGCACCAATTTGGTAACTTGTTCGTTGGGTGTTTTGCAGTTTGGTGATTGTCGATACCCTTTTGTGTGCACGAAGGGGCCTCAAGTGCCCGATAAATCAGGTGCCTGGATCATTCAGGTAGCCTCAATTCTGTTTCAGTGGGCCTGGGTCGCAGCGAGTCGTGTGAAATGATGGATCTGGATATGATGCAACGAACCCTGACTGTGATCTTGGCAGGAGGTCGCGGGTCGCGGCTGGAACCGCTCACGCGAGACCGTGCCAAGCCGGCCGTTCCGATCGGAGGGTGCTATCGCATCATCGATTTCGTGTTGAGCAATTGTCTCAACAGTGGCATGCGACGGTTGTTGTTGCTGACGCAGTACAAAGCTCAATCGCTCGATCGCCACATTCAGCTCGCCTGGACGAACTATTTCAGTCGTGAGCTCGGCGAATTTATCGACGTTGTTCCTCCACAGCAACGCATCGACGACAATTGGTACCAAGGCACCGCGGATGCGGTTTACCAAAATATTTATGCCATCGAACGTGAGATGCCCGAGCATGTGGTGATCCTGGCAGGCGACCATCTGTACAAGATGAATTACCACACGATGGTGGATTTCCATCACCGGATGGGTGCCGATATCACCGTGGGGGCTTTGCGGGTCGACCGTGATGAAGCTCGCCAATTCGGCGTCATGCAGGCAGACGTGGATAACCGTTTGCTTGAATTTGAAGAGAAACCGGACAACCCGAAGCCGACGCTAGACAACCCGGACGTTTGTCTCGCGTCGATGGGGATCTATGTCTTCAACACCCGGTTCTTGTTCGAGAGGTTGTGCGATGACGCGACGGATCCGAACAGCAGCCATGACTTCGGTAAGAACATCATTCCGGCGGCGATCGCGGACAGTAATGTATTTGCATTTCCGTTCACCGATGAAAATCGCAAGAACGACGCCTATTGGCGTGATGTGGGAACACTCGATGCGTACTACGAAGCCAACATGGACTTGGTCAACGTGGACCCTCAACTGAATCTCTACGATTCTCAGTGGCCGATTCGTTCGTTTCGCCCACAGTTGCCGCCGCCGAAATTTGTGTTCGGCAGCGAGGGCCGATCGAGCCGCAAGGGGGTCGCGCTCGATTCGATCATTTGCCAGGGGGCCATCATCAGCGGCGGCAGTGTGATGCGTTCGATCATCGGGGCGGGATGCCGCGTGAACAGTTATTCCCAGATCGAAGACAGTATTTTGTTTGATGACGTTGAAGTGGGGCGACACAGTCGCATTCGCCGCGCGATAATCGATAAAGGTGTGCGTATCCCGCCGGAAACGGAAATCGGCTATGATCCCGTTTTAGATGCCGCCCGAGGGTTGACGGTGACGGACAGCGGGTTGGTGGTGATCGCTCGAGGGGAGTTGATTCACGCCAACAATTCGGTTTCTTCGTTCGCCTGACACCGGTCCTGCCTGGATTGATGTACTGATGCCGCCCGTGAACCCCCTTTTGCTTTTTGGCAGTTTGGTCCTTGCCGTCGTTTTGGTTTTGATCGGGTTCTGGTTGGGCAGGCGACGTGCGGCGACGCGGAGAATCGTCGAAATACCGCCTCTGGTCGATGATGATGATCGGCAACGGATCGTCGGTTTGCTGCAAAGTCTTGCACGGTGGACAAACGAATATTCCGGCAACGTTTCGACCTACCAATCGGATCTTCAGCAGATCAGCAACGATGTCCGCCAAAGTCTCAGCGCGGCGCAGAGGGATCGCCAATCGGCGAGCGGGCGGGATGATGCCCAAGTGCTCGGCGATGCCCGGATGATGACATTGATCTCTCAGATCATGGGCACCAACGAGGAGTTGCAATCGAGACTACATGCGGCCGAAAAACAGCTCGAAGAACAAACTCAGCAGATCGAATCCTATCTCACCGAGGCTCGCACGGACGGTTTAACGGGGCTGTATAACCGACGTGCGTTCGACAGAAAACTCGATGAAATGTTCGCCGTTTATCGAGGGGGCGGAAGTTCGTTTGTGTTGATTTTGGTCGATATCGATCACTTTAAATCGATCAACGACAACTACGGGCACCCCGTTGGCGACATGGTTTTGCAGCGGCTCGCGTCGTTGCTCGAATCCAACCTGAGTGATGCTAAGATGGTATCCCGGTTCGGCGGTGAGGAATTTGCGATCCTGATGGACATCCCACTCCGTATGGCCGCGGACCGCATGAACAAACTGCGGAAGCTGATTTCGGAGGAACCGATTCAGACCGGCAGCGAATCGATCAACGTCACGATGAGCGTCGGATTGAGCGAGCCGCGAGATGATCTCGTCATTGGTCCGATCGTTCGTCGTACCGACGAGGCGTTGTACTGCGCCAAAAATCGCGGCAGGAATCGAGTCTACTTCAACGACGGTTCGGGGCCGCAACTCGTCGGTGCTCCCGAGATCGCACGGTCGTGATCGTGTCCTAACGGAGTTTCCGTTCATCAGGCATACTGGGCGTCTGTTTCATCCGTCCTGCCTGAGAATGTTGTCCGCCACGAAATGACATCGCCCTGCCCTGCCCCAACCCGAATCTTGATGCTTGACGCGTTGGAAGTCGGCGCTGAGACGCGAGACCTCGTCAAGAACGGTGCGGTCAGTATCGGGAACTTTGATGGCGTTCACGTCGGACACCGCGAATTACTCGCACGTACTCGGGCCAACGCGGATGCCGTCGGCGGACCTGCCGTAGTCGTGGTCCTCGACCCGCACCCGGCCTCGGTGTTGCGACCGCACAGTGCGCCCGCTCGTCTGACCACCATTCGCCGGCGAGCGGAGTTGATGAGCGAACTGGGCATCGACGCACTGGTGGTTTGTCCGGTCAGCATCGAATTTCTCAACCGCACCGCAGAGGAGTTTTTCGATTTCCTAATCGTGCAGCGGTTGCAGGCGAAGGTGCTCGTTGAAGGTCCCAATTTTTTCTTTGGACGCGACCGGGGTGGGGACGTTCATGTCCTTCGAACGCTCTGTGAACAGGCCGGAATGCAGCTCGAGGTGGTACATCCGCGAATCGATGACGGCCGGATGGTCAGCAGTTCACGGATACGCGAAGCCATCTCGGCGGGCGAGATCGAAGCGGCAAACGCGATGTTGCAGTCGACTTATCAGGTGACCGGACGTGTGACCACCGGCGAGCGTCGGGGACGTCTGATCGGATTTCCCACCGCGAATTTGACTGATATCGAAACACTGGTTCCCGAAAACGGAGTTTACGCCGCGAGAGTTTCGATCGGTGAAAGCGGCTCGGCAGAGTCGACAAGTGATCACGCTGACGCACTTGTTGCCGCTGTCCACGTCGGGCCGAATCCGACGTTCGATGAGGAGCAGCGGACTAAGGTGGAGGTTCATTGTTTGGACTATGATGGCGACCTTTATGGCCGGGAACTCACCGTCGAATGGACCGCTCGTGTCCGGCCGATTCAGAAATTCAGCGGCGCCGATGCTTTGACCGCCCAACTGCGGCGAGACGTCGAAAATGTTCGTAAACTGATTCCGTAATTTTTTGTTTCAATCGTTTTATCTTTAGAAAGAAAGTGTCTCCGTGGGAGTCAATTGGAAAGCCTTCGTAGATCAGATCAGCCATTACCAGTCGTTTATATTGGTCAGCCACATTCGCCCTGACTGTGACGCACTGGGCAGTGAACTCGGAATGGCTGAGGTGCTCAAGGCGATCGGCAAAGACGTGCGAATCGTCAACGCTCACCGAACACCACCGGCGCTTTCGTTTCTCGATCCCGCCGGGAACATCGATGTGCTCGGCGATGACGTCGAAGCGGAAGACATCAAGGCTGATTGCATCATGATTCTCGACACGAGTGCGTGGGCGCAGCTCGGTGACATGGGAGATGTGATTCGCGCGGCGCGATGTGACAAGATGGTGCTCGATCACCATGTCGGCGAAGACGCTCTCGGAGCGACGATGTACAAGGACTATCAAGCCGAAGCGACAGGTCAGTTGGTCGTGCAAGCGGCCGATGCGCTGAACGTGCCGATTACCCGCGCGATGGCTGTTCCTGTTTTTGCCGCAATCGCGACGGATACAGGTTGGTTCCGTTTTCCAAGCGTTACACCGGAGACCTACCGTGTTATCGCGAGGTTGATGGAGGCGGGAGTGGTGCCGAGCGAAGTGTACGGTGATTTGTATGAACGCGACACGATCGGGCGTTTGAAACTCCGCGGTTTGATTCTCTCACGCACAACGGCCGAACTCGACGGAACGCTCGTGTACACACATGTCGAAAAAGAAGATTTTGCCGCCTGTGGTGCCGAGGCTAACGATACCGAAGACGCAATCAACTTGACTCTTGCGGTTCGTGGAACCCAGGCCGCGGTGATTTTTGTCGGTCAACTTCGAGGCGGATTTAAGCTTTCCTTCCGCAGTCGTTGCGGTCTCGACTGCAATGAGATTGCAAGTCAATTCGGTGGCGGCGGGCACAAGGCCGCCGCAGGTGCGTTCTTGGAAGGAACGCTGGACGAAGTCAAAGACCGGGTCCTGCCGGTAGTCCGCGAGGCGCTACAGCACGCGTTGGCGTAGCCGACGAAGCATTGAATGTCTTTCCCCACCTATTTCTCGTTCGAGGATTGCAGCCATGTTGTTTCGAATCGTTTTATTGATTCTAGCCATCAACGTTTTCAGTCCGCCGATCGCGCGAAGTAACGAGGCAGAAACGTCACCACATCATGATGTGGTGATTTACGGCGGAACATCTGCGGCGGTGATCGCGGCGGTTCAGGCGAAGCAAATGGGAAAGTCGGTTATCGTCGTTTCGCCGGACCGGCACCTCGGCGGGTTGACCAGTGGTGGGTTGGGGTGGACCGACACGGGAAATAAATCGGTGATTGGTGGACTCGCCAAAGAGTTTTACCACCGTGTCTACAAGCATTATCAGAAGCCCGAATCCTGGACCGCCCAGACACGCCAGTCATACGGCAATCGGGCTCAAGGGCATCGCGCCAGCGACGATGATCAGGCAACGATGTGGGTGTTTGAACCTCATGTCGCGGAGTCGATTTTTGAGGAGTTGGTTGCCGAAAACGAGCTCGCCGTTGTTCGCGACGCGTGGCTGGATCGGGAGACGGGTGTTGAAAAACAAAACGGGCGAATCGTTTCGATCACGACGCTCGATGGAAAAACGTATCACGGCAAGGTCTTCATCGACACGACATATGAAGGCGACCTGGTCGCGGCGGCAGGTGTCGAGACCACGTTCGGACGCGAATCGATGAGCCAGTACGATGAACCTCATGCGGGCGTCCAAACGGGAGTGTTGCATCATGCTCACCACTTCGACGTTCTCTCCGAAAGAGTCGATCCTTACACCGTTCCTGGCGATCCATCGAGCGGAGTGATTCCGCTGGTCAGTGCTGATCCGCCGGGCGAATACGGTAGCGGAGACAAACGAGTGCAGGCGTATTGCTTTCGCACCTGCTTGACTAATCATGATCCGAACCGTGTCCCGTTTCCCAAACCACCGGGTTACGATCCCGCTCGCTACGAATTGATGGTTCGCTGCTTTGACGCGGGATGGACGAACGTATTCCGTAAGTTTGATCCGCTGCCGAATTTTAAAACGGACACAAACAACCACGGTCCGCTCAGTTTTGATTACATCGGAATGAGTTACGACTATCCCGAGGCGAGTTACGAGCGGCGACAAGAGATCATCGAAGATCACCGACGCTATCAACAAGGCTTGCTGTATTTCATCGCCAATGACCCTCGCGTCCCCGATCCCATTCGAACGAAAATGACGGGTTGGGGTTTAGCGAAAGATGAGTTTACCGATAACGGAAATTGGCCTCATCAATTGTACGTTCGCGAGGCCCGGCGGATGATCGGTGACTTCGTGATCACTCAGAATCATCTGCAGAAGCGGTTGCACACGCCCAATTCTGTGGGCATGGGGTCCTATTCAATCGATTCTCACAACGTGCAGCGTTACATCACACCGGACGGGTACGTGCAGAACGAAGGTGATATCGGTATCGGTACGAACGGACCGTATGAAATTGCGATGGGCTGTTTGTTGCCCAAACGCGATCAGTGCGAGAATCTAGTGGTGCCGGTTTGTGTTTCGAGTACTCACATGGCGTTCGGTTCGATTCGGATGGAACCCGTTTTCATGATCCTCGGTCAATCGGCTGCCACGGTTGCGGCAATGGCGATCGATGACGATTCCGCGGTGCAAGACGTTGCCTACGCCGAGGTCAGAGAACGTTTGCTCGCAGACGGGCAGATATTGGAAACGCCGAAAGGGGTGTTGTCGCAGTCGCACGTAAAGACACTGCGTCGGCTCCAAGACGTGGTGGGCGTCACCGTTGACGACAACGCGTCCGTTCGGGACGGAGCGTGGCAAACTAGTTCCTCGGCAACGGATTACTTCGAAACCGGCTATCGACATGATGGTAACGGGAGCGAGGCTATGTCGACGGCTGAGTTCAAAGCGGACCTGCCAGCGACGGGAATGTATGAGGTCCGTTTCGGATTTCCTCCTCACTCGAACCGATCCAAGCGTACGTTGGTGCAAATCCAACACGCCGATGGAACGAGCGAGGTCCGTGTTGATCAAACTCGCTCGCATGGTGAAGAAGCCCCGTTTCGATTGCTCGGTCGATACCGGTTCGACAAAGACACCCCGGCGCGGGTGATCGTGTCCAACGAGGGCGCGAACGGTTACGTGGTCGTCGACGCCGTCAATTGGCGACCCGTTGACGCGGATTGAACGTTCGGTTTGCCGATTTTCGTGTCCGGTTGTAGACTTGGCGATCGTCCCCGACGAACCGTTTTTGCCTCGCTTTGCATGCCGTTGCCGTGACCGATCGTACCCAGAATTTCAGTGATTCCTCCGCAGACGACCCGCTCGTGTTGGTCGCCGCTTTGTATCGATTCACACCGTTGGCGGACTACGAAACGTTGCAATTACCGCTGCAGGACCGCATGCGGGAGAATGGATTGCGTGGATCGTTGCTGCTCGCCGCGGAGGGAATCAATGGAACGATTTCCGGTCGGCCACCGCAACTGCGCGGATTCGTGGAGTGGTTAAGGCGATTGGAGCACGCGGGCCACCGGCCTTTTGAGGCGACGGACGTGAAGTGGTCCGGGTGCGATGAATTGCCGTTTCGTCGCGCTCGCGTGCGTTTGAAGAAGGAAATCGTAACGATGGGGGTTGAGGGAATCGACCCGCTCCAAAGTGTCGGGACGTATGTCGATCCGGAGGATTGGAATGCGTTGGTGGATGATCCTGACGTGGTTCTGATCGATACCCGGAACGATTACGAAGTCGAGATCGGTACCTTCGCCGGAGCGGTCAATCCAAAGACGGACACCTTTCGTGAATTCCCCGAATACGTGAAAGAGAATTTGGATCCGCAGCAGCATTCCAAGGTAGCCATGTTCTGCACCGGTGGGATCCGATGTGAAAAGTCGACCGCCTACCTGAAGGAATGTGGTTTTTCGGAGGTCTATCACCTACGCGGCGGCATCCTTAACTATCTCGAAAAAGTGTCGCCGGAAGAGTCGCGATGGCAGGGCGAGTGTTTTGTCTTTGATAGCCGCGTGTCTGTGAATCATGATTTGCAAGCCGGGCAGTATTCGCTGTGTCACGGTTGTGGATGGCCGGTTACCGCTGAGATGCGAGCGGACGCCAAATACGAACACGGTGTCGCGTGTCCGCGATGCGCCGATGAAATGTCCGACGAGCAGCGCCGTCGACGTCGCGAGAGACAACGGCAAATCGATCAGCAACGCTTGCAATCGCAGGACGCCGATGCTCAGCGAGGTTCCCGATCGCTACCCATCTGAACGACGACTCTGACGAGAGTGAGTCACCGACGGAACGAAACCTCAGTTTGATCGGCGCGACCGGCGTCGGTGTCGGCGCGATCGTCGGAGGAGGGATTTTGGCGTTGGCCGGAGTGGCGTTCGCAACGACCGGGCCTGGTGCGATTCTCGCATTTGCTCTTAATGGCGTGATCGCGCTGCTCACGGCATTGAGTTTTGCGGAGATGTCGTCGAAGTTTCCCGAATCGGGCGGGACTTATTTGTTCAGCCGGAAAGTGCTGTCCGTCGAGTCCGCGTTCACGGTCGGTTGGGTTGTATGGTTCGCCTCGATCGTCGCCGCCGTTTTGTACGCGATCGGCTTCGGTAGTTTTGCCGCACTGATGTTGCGAGAACTCTACGCGTTACAGGGAGTCGTGCCAGAATGGTTAAATGATTCTCGAATCACGCCTGCCATCGCGTTGTCGACGACGCTGGGGTTAGCGTTGGTTTTGATGGTTCGCAGCGGTGGCGGAGGGGCGTGGGTCAACATTGCGAAGGTGATCGTTTTCTCGGTGTTGATCCTCGGCGGATTTTGGGCCATTGCGGGGCAGGACGTGACGCGGACGACACACGCAATGAGCCCGTTCCTGATTGCCGGAACGGGCGGACTGATTCAAGCAATGGGATATAGCTTCATCGCGTTGCAGGGGTTTGACCTGATCGCCGCCGTCGGTGGGGAGGTGCGTGATCCGGCCAAGAACATTCCTCGCGCGATGATACTTTCGCTCGTGATCGCTCTTTCGATCTACCTGCCTTTGTTGTTCGTATTAGTCGTCGTCGGCACGGACGCAAACCTGTCGATCGCCCGGTTGGCGACGGATGATCCCGAAACGGTGGTTGCGGTCGCGGCGAAACAGTTTTTGGGCGTGACGGGTTATTGGTTGGTGATCATCGCGGCGGTGCTGTCGATGTTCACGGCTCTTCAGGCGAACTTGTTTGCCGCGTCACGCATTGCATTGGCGATGTCACGCGACCACACGTTGCCCGCCTGGATCGCTCACACAAGCAAGCGTTGGCGTACGCCCTACGTCGCGGTGCTGGTCACGATGTTGTTGATCGGTGCGTTGATTATTGCATTGCCCGACGTGGCGGCGGCGGGGGCGGCATCGAGTTTGATCTTCTTGGTGACGTTCGCGATCGCGCATGTGCTTGCGATTTTGGTCCGCCGGAGGAGTCAGGATTCGCCACCACCGTTTCGTGCACCTTTTTATCCATTCGTGCCAATCGTCGGCGGGGTGTCGTGTCTTGGTTTGGCGATTTTCCAGGGTGTTGCCGTACCGGCAGCGGGCTCGATTGCGGTGGGGTGGTTGAGCGTCGGTGGGATCCTTTTTCTGACTCTGTTTGCCCGTCGAGCCCGGCTAACGGACGTTTCTAATCTCGCCTCGCATCCTGAGTTGGCTCGGTTGCGGGGCAGCACTCCGTTGGTTTTGGTGCCGATCGCGAATCCTCACAACGCGGCCGCGATGCTCGCGCTCGCCGACACGTTGGTGCCGTGGTACGTCGGTCGAGTGCTCGTGCAAACCGTGGTGGTCGCCCCGGTCGATTGGGATCCGGTCGCTGAACCGGCGCCGCTGAAGCGGTTATCCAACGTGCAAACACGTGTCCTGCAGGCTGCGATGCGATTAGGAGTTCACTGCGAAACGTTGACCACGGTTTCATCCAAACCGCTCGAAGAAATCGCCCGCGTTGCGAAGATGCACCGATGCGAGTCGGTATTGTTGGGCCTGAGCGAAATTACCGAGGACAGTTTTGATTCACCGCTGGAAGGATTGCTCGGAGAACTCGCCACCGACGTGGTGGTGCTGCGTGCGCCGCGAGATTGGGATTTGGCGCAGGCGGATCGAATTCTGGTGCCGATCGGCGGCCGTGGTGGGCATGATTATTTGTTGACGCGATTGCTCAGCAGCCTATCTCGCAAACAAAAGCGGCAGGTGAAATTTCTGCGTGTGGTTCCGACGTGTATTCTGCCTGTTGACCGGCGACGTGTTGCTCGAGATTTGAAACGTACCGCCGAAGAAAATTCCGGCAGCGATTGCGAACAGGAAGTTGTCGAAAGCAACGATGTTCTCGGCACGATTGCGTCGCAGGCTGGAGATAACGGATTAATCATCCTGGGCGTGCAACGACTTGGGCCGAAGCAAAAGCTCTTTGGGGATTTTACTCGCTTACTGGCTCGGCAGACGGATGCCCCGATCATCATTATCAGTCGCCGTGGTTAAAGGGGCGTTCACGCGAGAGCAAAAGAGTGTTTAGCCCGCGGATTGCCAATCGCGAATCGCGTCGATCGGAAACGTCAACATGATGATGTTGATCAGGAGGCTGTCGCGGATCCAAGCCAGGCTGATCAGTTCCAATGCAACCAAGACGCCGACGGACGCCCGCCAGTCGATTCGACGAGCCAACCAGATACCTGCCAGGCACATCAGGTAATCCGATGTGGAATTGGCGATGCTGTCACCAAAGTAGTCAAGCGATACGGTCGCTTCACGATAGCGTTGAATCACCATTGGGGTGTTTTCCAGTATCTCCCATGCGGCTTCGATAAGTGCAATCGCAACAATTTTCGAGAACGCAGACACTCGTGTCGGTAAGAGTGCCGCGAGTACCAACCACAAACCGAGGCCGTGTTCGAAGTGTGAAAGTGCATAAGGGTCAAAGAGATGTTGTGAGTTATGGCTCGACATCACGTCGAATGACCATGGCACCCAATCACCCTTTTCGCACCACCATACGCGACCCATTACTGTAAGTGTGAGCCACATGGTTGCCGCGACTCCGAATAGCGTGAGCGACAGCCTTTGAGGATGCGGGGTGCGCAGGCAATCGGTCGGTTGAGAAGGTTCGTTTGGCATGAGGTTGTTATCGCCCGCGGTGGTTGATTTCGCAAGACTCGGATGCCTCAGCCTACGTGACAATGCGAATGCGATTGATTGCTAGGTGAGCGCGAAATTTGCCGGAGGAGCCGCGGTGTCGCCCTCCTTTTTGGACTCGCATCGCATCGATCGGCTACGATAGTGAGTTCAGTTTCGGCATTCCCCCACAACTCCTTTGCCAAAGGATTGACGATCGCATGTTTGATTTTCGACGTTCTGCCGTTTTTCTACTGGTTTTGAATCTGTGCTTCGGTGCAATCGCGGTTCAGGCCGAAGACTTGATCGACGCTCATGACGATATGGTTCGCTATAAATTATCGAACATGCGAGTGACCAAAGGCATTACCGGTGACCAAATCGCGTTCGATTATCGCCGCACGCGTGAGGGAAGTGGTCGTGCGAGGATTGCCGCTCGTACCGATCACGGTGAGTCGCGAATTCTAGGGATGCCGATCACCATCGAGGCGTCTGGAACGATCCGGCTGAGAGACATGTTTTCGCGAACCCGTGAGATCATGAATCGCGGCAACGATGACTTCGGGATTGAATTCTATTTCGTCGTGGACGTGGCACCGGGATTTGGCCCCGGAGGACGATTCCTCGTGTCCAACGCAGTTGTGCATGGCAAGATGAACACCAAGGTTCAATCTCGTCCGCCAAATGCGGAGGAACTCCGTGCGTTGGAGATGGAACGCAAGTCAAAGTTGCCGCCCGAGAGTGTGCCATCGGGTTACGTTCGTGGAACAGATAATACGCCCCTGGTACCCGGCGCACCGATCATGATCGGATCGATCGGTGAGTGGAAACCGGCGGTGGTGGTCGAGACGCCTTCATCGCAGTTTGTTCGTGCACTCGTCGCAGATTCGAAGACGATCCGAACGGTCCAACGCAAAGACTGGATCGCCGTTTCGAATGACACGCTCAGTCAGATCAAATCCAATTCCTCGCAGTTCACGCTCGACATTCGAACGTTGCCCAAAGGCAATGTCGTGCTCGACGATGACATGCAGCCGCTCGAATCAGCCATGGGCTTGCTCAAGGGGACACCGCTGCTGCGTGAGAAGAATTCGAAGTGGGAAGACGTTTATTTCATCAGTTCGGATAACATCTCGGTGAGAGTTTTGGTGCGAAGCTCGCGAGATTCGAAGGTCGAGTTTGTTCCAGTCAAAAAACTCGTGATCCGCGATCGAACGTTGAGCGACCAAAAGAGCGAGGCGGCGAAAGAGTCATTTGCGGCCAACGTCGCGGAATATGAACGCAAGCTCAAATCAATGTCGGGTACGGGCGGAGCTATGGCTTCGGCGGGCGGGCTGGCAACGGATGTTGTGAAAGATTCACCCGCCCTTTCTCCGCCGTCTTCGGTACCTGCAACACCGAAACTCGGACCAAAACGGCAGTGGTCGGATCAGAGCGGCAAATTCAAAATTGATGCCAAGTTGGTCAAGCAAGAAGACGGGAGTGTTTTCCTTCGTCGAGACGATCAACGCACGATCGAAGTTCCGGTGAACAAACTCAGCGAAAAGGATCAGGCGTATCTGTTAGAGATTGCATCGGTCGAAGAGAGCCCGTTCAACAATGTCGTAGATGTTCCCGGAGCCGGCGGAGACGTGAATTATGCGGAAATGATGCGGCCGGTCACCACGTTCGGTGATTTAAGATGGGGGGCAAAGTCCGTTGCGATCTCGCCGGGAAAACGATTTTTGTTGATCGGACGCAAGGCGGCATCGGCCTCGTTGTGTGACCTGAAGACCGGGGAAATCTTGGTCGATTCGGGACGAATGGATCACATGGGTGATATCGGAGTGTGTGGTTTCACACCTGACGGAAAGCGGATAGTTTTGGGGGGCTACAAAGGCATTTTCGAAGTTTACAAAGCCAGTGACACTGGGAAGTTGGAACTCGAGGGCCAATACCCCGTGCATGAGAAGGAAATCACGAGCCTCGCGTTTTCGCCCGACGGGTTGCACGCGTTCTCGGGTGACACTGCCAAAGTGGCTCGGTATTGGAAGGTGCAAACGGGCGAACTCATTGCTTCGGTTGACGGGTTTGATGGCAAGGTCAAAGCAACACGAATCACTCCGTCGGGTAATCAGCTGATCGCGACAGACGGCAAAACGTTGAAAGCATTCTCTGTTGACGAGTCGAAAGTGATTGCTGAGTTCCAGGTCGGTCGTTCACACGCCTCGGGGCAGGCTGCCGCGATCTCTCCTGACGGTCGAATGTTGGCCGTTGGAGATGGATACAAAATCGATCTATGGGATTTGTCCAAACAACAAAAACTGTCAACGATGGAAGGCAGTGAGATCAACTGGAGCATGACATTCGCGCCGGACAACCGACACCTCATCAGTGGCGGCAATGGCGTGATCTATGTCTGGGATTGCGAACGTCGAATGAAGCTGCAAACCAACACGGTTGGTAAGAGTTTTTATGTTCAGGCGGTCGCAGTGAGCCCAGATGGAACTCATGTGACTTCTCCGTCGGATCACAGCAGCGTTGTCGTACTGAGTGTTCAGTAGAAAGCGGCGTGAAACTCGAGTATTTGGGTTCAAGGCGGTCCGTTGGCAACAATTCTGCAGGTTTTGCGGAAGTTCCGTCAAGCCAAACTAGCGGGGCGTACGAAACCCACTGAAGAGTGCGTTATCAAAATAACGACGATTGCCACGAGCAAGGATGCCGTGATCACAGATGCGTCGAACAGCAAAACTATTGTCTAAATGGAAGCGATCACAACCCGCAATCGCGTGGCGGTTGACACTGCAGTGCACGCTGGTTTGGTGCCTTGTTACGTTTCATACGCTCTCTGCCCAAGATGCCGTTGGACAACGGGGGCGCACACCACTTCAAGGTGGTCAAGAGAGAGACGATAACCTGCACGACGGTGTTGCCCCAGGGAACTCTGAGCGTGAGAGCGAAAAGGATACTAAAAACAAGTCCAACACGACCGATCTCGCCGCCGACGCACGGATCGGCAATCTGTTTGGTAACGTTAACCAAGTTGACGACCTGCCACCACTTCGGGAAGTCCTGGCGACGTCCCCCGCAGCCGATGCGGTTTTGAGGGCCGAAGCGTTGGGACGCCGTACGTCCGACCTCGGAGATTTGCTGAGTCGTTCCAAGTCGGCACACGGTGTCTCGGTTCAGAACCGAACTCCGATTATCACGGACACACGTGTTCGGGGCCAAAGGGTTGGCCAAGTCCTCGCATCGGGATCCTATTGGGCTCCGGCGCGGATGGATTTGGATACGATGATGAGCAAAATCGATTCGCGATTGGTCCAAGACGTCGTGCTGATCAAAGGCCCTTACGCGAGTCGATACGGTCCCGGTTTTCGTTTCGTTGATTTGGAATTCCTCCAATCGCCGCGATTTGAAAATGGCTACGAAGGGCACGGTTCGACCAGTGCTACCTACAACACCAATGGCAAGCAACTCTACGGACGGCAATCGTATTGGGGCGGAAACGAGGACTATGGTTTCCATATCAGTTATGGGCATCGAACCGGCAACGATTATGAAACAGGCCAGGACGGATTTTATATTCCGTCGAGCTATAAGTCTCGCGATTTGTTCGTCGCATATGGGTTCGACTTGACGGACTATCAGAAGATCGAGATGAACGTACTGCGTCTCGATCAAACGGACGTCGAGTTTCCTGGTTTGGTAACTGACTTGGATTTCTTGGTGACGGACGGCTATGAGGTCACGTACACAAACGAGATGCCGAGTTTTGCCGACCGATTCACCGCTGAGGTTTGGTACAACCGCACGCGGTTCGAAGGCAATACGAACCGACCGGGTAAGCATCGCCAGATCCCGTTGTTGCAGCAAACATTCTATCCATCGGTGATCGGTGCGAACGACGGATTCACGACAACCGACGGCGATGCGTTGTCGGGGGGCTATCGGATGGATTCAACCTTTCTAACCGGCAGCGGACAAATCTCTGTGGGGACAGACCTGATCTATTTGAATCAGGAACTCAACGAGTTCGATGTTTACGATCCCGATACAAACGATAACAACTATCCGATTCCGCGCAGTGACTCACTCGATATCGGTTTGTTCATCGAAAAGATTACCGAAGTTACTGACGACGTGTTGGTGACCGGCGGGGCACGTATTGATGGTGTTTTCACCGACTCGCGAGATATTGTGGCCGGTGTGGAAGATCCATTGAGCGACCTCGAAGACACCACGCTTGATAAGTCTTATTTCCTCGGGGCGACATTCTTGACCGCGACTCGGAATTTGGGCCATGGCTGGACCACGGATGCCGGATTGGGGTATGCGATGCGTCAACCAACGTTGACGGAGTTGTATTCCGAGTACACCTACATCGGTTCATTGCAACGAGGTTTGACGTTCCTCGACGGCGATCCCGATCTAGATCCCGAGCGGCTTTACCAGTTTGATCTAGGTCTGCAGTACCAAGGTAAATCGGTACAACTCGGCGTGCATGCTCACCATGCTTATATCGAAAACTACATCACCTACGATCTATTGGATCCGGCGGGAACTTCCGACGGTTTTCAAACGGGGGCTCGGTTCGTCAATACGGACTTAGCAACACTGTCAGGAATCGAAGCCTACGGGCAAGCCGACATCACCTCGATGATATCTACATTCGGAACCATCACCTACTTGGAAGGACGTGATCGCAGTCGATTGGACCCTGCTCGCTTGTCGGCGTTTGATTCTCGCAGTGCCAACGACACAGTCGAAGCGGAACCGTTGCCGGGGATCGCGCCGTTGGATACCCGGATCGGGGTGTTGGTTCAGGATCCGTCGCCCGAGAAAAAATGGGGCGTCGAGTTTTCAGCCCGAATCGTTGATAACCAAGATCGAGTCGCGGCGACATTGGAAGAGGCACCTACGCCAGGGTTCACGGTTTATAACATTCGGACCTATCAACGCTGCGGGGCATTACTGTTAACCAGTGGTATTGAAAACGTGAGCGACAAGTTCTACCGAGAGCACATCGATTATCGATCGGGGCTGGGGGTCTATCAGCCGGGTATCGGGTTCTACACCGGTGCTGAGTTGACGTACTAAGAGACGGACCAGCAATCGTGGTTGTCGGCGGCACGCTCGTAACCGGTGCGACAACTCCCGCGACGGATATCTTACGTTTTGGCCTGTTTCACACGCAGACCACCGAGATGTGAACCAGGGGGCTGTTGCCGTCAATTTCGGTTAGGCACCGTTTCGCTCGGGCGGGTTCCTACTAGAATCTGAGTGTTTCGGCCCCGCAGCCGGATGGCTGCCCTTTTTCACTATTGCATGGAGACCCACGTGGCTCACTTTGACGTTTTCAACGGCGACGCGGATGGCATCTGCGCGTTGCACCAATTGCGGCTCGCCGATCCACGCGAAAGCACGCTGGTCACGGGGGTGAAGCGTGACATCAATCTGTTGAAACGTGTTCAGGTCAATGCGGGCGATTCTGTAACGGTTCTTGACATCTCATTGGACAAGAATCGCGAAGAGCTCGACCGAATTCTCGCGAGCAATGTACCTGTGAGTTACTTCGATCATCACTTCGCCGGTGAGGTGCCTGATTCCGCGCATCTGTCAGCTCACATCGATACGGCAGGTGATGTTTGTACCGGACTGCTGGTCAATCGGCGTTTGAAGGGGCAGTTTCTAGCGTGGGCGGTCACCGCGCTGTACGGCGACAATCTTCATGAAGCAGCCAAGTCGGCGGCCGAGCCCTTGGGCCTCAGTGATGCTCAACTCTCCGAGTTAGAGCAACTCGGCACATTGCTCAACTACAATGGGTATGGTAGTACGTTGGACGATCTTTATTTCGCGCCTGATGATCTTTATCGCAAAGTCCAACCGTACGCGGATCCGTTTGATTTCATCGCCTCGGATACAACGTTCGAGACGTTGCGAAATGGGTTTGACAGTGACATGAAGCGAGCCGGTTCGATCGAACCGAAAGTAAAAACGGAGACGTGTGCGGCATTCTTGTTTCCGAACGAGTCATTTTCTCGACGAGTCAGTGGCGTCTACAGCAACCAACTCGCTCGTGATAACCCAAACAGGGCGCATGCTCTGCTCAGCGAGTTACCGTCCGGCGAATACTTGGTTAGTGTTCGAGCACCCTTGGCAACGAAAACCGGGGCAGATGAACTGGTCCGGCAATTTCCGACCGGTGGCGGACGGAAAGCGGCCGCCGGCATAAACCAACTTCCGGCAGATCAGTTGCAACTGTTCCTGGAAACCATGCAATCGCAGTTTCGTTGAACGGCGCGAAGCAATGGCCTTGGTTAACTGATTCGTGGTCTTCGAGACCGCGTGTTGACTGTGGGTTAAACACGCTATCCCACCGCGCTGCATGACGGGCGCGTTGCATGACGGGCGCGTTGCGGTCTCGATTTGGTTTGATTCGTCGCCCGCTTAAGGCAACGGTCTGTTGTCTCGCGCAATGGCATGGTTTTTCGATGCTGTGGCAGGTGGGGTTGTGTCGATCGGGATGGCCAGAAGGCCGTTCTTCTGTCCTGTGTCCCAGATTCTCCCGATCGGATGCGTTTTTTCGCGTTTCTCTTAGTTGTGACCTATTCTTGCTAGACGAATCCATGTGGATACGTTGCGACTGCCTAGCTGGACAGCGCCATTTTGCTTTTGGCTGAATTGGTTTCACGGTGATTTTGGCTCGACTCTTTTGATTGTATCGGGATCAATTCCCATCGCTCGATAGGCGGCGAATCGTTTCCTTCGGTGGTGGTAGCTCGCTTCGGCGTTGCGGCGTTGGTAATATACGATTCGGTTGAGCTCAGCCTCGTACTGAGCTTCGCGAACTTGTCGCGGTAGTCCAATGCAGCGGATCACCATGTTGGTCGCTCGACGCACCTGCTCGAGCGTCAGCCGTTGAGCATCGGTGACAACCTCACTGCGGCACATTTGATAACGAACCCGAGCACAGAACAACTGCGAAACGATCGTCACGATCATGTGCCGATGCACACAGCCCCAGCCACGACATTCAAAGTGATCCCAGCCGAGCTCTTCTTTTGCTTCGCGAAAACACGCTTCCACTTTCCAGCGTCCAAACGCCACTCGCAACAGCTCACGAAGCGTCCAACCACCACGACCAGGAACACGATTGCTGATAAAGTACTTCACCTCACCGGTGCGAACATTTTCCGCGACGATCAATGTGCATTGCGAGCTAACCAAACGACCATCGTGAGTTTTGCGATAGACCACATGCCAGCGGACTTCCCATACTTCGGGGCCTTTGTGCGAATCACGAACTCGGTATCGCTGCGGCGTTTGGCTGGACAAGCCGGGCGAGTACCTCGCGAGGTTTTGCACTTGGCAAGCCTTCGCATCACGGTCAGCCAACCGCGGAAATTTTTTCCTTCGGCCTTTGGTCTTTCGTGCGGCTTTTCGCAGTACTTTGGGCTTCCGCGTCCAGGCGTAAAAGTTCGGCGGAACTTCACCGACAAACGCTTGCTTCCGCTGGTCGAGTCCATCTAGGAATTGACCGTCGCGTCCGTAGAGTTCATCAAACGTCCAGGCTTTCACCACGATCCCATCGGCCATCGACTCGTCGATCAGCATCAAGGCGATTTGAGGCTTGGTCAGAAACTCGATGTCGTCGGGGACATGCGTTTTTTTCGGCGCGGTCGGTCGTTGGCCCAGTCTTCTGGCAAGTATGTGCGAGCGGCGATCAAGCACTGGAACGTTGTCGTGGCAAACGACAGGGCGACGTTGACGACTGCGTTTTCGACTTTGCCGCGGTTCCCGTTGTACTGTCGTTTGACGCCGACGGTTTCCTTTCCCGCTTTGGCGGTTCCTGTTTCGTCGACGACGCCGATGGCGTTCAGGTCGGACTGTTCGTGGGCGACGATCCTGCGACAGCGACGCAAGACCTCGTCATGGTTCCATTGAACGGACTCGAGAAATCTCTGGAGCGTTCTTGGTTTGACGCCTTGCCCCAGAGCGATCGCTTCGACGTTCTTTCGCTGTAGTTCCGATAGCAGTCCTCGAACAATCGCTGGCCTTTGATGCCGTGGAAGCAATCAGCAAAGAGAGCGAGAAATTGGGCAAGCATTTTTCCGAGCGATGCGATATCTTTGAGCGACATAGGAGCGACCTTCCGTGGTTTCGTCGTGAAACATAAGCACACGGAGGGTCGTTTCTTTTTGGCTCCCAAGTCAAGCGAGATAAGTCCCGTCGCAAACACGACTTACCGCAATCCAAAGCCACGAAGTGGCGCTGTCCAGCTAAGTGTGCTGGCAAATACCGTTTGGAAATTTGCAGTACATTGGCATCTGCGCTCGACTGGCTAACCGAAAATCAATGTGACCTCGTATTACTAGACTTGTCATTGCCGGATGCTTTCGGTCTAGACGGTATCCGGAAAATACGATCACAGTTCGCTCACATCCCGATTGTCATGATGACGGGATTGGACGATGACAAGATGGCTCTCGACGCCCTCGATGTTGGTGCCCAGGATTATCTGTTGAAGGGTGACACGAGTTCACGGGAGTTGGAGCGAACGCTGCGGTATGCGATTCAACGTCAGTTGATTCAGAGCGAGAACGCGCGACTGGTAACGGAGTTGAAACGAGCTGCGAGATCGGATGCATTGACCGGCGTGCTAAATCGACATGCCATGATTTCTGAATTCGAACGGCATTGGGTCGATTCGTGTTTGAGCAATTCACCGTTGTCGTGCATTATCCTTGACGTTGACTATTTCAAGAAGATTAATGATCAATTAGGGCACGTAATTGGCGACAAGGTTTTGCGAAGAATCGCCAATCGTATTCGCAGCCACGCACGTCCAGGAGACTGCGTTGCAAGATACGGTGGTGAAGAGTTTTGTGTCATCTTGGTTGATGCCGATGAAGATGTCGCGCAGGCCTGGGCGGAGCAGGTCCGCGCTGAATTGGCCGATTGGACATTCCAGCTCGGGGACCAGCAAATAGGTGTGACTGCGAGTTTTGGTGCTGCGCAGCGAAATGCTCGAACCACAACAATTGAACAGCTGATTAATGCAGCTGATCACGCGCTTCTGAACGCCAAAGAGACTGGTCGAAATCGAGTCGTCACGTCGCGTTCACTTAAAGCAAAACAAGGTGTCTACGTGACGAAGTCGATTGTCAACTTCGACGCCTTAACTGTTTGCCCCGTCATCTGATCATCGAGAGGTTCAGTGAAATGGGGCGGCATGTTTGCGCATGCTGAGTCATTGCGCAAGCGTAGGTTTCCTGGTGGCATTTGAGTCAATCAGATCTCGTCACCTCTGCGATTCGGTTTTGCTCACGGTGTGCCGGTTCGCCGTGGGTGGTGGACCGTTTAGCGGATGAAACTGAGTGTGAGCTCCTCGGTCGATCCGCTCACATCGAGATCCATCGTGAAGCTTTCTTCCGCAGGAGGCGCGTCTTTTAAGGCCTGGCTTAGCGCCGTTCCCATTGCTGCTTTGTTATTAGGTTGCAGAAACGTCAATTCAGTTTTTGGAGCGCGATCGGCAGTGACGACCACGCGAACATCGAATTGGCCTTCACGCAGTTGCGAGGTGGGAGGAACGGTGAATTGACCGTTGATGATTGGGGTCATGGCTGTCGGCGAGTCGACACCGGACTTGGGAACCAAGCTGAGCTTGCCTTTCTCGACGGGAGTCCCGTCGATGTCAACGGTTCCCGAAAGCGTGATGCCCGATGGGCCGCAAGCGACAATGGTGCACATCGTGCACAGCATGAAGGTTGTGAACAAGCGATAGCTAGGAGAGGTCACGAAAGGCGTACACATTGAAGGAGCAAACCGGATTGGATACGAGTGACAGGAAAATGAAGTTGTCGAAGAAGGGGGATGCTCGAACAACGCTCAGATGAGATCGTTGTTCGAGAGAGCGTTAGCGAAGCACACGAGAATGATCGGCATGCGGGCATTCTCGCGTGTGTGGAGATCTCTCAACGCGATATCGTTTGGTTTAACGTTCGTGTTTGTTGACTTCGTGGCCAGCTTTCGTGAGGAATGCTGTGAGCACATCCTGAGCGATTGAGTAAGTCACGAATTCAGTTGATCCGTCGGCGAGGACGAAGTGTGAACCGCCGGCGTGATAGCTGAAGTAGAAGTTTTCATCGTTGTCGGGGAGGTTTCCAAGTCCACCCGTCATGTCTTCGTCATCCAATGGGCCACCAACACCGTCGGAGTTGATCGGGAAACCATAGTAGGGAACGAATCCGCCGCCGCGCTCATCTGGCGAGTCGTAGCATAGAACCGAGTGTCCTACGCCAAACGGTACACCAGTGAAAGTTGTCAACCATCCGCCTGTTTGAACGGAGCCAGGTTTCGCTGGAAACAGGCCTCGTTCACCGACTAGAAGCGTGTTGCTAGTACCGTCCAAAACCGAGGCAAAGCGAACTGGTCCGTACGCGGAACCTTCACTGTGGAACATTCCGTCGGCTGTGTATTTGAACACCGATGGGAAGTTGTTGAAGTTCGAAGCGTCGGTTCCGTGATACTGGTTTGAGGAACGACCGTAGTGTCCTCCATTTCCGAAGTAGTTGGTGCTCGCGCTAACCGCGATCACCGATGAGCCAAAGCCGACATTCACAGGAGTTTGTGAAAGTGGGTCGCTCGGGCAGTTCAGGATGTTGATTTCGGTCAAAATCGCATCAGAATCGAAATCTGGTCCGTAGAGTTCGAGTTTGTTGCTGTCGAGGTCGCTTTGTTCGACATAGGGCAGGATGGCGCGAAGCCAGGTTCTGCCGACTCCGACAAAATTGTCGTTATCTGCCGACGCAGGAAACTGCTTGAAAGTGCTTTCGTAATTGTGGCACGCAAGTGCCAGTTGACGCATGTTGTTACTGCATGACATCCGACGTGCGGCTTCTCGGGCAGATTGCACTGCAGGTAAGAGCAGGCCTACCAGAACGCCGATGATGGCAATGACCACGAGTAACTCGACGAGAGTAAAGCCATGGCGAGAGGGAGTAGATTTGTTGGTGTGAATGCTCACAGTAGGTCCTTGAATGGAGGGAATTGGCAATTGGTTTACAGGTACCAAACGGGGGTATGACTGCACCGGGGTGGGTCATCGTCACGATGCTCTACTCGAACGATCAACGAGAATAAGGAGGGCTCGTTGAATGACGTGTTTTACGATTGGGTGCGTCTTCGCCACGCGAACAAAAGCAACGCGCGGGCCAGTCAATCAAGAACGCCTTTTGTTTTTTATTGGCGCCCAAGGGGTTTAGAATTCTGTGGTTGCCAAAACTCCTTAGCCAGATGCTAGCGTTTAGGATGTTTCCTAACGTTGCGGCAAATGACAAGTCTATATTTGCGCGCGGTTATTGCTTTCGGCACTCGACGGTTGCTGACGCTGTCGGGTGCTAAGGGCTGACGCACGATATGCACATTTTTAGCACACGATTGCGCAAGACATGGGCGATGCCAAGCGGTTCATTCGAATGCGTGTACTGATCTTCTGCTACGCATCAAGAATGCCAATGTGAAAAGGTGGCAGCCAGAGTAAAACAAGTCACGATCGAAACGGGGGCAACCATTTTAGTGGTGTTTGCGACGAGGGATCGGGCGCAACGCGATCGCTTTGAATTGGGAACCCGGACCTTGTAGTGAACGCAACCTCATCAGGTGTCAACTGGTTATCGATATGTTTCGCGGTTGACGTAGGAACGCCCGGGGAGAGGTTTGGTATCAGCTTTTTCCGAAAATATATGGTCTGTCCCTAATGTCGCGAAGGTGAATGACACCTTGATGACGTGGATAGGAATGAACGGACTTAGAGCCCCCTTTGTTGAGGTGTCGGCGTTTTCGGTGCTGGTGAGGGTGGTTCGGTATAACAATCCGTTCAAGACCATTTTTCGCAGGGACGACCGCGCTGGCCGGTTCGTTCGCCCAAAACTGAACGGAAAACACATGCCTCTACACAGTAAAGATGACATTCGCGAAATGATCGACGACGAAGTCTATGCGTCTTCGGATCTTTCGGCGCCAATGCCTAAGTTCAAATTTCCAACCGATGAACAGTCGTCTCAGCACATTTATTCGTCGGTTCATGACGAATTGATGCTCGATGGCAATTCCCGTCAGAACTTGGCTACGTTTTGCCAGACGTGGGCGGAACCGGAAGTGCGCAAGTTGATGGACGAGTGCATGGACAAGAATATGGTCGACAAGGACGAGTATCCTCAGACTGCGGAGATCGAAGGTAGATGCGTTCACATGCTCGCCGATCTTTGGAACTCGCCCGAATCGGCGAACACGATCGGATGTTCCACGACCGGTTCGAGCGAAGCGGCAATGTTGGGTGGCATGGCAATGAAGCGTGCTTGGGAAAAACGTCGAAAGGCTGCGGGGAAGCCGATCGATCGACCGAATTTGGTGACGGGGCCGGTTCAGGTTTGTTGGCACAAGTTCGCTCGCTATTGGGATATCGAGCTTCGCGAAATTCCGATGGAGCACGACCGTCTGATCATGACGCCAGAGGAGGTCATCAATCGTTGCGATGAGAACACGATCGGTGTGGTGCCAACGCTCGGTGTAACGTTTACCTGCCAGTACGAACCCGTCCAAGCGGTCGCGGAAGCGCTGGATCAATTTGAAAAAGAGACCGGTATCGATATTCGGATCCATGTCGACGGGGCGAGCGGAGGATTTCTGGCCCCGTTTTGTGCGCCCGATGTCGTTTGGGATTTTCGGCTTCCACGCGTGAAATCAATTAACACGTCAGGTCACAAGTTTGGTTTGGCGCCGCTAGGTGTCGGTTGGGTAATTTGGCGTGAAGAAGCCGATTTGCCGGAGGAAGAAATCTTCTGGGTGAATTACCTAGGAGGCAATATGCGAGACATCGCGTTGAATTTTTCGCGACCTGGGGGCCAAGTCGTTTGCCAGTACTACAATTTTCTGCGGCTCGGACGCGAAGGGTATCGACGAACGCACACGGCGTGTTACGAAACGGCAAAGTACATTGCAGGGGAGATCGAGAAGCTGGGGCCGTTCGAAGTGATCTATGACGGAGATATGGAGTCCGGCATTCCTGCGTTGTGTTGGAAAATGAAAGAGGGAGTGGATCCTGGGTTCACGCTCTATGATTTTGCGGATCGATTGCGGGCGAGAGGTTGGCAGGTACCGGCGTATTCGCTGCCGGCCAATCGTGAGGAATTGGTCATTCAACGAATCTTGGTTCGGCACGGTGTGAGTCGCGATTTGGGGTCTATCCTCGTTGACGACATCAAGCGTGCCATCAAGCATTTCGAAACACATCCGGTGCACACACCCATGACACCAACCGAAGCATCCGGATTCAAGCACTAGATCATTTTCATTTTGGTCGTAGTCACCGTCGCCCGACGGTGGACCGCGTTCTGGTGAATGTCGCAGCCTTTGATAACCAGCGTCATTCACAGATACGCTCTAGTTAACGACGGGATGAATACACCACGTTTTGCAGGTGCTCGCGTTTTGCAGGCATGCCAGACAGCCTGCAGTTGTTGGCCGGTGTGTCGATTCTCGCATGACGACGTTTGGCTGAAACAGAGTACCCATGCAACTAGCAACTGATGAGCACGAGGAATCGCATTCAACGATTGAAGCGTCGGGCGGATGGCCGTTTGTGTCGCGGCGTGTGAGGATTATCGATGGACGGATCCAGGCGTGGGAGTCACGAAAACATCGTAAAGGCCTTTCGCCGCTGGGCCACCATCGCAACGCATCGTTGCTTTCCGCACGACACTTGAATACTTGGGTCGGTGTTGTCTTTGCAACGGGTGCGGCTTGCTTTGCCGTTGCGAGTTTGTTGAGCTTGTTCCCCGATTTTGCGGGATTGAGCGCGTTCAGCATACGTATCAACGTTCTCTATTTCGCCGGTTCCATTCCGTTCACGATTGCGGCGTGGTTGCAACTCTTTCAGGCAGCGAACGCGAGATTCGAGGCAAAGGACCAGGGGCGAATTGTGTGGTTCGGTTGGTATCCGACCGAGATCGGTTGGCTCAGTTGTGCGTTGCAATTTGTGGGAACGGTTCTTTTCAATCTCAACACGTTCGACGCGATGTCATCATCGCTCGAGTGGCTGCAGGAGGACTTGATCGTCTGGGTTCCCGACTTCGTTGGTTCGATACTATTCCTCGCGTCGGGCTATCTGGCGTTTGTCGAGAACTGCCATGCACACTGGGCGTTGCGTCCACGCAGCCTTTCGTGGTGGATCGTTGTCATTAATCTGCTCGGTTGCATCGGTTTCATGATCTCCGCCTGTTTCGCGTTCGTGTTTCCGGGCGGATCTAGGGATCTAGCCATTGCGTTCTCGACGGCGTGGACACTGCAGGGGGCCGTGTGTTTCTTGATCGGCGCTTTGTTAATGCCGTTGGAAGCGATGGAAACGGCTCCGGCATGAAGCGGACTTTGAATTGCAAGATCGTTAGGATTCTTGTTTGGGATACGGTCTCAAACCCAACAAGATTTCTGATCGTTCGGTGAGTGGTTTGGACGCGTGAGATTGTTCGGTGTGCTCGGCGAGTTGACTGCGCAACAGCTCGTAGACTGCTTGGCGATCGAGGCTCGTGTCGATTTCAATGCACTTGTTTTTGCTTTTGAACAGTTCCACCGTCGGCAGCGTTTCCGCTTTGAATGTGTCGAAGCGAAGTTTGAGACTTTCGACGTTGTCGTCGCTTCGTCCGGTGTATTTGGCGCGACCTAAGATACGTTTTTTGAGGACCGGGTAAGGGCATTCGAAATACAGCATCTTAGGCAGTTCAGTGTCATGACCGAAGATTTCGTACCATCCGTCTAGGTTGGACAGCGACCGGGGGAAACCGTCGAGGAGAAAGTTCTTATTGCCGGTCGTACGAATGATGGTTTCCATCGTGTTCTTGAGGAGCGTCACCGTGATTTCATTGGGAACCAATTGCCCTGCGGCGAGGATCGACCTGATCGTTTCGGCCGTTGGCCCTCCGAGTTCTCGTTCGGCGCGAAGCAGTTCTCCCATTGATAGGTGCGTCCAACCGAGTTGATGTTCGGCCAATTCGCACATCGTGCCTTTGCCCGCACCGGGGCCTCCGAGTACGAACACGACGTTGGGTTGAGGGCACGGTTGCCGCGGGTCGAAGTGGTGAACGACGACTTTTGGCGCTGGCGCAACGCCTTTTTTATAAACGTGCCACTGACGATCCGTCGGTGGCAATTCGTCTTCGCACGTGATGTCGTACGCAAGATGCCCATCGAGACGCGAGATCCTCCAAGAACGGTAGCTGTTCGAGTACGACAACGCGGGACTTCGAGCGGCTTTGCCGTCGGCACGGTCCCAGGCCCTTTTTCCGTTCCAGTAGCCGATGCTCGACAGGGTGCCGGATTCGGACTGGGTAGGCGGAGCGGTAGAGGGGATGAATAAACCATCCACTTCGGGCAGGCCCGCTCCAGACACTTCAATAAAGAATGTGTTGGGCTCGAGTTGGTTGTTTTCGTCCATGGAATCAGATACCGAAAAAGGGGCCACGTTGGTGATCATTCCTGCGTGCCGATATCAGCACACGACCATGGGAGGCGAAACAGTTGCCGCTCACCCACTCGCTTGCACGATGTTGACACGGATTGAATGTGAGGTCGATCGGTGGCATTCGAAGGAATGCTGGCCGGACCGTTGCACGGCGGTGGGATCGTGCCGAGCGATTGTCGCGAGCAGCTCGATAGCGGTCCATGCAACGAAAGGCTAGAGATCAGGGGCCTCAGAGTGATCTCTGTGGCCGCATTCAACGATCACGCGGATCGAATTCGTCTGATGACGTGGCAGAGAAGTGAGATGACGAGCTTAATGCGTTAGCGTTGCTTTTCGCGTTCTTCGATTCTCGCAGGAAAATCGACAACGACTAATTTTTGGTTCTTTTGATCCCAAGTGTATTCTTGGTAGTACGGCAGCATTGGCAATCGAATTCCATCCGGTTGTCCCTTCTTGATGATCTCGGCCATGAAGACTTCATGTGTCAGCGGTTTGGGATCTTGGATGCTCTGCGCATTGCGAAGCTGAATTGCGTGTTCCACACCCATTCCACCAATTTTGCCGACTGATGTTCGGTAAGCTTCGGCGTTGATCATCAGTGGGTTCTTCGACTCGATCTTTGTGCTCGCCGGTACAGCCCCCTCACTCAATGCTTGTTCGAGATCGAGCACATTTTGCGTTGTCTTGCCGACCGTTTCACGCGGCGTTGCGTCATCGGATCCGGATGTCGAGGAGGCAGATGTGTCTGAGGTCGAACTCGAAGGGAAGCAACCGATGGGGGCGGCGAGCACGAGCAAGAGGCCAGCGTGGAAGATGTTTCTCATAATGGGATGCCTGTTGGGGATGTGGCCGCATGAGTCTTGAGGGCAAAAGGATGATTGCCATTGATCGTCACGAATCCGATTAAAGATACTGTGGAACGCGAAGCACAGCAACAAACGACCCCACGCGGTCGTGCGTCATGCGAATCGCAAATCACAGCGTCTCTGTAGGTTGGCTCATCATTTTTTCGGTAACAAACCGAGAGTCATGTCGATAAACGAGGTGACCTTTTCCGCGATGATGCGGTTGCCCTCGGGGACATAGTGAACGTCATCGGGGGCCTTGCCGAGTTCGTTCATTCGGCCGACGAGAATGCCGTCGAGATCATTCACCATGACGCCGTGCTTCTTCATCACGCGTCGTGCTTCGGCTTCGAACGCGGCGGATTTCTCGGGTGACGCGAGGACCTTGATTTTGTGTTCGGGTTCGGCGCAAGGAGGTGTCGTCGTTGCAAAAATCAGGACATCGCACGCCGGTTGGAGTGCCATGACAATCTTCTCCAAATTGGCTCCGTAATCTTCGACGGAGATAAGGCCGTCTTGTTTCCACCCGTACAAATCCCACAATCCGAAGTTGAAGTGAATGACGTCCCATCGCTGACCGGCGACCCAGTCATCAACGTGCTCGGCACCATAAGCGGAGAACTGGCAATTACCTCGGACACGTTCAACGTTGGCGGTGCCCTGTAACGCCTCTTGGACCAAGGGTGTGTACGCGAGCGATATTGAATCACCGATCAAGAGAACTCGAGGAAGGCGTGAGTCAGCTGAGTTCGTCTGGCTCGTCGAAGGGTTGGTTGCTGTTGAGGTTGGCTCGGTTGCGAACACGTCTGGAGCATTCCCTGCAACGAATAGGAGAACGAGTGCGAGGCGATTGAGGGCGGATCGGAGAGGCATGATGGTTTGGCGGGTGCGGGATGGTGGGGGGCGGTGTGGTCGTCGTTGGCTTTGGGGTGAACTTCAGTTGGTCGGTTGGGTGACGGCAGTCCAGATTCGGAGGTTGTCGAAGTGCACGTAGTCATTGAGGCCGGTTGCTTGGATTCCAAAGTTGGTTTTCTTTTCGGTGAGTCCCGGATGTTTCCCTCGTACCTCCATGTCTCCAACTCGGGCAATGAGTTGATCGCCGACGATTTCGACGGTGACGGTATGCCACTGACCGATGGCGAGGTTTAGTTTCTGAGACTCGAGGAGAATATTCTTTTTTTGCCAAGGTCCTTCCTCAATGGGCAATCCTTTCTTTCGTGCCGCATCGGACATCAATTGACGCTTCTTGGATTCACCGAGTTTGGTGATCGAGATCTCGGTGGGTTTGATAACGCAGTTCGCGAGGTGCACCAGATCGTAGTTGATTAGCAGTTTGGCGTACGAATCGCCTTCAAACCTGACATCGAATTGATAGATGACGTCTTGGTGATTGAGGAGGAATTTGCGGAAAGCGGTGTGTTTGTTTTTGGCGAGCTCCTTGCCTTTGATGAATTCCCGGTCAACGATTTGCCAGTCTCCGACGCCGGTTGATAAGCGAGGAGCCATCTCGATGAATAGCTCTTCGAAGAGGAGTTCGCCTTTGTGTGATCGTTCCAATTCATCGTCCGCCTGGACCGAGATGGCCGATATCGGCATGCAGAGGAGCAATGGCAGCAGAATGAATGATCGATTCATCTTGGGCGACCTCGTGACAATTGGTTAGGGCTCCAACGTCGGTCAGCGTAGGATGATCGACGGATGCTATTCTAACCTGGGCCGGCGGGCGTATGCGAGAAACGCACGTGCGAGTGGAGGTCTGCCGGTTGTGGTCGCCTGGTCGGTTGACTCGTTGCTCGGACCGATTGCTCGGGCTGCGTTGGGCGGTTGTTGACGTGGCAGTCCAACGCGGATCATTTGCCGATGCGGATCAATGCTGACGACTCGGTCAAAGTCGATCCGTACTGCGAGTTCCGCTGGGTTGCGAGAGTCTTGATCAATCCATTCGGTTGTGTGCGCCCCCTTTTGATGTGATTCGCAATCTGGATTTCCGACGCTCGCCAAGCATTTCTTCTCAATGCCATTGAATGGCTACCCTGAGTTTTGCTGGTTCGCAAGGGCGTTTTGGGTAGTCGTTGGTGCGAACGCGTTCCCGCGTGTGTTTTTACAGGGGGATCGGGAAGGCCGGAATTGGCGGGCCGTTATTGCATTGGGTTCAGGTTGATACGGTGGTTTAGAACGTATCGCCGCCAGCGTTGCCGGAGCCTGAGTTGCCGGACGTGGTGCCGTTGTTGGTGCCGGTGTAGCCCTGGTCGCGGTTATCGACGGAGATGTTGTTGGAGACGGTTCCTGTCGCGGTGTTCTCGACCATGTCGATTCCGTCGTCGTAGTTTCCGGATGCGAAGTTTCCGTCGAACAGGCCGTTGTTTTGGTTGAAGTAATATCCGTCCTCAGCATTGTCGGTCGCGTTGTTACCCGTCATCTGGTCATTGTTGCCGTAGAATTGGAAACCGTCGTTTCGGTTGTTGATTGCAAAGTTGCCGCTGAAGGTTGAGAGGTTGTAGGAGAAGTCGTATCCGTCGTCGGTGTTTCCGATTGCACTGTTTCCGGTCATCGTTCCGGCGTTGTTTGAGAAATCGAAGCCGTCGGATCCGTTTTGGTGGGAGGAGTTGTCGTTAAAGTCGCCGAAGTTGTTTCCGAACACGAAGCCGGCAAACGAGTTTCGTCCCGAGTAGTTGTCGACGATGGTGCCGTTACTGTCGTTAAACACGAATCCGTTTCCGTAGTTTTCGTACGATGTGTTGTCGCTGATGGTGTCAAAGTTGTCTGCGAACCAGAACCCGTCGAGGAAGTTGTCGAAGGCAAAGTTATCGCTCACGGTGCCATTGTTCGTCGTGATGCGGAACCCTTCGGAGGCGTTGTCGGTGGATTCGTTTTTATTGAAAAGGCCTTCGTTGTAGATGACTGCGAAACCGGCGAAAGTGTTTTCGGTGGCTTCGTTTTCGGTCACCGTCCCATCGTTAGCACCGATGACGAATCCATATTCACCGTTTTCCATCGCGCGGTTTGTCGACAAAGCCCCGCTGTTGGATGTTAGATAGAACCCAGAGTTTGCGTTGTCCTGAGAGGTATTTTGCGTCAGGGTTGCGTTGTTGTCGTCAATTTCGAATCCGGCTCCTGTGTTGAAATAGGCGCGGTTGAGGCTCAGAGAGCTGGCGGAATCCAACGCCGCGAATCGGAATCCGCCGCCGTTGGCGTCGAAGACACCGTTGCTGAAGATTTGAACGTTGGCGAGATCGTCGTAGGAAGCACCGTTGAAACTCGAGATGCCGTGAAGGCCGCCTTCGATCTCGAAATGGCCGATGCGAGTGTTGTCGGTGGCGACGATTACCGATTGGGTTTCGTCACTGCCATAAAGTAGTGTCGGTGTTCCGATGGTTGCGGTGACGCCCGTGTCGGCTCCCTTAACCATGAACCCGCCTCCGAGCAGGTTTTGACCCGTTTGGACGACGATCGAGTCGGTGGTCGTTACTTCGCCTGCGCCGCCATCGATGATGACGGTGTCGGTGGTTGCTGCGGCGACCGTTGCGGCGAGATCGTCGGTGTCGGCGTCGAGAATGGTGACCGATCCGATTGCGAAGTTCTGTTCCGCGTGCAGAGCTACTTCTTCACCGCCGGGCGTTGGCGTCGGTCGGGTGACGACGTCGATGTCGCGAACGATGACGTCGGTCATTCGCCGTTGCATGTAGGTTCGGCGTCGCGTTCGCCCGCGATCAGTGCCGAGAGGAAGCCGCATCATGAGGATCGCTGCGGTCTGTCCGCCACGAACATCGTCGTGTTGATATTGGGCGCCAACGGTTAGGCGAGAGTCTTGTCCCATCCACGGCAAATCATACGAACGCCATTCGGCGCGCACCCGCGGTCCCGCGACGGTGCGAGCGTTACTGGAGTCGGTATCGAAGTAGTAAGTCCCCGCGAACCCGCGGATTTCGCTGTCGCACCAATTCGGTGTCCTCCACAGTAGCGCTCCCGCTTCGAGATCAAAGCCGTGGTAGGCGCGTTCCTCGTTGTTCTGGACGACTAGGTTTCCGTTGGTGATGACGGCGGTCGGAGCAATGACTTCTTCCGAACCGGATTCCGGAATGTAGAGATTTCCGCGGAAGTCAAAGCGGGCGCTCAGGAGTTCTGTTCCGAGTGTCCCTTGAGAGAACCAATTGCCGTTGCCGGATTGTTTGAGGTCATAGAAGCCGTAGCCGCCCCAGATCCATTCGTCATTAAAAAGGTGTCGAAACGCAAGCCCCGCGTTGCCTTCGCCGCCACCGACATCGGCGAATTGTCCTCGGACGTCCGCGAACAACAGATTCTCGTCGTTGGACATCAACGGAATAAACATGTCCGTATGCAGGCGGATGTCTTCATCGCTGGGGCGTGCGCCTAGTGAGATGTACGCGCGATAGAGCTTGTCCGATTGGGCGGAATCGTAGGCTGGTTCTCCCACCCGCCATTGCGACTGCGCGGCAGAGATATCGGGGAGCAAGCAGCATCCCAACAGCAGGAAGCATCGAACGAGTTGTCGTTGAAGTTCGTGCACGGTTGTTTCCGGAATCGCGTACGAGGGAATCAGTCCCCAGACGTTGGTCCGGGCAGTCTGTTCAGAGCCTCGCTGTTCTATCGACCAGCAAGCGGGGGATCTTGGCCCCATCTTCTGTATCGGAATCCGATGGAAACGATTGAATCGGATTTAGTAAATAATCATAATCTCGCTGGGAAACTTTGCCGGTTCTGGAAAGAACGAGGCCAGGTACCGAGTTTCACGCGCGATGAGAGTCGACGAAGCGAAACGGCCGAGTCGATTAGGAGGTCGGCAGGATGTGAGCGCCGAGGGCCGGGCGGCTGGTAAAGCAGGAAGGCTCGACGCCGGTTTCGGCTTTGTATCGGGTGATCAATGCGTCGATCAACGCCGGGGCGGAATCCTTTTTAACCAACGTCACCGTGCAGCCACCGAATCCGCCACCGGTCATCCGCGAGCCGATCACGCCTCCTTCGGAGTTAATGCCCCGGGCGAGATCGACGAGCAAATCGAGTTCGTCACAACTGACCTCGAAATCATCGCTGAGCGAGTCGTGGCTGGCGTACATGAGTTCGCCGACTTCTTCCCATCGTCCTGCCGAGATTGCATCGGCGGCTTGCGTGGTTCGTTCGATCTCGCCGACAACGTGTCGGGCCCGTTTGTATTCAGGTTCGCTGAGTTGATCGCGGGCGGCTTCGACGTCGTCGATGGAAATGTCTCGCCAGGTCGACTTGCCGATCTTTTTCAAGGCCGAGTCGCATTGCGATCGTCGTTCGGCATACTCACCACCGTTGAGTTCATGTTTGACGTTGCTGTTGGTAATCAACAGGGTGATGTCATCGCTACCGAAAGGGACAGCCGTGATTTCTTGGGAGCGGCAATCGAGTAGCATGAGTTCACCGGATTTACCGAACACGCTGCTGAATTGATCCATGATCCCGCAGGGGACTCCGGCGTAATCGTGTTCGGCCTTTTGGCAGATGAGAGCCTTCTCTCGCATATCAAGTGTGGTCGACGTGGCGGCCTCGAGCAGGGTTGCGGTGGCGACCTCGAGTGCCGCGCTGCTGGACAAACCGCCACCGAGTGGGACGGTCGAATCAAAGCTCACGTTCAACACGGGAGTTTCGCGACCGGGCTTTTGGAATCCGGCCAAAACACCTTGGACGTAGCAGGCCCAGCCCGGTGCGGACGGATTGCTGCCGGGGCTGTCAGTGCTGGTGAGAAGGGCACTCGAGTCCATGCTGATGCTGTGATATTGAGACTGAGCCTCATCGGCGTCGTCCGGTCGCGACCCCGCCATGACGACGTATCGTTCGATCGCCATTGGCAGTACGAATCCGTCGTTGTAATCGATGTGTTCACCAATCAAATTCACCCGGCCAGGGGCGGCGACGATGAATTCGGGAGAGCGCCCGTATCGTTTTTTGTGAGTTTCGCTAACGCGGGCGGCGAGTTCAGAGAGAGTTTCGGTTGCAGTGTCGTTTTCGGTTGTGGTCATGAATGGCTTCTCGTTTCCGGTGCTCTCGCGTAGTTTTTGCCCCTCTAAAATACCCGCCATTGGAGTGGTGGGGAGGAGGTAAGGGCGATTTTGTGAAGAATCGTCCTGAGATTTTTTATCATAATCTCAGCAAAACGGCTTGGGCTAGAAAGCCATCTGCGACGTTTTGGCGATAGCGATCGGGGCCCGGCGGGAGAGCGCTCGCGGCGATTCGGCAAGGAGAAACGAGGTTATTTCACCCATTGAAGCCAAGCGTCAAAGTAGTCCGTCGGGGACACGCCCATGCCCGCGAGAAACGCGTCGTTGAACTTTTTGCCTTCGGAGAGATGGCGGATGACGGTGTCGAAGCCGCGTCGTTTCTGCCGCGTGAGGAAGGAGTCGCAAACGGCAGCGGCGATCAGGTCGGCTCGCTCGGGAGCGAGCTTTCCGGCGAAGAAGTCTTTGCCGGATTTCAGGCTGCCCACCGCGGTGACGAGTTCGGATTGGATGCGGGCCAGTTCGTCGCGGTCGCGTTTGGTGTCCGAGGAGGCGACGACTTTGCCGAGGCCGTCGGAGAACCATCTCGGGACGGAGGCGGCGCGGCTGCGGACGGCGAGGCTGGCGATGGGTGCGACGAGTCGATCCGCGATTTCCTGTTCCTCGTCGCTAGGCGATGCGACCACGGCGACATAGGCCTGGATTCCGTCGTAGGACCAGTGCGATTCCCAATCCGAAGGAAGGCTGCGGCGTTCCACCATCTGAGCGAATTCGCTGTAGTCGTAACGTCGCGGCATGACATAGATGGACGCGCGACCGCCAAAGAACGATTCGGCCGCGTCGCCTTTGGACGCAAGATCCGTGGCGGGCAAAATCATGGAGGCTCGTTGTAGAGCCGCTTCGGCTTGGTCGGCGACCAGTTCGAGCGTTGCCGAAGGCACGTCGCCCCAGAGTGCGAAATGGTCGGAGGTGTGGTTCGCCAAACGGTCAGGCGTTCCGCCCGCGAGGCTGAAGTCTCGCATCGCGATTTCGGCGCGCCGCGCGGTAACTTCCGCGTCCGTGGCTGCGGCGAGCCATGCTTTTTGAGACATCGTGTCGAGTGATTCTTCACGAAGGTTTGGATCGATCGTTGCGCCTTCCTCGATCCATTTCGAGATCAGTTGAATCTCCTCGTCTTTCAAAGGCGGTCGTCCACCGGCGGGCATGCGGTCGCCTTCGGTGCCACGGAGTTTCTTCACCAGGAGGCTGGCTTCGCCTCGTCCCGGTTGGACGATCGGGCCGCTGTCACCGCCACGGAAGAGTCGTGCGAGGGTATCCATCTGCAAGCCACCACGAGCCTGCATCGCACTGATGTGGCAACCGGAGCAATTGGCGACCAGAACGGGGGCGATTTGGCTGGCAAAGTCGACCGTTTCTTTGCCCGTGGGCGTGCCGGCTTTGGGAGTCGGTGACATTTCCGGTGTTGCCGTTGGGGTTGCGGCGGGGGCCGACGTCGCCGGCGTGAGGCTGGTCAGTTGGACGGACGGATCGTTGCCGTCGAATTTGGCGCCCTCGTTGATCCACCGTTCCAGGATAGCCAGTTCGATGGGGGTGACTTTGCCGCCGCCGCGAGGCATGTCGCCCGTTTTGATGGTTTCGATCAGGCGGCTGCCGATCGTGTCACCGGCGAAAATCACGACGCCTTCGGGTGGTCCTTTCATCAGTTCCGCGAATGTGGCGAGAGAGAAGCCACCTTTGCTGCCGCGGATATGACACCCGCCGCATTTGCCGGCGAGAATCGGTGCGACCTGTTTTACAAAACTGACTCCCGTGTTTTCGGCGCTAAACGGGTTCAACATAGGAGTCGCGGTTGTGCCGTTGCCGGACGCCGGTTGTTCGGCTGAGGTTGTTGGCATCGACGTCGCGACAGCGTCGGGGCGTTGCGGCGGCTGAAACGGCGAGATCGCAACTCCTTCGAGTTCAATCAGCACGCGCGCGTCGACAATGCGTTGCATTTTGGGGAGCAGGACGTCGTACAGTTCTGGCGAACCGGCGCGGACGGCAACGTCGACCTGGTTCATCGCCTTTTCGAGCGAGCGGGCGGACTCCTCGAATTGTCCCGCGTTGAACTGTTCGCCCGCCTTTCGCATGCTGACGCTGATCGCCGTGATGGCTTGTCGTGACCGGGTGTCCAGACGTGGCGGTTGCGATTCCGCGGCGTCGGCGGGGCGGATCGAAAAGACGAGAAACACCAGCACGTAGGTCGCGGCTAAGTTCCGAGCGAGGTTCGAGCAGGGAATGCGGCAAGGGCGAACGCGGCTGAAAAAGCGTGGCATGAGAACCCGACGAAGAGAGACGAGGCGATTGGACTGACGCGATCCGGCGGATGCTTTGACGGATGATCAGGCAGACAGGTGGGTTGGGGACGTGACCCCATCATAAACCGCTAAACGCATTCCCGCACAAAATGAACTCGCAAGAAGTTCGCCGGCCGTGGCTGCGGCGGCGGTTGCCGTGTCGGTTTCGGTGCCAGAGAGGATGCCAGAGAAGGCGGATGCGGGCGTCTCCCGTGCGCGCGTCTCTCTTGCGGGCGACTGGAGATACGAGGCCGTGGGTGGACGGTTGTGTGGATGGTAATGGTGAGAGGTTGGTCCTGCAGGATCAGATCGGCTTCGGGGCGGTTGCGTTTCTGAGCGTTTGACTCCCCCCTGGCAATGTGATGTCTTTAGCCCCTTGGGCATTTTGCAAACTACTTCTAAACTGCTGAATTGGCCCGCACCGCAGATTTTCGGCGAATCCGATGAGCAACCGCGAAACAACCGCAGATCCCTCTCTCGATACCTCTCCTTCCTCAGCGACCGCGACTCAGGCGGATGACGCTCAGGGGGCCGTTTTGACCGACCAGCGAATTCTAGTGCTGGATTTCGGATCACAGTACGCTCAGTTGATCGCCCGCCGCGTTCGCGAACAGCATGTGTATTGTCAGATCGTTCGGCATGACATTACGGCCGAACGGATCGCCGAACTGGCGCCGCGCGGCGTGATTTTGTCGGGTGGACCGAACAGCGTTTACGAAGAAGGTGCACCGCAGATCGATCCGGCGATCTTTGATCTCAACATTCCCGTGCTGGGAATTTGCTACGGAATGCAGGTCGCCTGTCAGGCCCTCGGAGGTAAAGTCGACAACACGCCGAGCCGCGAGTTTGGCCGTGCGATGTGCGAGTTCCTCGACCACGATTCGATCTTCCGTGGGATGAAGGACTCCGAGCAGGTTTGGATGAGCCATGGCGATCAGGTTTCGCAAATCGCGGATGATTTCACCGTGATGGCGAGAACGTCGACGTGTCCCTACGCCGCGATCCGGCACAACACGCGTCCTGTTTACGCGATGCAGTTCCACCCCGAAGTCACCCACACGCCACACGGCGGTCAGATCCTGCACAACTTTGTTCGCGAAGTTTGTGGTTGCGACGGCACATGGCGGCTCGGCGATTTCGCGGACGCTGCGGTGGAGCAAATTCGCAAGCAGGTTGGTGACAAGCGGGTGATCTGCGGCCTTTCCGGCGGTGTCGATTCGTCGGTGGTTGCGGCATTGCTCTACAAAGCGATCGGGTCGCAGTTGTCCTGCATCCTTGTCGACAACGGGATGCTCCGAAAGAACGAGCAGAAGATTGTCATCGAGGAATTCTCGAATCACTTTAAGACGGACCTGCATGTTGTTGACGCCGAAGACCAATTCCTCAGCGACTTGGCGGGCGTGGAAGAGCCGCAGGAGAAACGTCGCCGGATCGGTTATGCGTTCATCGAATGCTTCAAATCGGAGGCGACGAAAATTGAGGACGCTCATTTCCTTGCTCAGGGAACGTTGTATCCCGACGTGATTGAGAGCGGAGCGGACAAGGATGGCCCCGCGGCAACGATTAAGCTTCACCACAACGTCGGCGGCCTGCCTGAGGAGCTCGGGTTTGAGTTGATCGAGCCGCTGCGAGATTTGTTCAAAGACGAAGTCCGCCGCCTCGGTTTGGAACTCGGTTTGCCAGAGCAACTCGTATGGCGACACCCCTTCCCCGGTCCTGGGCTCGCGGTGCGATGCCTCGGTGAAGTCACACGGGAGAAGTTGGTCGTGTTGCGTGAAGCCGACGCGATCGTGGTCGAAGAGATCGAAAACGCCGGTTTGTATCGCGAAACGTCCCAAGCGTTTGCGGTCCTTTTGCCGGTCCAAAGTGTCGGCGTCATGGGCGATGCACGGACGTATGACAACGCTGTGGCGGTTCGCTGTGTCAATACGGACGATTTCATGACGGCCGATTGGAGCCACCTACCCTACGACCTGCTCGCCCGAATCAGCACGCGGATCATCAACGAAGTCAAAGGTGTCAATCGCGTTTGTTACGACATCAGCAGCAAACCACCTGCCACGATCGAGTGGGAATAGTCCGGTTTGCGTTTCGCTGCGGTTCCCGATGTACAAACCTCGTCGTCCGTTTACGGATTTCACCGGTCCGACGGTCGAGAGAGGGGGATCAGAAGCGAACGATTGTGGTATTTGGAATATTGAATTCTTCCGAAGGGCACTAAAATCACTCCACGCCGGCGACCGCGGTTGCCGCTCTCGTCACGCTCAGCGAGACAACCAACCAGGCGGCCTTGCCACCGACGACAAACCTGGACGCGAATTTTGGTCAGCCGAAATCTCGGTCCAATCCAACTGAAACCAAACTCCCATTTGCAATCGAGGTGAGTGAGATCTTCGCATAAAATTGCGACCGAAGACGCTCTCCTCCATCCATCCTTCAGCCCTTTGAATATTTCCTATGGCCGGACAATTTATCTATCAAATCACCGACCTGACAAAGAAACACGGTCAGAAGAAGGTTCTTGAGAACGTCAATCTTGCGTTCTACCCAGGCGCCAAAATCGGTGTGCTCGGCCCCAACGGGGCGGGTAAGTCGACTCTGTTGAAGATCATGGCAGGTGTTGATAACGAATACGAAGGCACCGCCCGATTGGGTAAGGGATTCACCGTCGGGTATCTCGAGCAGGAGCCACCGCTGGACCCGACCAAGACCGTTTTTGAGAACGTCCAGGTCGCTGTTGCCGAACGACAAAAGGTGTTGGACCGTTTCAACGAGATCACCGGTTTGCTCGGCGAAGTCACCGATGACGATGAGATGACGAAACTGTGTGACGAGATGGCTGTTCTTCAGGACATCATCGACGCGAACAACCTGTGGGAACTTGATCGGTTCGTCGAAATGTCGATGGCCGTCATGAATTTGCCGCCCGGTGATTCGGAGATCACCAACCTGTCCGGTGGCGAGAAGCGTCGCGTCGCGTTGTGTCAGTTGTTGATTCGCCAGCCCGACTTGTTGCTGCTCGACGAACCGACGAACCACTTGGATGCGGAGAGCGTTTCGTGGCTCGAGCAGCATTTGGCCAAGTACCCTGGGACCGTGGTGGCGGTGACGCACGATCGTTACTTCCTGGACAATGTCGCCCAGTGGATCTTGGAAGTGGATCGCGGCAAGGGAATGCCATTCGAGGGTAACTACACCGCTTGGTTGGAAAACCGTGCGAAGCGGATGGCTCTTGAGGAGCGTCAGCAGAAGGCACGCGAGAAGAACTTGGCTCGCGAGCTTGAGTGGATTCGCATGAGTCCGAAGGCGCGTCAGGCGAAGTCGAAGGCGCGGATCAAGTCGTATGAAGAAATGTCAGCCGAGACGTTTGAGGATCGCCCAGACGAACTGGAAATTCAGATTCCGTCGGGCAAACACCTCGGTTCGCTCGTGATTGAAGCCGAGAAAGTGAACAAGGCGTTCGGCGACAAAACGTTGATGAAGGACATGTCGTTCCGTTTGCCACCAGGTGGAATCGTCGGCATCATCGGTCCCAATGGTGCCGGTAAGACGACGTTGTTCAAAATGTTGACGGGCCAGGAACCAGTTGATTCGGGGACGATCAAGGTGGGTGAAACGGTCGATTTGGGATACGTCGATCAATCTCGTGACAAGCTCGATCCGAACAAGACAATCTTTCAAGAAATCAGTGGCGGCCACGACACAATCGAAATGGGGGGGCGTCCCATGCATGCCCGCTCGTACGTTTCGCGGTTTAACTTCAAAGGCCCCGATCAAGAGAAGAAGGTCGGCATTCTGTCCGGTGGAGAACGCAACCGCGTTCACTTGGCATCGTTGCTTCGCAAAGGTTGTAACGTGTTGCTGCTCGACGAACCGACCAACGACCTCGACGTCGATACGCTGCGGGCACTCGAAGAAGCGATCGCGAGTTTCGCCGGATGCGTTGTCGTGACGTCGCACGACCGTTGGTTCCTTGACCGATTGGCGACCCACATTTTGGCGTTCGAAGGTGACGGCAAAGTGGTTTGGTGTGAAGGCAACTTTGACACCTATGAACGCAATCGTCGCGAACGCATGGGTGAGGATGTGGACGACGATTCTCCGAAGTCGCGGTACAAGAGCATCCACGCCGGTTAGGACGTGGTGGTCGGTTCTCTGCCGCCCCTCGTTAAATAATTCAAATCCGATAAAACATGGGGGTGCATGTCGACGCGTCCCCATTGTTGCGTCGCTCTGAATCCATACTCATATCACTCAACCCTAGGTAATCGACACGATGACGATCCTGCGAGTCGGCCCAAACGAGAAGTACAACGACGGATGGGAGGCTGCCTTCGGCGGCGGAGCCACCCAAAAGCCCAAGAAGAAGACATCAAAGAAGTCGGTTAAGAAATCGGCGAAGAAGAGCGTCGCTAAGGCGGCAAAGGTTTCAAAGCGTGCTGCCGTGAAACCTTCGAAGAAATCGGCTGCTGTGACAGCGAAGAAGTCTGTCAACAAGTCGACAAAGAAATCGTCGAAGAAGTCTGTCAAGAAATCGGCAGCGGCCCCTTCGGTGAAGAAGTCAGTGAAAAAGTCTGCCAAGAAGGCGGCTAAAAAGTCGGTGAAAAAGAGCGTCAAGAAGACCGCCAAGAAATCGGCAAAGAAGAGCGTTAAGAAAACGGTCAAGAAGAAGCGAAGCTAGGGCGATCACGGAACCTCAGCGACTCGGTTCCATCCTCAATGGCTGGTCGGGTGCTACTTTAATGTCGGGTGCTAGTTAAATCATGTCTTCAAATCCTCATCGCGAACGTCCGCAGGACTCGCCTCGCCGTGAGGACTCGGGCTCGACTCAGCGGTCAAGCCTACCGCTGCGTGGCATCTTGTCTGGTGGTGATTTCGAAGCGTCCTGGCGTGCCGCTCTCGAGGGACCGTCGCCCGAAGGGCGTGAGGCACTGCAAAGTCTACTCGGCTATTTAACGTTTTCGTCGAGTCCTGCTGCTCCCGCGGTTTTGAAAGCGTGGAATCGGGTTCATGACGAAGCATCCGGGGGTGACGTGCTCTCGGGGCCGCCTCCGTTCCTGATCATCCGTCACTGGTTGGAAGAGACGACCGAGAAACTCTCGGCCGAGTCGACTGCGTTTGCTGATGTCACTCGCCCACGGACGGTGATTCGGGTGTTGTGGTCGAAGCTGTTGCCAGCGTATTTGGACTTTCACCGCGACCTCCTGTTTCACCTCGAACCGGAGGTCATTTTCAACGGGTTCTTCCTCGCTCGTTGTGCGGAGGCTCTCCTTGAGCACATCGGCGAGAGCGATTCGATTGCAGATGAGAACGCGTTGGTGGACCGCGTCATCACGCAACTGAATGACTATGTCGGTTATCGTCCGGTCGCCGTTCTCGAAAACCGAGCGTGCCAACCGTATCCTCACGAGTTCGTCCGTCCGATTCCGGTGATGATTCACGACGCGGGCATCTCCGCGGGGCCCTACCGTGAATTGATTCGACGTGCGTTGTTTGCGATCACGGAGGCGCCCGAAGACATCTTGCGTGCGGCCGCGATGGACCCGGCCCAGATCCGCGAATTGTGTTTGGACCCGCGGGCATATGATTTTGATCATCCGGTCAACCGTCGTCCGAATTATCACTTTGGCGGTTGGGACGAACGGTCGATCGATAGTGACGGCCGGTACGACCGGTTTATCCTCCGCAGCGTGACGTTGGATTCGTTGCTGAAGCGACTCGAGGAAACTCCCGATCTGTCGAAAGACGAACTGCTCGACGAAGCCGCATCGGTTCTCGCGGGGACCATGTTGATGGCCTCGGGTGTGTCGGGTTGGGGGCCAGGGGCTTATTCCAGCGACGTCACGTTGCGGTCGTTGATGGTGCCGATCGCGAATTACCGTGATGAGTTTTACCGGTGGCGGATTTCGCAAATCGGCGGCGCTCATGGTGAGCGTTTGTTGGCGGAATCGCAGACCCGGCATCAACCGTTTGGTGCCGCCCGGCAGCACCTCAATGCGTCATTGGCGCGGAGTCGAGCCGTGCAATTGCAGCACGTGCAGCTCGCTCGCATCTACGCTCGGATGGGATATCCGGACGCTGCGGCGAAGCAGGCGGATGTGGTATCGGCGGCGTCGGCGCGACTGATGTGCCGAATCGATTGCGGCATGACGCTCGGTCTTCGAGCATTACGATCGGGCAATCTCGAAACGGCCATCGAGGTGCCCGAAGCAACGTTTGATTTGATTCGGCGTGCGATCCAATGCGGTGGTTTGATGGATCCGTGGGATATCCTCGGGTTCACCGGCAACTTCAGTTTGTATCCGGGGATCGAAAACACGATCCACGATTCGCGGCTGGATGAGTTGCTGTTCATCATCGAGAGTTTGTTCGGTTATATCGCGCGGGTTTGGAGTGAAGCGGCCGCGCGAGATGATGAAGCCGCGTATGACCGGATGGACGTTCAATACCGCGAGGTCGCGCAGTGGTGGCGAACGTTCGCCGCGCATACTGTGGAGTCGGTCGAAGCGGCCGATCCGTGGGAGTCGTATGAGTCGGCACGGCTCGTCGCACAGGCGCTTCGGTTGTGGCATCGGGGCGGTGCCCGTCACGGTGACATCGCGTTTTGGGCGCCTCACGCAGATCTGTTTGATTCACCTCGTGCGTACATGTTGGTGATCTCGGCGTTGCTCGAGCGGAAGGATTTTGTTCCCGCTCAGGCGCTACTGATTCACTGGCTCGGACAGGCCGATCGAGTCGGGTTGCGGAGCGGTGCGAGTTCATTGCCGCGTCTCGCGGAACGTTGGTTGTTGCAACTGCGGGCTCACATGCGTGACGTTCCCGCTGAGTTATGGCCGCGGGTCAACAAGTTCTTTGATTATCTCGAAGCCAACGCGGAATCGTTTTGGTCGGCGCCTCAATTCGAGGTCGGTGACGCTTCGGTGACCAGTCATTCGGCGGACGATTGGGAGCAGGAACTCGCCAGTGCGACGGATGATTTATTTGCCCCCGGCGATGAAGACGACGGAGACGAAGGTCTCTTTGACGCCGCTTACGAAGGCATGATCTACCGCGACACGACGGACGACGGAAACGAAGGTGCGATCTTCGACACGTCGGGCGATTCCGAAAGCGTCGATGAACTCGAATCGGAAGTAAAGCGTCTCGGCAATCGTCTTGATTTTCTGCAGGCTTTGGCCCGGATGTGGGCGGTCGGTGCGGACGTCGCCATCACGCATCAGCAACTTCAGAAAGACGAATCCGGTGCGGACCCGGTATCAACGGACGCTGTTGCGGAAGGGATGCTGCGAGATCATCGTGAGCAGCAGATCGAGTCGTTGCAGGCGTGGGCGCGACGCGCAGTCGAAAACCGGATCGGATTGCTGAAACTGCTCAGTGACGTCCGGGCATACAAAATCAAACCTGCCGGTACTGATAACGAGTCGATGCGAACCTACGACCGTCGACGCGTTCTGCGTGACGGATTGATGGAGCGCGTGATCGAAACGGCGGTTGAGATGTCAGACGCTCGCCGTCTGATCAGCAGTGCGTTGTGTGCCTTGCAGGGAGAGCTTTCGGCGGACCTCGGCGAAGAGTTCTTGGAAGACGACGCCGGTGCGATTGAGTTGTTTGCGGCACTGATCGCTGGTGATTCCAAGCGTGCCCGGGCAACTTTCCCAGGGTTCGTTGATTCGATTATCCAACGCAACCTTTTGTACATTCCGTTATCTCGCGGCGGCGATCCGGTAAAGATCTATGTGGCCCGTCTTCGCGAGCGGGTGTTGCGGCATCTTTTGCACTGGATGCCACGGCGCGGGTTGATCACGGAGACATGCCGATTGATCGAGACCGCACGGCAGATGGAACAGCGAAACCCGATCGGTGCGGGTGCCGTTACGGAATTCGATGGCTTGTATCGTGCCGGTTACCGATCGCTCGTCGGATCGTTTTCCGAGTCAGTGCTGCACAGCACGTCGCACAAGGCGACCGGCGAACCCGAATCGCCTTCGCCGGAAACGCCGACGTCCGAAATGGAGCCCCCTAACCTGTCGTCACCGAAGGCGTGGCAGGACAATGAGGCATCCTTGGGGGCCGAAATCGATGGTCGGCAGCTCACGGCCACGGATCAGCATTTGATTTCACAGACGCTCATTCCGTTGTTGGAAAAGTTGACCGAGGTGATGTTGGGCAGTTGGCTCGCCCACAGCCAGACGCTTCGTTTGTCTCCGCTCGAATCGGTGAGTGACGGTGCGAAGTGGAAGCGAATGGTGGGCTTCATCAAAATGTTTGGTGATCCGCTTTTCACACAGGGGTTTTTACAGCTCAGTAACATCCGTGCGGTCTTGCACCAGGGTGTTGAAAATTGGCTCGGTCGGGCGCTCGAAGACGGTGATGATCTTCTCGATGACACCGAATTGATGAGAGCGATCACGGAGGGACGCATCGAAATTTCCGAAGCGGCGCACTGTGTCACGTTGGTATTCGAATCCTTGATGGATCATCACGCCGAGTATCAGGACTACAACAGCACAACGACGCAGAGTGATCGCGGGGAAATGATTTACACGTTCCTCGATTTCTTGCGATTGCGTGCACGCTATGAACGCGTGGCGTGGAATCTGAAGCCGATCATGTGGACGCATCAGGTGCTCGTTCGGATGGGGCTCGACGAAGCGGCGTTAGCGTGGCGTCATAGTTTGAACGAACGGATCGCCGCGGAGGCGGAGTTGTACGTGAAGCGTTTGCGTGATCTGCAGAAACGTTACTCGATGCGGATGCCTACCGTTGCCGATCGGTTGGAAGAGCGGTTTGTCCAGCCAATGACGATCGATCGCATGCGTGCGTTCATTGCCCCGGCCATGGCGGATGCGGAGGCTAATCGCGATCATAGTGCCGCGTTCGAGATGCTCGAACATGAAGCCAATCAGTTGTCGCGCAATCCGGTCGGTGTTGGTTTGGATCTGCCACCGTGGCTCAGCGCTCTCGACAAAGAGATCGAAAAGATCGGTAAGCGAAATCTTGCGAGCGAAATCGATTTGCAAGATCTGATCACGATCCCGGTGAGCCCGCTCACGCTCGATGAGCTCCGGACGCAATTGGCGACGGCATCGACGCAAGGCCGGCGTTTGCCTCATATGAAACGCAAATCGAAGTGATCGGCGGATATCGGTTACGACGAGCCGGTTTCACTCGAGCTCAATCGTGATGTGAAGTTACCCGCTGCTGCGTTGTTTCGGCGAACGTGCCGTGCCCAGAACGCACCGAACTGCAACAGCAGACCGAAGAAGCTGATCAGTCCGATCAGCGAAATCGCCTGCGCATCGTCGCGTATCCAAAATGGCAGACTGACAAATGCGATTAGCAGCGGGACGTTTGCGATTTCAAACCATAGGCCTTTCTTCAAGATCATGCATCCGATGCCGATCCAAAGAATCGCCCATGGTAGAAAGATCGTGGATGACAATTGGTTGCTATCGGCAGATTGTGCGTCGAAGGCTCCTCCGGCGATGAAGAAAATCCATGTCATGGGTGTGATGACGAAGTACGTTCCTAGCATCTCTGTTGCGTGCGATGGGTACCATTTGATGAAACGTTCGATCGGCGTGGGCGGTCGTGCCATGATCGGTTCGTAGTTGATGAATCGCAGCAAATCGTCGCGAAGTTCCGCGGCGGTTTGGTATCGGTAATCGGGTTGTTTCTCCATGCACTTCAAAATGATGGTTTGCAGGTCTCGGTCGACCGAATCATTGAGTCGTTGCGGTGGCGGAGGAGCGTCGTTCATCACCTGCAACAGCAGCATTTGAACGGTTCCACGAAACGGGCGTTCGCCGGTCACCATCTCATAGAGGATCACACCGAGCGAATAAATGTCGCATCGTGAATCGGCTTCACGGCCGAGCCCGGCGGCCTGTTCGGGAGCCATGTAGGCGGCCGTGCCGAGGACGTCGCCTTCGGACGTGACGTCGACCTCGTTTTGCATGTCTTTTGCGAGGCCGAAGTCGGTGATGTAGGCCTTTCCGTCGGAGTCCGTCAGGATATTACCTGGCTTGAGATCGCGGTGGACGATACCTTTGCCGTGCGCGTGGCTGAGTGCATCCGCCAAGTCGGCGCAAACTGCGGCGGCCTCGATTCCCGCGAAAACTCGCTGCTTCTTTTTCACGTCCGCGAGACTCGGGCCGTCAATGAACTGCGAGACGATGACGGGAAGGTTTCCTTCGACCAAACAGATGTCGTAGACCGAAACGATCCCGTCGTGGCTCAGTCTCGCGGCAGCCTGCGATTCACGAGTGAAACGCTCACGGGCCGATCCTTTGAAATGCTTAGCGTGAGGAATCTTCAATGCGACCATGCGGCGGAGTTGGGTATCGTAGGCTCGCCAAACGACACCGAAACCGCCACTTCCGATTTGTTCGTTGAACTCAAATCGTCCGATCTTTCTGAGTGATTTTGGGATCGGAGAGCGGTCTGTTGATTCGTGGTCAGCGTAGTTTTGATCGCACCGAGTCATGTCGGAATCGGGTGGCAATGTTTTGACGGCCAATTCGCGATACGCTGCGTCGATCGCGTCAGGGTGCTCGGGGAAGCGTGTCCGGTAATGCTCCGGATCGGGTAGGAAGGTGGATTTCTGTTTCCACCAAAGATCGATCTGCAGCAATTCGGTAAGCAGTTTTTTGGGATCGGAGGAGATCGCCTGTTGCAAGTACGCTTCGATCGCGGGTTGTTCACCGGAGCGATGGGCCGACTCGAATCGGTTGCAAATTTCATCGAGTTCGTCTCGGTCGGGGACGTTGCTCATAGAATCGTTACAACCACTACTTTCGCACGTTCGAGAGGAAAACTCGTCTGGATGATTAGCAAAGTATCACGGAAGATTCTGCTCGATGGCGAAGAAGGAGCAAGAGTTGCGATAGCCGGACGACATGATTCGGTGCGCGGTTACTCCACGAGGCAGACATTATGAGTGCAATCTCAGCTCCCGTCCAACAGGTTCTGCAAGCGCGTCAGGATGCAACGCAAACGAAGATTGACATGGCGTTGCTGGGCAAGCAACTCGATGTTCAGCAGGACACAGGTGACGCGATCAATCAGATGATTCGCGAAGTAGTTGACGTTCAGAAGCAGATTTCCAGCGGTCACATCGACGTGCGCGTTTGAGTTGTTCGAGGCGAACCGCGTCAGCTGCGATTCAATACCGCCTCGACCGTTTATGCGACAATCATGCGATGCGCTGGCGTCCTTAGGATGCGCTGACTTGGGCAGGAGCGATGACTTTTGCATCGTCTTCTTTGCCGCTCCATTGTGGCAGTTCGATTGAAACCGCTTGCCAGCCTGGATGGACTAATTTCGCTGTTGCCTCATCGCTGCCCGAGGAGGATTCACCGATCCAGCGATAGCGTGCCGCCGATGCTCCTGCGGGGACCGTGATGTTCTCGTTCTCTTTGGCGTCGACAAGTTTTTCAATCTTGAGAATTCGATCGAGCGATTGACGGCATTGTTTCAAACAGGGCCGTGCGGCGGCGCCGACTTGCGCGTCTTGATACTGATCGAGGTCTTCGTGGATGAGGTCCACCAATCTCGCGTCACGCTGCAGTGTTGCCAGCAGGGTGATTGCGGGGTTCTGCGTTGGAGCGAGTTTGCGAATCGGTTGTGTCTTCTTCGTTGATTCGCTCGGCAACGGTTCTTCGAGTCGTGGCTGTTCACTCGAATCAAGGGCTTTGGCCATCCGTTCGGCGGCCGCTTGATCAAAAAGTGCTTTCCAGAATGCTCGCAGTGCTAAACCCAAACGCATTGCGTTCCCTGTAGTTGATGAAAGTTGTCGAGGTCATCGAAGACTTTGGTCGATGACGGGGAGATCAAACTCGCGAGGAGTTTTGAGGTGTCCGTATGAATAACGGCCGATTGGAATGGGACCAATCGGCCGTGTCCAGCAGTGCTGCCTGTCGAACGGGTCAGGTACCGATCGGTTCGGAGGTCGGTTTCGACGAGGACAGGCATTTGCCGATGTGTCGGACGGCCTGCCGTAAACGGTGTTCGTTTTCGACGAGCGACATTCGCAGGTATCCTTCGCCGGCAGCCCCGAATCCACTGCCGGGACTGACGGCAACGTTGCCTTCTTCGAGCAGTTTCATCGCGAAGTCCATGGTGCTCATCTGGCTGCGCCACGGTTCGGGGACTTCGGCCCAAACAAACATGCCGGCCTTCGGAGGAGTGACTTTCCATCCGAGTCGTCGCAATCCGTTGACGAGCACATCGCGTCGACCTTGATAGATCTCTGATTGCTGGAGCACGTTGGCTTCGGTGTCCCGCAATGCCACGATCGCGGCGATTTGGATCGCCTGAAACATTCCGTAGTCGTAGTAGCCTTTGATGGTTCCGAGGCCGCGTACCATTTCTGAGTTGCCCGCACAAAAGCCAACACGCCATCCGGCCATGTTGTAGCCTTTGCTCATGGTCGTGAATTCGACACCGACGTCTTTTGCGCCGGGAGCAGCCAAGAAGCTCGGTGGCACGTATCCGTCAAAGGCGACGTCGGCATAAGCGAAATCGTGAATGACCAGCAGCCCATACTTTTTCGCCAAACGCACGACTTCGACGAAGAAGTCTGGTTCGATCACAGCCGACGATGGGTTGTGGGGGTAATTGACGATCAGCACTTTCGGCGACGGCGTCAGGTTTTCGCACGTGTAGGCCACGTTGCTGAGGAATTTGTCCGGATCGGCGACATCGAGAGCCACCACGTTGCCCGATGCCAAAATGACGCCGTACATGTGCACGGGGAAGTATGGCGATGGAATGATCGCGGTGTCGCCCGGTCCCATCAGGGCCAAGCACATGTGGGAGAACCCCTCTTTGCTGCCCAGGCACGAGATGATTTCGGACTCGGGGTCGAGCCGAACGCCGTACTTGCGATAGTACTTGCTGGCCACTTCGCGACGGAGGTTCGTGATTCCGTTGGATTTGCTGTACCCGTGATTGGTCACGTCCGCGGATGCGTCGTGAAGTTTTTGGATCACAACGGGATCCGGCGGATCGGACGGGTTGCCCATCCCGAGGTCGATCACGTCGTCGCCGGCGCGTCGTTTTTGGTAGAGCGAATTGTTGATCCGGCCAAACATGTACGGTGGCAAACGATCGACCCGCGAGGCAAATTTCACCTCAAACGGATGGGGGACCGGGTCGGTTGTCGGAGAACCGATTGCCGGAGCATCGATGTTCGGCAGGTCTGGATCGAAGGTGTCACTCATAGCAGGCTGAGCTGGGACGTGAGGTCTAAAAGGGGAAAGCCGGGGCCGCAAATGTACTCGATGCGGACCCGATCACGGGTATTGTCACACGGGTCGGCCGGTTCGGTGTAGGGGGTAACGTCTCTATTTTTTAGCGAGTTCGCCCAAAACCACGTCATTTGGCTCGAAAATAGCGGCACGGAGCCGATCTACAGGCTCAATCGTACGATCCAATCAACGACCGTCACGACGCCGATCGCCACGATCGCCCATCCGATTCGGTAAGTCGTTGCGTACTCAGGCATTCGGCCCGTCCAGACCACGCGACTCGCAATCAGGGCGACCGCCACCACTAGAAACGCTAGACAGGCCCCACCGGAATTGGTTCGGAGGCTGGACCACCACTGGCCTCGTGTCCAATAGCTCCATGACGTCGTCATGCCACATGCCGGGCAACGCATGTCGAAAAGCACCCGCATCGAACACGGGGGGAGTCCGAGTTGCTGGTGCGTCCCGAGACCCTGCGTGGATGGCGAAAGCGTTCGTGCGATTCCCAGCGGCGTGAGAATGCCCAGGACGACCAAGGCAGCCGTGACACGTAAGCTCAGCGGGCTGCGAGAAACACGGTTTTGATCACCGAGACTCGTATTCTCAAGGACAATCGCGGCCGCTGCCATCGTGCCTTCAGGAGCAGCCGGTGTGGTTTCGTGCTCGATGGGATGAACGAGGACGGGCGGTGCGGTTGCCGGGGCATTGCAGCCCGGGTCGTTGCAGCCCAGGTTATTGCAGGCCGGTTCGACGAGGATCGGCTCCTCTGTGGCTGGTTCTTCCCGGGCCTGCTCACGTGAGTCTGGCTCGTATTTGCGCCGCTCAGCGTGGATCGCATTGGGCGAATCGAATTCATCGCGAGGCGTGTTCCAGGAGTTCATGTTCCCCGCCGGTTGCCGTACCAGCGAATTTGCATCCGGTCGCAGTACTCAAACCCGTGTTCGCTGGCCCACGGTGCGAGCCAAGTAGCGGCGGCGTCGAGTTGTGCGACGGTGACGCCTTGGGGCATGATCCACACGTCCGAGGCGGCGACTTCTAGGTCTGCGACCACGCCGAGGATTTCGTCAAACTCGTCGGGAGAATCGACGACAAATTTGACTTGGATGTTAGACGATCGCGAGATGAGTTGCCTCATTGTTGTGACCGGCATCCGACGTTCTTCGTGGGTTTGAGACCATGTCGGGTGTTCGGCGGCGTCGGGCGTGCTGCCACGGAGTTTTGGACTCAGTGACAGTAGATCGCAGGGGAAATCAACATCGACAGTGCCGGCGGTTTCCACCGTCACGTGGAAGCCGGCGTTCTGCAGCGTTGTGGCCAGTTCAGGAAAACCCGCCGCGATGAGAGGTTCGCCACCGGTCAGGACGACGTGTTGGACACGAATAGAGGTGTCGGTGCCACGGGAGGAGTCCTCGTCGGTTGCACGGTCGTCCGCCATCGGCATTGACGCGTTTTGTGCGTCGTTGAGCAACGAATCGATCGTGAATTGTTTTCCTTCTGGTTTCCACGACGCGTATGGGGTGTCGCAGAACCAGCACCGCAAATTGCAGCCGCTCGTGCGGATGAAGAAGCTGGGAACGCCGGTCAATTGGCCTTCACCTTGACGGCTGGTAAAGGTTTCAGCGATCCGCAGACGAGTGTTCGAGGCGACCAGGGATGCGTCGCTCGGTGCCGAGTCCCCTTTTCGCGACGTTGCGTCCGGGTACAACAACGCGGGCACTCCCTGTTCTCGTTCTTTCAATATTTCGAACCGTTTGACCATCAATCTAGTGAATTCCAACCCCTCTGAGTTTCGAGACATTCTCGAAGTCTTCGACAACCCGGCCCGTCAGCGTAACTTCACGATCGAGCATCACTGCCCTGAATTTACGTCGGTTTGCCCAAAAACTGGCCAGCCCGACTATGGCACGATCGTTTTTACGTACGTGCCCGACGAAGTCTGCGTGGAGCTGAAGAGTTTGAAGATGTATCTGCAGCGATTTCGTAACGAAGGCATCTTTTATGAGGCTGTTACGAACCGAATTCTGGACGACTTTGTGGCCGTCGTCCAGCCTCGCCGCCTCAAAGTCGAGAGCCGCTGGACGCCCCGAGGCGGGCTCAACAGCAACATCATCGTCGAGTATCCCGATCAACCGGCGAAGTAAGTTTGCCGGCGGAGTCTCCTCCGGGACGTTGTTTTTGCGGCGTTTGTGCGTGATCTGATCGTCGCGTCGACTTACTACCTCCACAGGCAACGCTGAACGAGAAGGTGTTTTGCCCTGTGTCAGGGTGAGGCACATTCGCAGGCTTCTGCGATTAAGTCGATTGCCCGGTCAATTTGTTCGCGGCTGGTGGTCCAACCGACCGAGAATCGCAGGGTTCGCCCGATTTGTTTGTCCGTTCGGCCGATGGCGCGGAGTACCCGGGTGAATTCGTCCGGTGGGCTCTCGGATAATGCCCCGGCAACGACGAGCTGACGGGCTGCCTTTTGAATCCGTCGGGCTTCGCATCCCATTTCGACGGTGACTGTGTTAGGCAACCTCTCGGAATTCTCTGACAGCACCGTGATTTCGCCGTCGAGGGTGGAACGCAGACCCTGCACGAGACGATGGCAGAGTTCCTGCAGGGTGGCTTGGGCCTCGTCGACGCATCGAGCCGTCAGGGATGCAGCGGCACCGAGGCCAACGATTCCGGGCACGTTTTCGCTGCCCGCTCGGAGTCCCATTTCGCGTGATTCGCCGTAGGAAATAGGGTGCAGATCCAGGCCACGTCGAACGAAGAGGGCCCCGCTGCCTTTGGGGCCGTAGAATTTATGGGCGGTCAATGACAGCGTGTCGACTCGCAATTGATTGACATCGACGGGCAGCCGTCCCACCGCGGCGGTTGCGTCGCAGTGAAGGCGGATTCCTTGATTATGGCAACGATCGGCGAGTTCTCGAACGGGTTGAATCGTGCCGAGGACTGGGTTGGCCAATTGCAAACATGCCAGCCGCGTGGTCAGTTCGAACCGCGACTCGAAGTCGTCTGCCGAAACCACGCCGGCTGAGTTGCATGGAACGAAATCGACTTTCCACCCGAGAAGTCGCAGGTGTTTTGCGGCCGCCATGACGGCTTCGTCTTCGATCTCGGAAATCAACGCATGGGGCGGCGGCACGTCGCGGTTACACGGGTACGACGGAACCAGTTCATGGGGTTCGCCTCCGGCGTGGCACAGCATCGCGGCGCCGAGCACGCCGAGGTTGTTCGCCTCGGTCCCGCCGCTGGTGAAGACGACCTCAAACGGGTCGCATCCGAGCAACATGGAGACGCCCTCGCGAGCGTTTTCGACCGCTTCACCGACGGCCGATGCATGCACATGTGACTGCGAAGGCAGCATGAAGTGCGTGGACCAGAAGGCCTGCATCGACTCCACGACCGAAGGGGCCACGGGAGTCGTTCGGTTGAAGTCGAGGTAGATCAGCGACACGGGCGATTTGCAATGCGGAATCGGAATTTAGATCCTAGAGCCCCCAGGTTAACTCCGCCGCGTCTTTGTTCCAGCCGGTTGGACCTCAACGAGGCTTCTTTTTTCGGTTCTTGGCCAGCCGCTTCATTTTTTTGACCTCGTCTTCGGCTACCACCCATCCGCGGCAATTCCTTGCGCCGCATTGGCAGCGCGGGTTCCAGTCGAACGCTTCCCATGCGTAGTCAAATGTCAACTGAGTGTCGGCTTCGATGTTGCAAATCGCGACAACACCGAGCGAAGTTTTGGTCAGTTGAATTAATTCGCAGTTTGGACTGCAGGAATGGTTCATGAAGGCCCCCGGCGTGCTCGGTTCGAGATACCATTTGGTATCCAGGTCCATCACGTACTCGCTGCCCTCGTAGCCTTTTTTGCTGATCAGTTGACCGGTGACTTCCATCACCAGTTCGCCGGGCAGGAATTGGCGGGCGGCAAATACACCGTATCCGCACTTGCCCGTCGCACGAACTTCCACGTCATCGTCGTAGTACGAGCGATAGGAGTAATCCTTGTCGACGACGGCTTGTAATTTTTTTCGGCGTTGTTTGTCCAAGGTGATCATGCAGAAGTATCGAAGGGAGAAGCGGCGATTGCGAAACGCATGCCAGGTGCGGTTAGTGCCATGGGTACCTTTCCATACCACGTGGGCATTGCGATTGGACCTTTCCGGACCAAAGCCCCCTTGTGAACGAAACTTTTCGAGGACAAAAGGGATGGCTGTGGGCGACGCGTTCGATACGTGTGGGGTGCGTTCGAGTCGCCAAGCCGGTTCCGACGGCGGATTCGCTAGTTTCACTAAACGATTGCCAAGCGTCAACGCAACAATTTCCGGATTTGTGGAATTGACGACTTTGAAAACAAATCTTTACATGCAACGAACTTCTCGGCATACTCCCAAACATCTCAGTGCATCGCGATTGCCGCTCGACATGGAGCGGCTTTTTTTGTCGCGACTGCGTCGTTGTTATTGCTTCATTCCAAGTGATCCGAATTGATAATGAACACCCTCGCGGTCAATCAGTTGTCGACGTTTCGGTGGGACCTGGAAGAAGATGCTCAGGCGTATGCGGCCCACGGGTTTGCTGGTATTGGGTTGTTTCGTCCCAAACTCGATGACTTCGGGATCGAACGCTGCATCGAGTTGTTAGACGAAATGAATCTCGCAGTGACCTCGCTCAGTTGGGCGGGTGGTTTCACTGGCAGCGACGGTCGAGGATTCGTCGACGCGATTCGTGATGCGATGTCGGCGGTGACCGACGCCGCCAACCTGCGTGCGGATACTCTCGTCGTTTTGGCCGGAGGACGTAACAACCATATTCGACGGCACGCGCGGCGAACTCTATGCGAGGCTCTCGCTAAGATTTCAGTTTTTGCCGAAGAGTTCGGTGTGCAGATCGCACTCGAACCGTTCCACCCCGGGTGTGGCAATGAATGGTCGTTCGTCAACGATCTCGAATCGACGATGCAGATCATCGAGATGGTCGGCAGTCCCAACCTTGGATTGGTATTGGATACCTATCATGTCGGGATGGACGACGACGTGTTGCGATGGCTGCCGCACGTCAGTGAGCACGTGCATCTGCTACAACTCGGTGACGGTCGACACAGTCCGCTCGGTGAAATGAATCGCTGTTTGCTCGGTGAAGGTTGCGTGCCCATCGAAGCAATCGTTCACACGCTACTCGATCACGGCTATCAAGGGCCGATCGAAGCCGAAGTGATCGGCGAAGATGTCGAGCCGCTCGAATATGAAATGGTGCTCGACCACACGCGACGCTATCTCGATCAACTAACCGGATCGAAGGTTCACTAGAAACCTGCGCGTCCGCGTGTTCTCCGGGACGTGTTCTCCGGAACGTGCTCTAAGTGGTCTCGGTGTTTCCCGGTTTCGACCGATCCATCCACACCACCAATGCGGGCAGAAGCGTAAGGTTGGCGACTGCGGACAACGCGAGTGTCGCCGCCACCAGCAATCCGAACGTCGCCGTTGGTATGAACGGACTGGTGACCAACACGGCAAAGCCGATCACTAGTGCGGCACTCGCTAGCAGGATCGGAGCACCGAGGTCCGCGGCGGAATTAATCGCCGCCTCCGATGACGATGACGCGCCGATCAATCGACGTTGGTAACCGCTCAAGAAATGAATCGATCCGTCGATGGACAGTCCGATCGATACCGCTCCGATCGTTGCCGATCCCAAATCCAATTGTCCACCGAATAGCCCCATCAACGACAACACGACTAGGATTGGTAGCGTGTTGACGATGAGCGCCGCGATCATCAGTGTCCATTGACCGCTAGCAATCCAAATCAACAGTCCGACGACAACCAGAGCAACAGCCAAAGCTTTCCATTGGTCACGGATCAAACTCGCGACCAATCGTGACATGAGTACCGAGTAACCGGTGACGATCTTCTCGGATGGATGCGTTTGTTGCGTAGGGTGATTTTCGATCACACCGGCAGACCATAGCTGCACCACGCGCCGTACCCGGCTCATCAACGCCGCCTTGGCTCGGCCGGACAGGGACTCGTCGCTGCGGAGCATGATCCGCAGACTTCGCGTCGTAGTGGCGGTCTCATCGAGAGACGTTCGTCCGGATGTTGATGACGACGGGGGGCCGTTTTCGGGGATGTTGGGGAACGTCAGCAAGGCTTCGGCAAACGTCGGAATTGCCGCTCGCATGCCGGCCAAACGGACGTCCGGAGTCACAAACGAAAGCACCGTCACTTGGCGAGCAACTTCGTCGGCGTCGGCAAGACTGAGTACCTTGCTCAGGCGTACTGTTTTTGCGGGGAGAGGATCGCCAGATGGATCGGTCGCATTGGTCACTTTGATTTCGATCTCCCGAAGTTGCGTTTCGAGTTCACGAACACGTATGAAGTATTCCGGGGTAATCGTCGTCGGTGCCGGTAGGATCACATCCCAAACGCCGGCGCCTCCCAGACGTTCTTCCACTCGCGAGTAAGATTCGACAATGGGGCTGTCGCTTCGGAAGTTATCCAGGAAGCTCGAGTTCGTTTCGAGTCGCATGACATAGCCGCACGTTGCGACCAGCCCGAGGATCGATGCGAATCCGAGCACGACGTGATGCTGAACACTGAACGCAGCCGTTCGTCGCAGGACGCGAGACGGTAGGTTGTGCTGGCTTCGTGAGGCCGGCGCGAATCTTAAAAAGCGTTCCGGTAAACTCATCACCATAGGCGAAAACAGGGTCAACGAAACGAGCACACAGCACGCGGCCGTTGCGGTCATGAATCCGAACTCGATCACCGGTCGCACTTCCGAAACCATGAGAGACGCGAAACCTGCCGTGTCGGTTAAGCATGTGCAGGCAATGGGGATCGCTAACGACGCGATTGTGCCGACCAACGTGACGCCGGCTTGGTGACATCGGACAGCGATGTGCATGATCGCGGCGACCACGACCACAGCCACCAACGCCAACAAGATTGCCGACACGAGTGAAAGTTCGACACCACAGGCGACCATGATTGAGCGTGTCGCGACGGTGGACCAAACGATGCATGCAGCCGATAAAACCACCACGCGGAGGTCTCTGAGTGTGATCAGAATCACCAAACACAACAGGCTGATCGTGCCCACTGCCAATCGCTGACCATCCGCCAAAATCAAATCGAACGCGTCTTCGAGCAGTACCGGTTCACCCACCAACATTGCGTGAGACGAAGCGGGGAATTCTGACGCCAAAAGACGCAGTCGAGACACGGTTTCGCTGATGTGACTCGATCCGTTTTCGTCGACAGGTTTGAGCATCACGACAATCGCCGCGGTCTTTTCGTCGATGCTGTGCGTGTATCCGGAAAAGAGTCCGCGAAACTGTTCTGCAATTTCGTCGTCCTGTCGAAACAGGGCGATCGGGTTTTCGGATGACGCGGCCGACAGTGAGAACGAGAAATCCGGACGCAGATACTTAAACGCGTCGACTAGTTTTGCGACCGATAACACACCCTCTACACCGTCAATGCTCTCGACTTTTTCTGTCCACCCGCGGTTTCGATGGAGGCCATCGGCGGTCATCAGTTGGTCGTCGTCATAGACCAACATCACCACGAGATTTCCACCAAACGTGGATTGCAGATGTTGGTAGTCCAGTAGAGTTTCGTCATCGTCGGAAAACATTGCCGCGAGCGAGCGGTTCATCGTCAGGCCCGACTGGTAGTAGGCCAGCGGCAGAAAGCTGAGACAGCCGATAAGCATCCACAACACACGCGTTCGCATGAGTCGTTCTGCGAAACGATCGACCGTTTGTGCGAGCGGGGATAGGCTCGTCTTCGATGGCGGAGAAGGCGTGTTAATCTTCGTCGCTGTTTCCTTTTTGCGATGTTTTCTCATCGGGAGCGGGGAGCATGGCCGCAGGAGGAAAGAAGATTGACTGCACGAACAGCATGATGGCACCGGTCACTAACAATGAGTCGGCAATGTTAAAGTTCGGCCATTTCCATTGTTCGGATGCCTGCCACAGAATCCAATCTCGCACACCGCTGCTCCACGCCTCGGGATAGTTTGGTTGCCACCACATTCCCAATCGATCGTAGAGGTTTCCGATGATGCCGCCGGTGATGCATCCGAGTGCAAAGGTCAGCCATGCCGACTCGGCAGCACGGAATCGAAACAGCCAGACCAGGATGGCGACTAACGCGACGACAGATATCGCGGCGAATACGAGGCCTTTGCCAGCGCCGATTCCGAAAACCGCACCGATGTTGACAGCCGTTTCGATCCCAAAATAGCCGTCGATGACCCAGTAAATGTCACTTTCGCCGGGTAGCCCTCGCCACGCGAAGACGGCCGATTTTGACCACAGGTCAATCGCCGCGCCGAAAACGGCGAGACAGCCGAAAAGCACGTAGCGTGATAGACCGACCGCGGAATGGCCGTGCTCGAGTGGGCCGCTGGATAACGAACCGGCGTCACTCTGCGTTGGGGGCGAATTCGATGACATAGGGGTAGCAGAATTGTCGAGCGAGAACTGGCTGACCGGCGACCGACCGCGTTCGCCGTTGCCTAAAGTTTCAGTTTGGAAGAATTTACGCAAGCCCACCTGCAATCGGTGATATCCGCGTGCCATTCCATAGAGTCATTTTGAAAAGATCAAATCGCTCCGTTTCGCTCACAAAATCGCCCGGTCGCCGTTTTCGCAGCCTCGGCTTCGTCGTAGACTGTCGAGCCAGTTGCACCTCACGAACCAGAGTGGCATTGCCGCCTCCCCATCACACGCACCCGTGCATGTTCAGGGACAAGCACGGTGTGTTGTCAGTCCTGTTTTCCAGGGCAACTGGCGTCGTCCGAACGGCCCCCCAAACCTTCCATTTTTTTGCGGTGACGAATTGTTTGTCAAACAGTGTTTCGTGATGTTGACCTCGGTCTCGTCGGTTCAGTTTTCTTTGGCCGTGTTGTTTCTGACGGCGATCGCTTTCGAGATGCCTGCCAAGGCAGAGCCTCCACGTCCCAACATCGTTTGGATCATGTCGGAGGATAACTCCAAGCACTACCTCAAGCACTTCGATATTAACGGTGTGGCAACACCCGCGATCGAATCGATGGCCAAACACGGTGTCACGTTCGATCGAGCGTTCTCAAACGCGCCGGTTTGTTCGACTGCTCGATCGACACTGATTACCGGATGCTATGGACCGCGGATTGGAACGCAGTATCACCGCCGCAGCCAGTTTGTGCCGTTGCCCGAAGGCGTGGAAATGTTTCCCGTTTACCTTCGTGATGTCGGTTATTACACGACCAACAACAGCAAAACTGACTACAACGCCTTGATCGGCGAAGAACCGTGGGATGAGTCGAGCAAGAAGGCCTCTTGGAAAAATCGTCCCGAACCGAGTACTCCGTTCTTCCACGTTGAGACCCATGGGCAATCTCACGAGGGGCAATTGCATTTTAACGAGGCCGCAACCGAAAACCCGACATCGTTTTCTCAAGAGGATGTTCATGTCCCACCATACCTGCCCGATACGAAACTGACGCGGTTCACGGCGGCCTATTACCGCGATCGGATTTCGATTATCGACTCGAAGGTCGAACAGACACTCGCTGATTTGAAGGCGGCTGGACAACTCGAGAACACGTTCGTGTTTTACTTCGGTGACCATGGCGGTGTGTTGCCGCGATCGAAAGGCTACGTTTTCGAGAGCGGTTTGCACGTTCCGTTGGTCGTTCGTGTTCCTGAAAATTATCGCGATCTCACGGATCGAGAACTGGGGTCACGCACGAACGGGTTCGTGTCGTTCATTGACTTCGCGCCGACCGTACTCAATCTCGCCGGCGTCGAACCGCCCGAATCAATCGATGGAACCGCTTTCCTCGGTGAGGGCGTTAGTTCGGTCGTGGTGGATACTCGCGATACGACGTTCAGCTATTCCGACCGGATGGACGAAAAGTATGACCTCGTGCGAGCGGTCCGCGTTGGGGATTGGAAGTACATCCGCTACTTCGAAGCTCAATATCCCAACAGTTTGGAAAATGAGTATCGCTACAACATGTTGGCGTATCAGCAGTGGAGAAAGATGGCGGCGGAATCGAATCTCACGCCTGAACAACTCGCGTTCTTTCGACCTCGTCCGGTTGAGGCGTTGTTCGATTTGTCGAAGGATCCTGATGAAGTCGAGAATCTCGCGTTGTCGGGTGAACACGGCAGTCGGTTGATGGAGATGCGTAAACGCCTGCTCGATCATTTGAAGTCGACGAACGATTTAGGATTTTATCCCGAGGCGGTTTTCTTGCGAGAAGGACGCGACAACCCGGTTCAGTTCGGTGTCGAGAATTCGCAAAAAATTGCGAAGTACATCGACACCGCCAACATCGCGTTGCTGCCGTGGGATCAAGCGACGTCGCCATTGATCGCGGCAATGAACTCGGGCGATCCGTGGGTGAGGTACTGGGCGTTCTGCGCCGCCAGTGCCAAGGTGGCCAGCGATCCGGCCGCGCGAACGTCAGCGACCTTGGATGACTCACTGCTGAAGTTGGCGTCGCGTCAAACACTCGACTCCGAACCGCTCGTCGCCGCACGTGCGGTCGAGTTTCTCGCGATCCTTGGCAAAGTCGATCCACGCGAAGTCCTGAACCGTTGTGTGAAACGCAGCCAGGACGAAGTCGAGACGCTGCAGATCCTGAATATCGCCGCGTACTTTCATGCCAACGGGGACAGTGATTTCCCGATCGATGCGGACGCGTTGGAGTTCAACTTTCCGATTGATCCCAAGGGGGAAATCAAACGCCGACTCAATCACTTCGCGAATCCGCCACGATAGCCCTACTGCGGTGAATTTCGCTCGGTTAGGCGGGTGAGATTTTTTGTGTGACTTGAAATTTCATCCGCTTTGGATCATGGTTCCTCGCAAGCAACGCGTCTGGCAATGATGCGTTTTTGCAAGAACCCACTTCTTAACGGAACCGACGGATGGAAATTTGGCCCGCGATCGATCTACGTCATGGCAAACCCGTGCGGCTTCGCCAGGGCGATTATGACCAACAGACCACCTTCGGGGATGATCCCGTTGACTTCGCTCGTCGGTGGCAAGACGCGGGTGCCGATCGACTGCACTTGGTCGATCTCGATGCCGCTCGTGGCGATGACCCCGAAGCCAACCGTGCGGCGGTTCGGCGGATCGTGGAGGCGACCGGGTTGCCGTGTCAAATGGGTGGCGGAGTTCGTGATGAGGAAACGATCGTCGCGCTGATCGACGCGGGCGTTTCGCGATTAATCGTCGGTTCTCGGGCGTTGAAAGATCCCGAGTGGTTTACCGCAATGTGTGACACGTATCCGGGCAAATTGGCCGCCGGGATCGATGCCCGCGACGGGCTCGTCGCAACGCAGGGTTGGCTCGAAACGAGCGAAGTCACCGCGATTGAGTTGGCTAAAACGCTACGCGAGAAAACGGCCAACATCGCCGCAATTATCTACACCGACATCGCCCGTGATGGCATGATGCAGGGGCCCAATTTTGAAGGGCTCGCCGAGATGGCCGCTGCGACCGACATCCCACTCGTCGCGAGCGGGGGAGTGACCACGTATGAAGACGTTGAAAAACTCGTTGCAATGAAGATGCCAGCCGCGATCATTGGACGTTCGCTGTACGACGGTGTTATGGATTTGACTCGCGTGCTCGCGATTGCTGAGTAAGATGCAGACCGCGACCGGTGACTGTGGGATTCGCTCTGCCCGCCGTGTTGGCCGCACGTGGGCGCCATTTTTCTCGGTCGTGATGGAGTAATCGGTCCTCCGCTAGCACGTGGGGGCAAAATGGGCCATTTTAGATAAGGCGATAGGCGGACGAATCGCATTCGGCAGCGCTCATGGTGTTGCCGTCAAATGGGGATCCCTCCCACCCTGAAAACCGGAGGCAGGACTCGAGAGATGTCAATTCTCGAGAGTGTCTGAGATCCACGTTCGATAGTCGACAACAAAGTCTCGACGATGCCGCCTTCACCCTTTCGCCGCATTCTCGCCGGGTTGATCGTTTTTGTATCGATCTGCGTGGTAGCGTCGTTCGGTTACGTCCGCGAAGGATGGACTGTCGGTGACGCATTCTACATGGTCGTGATCACGATCTTTGGCGTCGGATATGGTGAGGTTCATCCCGTTGAGACGACGTCTCTTCGTGTTTTGACGATCCTTGTAATCGTGTTTGGATATGGTGCTGCCATCTATACCGTCGGCGGCTTCATGCAGTTCTTGATTGACGGTGAATTACACAGCGCTTTCCGGAGTCGAAAAGTGAGTCAGGGCATTGCGAAGTTGCGAGACCATACCATCCTCTGTGGTTACGGTCGGATGGGATCAATCGTCGCCAACGAGTTGAAAGAACGCGGGCATCCGTTCTTGGTGATTGACGAAAACGAGGCCCGTGTTACCGAAGCGCATGATGCCGGTATGCTCGCGATGATCGGCAACGCGACCGAAGAGGAAACACTCAGGGAGGCCGGTATCGAGCACGCGAAATCGCTCGCGACCATGCTGCCCGATGATGCCCTCAACGCATTCATTTGTGTTACCGTTCGGGACCTGAATCGCAGCGTCGAGGTTGTCTCGCGAGGGGAATCGCAATCGGCTGAAAAACGTCTGCGACGATGTGGGGCCGACCATGTGGTGATGGCGGCCGCCATCGGTGCGAAACGAGCGACTCAGTTACTTGTTCATCCGTCTGCGGAAAGTCTTTTGAAATCGGATGACGCCACTCACCAACTCAAGGATGAGTTGTCGATGATCGGTTTGCAGATGGACGAACTGCAAATCGGCAGGACTTCGGTGCTCGTTGGCAAGAACCTGCAAGACATCGAAGTACGCGGTAATCGGGGGTTCCTGATCGTCGCGGTTCGTTCAGTCGATGGCACCGTGGATATGAATCCATCGGGATCACGCACCTTGGCCGCCGGAGACAAGGTGATCGTCGTCGGGCATCGCGACGATCTCGCGGAACTCTGCTCCGCACACACATTGAAGCGACAGCAGATTACTTACCGAGGGGCAACGTTGTCCTAGCAGGCAATGTGAACTTACCCCCTCATCTTTACGAGGCACCCCGAGGGCAATCCTACGCTCTCGACTGAGCGGCCAGGTGCCGAAAAACAGTCTGGGTTGCCGGTGCGTCAGCAAGCAGGGCGCCGATGACGCCGAGCTGCGCAATCTCGGTGACTTTGTCTACTGGTGGATGTTGCCGGGGTCGTATTTGGGGGCTTTAACGCCCGATGGACCAGGATCGAAAAGGCATCATTTTCCACGTTGGCCGGTTCGAGTGCGGTAAACCGGCGACTTGCCCAAAAGACCCTGCGCAGAAGGCTGTCCCAGGGGGGATCGAGAGGGGCATTTCCCGATCCAGACCGAAGTCTGACCCCTGAAACAGCGTCTTCATTCTAGCAAACCGATCGAATGCAGCTATGCGGGCAACCCATAAAAACCGCAACTCTTCTCAAAAGGGACAAGAGACGTTTGGTTGACGTGAGCAAAAGATTGTCGGTTTTTCTGTCCGCCCATGCGAGGGGGGGTGAGGCCCGGCGGTGGCGTCCCGTGTGGCGGGCGCGGTGCGGCTGAGGATTGGTTCGGACGCACTTGATGGGCGGCCGCGTTCGGTTCGACGACAGCGATATGGCCGGGACATCGATCTGTCTCGGCCGTGTCTCGCCGTGTCACTTCCTGCAAAGGGTGAGCGGCGATCGATCATCCTTCCGTGTCGATAGCCTCACGACGTTGATCCGAATCAACCGTCTGCTCTGGAACGATTGCGAACGGAAGGTGATACCACCATGTGATCAACATGCGGAACGGATCCCAAGTCGCGTCACCGTCATTTCGTTTGCTCTTGGATGATCCCGAAGACGGATTGTCAATTCAGCGAGACTTCGGAACCGAAAATCGATTGTACGAACAAATCTGTTCGGTCCGGTTCGGAGTCGAAGGCGAGCAGGCGGCGTTTGACTTTGACCGCTACAGCTACCACTACGGTTTGTTCGTTGACGATCAACCTGTCGGAACGATGACCGCGACGCGGCTGTCCGATGGCGAGATCGATTGTGCACATGCCTATCCACCCGATGTGATGCGGGTGTTTCATGACGAAATCTACTCCACGTGCAAGTTCCGAATTCAACGCAGTCGGTGTTCATCAATGAGGACCTTGCGTGCGATGGTCCGAGCCGTCTGGCAGGATCAACTCACGTTGGGATCGAGGTTGGTTTTAATCAACGCGGAACAGAATCTCGTGCCGTTTTATCGACGTATGGGATTCCACTTAATCGCAGGTTCAGATTTTGTGCACCCGGTTTTAGGGACGCAAAGCGTCGCATTGATGATGTCGGCTGACCCGACACGTCGTTCCTTCTTCACAGATCAATTTGAAAATCTGTGTGACCCTCTTTGGTTGGACATCGTGTTGCAGCAATGTGATTCCGAGGAGAACGATCGTTTAGGATCGAATCGCGAACAAGCGTTTTCGGTTGAGGCTGTTGAAACGCCGCGATCACATGGAGGCATTCAGTGACGGTCTATCATTGGAAAAATTGCGTGTCCAAAAAACCGGTTGTCAATCAGATTCGCGACTACTACGACTCCGTTTATCGGTGCCATGAACTCGCGTTGCAAACGCTATTGCGGGAACCATGCGAAGCGGCATTGGATATCGCGTGCGGACACGGTGAATCGACGAAGAACCTCGAAACCTATGCCTGCTCGATCGTGGGGATTGATCAGTCTGAGGATTTGATCGACATCGCCATTGCACAAAACGAACATCCTCGAACACAGTACTACTGTTGCGATTTTCGCGATTTCGAAGTCGAAGCCGGATCGTTTGATTTGGTCAGTGCGGCTTGGTATTGGAATCACGTTCATAGCGAAGATGAACTGGAGAGTGCGGCGCAAAAGATTTGTTCGTTGCTGCGTCCAGGAGGATGTGTCGCTTTCGTGGTGCCGGGAGACGCATTCACGTCGCGGCGAATCCAGGACATCGCCCGTCAAGATTTCCAATGGAGTCAGGCTTGGACGCATGAGCGACCTGAGTCGACCGAAGGTGTGTTTGCCTATGACGAGACCTGGGTCCGTACAAAAATATGGCAGCCGTTCTTTCTGCTCCGCAAATTCAGTCGGTGGTTTGATCTTTCTACTTGGGACGTGAAGGCAACGCTTGTGCGTGAAGGACGTTTGCCGAACCTCTGTTCCGAACCGCCGTTCGAAATTCTGTACGGGAGAGTGAGATGATTCGGCCTGGTGTTCGCGGCGTCGATTTGGGCGCCAATCAATTGTCTTATGCTGCCGGGTCGTCCTCGTTGACGCCCGACGGGTTTCGTATTCTCGGTGAATCGGATCGACGTCGTCTGGGCCAATTGGTGGGGACCTTTCCGGCGCTTTCAGGGTGGCTCAATGAAGATTCACTGATAATCAGTGCCTATCCCGCCTCGTTGGGGCTGCAAGGTTTGGCGCCATTTGTGGACACCTATCTGCATCCGCCGACGTTCATTCGATCGATGCGTTTGGCGGCATTGGATTTTCGTCCGGTCGTCATGGCGGCACAACCGCTCGTCGGCGCGGAGATGATTTTGCGGACGATTACGGCAGGTTTGGAAATGCCGAAGGCGATCCTGTGGGCTGTCGGCGGGTATTACCTGCCCGGGTCTCTGGAGTCATTTATTGCCGATGAACTGGCACAGTGCGGTTGTCGATTGGAGGTGCTGCATTGTTACGGTGTTGCCGAAATCGGGCACACCTGTTTTGCCGCGATGAATCGGTTCGAGTCAGGGGAGCCACGCTATCAACTCGTCGCCGATGATGTCTTCTCGACCATCCAACGTGAGAGTGGATGCTTGGAACTGCGACGCGGTGATCGCACTCTCGTTACCGAGGACCTTGCTGAGGTCGTCAACGGCGACTGGAAGATTCGCAACGGTAAAGGCCGAATGTGTCCCGACGTGATGCGAGATTTAGAATCGTGGTCTGCGACCGATTGGCAACGACGTACCGGTTACCTGCATGCAGACAAAACGCGTGTGATCTACCAACTGCGGGAATCGGCTGGGGCGAGCACGTCAACCGTCGAGATGAGGTACTATCGATTCTTGGAACGCTTTGGAGGGTCGCTCCAATGCAAACCGAAGTGGCATCGAAAGGAACTTACGCGACGTGTGAATCCGAACTGTTCGTCGCAACGTGCCGCATTGGCTTAACGGCCGGTTGCATCGCACGCAAGACGTGTGTGAGGATCCGCCGTTTCGCGCTAATTCGAGACGGTGCTTTACAGAATCTTTTGAACAGGTGAGCGTAGTGGGTTGTCGTGGTTGACTGCACATACGTGCCATCGGATTGCTCGTTCTGATCAACTGAAAAGTGACAAATCGGATACTGGAATTCGGGCATCGTGCTGCCGGAATCTTGAAAACCGATCGAGAACAAACGTTTGATATTCAGGGGACTGGCGCCGAACGAAATCATTCGGAAGTCGTCTGCCGTTGGGTCGATCGACAGCATCGCGATTTGGCAGAATACGGAGTAACTCAGGCTTTCGGTAAATCGGTACCAGGCGGGGTTCCCGGTTCCGCAAAACTCAACGGCATGATCCAAGACGAGGTTCTGGCTTTCGTACAACACGTCTTCCTCGGTCAGATCCATGAACGAAACCTCACCGTTGTAAAAACGTTCGTAGGCATCGTCGGTCACGGGTAAGACGACGCTCGCCCCGCGACGTTCATCGCCGTGGGTGGCGAGCATGAGAGTTGCTGGATTCTTGTTCCAGATGTCGAGATAGCGTTTCTCATACCGAAAGTAGTGCTTGTTGAGCTGTTCATCGGCTTCAAAGAAAATGTCTTCATTTTCTTCGGGGGTCGTGTTGCCTAAGTGAACACTCCAACTCTCTCGCATGAGTCCGAGGACGGCTTGCGTGTCAGCTTCGTCGCGACAGAAGGCTTCGTGACTGGGGGCGACCCGTTTTCGGATGAACCGGGACATGGACCACGGCAACTTGTCAAAATCGTCTTCTGAAAGCGCTTCGTCGTGGTAGCAGACATCCTCGAGACATAGTCCGAGGGCATCCGCAATCCGTTTGAGGGTCTTGTCGGAAACTTCGTCTTTACCGCCCTCGGCCAACTGTAACGTACGTACACCAACTCCCGCATTGAGGGCGAGTTGAAGCTGCGACTGGCCGAGCTTTTTTCTCGCAGTCCGAATTTTGCTGCTGCCACGAGGCATTGAAGTTCCACTTTTTACGAAATTGCGACAGGATTTTACTGAAGCTGCGCTTTTCTTGCGCACATCGAAATCACATTAACATTAATTTTTCTCTCTCAAGGGGCCGGACGGATTGAGACGGGTCGATGACAGGTCTTTTGGGACCTGGTTTTGACAACTCGGGGCATCTTCTCAACCGTTCGGTTTCCTTTTTTTACCCGCCTGGGGTAAACCGTCTAGCGGCAAAGGTTCTCTTTGCGAGAGGCTCATCTAATGTAGTTGGACTTCGGAGGGATTGGGCAAAATAGGTTGCCCCTGATCTGCCTGGACATTCGTACTGGGGCCATGCACTGGGGCCAGGAATGCGTATTCTTAGGTGCGCCGCGGTTTTGATACCGCCGGAGGAGTGAGCCCATATCCACGATGGATTTCGGGGCTGAGTGACGATTGATTGTCCACGACACGTAGCAAAAGGATTTGGCCGCTTCTGGATTTGCAGACCATCGTGTCGACGAATTGATGCCGGTCGTTGAAGGAAACTTCTTGCGGTTCGGCGACCAAGGACGCAACGGTGTCGACGCAAGATCACGTTCGGCGTGCCCCGCTGACATGAACACCTCAAAAAAAATTGCCCTCGAGCAGGCGTTCGTATTTTTGGCTGGAATCGAGACGGGAGAAGCACCCGCTTGGGAGGGGCCAAGTGATGAGAGCTCGCTCCGAATTCGAGTCGAGACTCTTGCTGTTCTGCTCAATTTGATACCGCCACATTGTTGCGACGAGGTGGATGCGATTGCGGATCATTGGTCGGAGCAATTTGGAAACGACGAGCGTCCTTCGGCTGTTGATTTACGAGAGAGTGCCCGCCGTTATTTACGGAGCAAATTCGCACTTCGCTCGACCGTCAACGTTCCCGCCGCAATCGCACGTTTTCTTCAGGGGGATCTGGTCCTGCAAAGTGATTTGGTGGACGTTTGCGAGAGTGGTTCGGCGGACCCTTCTTCCGAGCGATCCGGCGATCTCGATTCGAACCGCCATTTTGAGATCGGGATCAAATGCTGGCTCGAGCAATTGTGTACCAGTAGCCAGTGGACACATCTGCCATCTGCCGTCCCCGGCGAATTGGCTGAGCCACTCGATCGGATGTACGTCGAGCTTTTTGCACGTGAGGAGGTGGTGGACGCGGATCCGAAGTGGATCCAACCACGTGTTGATATCCCGAGTATTGTTGCACGTACGTTTCGGCGCAGCGTCGTGGTAGGTGGCCCGGGTAGCGGGAAATCAACCCTGATTCAATGGTTAGCCGCCGCGGTAACGCGAGGCAGCGTTCGTGATTTTGACATTCCGGTTGTGGTGGATCTCGGTGAATATGCGGCCTGTTTGGCGGAACACCCGGAGTGTTCGATCTGCGAATTCTTCTTCGACTCGCTTGCGTATCCTGGTTTGAACGGATCCATCGCGGCAGAGCGGTTTCGTGAATTGTCGTCGGAGCATGAGCGGTTTCTGTTGTTGCTCGATAGTTGGGATGAAGTTCCTGAAACACTTCGGCCCATTATTGCCGAACGTATCGAAGAGGAATCACGGCATTGCGTTACGCTCATCACATCCCGCCCATCGGGTTTGCCACGTTTGCTGTGTGAGGAGCCGCACGTTGGTGTTTATCGCCTCGATTGTCTCAATGTGAAGGAATCTGAGACGTTGGTTGGAAACTTGCTTCGCACACGTTTCCCCTCTCGGTCGCCGCAGTCGATACTCGATTCGATTCGTTCTTCCCGGCAATTGGATGAGTGTACCACCAACCCATATCTGCTTGCGTTGTTGGTGATGTATCTGGCCGATCACGCTCCCAAGTCGGTGCCGATCAATGAGGGAACGGCTCTGCAGCAAATCGTTGCTTGGGTTCGCAAACGCGAGAACTCAAAACCGTCTACGGTCGCAACACTGACAACCGAACACGTGCGTGCGATCAGCCGGATGGCGTATGAGACTTGGTTTAAGTCGCGCTCCGATCGCGACGTTTACTTCGGATGTGACTTGGAGTGGCGCGTTGAAAAAGTTGGCCTCAGTGAAACACCGATCTTACGGAGTCGTTTTCTCAACCGCGCCGACACGGTCGTGGATGAATATCGATTTCTACACGATTCTTTTCAAAAGTTCTTTGTCGCGTTGTACGTGGTCGAAGAACAGAGCGAGGAAGAACAAGCGGAATTCTTTGACCAATCAATCGTATCGGTCAGTCAGTTTGAGATATTGCGGTACGCCGCCGCACTGCCGGGGACTTTCCGCGAGGTCTGCTATCGATCGGTAGAGCGATGGTTCGGCAAAGACGATCGGTTCCATCAAATTGCCATTCGGTTGGCGCACGTTGCTATTGCGGCAGGGTGGAGAAGAGATCAATCAACGGGTTTAGTTTCGTCAATTTGTGAGCGTCTCTTGCATCTTGTTCTGCGAGGGACTTCATCACCGATCGGAGTTCAAGCTCTCAAGGCGCTCTCCGAGTTGGACGCTGATTTCCTGTTGCGGGCGGCTCACACGCGTCGTGATCTCGACGTCGAGACTCTCCGGCAGATTGTGAAGTACGCGCCGTTAGAGCTCGTGTGCGAGTATGGCCTCAATGAGTGGGTTTCCGAACACAATTGCGACCGGGACGCCAATGTTGATTCGACCGAGACGCTGAGTTTGTCTTCAAAGAGTATCCCGTTGTTGGCGCCACGCGAGCGAGATCGGATGGTCCGTTGGATCGCGTCGGTTGACCCGGGAGATCCTGGTCTCGTCGAATATTTGCAGCGACTAGAGGGACAGCCATTTCATGTGGGTGCCACCGTCATTTCACAGCTCGCTCGCTCCGAACACGTGCCCGCGTCGACGCGAGCTGCCGCGGTTGGTGCGTTGTTGTCCGCGTCGGTACGTCCGCCGATCGAGTCGCTCGCCCGTCTCGTGGACGTTCCGCAAAATTCGCTGGTTGCCAACGCCGTGGTTCAGTTGTCTGCGGTCCGTTCGGTTTGGCTTGATCGAGCGTGGTTGGAGAGGCGAATCAAACGTGCGGACGACTCTCGCGACCTGCGTCTGGCACTGACGGCGTATTGCCAAAGTGTTTCGAGGCGGTCGCATGAAGAAATGCAACGGAAACAACGTTTTCTCGCTCAATTAACGTTGGACGCCCTGCAGCGTTGTGATTGTATTTTGTTGAATGAGATCGCCGCGGTCGCGCGGTCCTCCACGGGCGTCGGAACAGGTTTTTTGGCTGATCATCATGTTATCGATGAGTTGATGCGTTACATGAACCGCTTTATCAGTCAGGTTGATTCGCCCGTTGAAGATTGTTTGTTACCGGCGATCAGGTTGTGCGGAGAGGGAACCTCTCCGAACGAGTTGCTGCGATGGACGACGTTATTTGAAGAGGCATTGTCGGCCACAAACGATGCCGCTGATGCGGTGCGAGATCGACATCTGGATCTTCTCATCGAACACCTTGGTGAGCGATTGGCGAGGTGGGATGCGGGGCAACTGTTGCAGCGGAGTGTCGAGTGTGAACGGATCGATTCCGTTTTGGAGATAACCTCATTTCGGCACCAGTGGCTTGTGTTTGGTGATCGGATTGTGAATTCAGATGGCAATCAGATCGCCTGCCGATCGAGCGATCCGCTTTCGTCCGTACGGTTTTCAACGCCGGAAGCAATTACTGAAATTGCTCAACAACTTCCGCCCCGACAACGCAGTGATTTCTTGAGCTATTGGCATGTGGTTTCTGAAGCGGGACAGGGACGCGAGTTGGCCGACCGAGAGACGATCCATCGTGCGATTTGTGCGGTGATGGAGTCAGAGTATGAAACTTCGCTCGGTGAATCGTTGAACGCGTGCTACGAAAACGGCCAGCCGCCTAGTTTCAGTTCATGGAAGAAAAACTTGGCTCGTGTTGTCGAACGCTATCGTCATGACCCCGAGCTGCTCGCTCATTTGCAGCAGATTGGGCTCGGAGCAAAAAAAACAAAGCCCCGCTAAAATGGGGCGTGGGATGCGGCGGTGTGCCGAATTCTATAAGGCGTCTGGGATGCCTGGGTAGAGCCTACGAGATCGTTTCGGTCTGGAATTGCATGCAATGGATCGTTCGCGTGAGTAGCGTCTTTTTGCAGATTGTGTGCTTCCAGATTGCTGCAAGGCGATCTAGTCTTGGTGAAATGAGGAGGCGGGCAAGGCTAGCCGGCTGCAGAGTTTTTCGGTCGAGAGTGCACGTTGTCGCCTACCTTTTTTGTAACAGTCACGCTCGCATTCAAGGAATTGGAATGATGTTGAAGTCAGAACCGCTGTTGGTCGTATTGATGATTTGTTTTTGCGTGGTCGGTTGTTCCAGCGATTCGCAAGACGGCGATTCGGCAGAGACCGCCTCTGACGAACTCGTGATCGATGATCTTCCAATGTTGACGGAGGAATCGGGGCATCCCGAACATGGTCCTCATGGAGGGGAATTGGTCGAACTCGGCAAGGAAGCATTCCACATCGAAATGTTGCATGGCAGCGATGGGGTGCAGTTGTATGTGCTCGACAGTGCTGCAACGGGCACGGTTGCGATCGAGGCCGACCAGTTGACCGTCAGCCTGAAACACAACGATGAAGTTAAATCGTTTGAGTTACCCGCGCAGTCACTCGATGGCGATGAAGGTGGAAAGGCATCGTTGTTCAGTTCGGAGGATCCGCAGTTGAACGAGTGGCTCGAAAGCGGAGCCGAGGGGGCGGTCACGGTTCAGATTCAAGGGAAATCCTTCACCGGGAAGATCATGCATGACCATGACCACGAAGGACACACCCACGATGATCATGCAGGTCATGATCACTGATTCGCGTCTTCATGACGCAGTTCGATATTTGCGTCGTGGAAATCGGCAATGGTTTGGGCTGGTATCGGTGTTTGCTGAATATTTTGACGGCATTCTCTCCAGCCCGAGCCGAGTTCTTAGCGGTGACGAAGTGCAGACGCTTTGTTAAATCTCGATTCAGTGTTTTTCAAATTAGAACGTTCGCTGACTGCTGGTGAATAGCTCTGCAACGGCGCGAGTCGTAAGGTCTCGTTCGAAGGTTAAAACGCTGTAAACCGCTAGAGAATCGGGCTAAATAAGCGAGCGATCACGGTTCCGGCACGGACGTACCATGGTTGCAAGTGTGGGCCGCCGGTGCCGGTAACTGTCGACGCCGCGAAGTCGTCGGTCAGCATTTCAGCGACTTGGTGTACGAAATCAGAATCATCGATTGCGAGCATCATTTCGAAATTCAAATAAAGCGATCGGTTGTCCAAGTTGGTGGATCCGATCATTGCTAGTTTGTCGTCGACCAGCACGCACTTCTGATGTAAGAAGCCATCGGTGTAGCGGTGGACCGCGATGCCGAGCGATTTTAATTCGGCTTCGTAATGGTACCCGGCTAAGTAAACCAGCCATTGGTCAGGCGTATTGGGAATGATCAAACGGACATCGACACCTCTGGCGCGGGCCATCGAAAGTGCCGTGAGCGTGGTGTCGTCGGGGACAAGGTAAGGTGTGCTGATCCAAATCCGTTCCGTCGCGGCGTTCGCTGCCGCAGCGAACATCATCGTCGCACGGGCTCGGTTGTCGGCAGGCCCTGTCGCACACAACGCGGCCTGCCCGCCGGCGCTAGACGGCGATGAGTCGCCGGGCGACAAATCGACCGAAGCGAAAGCCTCAGATGAAGTGTTGGAAGAGGTCGCTTCGGCGTTTGATGGGGGTGGTTGCCACTGTGCTTCCGGGAGCCCCTTTCGTTCGGCCCAGTAGTAATCGGCCGCGAAAACGGCTTGGATTTTCCGTGCGGCGTTTCCTCGGATCGCCACGGAGGTGTCCCGCCACCGCGTCACCCAGTCGTGGTTGCCGAGGTATTCGTCCCCGATATTCAGCCCACCCATCGTCGCCTTCTGTCCGTCAACGACCAGCAGTTTTCGGTGATTGCGAAAGTTCAGTTGAAACCGGTTTACCCAACCCTGACGGGTGTTGAATGGTTTGGCATCGACTCCGCCCTCGTTGAGTCGTCGAAGATAGGATGCCGAGAGACTCAGGCAACCGACTTCATCGTAGAGCAGCCGAACCACCTTTCCTTCCTTTGCTTTCGCGATCAACGCATCAGCAAATCGGTTTCCAAACTCGTCATCGCGGATGATGTAGAACTCGGAGTAGACGTAATGTTGGGCGGAATGAATTTGTTCGAGCAACGCGTCACAAAACTCGTCGCCGTCGATCAACAAGCGAAATTGGTTGTTGTCACTAATTGGAGTGTCGAGAACGTCGGCAACTTGCTCGAGCGGGGTGGTCAATGACGTGGTGCGTGTGTCCGGGGGCGTGCGCAGTTCACGCTCGATGCAGCCCACCGACTCACGATGCTGGCGATCAACGCTGCGAATGGCCTCGCGGTATCCGGCAAACCGACTCCGCGCCAAAATCCAGTACGCGGGCAGGACAAAGTACGGCAACGTGAGCAGCCCGACCGTCCAAGCAACCGCACCTTGGCTGGTTCTCACGTTGCGAATCGCATGAAGCGAGGACAGCACCGCGAACGCTTGGATCAGCAGGAAAGTCGCGGGGATCAACACTCCCCACCAATCGGTGAACGTTTGGATCAGCATTGGCGCCATTGATAGCCAAGTCAGCGTTGGAAAGATTGGGAGATTCCGGCGTCTCTAGGATACGAGCGGCATCGTTTTGCTATTGGTTGAGTTCAACCGCGATCAATTCGCTCTCGGTGGAAGAGAGGTTTCTGCGGCAGTAAAGCGTGCCATCGGAAAATGCCGGCAAGGCTCGGTAGGTACCGGCGGGCAAGTCCATCGTGGCGAGGGAGCGAAACGCTTTTGGTTCAGCGGCGAACAGTTCGAGTTGGCCGCTCACACGCTGCGCCAGTATTTTGTTTCCGAGTCCCATCAGATGTGCGGTTTGAAAACCGGGGCGACGCCACGCGACTTCACCGTCGGACCAACGCACGCACAAGAGTTCACCGGTGCCGAAGTCTTCTCGCCCAGTGATCGCGTACAGCCACTGGTCGATTAAGACAGGCGTGACGTATTGGCTGCTGATGACATCGTCGGAGTTCCAGGTGTTTTTCAATGGCGTGGAGTTCATGTCGAGCATGCGGCATCCGACACCGTAGGACGCGGTTAAAAAGAGTTTGCCATCTCTCGTTATCGGGGTCGCGGCATTGACGGTCGGGCCGCGCTGGCCGAAATCGAACTCGCCGAGGATTTTGCCCGACGCTGGATCGATCATCACGGTTTGAAGTCGAAGGACGGCAACAATGCGGGTTTGGCCTTCGATTTCGATGGCTACCGGCGACGCGTAGGCGGCTTCTTGGTCGACCGCCGTCCAGCGGGTTTTGCCGCTTTGGGTATCCAACGCGACTAAGCCGGATCGTTCGTTTCCTCCCACGGCAACAATCAGCGTGGAGCCGACGATGATGGGTGAACTGCCTGCACCGAAATAGCCATCGTCGGCGTCATATTCAGTCCGCAGTTGTCGTGTCCACTGAGTTGTTCCGTTGGAGACCGCGACCGCGCTTAAATCACCACCGGCACCATAGAGGAAAACTTGATCTCCCGAGACGAGCGGAACGCAGCGCGGACCCCGGTCCGCGTCGACTCCACCGCGATAGATCGCGGGAAAGTTTGCCTGCCAGAGTGAGCGGCCATCGTCTGTAGCGAGGCAATCGAGCGTCTCCTGTTTGTCGTTGCGGTGCCAGACAAATACTTTGCCATCGGATACGGCCGCCCCTGCGTAGCCAGCTCCGCACTTCGTTCGCCACCGAATCTTGGGAGCGTTTTCCCAGGCCGACACGGTTTCATCGACCGCCAGCCCGTCGCGATTCGGACCGAGGATTTGAGGCCAATCGCCCGCCGTCACCGCGTTGGAGGGTTGGTCAAATGAAGTGATCGCAGCGAGGAGAGCAACTGTCAGAACAAGGGGCCGTTGAAGCATGGGGGATGCATATCGTTGGTGCGAATTCATTGGGTGGGTGCCCGAAAGGAGGGGGATCGAGGGCGGTATTGTAGCACTCGGGATGCCAATGACGCGGAGCATTAGGTTTGGCGCACTGAGTTGCCACATCGCCATTGGTCGCATCCAACGCCGCGAATTCCACTGGGAATTCTCCGGCTGCTCGGCATTGTTCTGCGTGATCGGGCTCACCCGAAACTGGCATTCGCGGCCGCTGTGCTAGCTGGCCCGGGGACAGCGTCTATAAGATCGCTCGTTGCGGCTCGTGCTAGTTTCGAGTGGGCGAATGAGGGCACCGGATTTGCCCGTTGCCCGCGCAGGTCATGCGATGGGCTTCGCCGCTGCGGAGTCCTCCCGCAATCGGTGAAAAGTGCACAAAAAAACCCAACGTTTGGGAGCTGTGAACAACTCCGAAACGCTGGGTAAATTTGAAACGATGATCCCTACGGGACTCGAACCCGTGTTGCCGCCGTGAAAGGGCAGTGTCCTAGACCGCTAGACGAAGGGACCGTGTTTTTAGGTTGTGATGCCGTTTCCTGTCACAAAATAAGCGACAAATTGAAGCACCAAACCAAATTTGCTTCACATTGCTGCGGAGCTGCTCACGGCTTGATTGCCGTGAGGGGCGAGTTTTAACAAGGAGACGCAAGGTACGTCAAGGGTTCAGGGAGGAGTAGTTTAAGAAAACTACGGCTCTCGATTCCTACCGTTGGTTGCCAAGTGGAATCGAGCAGGCCAAAATCGCTGAAACCAGTCTTTCAGCTAAACACTGACAGAGGGTGACAACGAATAAACGACAGCGACCCCAACCAAGGCTCGGCGACGCGAAAGCTCGGCGGATTAGTTGTCGACCGAGCTGTCGGTGGCTTCCGATGCTTCGTTTGACCGTTGAATGGCTTCGTAGACTTCGTGTCGGTGAACGGGCACTTCGCGGGGGGCTTCGACGCCCAGGCGGACTTTATCGCCGCGAATCTCAACAACAACGATTCTGATATCGTTGTTGATGACGATGCTTTCGTTCTTTTTTCTTGACAAAACCAACATGGATTAATTCCTTTTCAAAGGCCGCAGTACCTCTCACAAACGACCCTCCATTTCATCAGTTGGAAGGACAGGTCGTTAAGCTCGTAACAGCGGACGGGGATCCTAGAGAACTTTACTCTAGGACAAAAATGGTCGCGGTCAAGGAATTCTGGGTTGACAAACCAATAAAAATCTTCTTTCCATCCAAACTACGCGCGATTTTGTCGAAATGCCAGCTTATTTTTCCTTCCAAGCCTACGTCTATCACGGCGAAGGCAGCCCTCTCGGCCGCACCCTCGAGCAGATTGCCGAGAACATGAAAGCCTTACCAGGACTCTTTTTTGAGTGGGATGGTTCACTGACGTGGGCGAATCAGGCCGGCGGTTGGCAGATTGATGCGACCGTTTTTGATGACGGAACGCAGGTCCAATATGTCGATCTGCACGGTCGGGCGGCATCGCGGTCCGGGTGCGAGGTGCTCAATCAACGTCTGAACGATCTTTTCCAGACCTGGGGAGATCCCGCAGAACTGCGTTTAATGCGTTTGCCCGATCGCCGATGGCAAGATTTACAACAGTTTGCAAAAGAGTCGCTTTCGGCCGACTGATTGGTATCCAACGAATCAGCCGTGGTGGCTTTTTCGCCATGTCAGTGGCGTCGGCGTGGCCGCGTCGGCGTGGAGGGGTATCGTCCTGTTTAATCGTGTTTTATCGGCTAGGACGGCAAATCCGAAGTTCGGAGATGGGATCAGCAGGCCACTAAAAACGAGAAACTCTTTGAGGTGTCTGGTTTTTGGCACGGAGTCTGCATTAGGTGGAATCATCGTTAAAAACGGAACCGGATCTTTTAAGCATTCGGAACGACTTAAACATCCACTTTTCAGGAAGAACTCCCATGTCGACTGCAACGGCCCCAGTTAACGAATACGTCTCGTCACTCACCGAATCGGCTCAAAATGAGACGGCGCTCTCGGATGTTGAGATTCTTCGCCGTGTTCGCCGAATCCAAAGCGGATGGTCGGTAACCGAACGGATGGACCGTCGTCGTGAGGCGGGAAAGCGTTTCGCCAGCCTGTTGGAAACTCTCGCTTTAGATCACCACGCGGCCTAATTTGGCAATCCGAAGCACGCGGGTTTCCGCCGGGTTCGGGATCGGTTTAGACTGCCGGTTTTTGTACTTCCAGTGGGTTAATCAGCGTGCGAAATCAATTGTCGATGTGCCCCGTGTCGATCGGGTTTGTTTGGGAAGTTTGCGTGAAACCGTGTCTGCGGTCTGCCTGCTTCGCCGCAACGCTTGCAGTGTTGTGCCTCGCCGGGTGTGGGCGATCGAACACAGGCGATGCCGCCGCAAACCCGGAAATGGATTTAGCACCCGCTGCTGAAGAAGACACAACGCGGCCTAGTGAGCAACCGCAGGCGTCCGCACAGGGTTCCGGGCAGACCCAAAATTCAAACAGTCCCCCGCCATCGATTGCTGGCCCCGCAAATTCGATAAACGATGTGACGCGTGGTAGTACGCCCGTCAGCGATCCGGGTGCCGTCATCGAGACGCCTCAGCGAACGTCGGTCCCGTACGATCCCGGGCTGCAACTGAAAGCGGACCTGAGTCCAGCGAGATTGGTGGATTTTCTCGGTGAAGCAGACCGAGAGCTTCGAGCCCTCATTAATGGACAGTCTGGAATTACTGACCCCCAAGCCGCAGAGTCGGAAATGAAAAGGGTCGTTGCTCTTAAGCGTGCCGCTTCGCAGCGATTGATGGAGCACCCCGATGTCCCCGCGCCGGATCGGGTCACCGGTCAACGAGGTTTTCTGCAATCGCTTTCCCATCAAGCATCGATGGGGGATTTGAGAGCGGCTGAAGATCTGCAGGATTTTGCCGAAAAGTTTCGCGATGATCCAAACGCACAATTGCGATCCGATGCGCAGTTGGTGTTAATCGGTTTCGCGATCGAATCATTGCGTCACGGTAAAAGCAATGCCGCTGAGCGAGTGTTGCAATTGGTGGAAGAGTTAATGGACGATGAACGGCCAGTTGATGTCGCATCGTTAATGGTGCTGGGGCAGGCTAAGGATACTTTATTGCAATATGAACGAATCGACGAAGCGTCGGAGATCCGAAAGTTGATTCTTGCTAAGTTTGGCGATTCGCAGAATGACGAAGTGGCACGCATGGCCGCAATGATTGCGTCATCGGGTTTCTCTCAGGTCGGGTCCGCAATCGAGCGTCTCGATCAACTACGCCAGCAATTTGTCGATGATGCTCGGTTAGCGGCCGAAGAGAGTGCAGCATCATCACCAGAAGTAACCGTGCCGATGTGGACCGAAGCGGTCGAGGCTGTGGTGTCCCAGTCCGCTGATTTGCTCACCGCGGAGTTTCTCGCCGGCGTTGCGCTGGAAGCCGAGGTGGTCGGTCGTGGCGACATTGGCAATGCGACTTACGAGATTCTTAGCGCGAAGTTTTCCGATCGGAAAGACGCATTGGGGCGGGTTGCACGGACTGCATTGAAGGCTCGGGAAAATCGGGTGAATGTTGTCGGTGAGTTGTTTGATCCAGACCTCCCATCGGTCAGTGGCAAGCCTTTGAAAATGTCGGACTATCGCGGCAAGATTGTGTTGATGCCGTTTTGGTCTACCGCATTTCCGGATTCGTTGATGGTGCTGCCGAATTTGTTGGAGATTCAAAAACGTCATCCCGGCCAGGTTGAAGTGGTGGGGATGAACCTCGACGTGGAGGGGACGAGCGTATCAGGTTTCGTCGCACGAGAAGGGCTCGATTTCCCTAGCTTTCGTAGCGTATCGGATCCGAGTGCCGAGATTGTTAACGAGGTTGCGTACCGCTTTGGCGCCGTAACTCTGTTGTTTGTTGCGGTCATCGACCAAGAGGGGCGGGTGAGCCATCTTGATTTTTCCGGCGGAGATTTGATGTCAGAGGTCGAAAAGCTAATCCGTTGAACTAGAATCCAGGGGTGCCCCACGATCCGTCTGATTCGATTTCATTAACCATCTGAATGCCATGTCGGCCACCTCAGTCATGCAATTCATCGAGCTTACCGGCAAGACGTTGTTAGACGTTATTAACGAAGGCGAAATCGACATGCGTTCATTGCGTGAGGCGGGTGTCACCACCGATTCTATATTGCGTATCAATAAATTCGGTGAGATCGAATTGCGCGATCGTAACGAATGGGTGATGGTCGGTGGTTTGATCGGCAATTTCGAAGAGCGGCTACGGAAGCTTACCAATCTCGATTGGCTGTAGACGTCTCGCTTTTTTCTTCACGTGATGTTTTCTTATCTCGTGGCAAACTCTGGTCTCGCTAACGTCATGACTCGTTGAGTCGTGAGGACTTTCTGTTGAGACGTTTTATTTGGCGGTCGTCGGTTCGACGGATCTAGTGATCACTGGCGAATTCGTCGGGTCGCTTGTCGATCAACCTGAAGTGTGTTGGTCGAGCCAGGCGGTATAGAGTTTCCGGATTTCGTTAGTCATCGTTTGATGACGAAATTGGTCGGTGAACCGTCGTTTTCCGGTTTCCCCTTGTTGTTGACGAACGTCGGGGTTGGTCGCGAGATGAATGATCCGATCAGCAAGGTCGTCTTCGTTGCCGGGAGGAATGAGGTAACCGGTCTCGTCGTTGATGACGACTTCCCGTGCGCCGTCGATGTCATAGCTGATCGCAGGTTTACCAGCAATCAACGCTTGAGGGAGTGCGCGAGCGAGTCCTTCGCGGTACGAAGTGTGGACGAGCAAGTCCATCGCACCGATCATTTTGGGGACCTCGGTTGGCGGGACTAATCCGGTGAAGATGAAGTTTTCCGATAGCCCCAGTGCAGCGATTTGTTCTTGGAGCGGTTGTCGGAGGATTCCGTCGCCGACGAGAAGGAAGCGAATGTTCGGGCAGGCGTTGGCGACAACGCGTGCTGCGCGGACGAGGTCTTCGTGGCCTTTGAGATGAAACAATCGGGCGATCTTGCCGACCACGACGTGTTCGTCCTTGATGCCGTAGTTTTGGCGAATCCGTTGGCGGTGTTCGTTTGCGTGTACGAACGGTTCGACATCCATCCCGCTGCTGATGGTTGTGAATTTCGCACGCGGTGCGACACCAGCGTCGACCATGAGGTCGGTCATCGCATCGGCGACCGAGATCAAATGATGGCAGCGTTGTGCTGCCCATTTTTCGCACGCGATAAAAAATCGTCGTGCCGCCGCGGACTGATAGTCGTGAAACGGCGCTCCGTGAACGGTATGGATGACGAGAGGACGGTGTTGGGTGGACCGACGATAGAGTCCCCATCCGACGTGTCGTCCTAGCAAACCGCCTTTGGCACTATGCGTGTGAATGACATCCGGGCGAAATTCACTCAGCACGTCGCGCAATGCTCTGGACGCTGTCCAATCGTGAGCCGGGTGAATCGCGCGGCGGAGCGAATCGATGATGCGCACGGGAACACCGTTGCAGACGAATCGATCGGGTGTGTCAGACGTAGGGCAGGGTTGAGCATTCTGGTCCAGGTCACCACTGCCCTGCCCTGCTCTGCCCTGCCCCGGTCGCATATCGACGGGATTGGGGGTGCGACCAAGTAGGTCACCCTCGGGGCCTGTCTCGGGGCCGCAAACGAGCAAGACCTCGTCACCGTGATCAGTAACGAGGTCTTGGCAATTGAATAATGTGTTTTCTTGTGCCCCGCCGATGATCATTCGAGTGATCACATGGGCGATACGCATAGGAGGGGCAACGGCTACAGGTGACGGGGTGCAGGTGAGGGTACCTTTATAGGTGATTGACTGACGAGAGTCACCACCGGGCGAGATCGGCCTGCGAGCCAGTGTCTGTGTCCTTCGGCAGTGCTAGGCACCAAATTCGAGTCGTCGAACACCGAGTTGTTGTTGCAAACGGGTCACGATCGAGGTGTGCATTTGGCTGACGCGTGATTCGGAGAGATCGAGGGTGGCACCGATCTCTTTCATCGTCAATTCTTCGTAGTAGTAGAGAATGATGATGAGTCGTTCATTACGGTTGAGGCCCTTGGTGACGAGCCGCATCAGGTCGGTTTTCTGTACGCGACGGGTTGGGTCTTCACCCTTCTTGTCTTCGAGAATGTCGATCTCGCGGACGTCTTTATAGCTGTCCGTTTCGTACCATTTCTTGTTTAGAGAGACGACGCCGACTGCGTTGGCCTCGGTCTGCATCTTCTCGACTTCCTTGATGTCGAGTTCCATATGTTTGGCGAGTTCGGCGACGGTTGGAGCACGACCAAAGCGTGTTTCGAGAGTCTTGGTCGCGGCGCCGAGTTTGCTCGCTTTGCTGCGGACGAGTCTTGGCACCCAGTCCATTGTGCGGAGTTCGTCGAGCATGGCTCCACGAATTCGGGGCACGCAGTACGTTTCGAACTTAACGCCACGATCGCGGTCGTAGGCGTCGATGGCATCCATCAATCCGAAGATACCGGCGCTGATCAGGTCGTCGAGTTCGACGCCATCAGGCAGGCGTTGCCAGATGCGTTCCCCGTTATACCGTACGAGCGGCATGAAACGTTCGACGAGTTGATTACGCAAGCTTTCGTAGTCAGGATGGTCTTTGGTGATGGCTTTGAATGAATCCCAGACTTTGGCGATTTCTTCGTCGACGGGGGCAGCGGCGGGCATCGAATCCTCCATGATGATCACTGATCGACAGATGAATTTGGCCGAACCTTGGGTTGGTCAAAATCGTCTGGCGATGGAATGTTTCTACTTAACAATTCGTGTGAAGCGTGTTGCATTGGAACGAGGCGGCCTTGCCTCGGTTTCACTGCGGCTTCAGGTTGTGGGTTCTTTGGTTGAGACGGCGAGGCCAGCTTCTTGTTTGGCGACTTCGTCTCGATACCATTGAACCCGGTTGCGATACAAGGTTTCTACGGCATCGCGTACTAGGTAGTCCGCGATAGCACCGGTGATGGCTCCGATACCCGAGAAGATGATCAGTGTGGCGATCGCTTCTTGGGCCACGTCGGCTGCCAGTTGACCGTGAAGCACACCGCGAAGGGCAACAATTCCCATTGCGAGTGATCCAAGTGAAAGGGCAAGCGTCCGTGTCAACAGTCAACTCCGGTCACCGAGTGGTAGGTTCGTGAGAACGTTTCCGCTCGGATGCGTCTTGTTTCCCAAATTCGTTAAACGGACTCGTGAAAAAAAGTCTCAAGTGACTTTTGCATTTCACGTTCCGCGTCAGTTCATGTTATCGGCCAGGGTGTGTTTGATTCTTTAGTTGAAAACGGTTGTTTTGTATTTCCGTGAACGGTTGTCTTGGCAACGTTAGCCATTAGTGAAAACTTAATGGCGTCTATGCCGCCTCGCCAAACGAGACGGTTTGTGGAGTCATTGGCAAGAGCGAGCCGACCAAGTGTGGCGCGTCGGCGACAGCGATGTCGTCGGGAACCTGTTGGCCGTGAGTGATGTAGCTCAGTGGTGTCGACAGGTAACGTTCGCTCGCGGTGAGAGCGGAGAGCACACCAGCGGTGTGGGGTGTCTCATCGAGTTTTGTCAGGATGACTGAGGTGGCACGTACCGGGGCAAATCCGCTGAGTGTTGCGAGAATGTTTTCGCTCGAACTGGTTGCGCTGAGCACGAGGTGTGTTTCGTCGGGATGGGCGGCGCGAAGGAATTCGGCTAACTGATCGATTCTCGCGTCGCTGCGTGGACTGCGTCCGGCCGTGTCGATCAGTACCAGATCAACATCTCCGAGCAGGTCCATCGCGGATTGCATTTGGCCGGGTTCTTCGACGACCTGCATCGGCAGGTCCATGATCTCGGCGTAGGCTTTGAGTTGTTGAACGGCGGCGATCCGGTAGGTGTCGATCGTCAGCAGGCCGACCCGTCGACGGGCTTCGATTCGAAAGCCGGCGGCGAGCTTGGCGACCGTGGTGGTCTTGCCAACACCCGTCGGACCGACAAGTGCAACGACGTGGCGTTCGCCAGGCTGGGTCCGAATCGGGCCACACAGATTTAATTCACGTGCGATCGCACGCTGCAGATGTTCGAGTCGTTCGGTCGGATCGTGCGGAGCGTTATTGCCGTCGCCCACATTGGCAGCGAACCCCGTCGCCGATGCGAGCCAGCGGCGGATCACCGGTTCCGGTACTCCCGCTTGGCGAAGCGGGCCGACGAGTGGGTCGACCACGAGGGGATCGGTTTCAGCCACGTTGTCGCTGAACCGACCGGCCATCGAATAAGAGTCTCGAGCCTGATCCGACGCACCAATGCTCATGCCGGGATCGGTAACCGAATGCCGATTTCCATGGATGGAACGGACGTCTTGAGGGCGTTGTTCTCGCGATTGATCGGATGTGGAAGGGGCGGGGAATTCACCGTTGTTGCGGAACCCTGCGATCACTTCGACTTGCGTGCGACCAAGCCAACCGAGCCATCCGTCACGGATTTGGCGCGTGTGCAGCACCGAGGCATCCGGACCCATTTGTTCGCGGATGTCGGCTAATGCGGCTTGCAGGTTCGCTGCTTTAAAAGTTCTTATGGACATCAATCACTCACCACGCCGTGCGACTGGATTTGCGTATCCTGCGTGATTTCGTTGTAGGAAAGGATACGTACGCGGGGCATCGATGTCGCAATGATCTGACGCAAACCGGGACGAATCCGCGGGCTGACCAAAACGACGGGGTGATGCCCCAACGTGATTAGTTTCTTAACACCAATGGAGATTTTTTCGCAAGTCGAGTCGACAGCAGATGGACTCATCCGGACGAAAAGTCCGCGGTCGGTATGTTCGATGCCTGCCGCGATGCGATCTTCCATGGCGGGGTCGAGCGCGATCACATGCAGTTGCCCGTACTCGTCGCGGTAACGTGTGCTGATCGTACGTGCGAGGCGATGTCGGACGTACTCACTCAGGAATACAGGGTCTTTTGTTTTCGATGCGTGATCGCCGAGAGTTTCGAGGATGATCGAAAGCTGTCGGATGGGGACGTCTTCACGCAGCAGCGTCTGTAGGACTTGCTGCACGTCGCTGACCTTGAGAACTCCCGGAATCAATTCATCAACAACGGCCGGGGCGGCTTCCTTGAGTTCATCGATGAGGTGCTTCGTCGCATCACGGGTCAACAATTCGTCGGCGTGGCGACGGGCGATCTCTTGTAGGTGAGTTGCCAGGACGGCGCCAGGTTCGACGGTGGTGTAGCCATAGATCGCAGCCTGTTCACGTCGGATCGGGTCAATCCAAACGGCAGGTTCACCGAATGTCGGATCGCGTGTGGGGTCGCCGTCAATGACGCCTGTGGTATGCCCACTGTCGATGGCGAGTAATTGGTCTGGTGAAACGCTCTCGGTCGCGATGGGGTTTCCGGCGATGCGAATCTCGTATTGATTGTCGCCGAGATTCATGTCGTCGCGGATGCGAACTTTCGGCAGCACGATGCCGATGTCTCCAGCCATCGAGTTGCGGACACTTGTGATCCGCTGCATCAGATCACCACCGCGAGCGGGATCGGCCAACGACAACAACCCGAGCCCGATGGCCAATTCCATGGGATCGACGGCGAGGAAGTCTTCAACCCGTTTATCCGGTGGCGCTGCCGCGGCTGCTGCTTCGGCGTCTTCGTTGGCCTGTTCGTCGACCCGGTCTTGTACGTTTTGGCGTCGCAGGACCACTGCCAAACCGATACAACCGGCACCAAGGGTGGCCATTGGGATCGTCGGCAAGTTGGTCATGATCAACAACGAGAGAAAGCCACCAGCGACCGCGAGGGCTTTCGGATTACTGAAAAGCTGTTGCAAGAATTGTTCAGGCAGGTTCGCTTTGCGGGCACTTCGCGTTACCAACAAACCGGCTGCCAGGGAGATCAAGAGCGCGGGCACCTGGCTGACCAGTCCGTCGCCGATCGTCAGTTTGGTAAACAGTTCGGCGGCCTGGGCGATGGTCATGTCATAACGCATCACGCCGATGTAGAGACCGCCGGCCACGTTGACGAGCGTGATGACGATGCCCGCCACAGCATCGCCCCGAACGAACTTACTCGCACCGTCCATCGCCCCGTAAAAGTCGGCTTGCGAGGCGACCTCTTCGCGGCGTTGTTGGGCCTCTTTCTCGTCGATGATTCCGGCGTTGAGGTCGGCGTCGATCGCCATTTGCTTTCCGGGCATCCCGTCGAGCGCAAACCGTGCGGCGACTTCACTGATCCGGGTTGCACCTTTGGTGATCACGATGAACTGAATCAACACAATGATCACAAAAATAATGATTCCGATTTCGATCCTGTCTCCGGCGACGAACTCGCCAAACCCCTGAATCACGCCCCCGACGGCAGAGCTATCTCCAGACTCAGTGCTGGTGAGAATCAGCCTCGTCGTCGCGACGTTGAGCACTAACCGGGCGAGAGTGGTGGCCAGCAACAACGAAGGGAAAATGCTGAATTCGAGCGGTGTTTGCACATAAACCGTCGTCAGCAGCACGATCACACCGACCGTGATGTTGGTCGCCAACAACAAGTCCATCAACAATGGTGGCAATGGCACCAGGATGACTACGAGACAACCAATGATGCCCATCGGCAAAACTAGATCGCGGTAGCGCATCACCCAATGCATGGACGGTCCTTCGTCGAAAAATGGAGTCGGTGGTTGTCAGAATAAATCACCACCCTGCCCTGCCCCCAGGCTTCATTGCCCGGCGCGGGATAGCGGTATCGGTGGAGAAAATCGAAGGTAGCAAAACTGGGGTGTTGGGGGCCAGATCGTTCGCAATGGCAGCCGAATGCTGCATTACGACGTGGAAGACACCGAGTTCAGGAACAGAATCGCAGCCAGAAGCGGGGCCGGCGAGGTGGACATGACCTTAGAGGCGTTGGCCTCGTCATTTGATGGTGCCCACGAAACGCCTGCGTCGAGCGGTGAGTTGCCGCGATCTATGCCTGGACTTTGACGCCCGCGAACGCTTTGCCGAGTCCCAGTGCTTTGATCTCTGATTGGATCATCGCTGGATCGGGGGTCTCGAGCGTTTGAGCCACCTCGTCTGCAATCTGCTGGGCAAAACGGATTCGAGCCAATTCGAGTTGGTTTTGAGCTTCCTCGGGTTTGACCTTTCGTCCCGTCGATGAGGTGACGCGTCCGGCCCAAGACTCCAGCGATTCGTTCGGGTACGACATTGCCACGCGCAGGACGTCGTGAATCAGATCCTCGCGAGGGGCCTCATCGCCCGCGGGATGCGGATGAGTGATGCGATCGTAGCGTCGGGCGTGTTGGTATCGTTCGAGTGAACGCCAACTCCGCTGTAAAATTCCGTCTCGCCAATAGGCCCGCCATTGCGGTGATTCGACCTGGGCCAATTCCATCTTGGGAGGGGCTGGTTTCTCCTTCGGTTCGGCGATCTCGAGTGAATCGTTCTTGCCGCGTTCCCCGATCGCTTCGTCATAGCCGGCTTTGGCAGCCGAGCGAATTCCGCGAACCAAAAAATCGCGCAATCGACCTTTGTCGTGACCGCTGAATCCGGCCTTCACGAGGTGTGCCACTAAGATCGCGAGCGCCCGATCGGCCTCCTTTTCGCCACCGACGATATCCAGCATCAACCGTCGCATTGGCGTTAAGTATCGCAGGACATAGCCTGCGGCACTACCGGCGCCGGTCCAGGTTTGTTTTGACCGGGCCAAGTGAACGCTGCTCGACGTCGTGATCCACTGGCTCAGCGACAGGGGCGAACCGGAAGAGATGCCAGAACCGGAGGAAATCCCTGAACCGGAGGAGATCCCAGAGCCGGACGATTGGGCTGCCCCCGAAGTGATACCCGACCCCGAGGAGCTAGAACGTGAACCTGACACACCCGAGCGTTTGCTATCGGTTGTGCTGTCGGACTTATCGAGAGAGGAGGCCGGCGCGTCGTTCATTCGCGTATTCTAACCCCGAATCCACGCCAATGGTTGGCGGATTGAGCGAAGAGGGTGTTTGAGGCGGTATTCTTTCAAAATATTTCGGATTGGGTAGGGAGGGGGAAAAACGAATTCGCCCCCGATGATCCGGTGAAGGTTGCAGCAGCAATCGTGCCGAGAACCCATCTGATTAACAACGTGCGACTAACTAACGACGTGCGATCGTCAGTTCGGTATCGATCTCGCCGGTTTTCCGCCCCGACGGCGTCTGCAATTCGAAGCGAACGGTGTACTTCCCCGGTGTGAGGTCTTGAGTCAGAAATTGTACGGCGACGGAGGTGGAGGCTCCCCGTTTGGGCAGCCGTTTCGCGGAGAAATGCTGCGGAAACGCGGGCTGTTCCACTTTCGAGCTGCCATCCTGCTGGAGGTAAGTGATCAGCGTTGCGACCTTTTTGACATCCTTGTGAATGACGCGCGGGTCGTCGTTTTCCGACGTCGCTTGGTTGATCAGTTGGAGGTTGAACAATGCGAAGTTGCCCGCGGTCGTTTTGCGTTCACCCTCGATTTGGTCGCTCAATACAATCGGAGCGATCGTCGCAGCGGTGACTTCTTTGATCGCAGCGACTGAAGAATCGATGTCGGTCGCCGCAGAGTCGAGTAACGAAGTTTCCCCGATCAACGCGGCAGGTGTTGGTTCGGAAGAAGAGGAATCGTTTTGGATCACGCGTGCTTCTTGGGCGGCACGATCAGGGCGCCACCACAGATAACCGCCCAAGAGCGTGATCAAGGTTACCGCTGAAGCGATTGGCACGATGGTCCACTTGCGATCGACGGGGAGTGTTTCGCTCTCAGTCGGTTCGCCTTCAAGTGGCAAGGTTTCGGGGAGTTCTGCTTCGGTAGTTTCGCTTTCGGCTAGCTCGAACGTTTCGATTTCCGTTGACGTATCGGACGGAGCAATCTCAGTGGTTTCCAGGGAGACGGGGGCCGCCGGGGTTGTTTGCGTTTCCGAGAAGGGGGCAGACAGCGCTTTTGACAATCGGCGTTTTGATCGCTTGCGAGACTTCGCTGAACCGGGGTCTTCGGGGGCCACTTTGATTTCCAGCGATCGTTCGTTGTTTGATCGGATTTCCTCCGCAACATCGCTGAGTCGCTGTACCAGTTGCATTGCCGTGGGAACGCGGTGGCTGGGATCCTTGCTCAAGAGCTGAATGATTAATTCACTCAGCGGAGTGGGAATATCGACATCACGATTGGCAAACGGGATGGGCGGGGTGTTGATGATGGCGATCAACTGCGAGGCGACGTTCGTGCCGAGGCAAGGGAGTTGTCCGGTACAAAGCTGATAGAGGACGACGCCGAGGCCGTAGAGGTCGGTTCGTTCGTCGACCGGATCGTTGCAAGCTTGTTCGGGGGACAGATATCCGAGTGTGCCCACGACGCTGCCGACACCTGAGAATTGGTCGATGCCGTTTCCAGCGAGGGCGAGTCCGAAGTCCAGAATCTTGATGCGATCCTGTGGCGATTGCATCCACAGGTTGGCGGGCTTGATGTCGCGATGCACGATGCCACGTTGGTGGGCGGCATCGAGTCCGAGAGCGGTTTGTTTGGCGATCTCGATGATCTCGAAATGGTCGAAACGCCTTCCGTTTTGAATCTGCTGTTCGACAGTGCAGCCTTGCAACAATTCCATCGCCATGAAGGGCGTCCGGCGATGTTGCCCGACTTCGAAAATCATGGCGACATTGTCGTGATGGACCGCCGCCATCGATCGAGCTTCCTCGACGAATCGTTTGCGACTGTGGTTGGTCGACGCGAACTTCCTGTTCATGACCTTGATCGCTACGGTGCGGCGTAGCCGCGTGTCCTCGGCCTGGAAGACCTGCCCCATCCCGCCAACGCCGAGGACGCCCGTGACCCGATATGGCCCGAGCCGACCCAGCTCTCCATCGAGCAAGGCAGGGTCCAGGAATTCGGTATCGGCGGTCGAAACGGCCATGGCGGCCCCAGTGGATCGGTCGAGCGGTAAGTGTCATGTGCAGGGTAAATCGGCGCCGTTGGCGAATCCAGTCTCGGAGGGGGGAAGTCAGGAATTCTTTTTGCGTTAGGCCTGCGGTCTCGCGTCCGCTCCCCCTCCGCTTTTCCAGACTACGGGTCGCTTGGTAGGCTCTTGGCGTGCCTGCGTTTGGCAAACCGCCCTGCCCTGCCCTGCGTTTTGCTGACAACCCGGTTTTTGCCACCCCCTGTTGCCTTTAGCCCTTCAGTCTCTCTTGCGTACACCAATTAACGAACTCGCCGACGGCATGACGTTGGCCCAAGCGTTCCAGGCTGCTGACAAGCAGCTCCGTGTTAACCGCCAAGGCGGCAAATACATCTTGCTCAAGCTGTCCGATCGCACCGGAACGATTGCCGCGATGATGTGGAACGCGGATGAGGCGACCTTCGACCGGTTTGACCGTGGCGATTACATCTATTGCCAGGGCCGAACCCAAGTCCACAACGGTGCATTGCAGATCATCGTTACCCAGCTCGAACGGATGGACGCCCATGAAGTCGACGCGAACGACTTTGACCGTTTCGACTCGGGGCAAGCGGATCAACACGTCGCACGATTGCAGGAGCTCCTCGCAACGCTGACTCAACCGTTTCTGCAACGGCTCGCTGCGGCGTACCTCGAAGACAACGACTTCATGGATCAGTTCCGACTCGCCGCGGCGGCGGTGTCAAATCATCATGCCTATCCAGGCGGGTTGTTGCACCACACTGTCAACATGATGGAGTTGGTTCGATTGATTTCGCCTCGCTACTCCGAGCTCGATACCGATCTGTTGATGATGGGCGCGTTCCTGCACGACCTCGGAAAGATCGACGAACTCAAAGCGAGTGGAGAGATCAGCTACACTGATCGTGGGCAATTGCTCGGACACATCGTGATCGGCATCCAATTGCTCGGTGAGAAGATTCAACAAGTCGAACGCGACAGCGGTGAATCGTTTCCGACAAACCTGCGGTACCATCTCGAACATCTGGTGGTCAGTCATCACGGAACTCAAGAGTACGGCAGTCCCAAAATACCGGTCACGCTCGAAGCGGTGGCACTGCATCACATTGACAACTTGGATGCGAAGCTCGCCTCGTACACCTCAATCATCGGCCGTGACGTCGCCGCCGATGGGAATTGGACCAACTACAATCCAAGTATCGGACGGAAATTATGGAAGGGTTGAATGCCGTCGTGTTGCTCTCAGGCGGCCTCGATAGCGCCACTTGCCTCGCGATCGCGAGAGAACGTGGGTTTGCCGTCCACGCGATCAGTTTCCGCTACGGACAACGACATGACGGAGAGCTTGAACGCGCGAAGTGGCTGGCCGATTCGATGGGGGCCTTGTCACACCGAATCATCGATATCGATCTCGCTCAACTCGGCGGGTCTGCACTGATCGATCCTAACATCGCAGTCCCAAAAGCGGATCGCGTTGAGGATATCGGTGACGAGATTCCAGTGACCTACGTGCCCGCACGAAACACGATCTTTCTGTCCTACGCGTTGGCTGTTGCCGAAACGAGCGGAGCGACGGACATCTTCATCGGAGTCAACTCGCTCGACTACAGCGGCTATCCCGATTGTCGTCCGGAGTTCATTGCGGCGTTTCAAACGATGGCACGGTTGGCCACCAAGGCGGGCGTCGGTTCGGGGCCGGAGTTGGAAATCCACACGCCGTTGATTGATCTGACCAAAGGTCAGATCATCGCCGAAGGACTGAAACTGGGCGTCGACTATTCGAAGACGTTGTCTTGCTACGACCCTGTGGAATCAGGCGATGGCGAAGCAAACGTGCAGCCGTGTGGCCACTGTGACGCGTGTTTGTTGCGAGCGAAGGGCTTTGCCGAAAACGGCATGGCGGACCCCGCGATTCGCGGTTAGGCGTCTCGCGATTGCGGCATGGATTTTTCAACGGTTGTCAGGCAGGGCGTTGGTGCCGCCCTGCCCTGCCCTGCGCCGCCCTGCCCTGCTCTGCCCTGCCCTACCTTGCCCTGCCCCTCCGACTCGCCGTCGCTTTGAGGGTTAAACCTCGAACGTTTTACCGTCTTCGACATAGACGACTTTGTACAAATCTCGTTTGCGGTCGTTCCAGTTTTGCACGGAACCTTGCTCGCGGTGACGGCGAAGTTGTTCGAAATCGAGGTCGTGTACGATGAGCGTTTCCACGTTCGGATTGCACTCGTCCGCGATCGCGTCTCGTGCGAACTCGGCGTCGGCGGGGGTGAAAATTCCTGATTGTGCGTAGTGGATATCGGAGTTCTCCACGAACGGAAGGTTGCCGGTGCAACCGGAGATCGCCACGTACAAATGGTTCTCGACACAACGAGCCTGGGCACAGTAGCGGACGCGTAGATATCCGTGCCGCGTGTCGGTATTGAACGGAACAAATATGATGGATGCCCCTTTTTGAGTCGCGATGCGAGTCAGTTCAGGGAACTCGATGTCGTAACAGATTTGGATTGCAACTCGGCCGCAATCGGTGTCGAAGACTTCGACCGCGTTGCCCGGATTCACGCCCCACCACTTTCTTTCACTCGGGGTGATATGAATTTTGTATTGTTTGCCGATCGAACCGTCGCGGCGGAAGAGATACGCGACGTTGTATAGCGTGTCGTTCTCGATGACGAACTGGGATCCTCCGATCACATTCAGGTTGTATTTGACCGCCATCTCGGTGAACATGTCGAGGTACTGCGGCGTGAACGCGGCGAGTTGCCGGGCGGCTTGTCCCGGGCGTGTCGCGTCAACGCAGGAGAGCAGTTGGGTCGTGAATAGTTCAGGGAACAGAACGAAGTCGCACTTGTAGTCCGAGGCGGTGTCGAGAAAAAACTCGCATTGCTGAGCGAACTCGTCAAAGCCGCTGATGGTTCTCAGTTGATACTGCACCACACAAACGCGGATCGGCTCGATCACGTGATGGAAGCGACGTTTTGCGCCCGGGACGTATTCCAGGTTGGTCCAAACCGCGTGGGTTGCGTACCCGCACGATTCGGTGTCCGTGGGAAGATAATTGGCGGTCAATCCGCGGACCACGAACCCGTTGGACAACTGCGCCGTCAGTACGGGGTCGTAGACGTTCTTTTCCAAAACGTTATCGATGTATTCACGCGCTGACATTTTGTCAGCGTGTTTGTGGTATCCCGGAATCCGGCCGCCGATGATGATTTGTGAAAGGTTCATCCGCCGGCACAAGTCTTTGCGGGCGTCGTAGAGTCGTCGCGAAAGTTTCATGCCCCGGAATTCGGGATCAACCATGATCTCAATCCCATACAGCGTGTCGCCTTTGGGTTTGTGATTGCGGATGAATCCGGAGTCCGAGATGACTTTCCAATTGTGCCATTCCAAGCCTTCATCGTATTCGAGGATCAAACTGGAACAGGAGGCGGCGAGTTTGCCTTCGATCTCAACAACGAATTGCCCTTCGGGGAACACGTCGAGCTGGCTTTCGATTTGATCGCGACCCCACGCTTCCATTCCAGGAAAGCATTTTTGGGCCAGGGCTAACAACGCGTCGTAGTCGTCAATCGTCAGCGGGCGGACAATTGTTTTCCATTCAAACTTTTTGAGATCCAGCGGTTCCATCAAATCGGACTTTCGGAAGGGTGATTAAGGTCGCCGAGCTCGGAATGAGTTCGGTTCGCCTTGCAATTAATAGACACAAGGTTTCGATTCCTTAATAGCGGTCAATTTCTTAGGTTTTTGACCGCTAAACCGCACGACCCGATGCGTTGGAAGAGCGAGAGAATTTGGTCACTCATGCGGAGTGAACGTTGCCGCTGAGTTGGTGGTCGCGGGAGTAGCGTTCGCGGGAGTGCGGTGCGAAGTGTGTTCTCGTGCGAGTGTTTACCGTGTGGGGGCCGCGGGCGAGGAACCGATCCGTGACGTTTGGATAGACGGATGGTTGTGCACGATCGGTGCCGTCACGTACTGGACTTGTCGCAGGTCGCTGCCCGGAGGGGCTCCGTCGATCAGGCTCTGCAGTTTCATCATGGCCGGAGGTTCGGTTTGGGCTTCGGCACCGGGGGGACTGCCCCAGAACCAACGTTCGTCCTTCTCGTCACCGGCGATCTCGAGCTGCGCGATCGGGTTTTGGCGTAGATCACCATGCACTCCGATGCTCGTGACCCCGAGTTGTTCTCGGTAGGGATGCAACAGGTGTGCGAGCAGAGCAGCGGCCTGCACACGTGAGTCACCGAACTCGGAACCGACGCCGCCGGTCGGGTACGCACCGGGGACGATAATATGCAGGTAACGCATCGTTTCGGAGGGGGAAAAATCGGTGTCGGGTAGCAACACTCCCTCTCCGTCGATGGCAAAAAATCCGGCCCCGTTTCGATCCGGGTGGCGGCTGATGACGTGGACCATGGCGACCGGTTGGCGATATTCCAATCGTACGTCGATTCGGCCTCCCGCCAATTTACGAACGCCGACGACACGGCGAACCCAAGCATTGGATGAGAAGGCCGATGCGATTTTGGCGCAGGCCTGCTGATCCATTAACGACATCTTGTCCATCGCCGCGTCGCGATAGACGGTTTCGATAATATCGGATCGAACGTAGTCCGGCGGCTGCGTCACACTGATCGCGCTGGCTTCGACGCCGTAGTATTTATGGGCGACATAGTGACTGCCCCACTGTTGCCACGCCGCGTATCCGACGACTAATAAAATGGCGGGCCATAGGATCGACAGGATCACCGGCGCAGCGACCAGCGAAGCGATCCATCGGATCTTCGACGGCGATGCGTCTTCATCGGGTCCCCGCCGACGACTCGACGAGGTGCGTTTCGATTGAGGCGATTCGGTCACGTCGCGGCTCTACATCCTTGCAGCAAAAGCGACTCGGGCTGGATTCCAGCCTTCGAATTACCATATTTGCAGGTTCAACCGCAAGTCGATCCCGGTCTGCAGGAGGACCTGTTCTCGGACCCGTTCGATCAATCGGAGGCATTGGTCGCTGGTCGCGTTTTCGTGAGCGACGAGGTACTGCGGGGCGGACAGGTCTAGCGAGACATCGCCCTCACGCAATCCAGATAGTCCGGTGTTGACGATCAGCTCTCGCGTCGACATGGAGTCCGGGTCGATGAAAGGCATCACAATCCGCGAGGTATCCGACGGGCGACGTTGCCCCCGGTGGATCCACAGTTTTTGCATGCGTTTGGTCAGCGCGGTGACGTCTTTGGGTTCGAGTTCGAATTCGACGCTTAACACGACGAGTCCGTCGAGGGTCGATTTGCGGTGAGAAAAACCGGCTTCTTCTGCTGTGATCGTTTTCGGCGTACCGTTTTCGTCGAGCACCTCGATCGAGCGGACCACCGATCCGATGTCCCGGCCCTCCGCAGACGCGTTGCCGACGACCGCGCCACCGACGCTGCCGGGGATTCCGACCAAATGTTCGAGCCCGCCGAGGCCTTCGCCGACGGTCTTGATCGCCGCGTGGGTCAATTTGACTCCGGCGCCCGCTTTGAGTCGGTTTCCGTCGATCTCCAGCCCCGTGGTGGCCGGGCCGCTGAGCGAGATCACCAGACCATCGAAACCGGCCTCTCGCACCAAAATGTTGCTACCGTGGCCGAGAATGCGTACGGCGAGATCGTGCGATTTAGCAGCTTTGACGAGTTCCGAAACTTGCTTGATTTCGACAGGTTCAGCCAAAAAACGAGCCGGTCCGCCGATTCCCAGCCAGAGGAATTCATGCAGCGGCTGATTCTCGCCGACGAGATGCTGCAAATCTTCAGGGAACACGTCGACAAGCGTTACGGTAGAAGGAACTGACACGTCGTGGCCAACTTGAAAACAGGGGGAACGGAATGGCATCGAATTACAGCCGTTTTCGTCACCGGCTGAAAGCACAGTTTTGCAGGCGGTGGTGAAATTCGCAATCGAGTCTAACCGCGGCCGCCCCATTCTTGATCGTACAGTCGTACCAAAATCTGATCGTTGAGCCGATTGGACGGCATTTCGAGAGATTGTTGGTCCTGTGGCAGATGAAACAGCCCCCGCATGGTGGCGTCATTGAGAAATCGTAAGCCGGCGATTTCGGGGGCCAGGGAGGGTGGCAGGATCCATGGCGAATCGGATCCCGCATCCGGATCGGCCCGCCGGTCGGCTTCTTCGGCACCAATTTGTCGGGCCAGAGCGAATCCCCACACGCCGAACGTCGGCACGCTCGCGTGGTAGGGAGTGACGTCGAAACCCGATTGTCGGAGCGTGTGGAGGATGCACCAGTAAGACTTAGGGGCCACCAACGGCGATGTGCACTGGATCGCCATGCCCGCGTGCGGCGCCAAATGGCGGCGAAGCGATGTGTAGAAATGAGTGGTGTAGAGTTTGCCCACCGAATAGCTGCCCGGGTCCGGGAAATCGATCACGACGGCGTCGTACCGAGGGGTGTCGTACCGAGGTGCGTCGGAGCCTGAGTCCGCGTTGTCCTCGGTCGCCCACACAAAGGCGTCTCGGTTGATCACGGTCACCTTGGGATCGCTCAGCGCCCGCGCGTTGAGCTTCGCCAACGGTTCAAACCCTGTTGCGAGACGTGTCATCGCGGGGTCCAGGTCCACCAATGTGATCGATTCGACGCGGCTGTATTTCAAGATTTCACGGACCGCCAAACCGTCCCCGCCGCCGAGAACCAGGATTCGCGTTGCGTCGGAGCAAACACTCATCAGCGGATGAACGAGCGACTCGTGGTAGCGGTATTCGTCGACGCTGTTGAATTGGAGGTGGCCGTTGAGGTACAGCTGAAACCCCCGGTCACTCTGCGTGACCGCGATGCGTTGGTAGGGCGACGTGTCGGCATAAACGATTTTCCCACCGAGCGTGTTCTCTTCGGAGAGTGTCGTGATCGAGTCGGCCTTAATGAACCCAACGACGAGCAACCCGATCACTAGGATTGCACGCCCTCGTAGACCCTCGATGCCACGGTTGGCCAGCAGTGGACGCAGCAGATACGTGCCCCACAATCCGACCACCGCGTTGAGTAATCCGAACAGAATTGCCGTTCGGGTGAGCCCAAGTCGCGGTACGAGAAAGATCGGAAACAACAGCGATGCGAACAGGGCACCGAGATAGTCAAACGCGAGTACACGCGACACCAACTCGCTGAAGTCCAAGTGTTCTTTCAAGATCCGCATCAACAATGGCAGTTCTAGTCCGACGAGGATGCCGATGACGACGACGCTGCCAAAAAGCAGCACGTGAAACCAATCCACCAACGGGAACGCGAGGAACAGCAGCGGCGTTGAGAAGCCGCCGATCAGGGCGAGCGCGAGTTCGATCTCGATGAACGTTCGCGCGAGTCGATCCTCGATGTACTGTGACAACCACGCGCCGATTCCCAACGCGGAGAGGTAAACACCGATGATCAGCGAAAACTGCGTGACGGAATCGCCGAGAAGATAGCTCGCCAACGTGCCGGCAACTAATTCATAGACCAAACCACACGTCGCGATGATCAACACGTTGACGTAGAGAAGGCCGAGCGGGGCGCGGTCGATCAAGTGGTCTAACCTAAAATCGCGGCTGCGATGATCACCGAGATGCCCAACACGATGGCGGCGACCACGATCGATACGGCCATGTTGTGTTCTTCACCGATCTCATGAATGATCGAAAACGGCGTCAATTTCTCCGCCAGGATCAAGCAAACGACAAACACAATGATTCCGACGACCGAGAAAACGAACGCCGCGATCAGGTGTTCGAGCAGGACATCGATGCCGGTGCCGCCTGCAGGCGAAACGAGAACGTGTTGGGCGCCGGAATTGGCGGCGTTTTCGATTTGTGCGAGAAGATTCATGAGAGGATGTTGTTGAAGGAGGGAGATGGGTTGTTGATCGATTCGGCCCGCAGTGTGTTCGACACGACATGATGCCGAGACCGGTTGTTGATCACGTGTGTTCCTATTTGCCGCCGCCCCAGGAGCCGCCATAACCACGCCCGCCGTAGGTGCTCGAACCGCCGGAGTTGAGGAAGCCGGTGTCGATTGCACGCCAGCCGCGCGCAGTCGCGATACTGAACCAAACGCAGATCAGCACGCCGATGATGAGGTAAGCCTGAAGCAATCGCATCTCAATCTTCCGATGACTGGTAAGGGCTGTAGTCGCTGTCTTTCCAGCGTTTGACTTCGAAGTTGTATTTGTAGAACAGGATCCCAATGGGCATGAGCGAGATGAAGATCATCGCGTAGAACCACATCCAAGGGTCCGGTCCGAGCTGCGTCGGCAATCGAAAGATTGATTTACCGAGGAGATGTATTGTGGTGATGAAGCCCATGAAGCCGAACCAGGAAAGCCAGACTCCGAAATGAATCGGAGGTGACGGTTGGATCACGCCAACGCCCCAGGGACGCGTGATCTTTTCAATCCCGAATGCTTCTTCAATCTCGTCGACGGTGAGGTAAACGCCTTTCGAAACGTTGATCTCCTCGCTGTCGTCGGTTCGCGACATTTCATACGAGAGCATGTAGGGCGGGCTGATGAAATCGCTGGTTGCGACTTTGTCCCCGTGATTGACCTTCCAATAGAATTCGCCCATGCAAGATCGAACGTAGGCGGTGCCACGGTCATAGAGACGATACGTGCGACCGTCGTGGGTTCTTTTATTGAATCCGTTGTTGATTTGTGTGGTCGCGATCGGTTCGACGAATGACCAGTGGCGATCGTTCTCAACGAGCCATCGGAATCCGATTTCGGGATTGTGCAGGAGGTATTCACGCCACGGATAAGCGGTGCCCTGATACAAGGCGTATCGTCCCATGCATCCGATCACCGTGAATTCATGGTCGCTGACTTTGTCGGGACATTTGAATCTGCCGACTGATCCCAATGGGATATCGGGATGAACCTGCCGTTCATCAAGCGTCTTGAGGATTTTGAGTTTGCCTTCGTTGACATCAAGCATCGTGCCGCAGTTGGGGCACCCCACTCGCATCGTCTGGTCCGGGGTTCTTAACGCCAACGGCCCACCACATTGCGGGCAATTCAGATTGAGGACGTCGACCTTTCGAATCGCATCGAACTCGGACGGCACCACCGCGGGCGGGTCGAGGCTGAGTTCGTCGAGCGAGATGGTTTTCCCGACCGATAATCGCTTTTCCGCGTCGTCGTCTTTTGAGTCGTACTCAATCGTGGCGAACCATCCTTCGTCGCCTTGCAGGTCCGCGTAGACATGGTCGTCACCGGGGCGAAACGCCCACGGGATTTCACCTTGGGCGGCAAAGGCCGTTGCGGTTCCTTTCTCGGTCACAACAAGATGGTTGTTCCCGAGATTAATTCCCTCGCCAAGGCTGAGTTGGGCAAACTCCGGAACATCCATCTTTTTACGAATCGGACGCGGGAACGTGAGATGCAATTGTCCTTGGGCATCGGCCAGCCACGCCATCTTGTCGCCGGGAAGACGCAAATACCACTCGTCCCAAAAACCACCTGCCGCATGACGATACTGAACCCGGCCGACACATTCGAAGGGTTTGCCGCGATAGTTTCCGGTGGATCCGAGGTGCATCACACTGTCGGTTTCGACGAGTTCGGAAACCTTTCCGATCAATTCAATGTCGCGATCGTTTCGTGCGATCGCACTTTGGCAAAACTCGCAGACGGTCACCATGGTGCCGCCAAATCGGAACTCCACCGGGCCACCACAGCTCGGGCATGCGGCTCCCTTTTTCTTCAGTGTTCTTGCACCGATCATTGGGAGGCCCCCGGGATCGACTCAGTGGCCGGTTCGTTCGACCAAGTCCCGCGTCGCAGAACTCGCTGGAAGACATGGTTTGCACCCAGGACACGGGGCAGTTCGTCTTCCCATGGCCACTCGGCGTGATCACGGCAACAAACGAAATTGAATGTCGCCAATCCGTGTTCAGGATACGTGTGAACGGCCAGGTGTGATTCGCTGAGCAGATACAGCATCGTGACGCCGTGAGGGGCCGCGAAACGATGCGACGCTGGACTGCCGATGACATGCAGCCCGAGTGAATCGATGACCTGCTGACAGATGGATCCGATGGTTTCGAGAGACTGCAGTTTGATTGGATCGCATCCGCATGCGTCCACCACCCACTGAGTCCCCACCGAAACGATCGGGGCGGAGTCATTCGATACGATACTCTCGCGCATGTCCAAGTTATCTACCAAAGAAGCCACGTTTTCGAGTGCACCGACAGGGAGTCAGTTGTACCCCATTGGAGGATGTGAATAAAGGTAGCAGGTCGTGCCGGGACGATGACGCTCCGGCGGCGGTGAACAACTGCATTAAAAAGTCTATGATGTCGCGACCGAGAGAGGTTTCTCGGAACGTGTTCTTTTGGGACGCGTCGTTGCAGGCGTTTTCTTCATCCGACTTCGAGTGCGGTTTCGCCTGACCTGTGTCCCGCTGTGAATCCATGCCTAATCAACTCGCCCAATCGCTCAGTCCCTATTTGTTGCAGCATCAAGACAATCCGGTCGATTGGATGCCGTGGGGTGAAGAGGCGTTTGATATCGCTCGTGAACGCGATGTGCCGCTGTTCCTGTCGGTGGGCTACGCCGCCTGTCATTGGTGTCATGTTATGGCGCACGAGAGTTTTGAAAACGATCAGGTGGGTGCGTATCTGAATGAGCATTTTGTTTGCATCAAAGTGGACCGCGAGGAACGCCCTGACATCGATCAGATCTACATGAATGCGGTCCAGTTAATGACCGGGCACGGTGGTTGGCCGATGAGCGTGTTTCTGGATCACGACGGCCGCCCTTTTTACGCGGGAACGTATTGGCCCGTGATTGCTCATGGTGGGATGCCGAGTTTTCCACAAGTGCTCGATGCGTTGGTCGATGCATGGGCCAACCGGCGTGAAGAGATCGCCGACCACGCTGCCGAAATTACTGAGGGGCTCCGGCAACTCGCCGTCGGAACGGGCGAGACGGCAGACAAGACGCCGGGCCCAGATCGCGTCGGAGTTGCCATCGAGCTGTTGTTGAAAACCGTTGACGGCACGTGGGGTGGTTTTGGCGAAGCACCGAAGTTTCCACACGCGACCGACCTGGAGTTAATGCTACGCGTGGCCTCGCGAACCCAGGATTCGCGACTAGTCGAGGCGGTCGAGTTGACCCTCGACAAAATGGCGGCCGGCGGGATTCGAGATCATATCGGCGGCGGCTTTTCGCGTTACAGCGTGGATGGAAAGTGGTTGGTGCCCCATTTTGAAAAGATGCTCTACGACAATGCCTTGTTGGCGGAGGTCTACACGCGGGCAATGCAGGTCACCGGTAACGCTCGGCATGGTGAAGTGGCAACTGAAATTTTGGATTACATCCAACGTGACATGGTTGATGTCTCGGGCGGAATTCACTGCAGCGAAGACGCCGACAGCGAAGGTGTCGAGGGCAAGTTCTATGTTTGGGACCCGGCGGAAGTGATCGAGGTGCTCGGCGAAGAACGGGGGACGCGTTTTTGTCAGATTTACGACATCACCGAGTCGGGGAATTTCGACGGGCATTCGATCGCAAACCTGCCTCGGTCCATCGCGGATTGGGCGGAGCAGTTATCGATTGCGACTGAGACGCTCAGTAAAGAGCTCGCGACGGATCGTAAACGATTGCGGGTCGCTCGCGAGAAACGGGTAAAGCCGCAACGCGATGACAAGATTGTCGTTGCCTGGAATGCGTTGGCGATCCGTGCGTTTTCCATCGCGAGTGTTGCCCTGTGTCGTGACGACTATCTCCAAACGGCCGAGCGAGCAGCACGGTTTCTCATCGATTCGATGCGAGACTCCAAGGGGCGACTGCTGCATGTGTATCGTGCGGGAACCGCACATGGGGATGCGTTTGTGGATGATCATGCGATCTTCGCGGACGCGTTGGTGGGGCTCTATGAGGCGACTGCGGATCCCGCGTGGTTGGTGGAAGCGGTGTCGCTCGCGGAGCAATTGGTCGACCGATTCATGGACGTACGCGATGGCGGTTTCTATTACACCGCGAGCGATTCGGACTCGTTGATCACGCGCAACAAGGATTGGCATGACGGATCGCTGGTCAGCGGAAACGCGGCGTCGGCCATGGTGTGTTTGAAGCTATCGCGGATCACCGGAAACAGCCGTTTGCTCGACGCGGCGGTCGGCACTCTGCGATGCGGTGAGACGGTGATTCGCACGCAAACACGGGCATGTGCCGCGCTGATCAGCGTGATCGATGAATTGCATCACGACCAAGGAGAATTGGTGATTGCGGTCGGACAACGTGCGGCGGTTCCGGAAGTCGCGCGTCGTGTCCTCGGCGGTTTTCAACCGGGGCTGACGGTGGTGTGGTCGCTGCCAGAGAATGGCAGCGAAGATGTCTTGCCGAACAATGCGGCGGCAGTCTCGCCCGTACCGTGTGAATTACTCGAGGGCAAAGTTTCGTTGGGAGACGCGTTCACTTTGTATCGCTGCCGCGATTTTCATTGCGAGTCGCCGGTCGTGGATCCGTGATTGTGCGCAAGAGGATGCTACGTTAGTTTTTTGGTACGCGTTTCGACGCGAGAAGATGCCGCATTGAAGCGGCATTGCAAACACGCGTGCTCGGCTGCCGATTCGAGATTATCCCCATGGCAATTATCCGTCCTTTCCAGAACTCCGATCTGCCGGGGGTGTTCGAAGTTTGGATTCGGCACTGGCATGCGGCACGCCAAGATCCACCGGTGAGTGTGTCGATCCTCGAGCGGGCGTTGATGTCGAGGAGCTTCTTTGAGCCCGCGAATTTGATGGTGGGTCTGGCTGACGGACGTGTGATCGCATGGGCACACTGGTTTCGTGACGCGGTGCCACCCGGTGCGGAGCCGGCGCCGGATGACGAAGAACCATCATCCGCTACGATCGCGGGCTTGTGTTTTGCAGATGAACCGGGCCTCGCGATTTGTGATCAACTGCTCAAAGCGGTGGAGGAGAGTTTGCGACTGGCCGGTATCGAAAAGGTTCACGTTGGCGTGATTCGAGACGGGCGAAATGGGTATGCGGGGCTCGCTCCGATCGGCCACGGGATCGGTATTCCCGTATCCGATGCGAGAACCGGATCGTTATTGTCTCGCAGCGGGTACCATGTTGCTCGCACGGTTGACCGGATGGTGGCGCAAACGTCGACCTATCGGCCTCCGGTGAACCGTTCATTCTTGCAGCTTCGGCGGAGCACTCGTTTGGATCATGTGCCGGTCTTGCCCACCGATCCGAGGGTTGCCGCGGCGATGAGCCATTTTGATGTTGAAGCTCATTCTCTGATCGACCATCAACAACAACAGGCGATCGCGATGTGCGGGTTGTGGATGGGTGATCCAGAAGTCCAGGTGATGGAAAGTTCGAAAGCGATCTTGTCGCTAACGTCTCTCGAGGCCCATCGTTACGATGGGGCGCCGGTTCAGATTAACGCGAACGTCGAAATGGGAACGCCCGACTGCGAGTTGTCGATGGAGGAGCAGTTCCTGATCTCGTCCCTCGTGCAATCGCTGTCGAACCGGCAGGTCTTTTCGGTTGAAACGGCAGTCGATTGCGATGATCGAAAATTGCTGACGCAGCTCAAAGATTTGAAATTTGAGTGCGTCGAGCAAGGCAAGCAGTGGATGAAGAATCTCTCGTAAGAGCCTCGCCTTTTTTAAGTAACGCTATTCTTCTTCGGGGAAGTTTGCGTTTGTGCTGACGGTTTGGACGTCGTCGTGGTCGTCGAGAACTTCCAGCAGTGACATCACTTGTCCGGCGACGGACTTGTCGAGGTCGACGTTTGTCGAGGCGATCTGCGTCACTTCACTGACGTCGGCTTTCAGTTCGGCCGCGTCGAACGCATCGGAAAGTGCGTCATAGTTTTCCGGGGCACAGGTGACCTGGATTTGCCCGTCGTCATCGGTTTCAACGTCTTCGGCGCCATTTTCCAGAGCGATCTCAGTGACGCGTTCTTCGTCCGTTCCGGCGGCGAAGATAAAGAGTCCCTTGCGTTCGAAGAGGTATGAAACGCAGCCGGTTTTGCCGAGTTCACCGCCGTGTTTTCCGAACAGGGTTCGCAGTTCTGGGGTGGTACGATTGCGGTTATCGGTCAGTGCCGAGCACATGACCGCGACGCCACCGGGGCCGTAACCTTCGTAGAGGACTTCTTCGACGGCATCACCACCGAGTTCGCCGGTTCCGCGTTTGACCGCACGCTCGATGTTGTCTTTGGGCATTGAGACGGCTTTGGCGTCATCAATCGCTTTGCGAAGTTTGATGTTGGCAGCCGGGTCGCCGCCGCCGGTTTTTGCGGCGACGATGATCGCTTTGCTGAGTTTGCTCCATTGCTTTCCGCGGGCCGCGTCAACGCGTCCTTTGCGGTGCTGGATATTGGCCCATTTGGAGTGCCCTGCCATTTCCGTGATTCCTTCGGTCGGAAGACCTTAGCGTGGTTTACGTTTGGTCAGTTTTCGGTTGGCTGCTTTTTTGCCGCTGGTGCTCTTGGAGGCTTCCGCGTCGGCGGTTTCCCCAGCGTCATCCTTCTTTTTCTTGCTGGCGGTGTCGGCAGCGCTGGTTTTTTTGCTGGCCGATTTCTTCGTCGACTTTTTGGCTTTGGCGGTTTTGGCCTCCTCCGCTTCGTCGGCTTCTTTGGTCACGGCTGCTTTTGCTTTCGTGCCCGCATCGCTCGTTTCGGCGCTGGCTTTGGGAGCAGCGGCCTTTTTGGCGGCTTTCGGTTTGTTGGTGGTCGAGGTGGCTTTGGCGGCCGAACGAATTGGTTTCTTCTTTCCTGCAGGGGCCTTCTCGACAGGTTCTGCGACTGCGGCGGCCTCGGCTTCTTGTTTGGCGGTTTCGCGTTCTTCGGCTTTGCGTTTGGCGACGCGTTTCTTCGCGGCTTTCTTGCTAACGAGCCATTCGTCGAGGTCAGCGGAGCTGCCCTTAGATACGGATTCCAACATCGCGCGAGCGGTTTTGTCGGCTGGATCCATCAGCAACGCAACGGCGGGTTGGTGCAGGAGGTTTGCGAACTCAACTCCCTTACTCTTTGGGATTGCCCGTTCGAGTCCGGGGACGCGACCGTCGGCCGCCTCCGCTTGGCTGGCGATGCCGCTGACGAGCATGATCACCATCGCGGAATAGTCGATCGGGATCGAGTGACCGCCGAGGCCGTGTTGGATGATGTAGCTAAGCACGAACGGCGTCATGCCCGGCAATTTCTCGAACTTGGCGACCGCTTTGCCAAGGTTTTCCTTCTTCAGGTGGTCGAGATCGAAGGAGTAGAACTCTTCGAAGATGCCTTGCAAGTTCGACTTCAGGCGGGACGCGGCCTTGTTGGGGTCAGGCAAGCTCGACAGAACGTCGGAGAGTTCCGTCACGGTTGTGACCCGGACTTCGTTCCAGTCGAAGTAGTCTTGTTCCAGTTTCGCGAGGCCTTCGTCAGCCAATTCGCCGGGGCAATCTTCTAGCAGGCACGCGTAGAGGGCGTGTTCGAGTAGCGGGCGTGAGGGGCTCGCAGGCGGGACGCTGTAGTTTTTCTTGAGAGCTGCGTGCAGCTTAGCGATAAGTTTTGAGCGATTCGTGGCGGACATAGAGAATGAAATTCGGTGTTCAGGTGGCTGAGATCAGCAGGAGCATTCAGGGCGTTTCAGGGAATGCAGTTAGGATGATTGCCCGCTGTCGTCTTTGTTTTGCTCGTCGTCGGTTTGCGTTTCATCGGCGGTTGCCTCTTCGATGGATGAGGATTCCGCAATTGTGTCGGTTGGCGTCGAGGAGTCGTCGGCGACGGGTTCGCCGTCTTGTTCGGCTCGGATACGAGCCAGGATTTCGCTCACCGCGAGTGCGTTTTCTTGCCCTTTGTCGAGCTCAAACGACAGCCGAGGTGTGTAGCGCGTATCGAGACGGTTCGCAATTTTACTTTGCAAAAATCCGGCGGAGTTCTGTAATCCGCGAATCGACAATTGTTTTTGCGCTTCGTCTCCCATAACGCTGACGGAGACTTTGGCTTCGCGCATGTCAGGCGATACGCTCACTGAGATGATCGTGACATCTCGGACGCGTGGGTCCCGGATATCGGTCAGGACAGAAGTGGCGACGACTTCGCGGATCGCTTCGGCGGCTTTAAGTTGGCGGCGGCTGGACAAAGGAGGGTTGCGGAGTGAGAAGTGATGGCTGAGAAGTTAGGCGACTCGCGGTGAGTCGCCTCGGAGCGTTGAGCCGGGTCGGGAACGTGCCGGCGCCTCGGTGGGTGTGGGACGCTGGGCTGGGGCACGCCCGTCGCTTTCCAGGGCACGGCCACCACGATTGGATGGTGGCGAATGAAACGAAGGGTTCACGCGACGTTCCGGTGGCTCGGTCATGTGAGGTTCACGCGATCAATCGAGCTTTCGTGCGACCTCTTCGATGCGATAGGCTTCGAGGACATCGTCCTGTTTGATGTCGTTGAAACCAGACAGCCGGATACCGCATTCCATGCCGCGCGGCACCTCTTTGACGTCTTCTTTGATCCGACGCAGCGTATCGAGCGGGTATTCGCCGATAACACGTCCGTCACGGCTGACGCGAATGCGACAACCGCGAACGATCGAACCTTGTGCGACATAGCAACCGGCGATGGTTCCCACGCGGCTGATGGTGAAGACCTGTTTGACCAACGCTCGGCCGAGTTCGACGACGCGTTCCTCAGGTTTGAGGCGGCCTTCGATCATCATCCGAATGTCATCGGTCAGTTTATAGATGACGTTGTAACGACGGATCTCGATATTGCGCTGATCGGCGAGTTGGCGTGCCTTCTCGTCCGGAATCACGTTGAACCCGAGGATCACCGCATCGGATGCACTCGCGAGTGTTGCGTCGGCGAGCGTGATGCCACCGACCGCACGTTGCAGCACGCGTAGTTCGACTTCAGGGTGGTCGAATTTGCTGAGTTCCTTGTCGATGGCTTCGAGCGAACCACGAGCATCGGCGCGAATGATCAAGTTCAGCTTCGCACGCTCTTCGCCGCCGAGGGTACCGCCGGCGAGCATGTCTTGGAACGAATCGAAGGAAACCTTCGTCGTGATGCCCGAGAGCGACTGGCGACTCGATTCATCTTCACGGCTACCGGCGATCTCGCGTGCTTGCGAAATATCCTTGAGCACGTGGAAGCGATCGCCTGCACCCGGAGGTGTGTCGAGTCCGGTCAGACTGACCGGTGTGCTAGGTCCGGCCTCGGTGATCGGTTTGCCCGTGAGGGTGTCGTGCAGCGAACGCACGCGACCGTGGGCTGGACCGCAAACGATGATGTCGCCGACTCGCAGCGTTCCGTTTTGAACGACGAGTTTGGCAACGACACCCTTGTCGCCGTGTTGTTCGGATTCGAGGCAAACGCCGAGGGCCGAGCGGTCCGGGTTGGCGCTGTACTCGTTGAGTTCTGCCACGGTGAGCAGGGTCTCGAGGAGTTCATCCATGCCTTCACCGGTCGTGGCACTGGTTTTGACGATTTCGACATCGCCGCCCCATTCACTCGGGGTCAGGCCGTGTTCGGTGAGTTGGGTCATGACGCGGTTGGCGTCGACGCCTTCGAGGTCGATCTTGTTCAGTGCCACCACGATCGGCACTTCAGCCGCCTTGGCGTGACTGATCGCTTCTTCGGTTTGTGGCATGATACCGTCGTCGGCGGCAACGACGAGCACGGCGATGTCCGTGACGTTGGCACCGCGGGCTCGCATTTCGGTAAACGCTTCGTGACCAGGCGTGTCAACAAACGTGACTCCGCGGCCGTCTTTCTCGACGTTGTACGCGCGAATGTGTTGTGTGATCCCGCCTGCCTCGCCTTTGACGACGTTGATGCCGATCAAGTAATCGAGAAGGCTGGTCTTTCCGTGGTCGACGTGGCCGAGGAAGGTCACGATCGGAGCACGTGGAACGAGCGATTCGGCTGTGTCCTCGAGGGTTTCGATTTCGGTGATCAGCTCGTCTTCGAGCGATTCGGCTGCTTTCAGCTCGATATCGATTCCGAGTTCGGTCGCGATCAGTTCGGCGGTCTCAAGGTCCATTTCCGAGTTGATGTTGATCATCATGCCCATGCCCATGAGTGTTTTCATGACATCGGACATCGCCACGCCGGACGCTTCGCAGAAGCTGCGAACGGTACACGGCAGTTCCAACTGGACGCGTTCTTTACGAGGCGCCGCGGTGTTGGTGCCTTTGCGGCGGATGCGCGGACGGTTTCGCCGCATGTGACCACGGTCGTTATCGCTGTTGCCGATAACGCGACGTCCGCCACCACCGCGTGCACGTTCGGCACGGGCACTCGCCATTCCGGCGAGGCCTTTCTTGCCACGTGGTTTTTCGTCTTCATCGACGATCTTTTTGCGACCGGCGAATTCACCGACAACGGCGGACTCTTTCTTGTTGCGTTTCTTCTCCGCGTCGTCTTTTTCGAGACGAGCGAGCGGGGCCTTCATGCCTTGCTTGTGACCTTCGATGACATCGCGGGTCAGTTTGATGTCTGGCTTTTGAGCAGGTCCGGTCGAGGAGACGGGGGCCGCAGGAGCCGGTGCGCTCGGCAATTGAGCGAGGTTGACCTTGATACGCGGTTCGCGTTTGCGTGCTTTCGCACCGTCGGCGGGTTTTTCACCGCCCGCACGAGTCGAGGCGCGGTCGAGCGAACGCATTTTGCCGCCGCCGGTAAGGGCTTCGCGACGAACCGGTTCGCCTGGACGATTTGGGACGACCCGACCGCCGGAGTTGCTGGCCATGCGGTCTGCGATTCGGCTCGCCATTCCACCTGCTGGAGCGGCGGGGGCGTTTTCGGAACCGGATGGTTTGGGTGCGGGCGCTTTGGCAGCAGGTGCTTTGGGGGCCGACTCCTGTTGAGCCGGTTTGTCAGTGCGAGCCGCGGGCATGACGTCCTTCAAACGCACTTCCGGTTTCGGCGAGCTTGGCTCGGCCGGAGTCGCCGGAGGCGGTGTTGGTTCTGCCGGTTTGAGGACCGGAGTGCGCAGGACGGGTGCCGGGCGTTTGGTTTCGGGAGCTTCCGCGGGGGCACTTTCGCGGGATTTGGGGCGACCGATTTGGATGGCGGCAGGACGCCGCGTCGAAGCACGATCCAAGTCGCGAACCGGAGCGACCGGTTGTGTCGGTGCCTCTTTGGTTGCGGTTGCAGCAGGGGCGGCCTTCGGCGCTGCCTTGGATGCACTCGAAATGGAATCGCGTACTTGTTGGGCTTCGTCGTCGCTGAGACTTGCTAGCGCAGAGCCTTTACCGGTGATTCCGGCTTTCTTTACCAGATCAACGAGATCTTTGCTGTCGAGGTCGAGTTCTTTGGCAAGCGCGTAAATGCGTACTGGCACTGGGGGGGGATCCTGTCAAATTCGATAGATGAAGTCCGACGGCCCCGCTCGGGCTGCTCGGCTTCATTTTGTTTTGTTCAAAATCGCATAAAAAGACCTCCATCGACATTAAGTCTGGTCCCAATCGACTATTCGGCGGGCGAGCTCAAACGAGCTGCGTGGCTGAGAATAGGGGGATTGAAACCGTCACAATGTCGGGGAATTTCATAGCGGTCAAAAAAATGGACTGTCCGTGAAAGGCACGGATGCCCGAACGCGGAGACGATAGGATAACGCAAAGGGAGGAAATATGAAAACGGCTTCCTCGCTAGTCTTACGCGTTTCCCCCGGAATCTTTCTCAGATTCGCTTGCGGAGGCCGATTCACCAACCGTCGCGGGCTCCTCGGAGGATGTTTCTTCCGGGGACGCGGCCTCTTCGGTCGACTCGGCTGCCGTTGGTGTTTCGGCCGTCGAATCAGCGTTGGGGGCGTCTTCGGAGTTCTCTACGGCAGATTCAGCAGACGGTTCATCGGCTGTTTCGCCAGCTGCGACTGATTCTTCTGCAGTCTCCGTCGCAGCGTTTTCGGTTTCGGCTTCTTCGGTCGCGGTTGCCTCGGTTTGCTCTTCAACCGGAGGTGTTTTTTCGGAAGCCGGCATGTGGGCTTCCATTTCCGCCCGCTCTCGGTCGAGTTTTTCGGTTTCGCGTCGAACGCGGCGTTCATCGGCGGCCGCCCGCTCAGCCTCTTCGGCTTTTGCTTCGGCCATTTCCACGATTTCGTCGACCTGTTCTTCGGTCAAGCCGGCCATTTCGGCAAACTGATCCGGTTCGATCACGGACAGGTCATCGTAGGAGAGATAGCCCTGCTCGACGAGCGTTTGGGCGATTTCTTCGGTGATGCCTGGAATCTGGCTGAACCCAGTGACGGCTCGTTCGATTTGCTCTTCGAGTTCGCTGCCGGTCATGATCTCGATGTCCCAACCACACAACTTGCTGGCCAGTCGCACGTTTTGTCCGCGTCGGCCGATGGCGAGCGACAGTTGGTCTTCTTTGACCAAGACGATCGCGCGGCCGATCATGTCGCACAGCAGGACCTGGTCGACTTCGGCCGGTTGCAACGCGTTCGGGATGAGGACTTCCGGGTCGCTGTCGTAGCGAACGACGTCGATGTGTTCACCGGCGAGTTCTTCGCGAACCGCCTTGATCCGGCTGCCACGATAGCCAACGCAGACCGAGATCGGGTCGATATTCACGTCATCGCTGCTGACGGCGACTTTGCTGCGATAGCCAGGTTCGCGAGAAATCGATTTGATTGCGATGACTTCGTCGTTGAGTTCAGGGATTTCCTGTTCGAAAAGCCGTTGAACGAATTGGGGGCGTGTACGGCTGAGCACGACACGAACTCGGTTGCCGCCTTGAGGACGCACTTCGTATACGATTGCGCGGACGCGTTCGTTGGCGTGCAGGCTTTCGCCAGGGATTTGTTCGCTGCGTGGCAGGATGGCTTCGACATTTCCGAGGTTCACCGTCGCGACGCCGCCATCGGCGCGGCCGATCATGCCGCTGACAATTTCGCCGATCTGATCGCGGTACTCGATCATCAACGCGTCACGCTCGGCTTCGCGGACTTTCTGGATGATCACCTGTTTCGCGGTTTGGGCACCGATGCGACCGATTTGATCGTCGCCGAGTGGTTTGCCTTCGAGCGTGGCGGAAATCTGTCCGTTCTCGCGGCTGATCGATACGACGACGTCAGATTCTTCCCCGTATTGACGTTTCGCGGCACTTTGCAGAGCCGATTCGATTGCTTGGAAAAGCAGTTCGGGGTCGATGTTTCTGTCGCGATGGAGCGAATCGACGTAACGCAAAATGTCTTGCGGGTTCATGGCGACAAAGAGGGGCGACGAGGATGAAAAGAACTAGGAAATCAGTGGGGATACGACGGGTCAAACACAACCTTAGGTCTATTCCCGATGAAGTATGGGATAAAAAATTAGCCCGGACCGAAAAGGCCCGGGCCAACAAAGGTTTGCCTGAAGTCTGTGTCGACGAAGCTATCGAAAGAGCGACTCAGTGTCAATGCTTCTGAGAGCAGATCGCGGCTATCGGAGGACCCTTTGGGCCGCTGTGGCTAACACGTGGGGCGTGTCGAGCCCTTGGAGGAATCCGCTTTCTCCCTGGATCCGGACTTGGCTGCCGAGGTGTGTCTTGAGGTCCACGCCGGGAGCCGGTGTGACGTATGCGACCGTTTGTCCGCCCCGGTCCGTGATCGCGTAAGGAGGCCGGTTCGGGTCGGCGGAATACACCTCGACCAACACGCCGGTCTGTTCCGAGGTGGAGGCCGGCGGGATCGTTGACGGCCCGGTGGGTACCGATCCCATGGTGACCGTCTCAGGATTCGGGGAAGCGAACGATTGAATGTGTGAGGTCGGCACGATCGAGCCGCTCGGTTGAGCCGTTCCCGTTCCGACGCGGGCAACGAAACTGCCGCCGTTTGTCGGAGCGTCGTTCGACTGGCTCGGTGTAGACGCCATGGATGAGATGTTCATGGTGCCGGCCGGCGGGTAGGACGGTGTGGGGGACGGGGCCGGATACGTCGGTCCTGAATAGGTTGGTGCCGGATACATCGGCGTGCTCGCGGCAATGGTGGGTGTTCCCAAGGTCGACGTTGAGACGACGGTGTCACCGTCTCGGCGGCGGGCGAGTGATTCGTAGTCGCGTGCCCGTTGGGCAAGTTCGTTCATCGAGAAACGCTGAGCCGCATCGGCGACCAGTCGAATCTCGGGGGCCGAGGCTCCGCGCGCCATCAGTGACGACATGATCGTTGGCAATGATTCAGGCGTCGAAGTGGCGACGGCACGTTGCACTTCTTCGATTTGAGCGGCTGTGATTGTGCGAAGTTTCCGTGGAGCCACGAATGAACCTGGCACGCTCGAAGGATATTCCGAACGGGCGACGAGTCGTGGCGAAGACATGATCGCAATCTGTGACTCGCCAGTACGGAACTCGGGGTGTGCGGTTGCGGCGACGGTTTTGATTTGATTGCCCGTGACGTCTTGAGCCGGGGCTTGCGCAACTGCGGTAGGTGTTGGTTGCGCTACTGGCGCGGCGAGCGTTTGCGACGGAGCGGTTGTGCCAGCGACCATGGTGTTCGTGTCAGCGGATTCGCCGTTTCGTTCGGTCTCAGGCGAAGCGGGGGGCACTGCGGCAGCGGGCGTTGTGGCCAATCCGCTCCCGATCGGGACGAGGTCGGGCACGCGACGGCTGGATTTGGTCGACGGTTCAAGCGTTGGTGTTCCTTTTTGGCGTCCGCTGAGCAGCGATGAGAGGCCTTCGGTCACGCGTTGCGAGAAACTGCGGATCTGGTGATCGGCAGTTCCGTTGTGCGGTGCAGACTCTGGGTGGTTGGCAACTTCCGCCACGTGGTCGTCGATCGGTGTGTCTGTGGTGGTTTCGTTAGCGCGATCAAACCGGCTTCGATTGCGGGCTTCGATGTGGCGTTCGATTTCGTCGAGGCGTCGGATTTCGGCGAGGGTCGCCAGTCGCTCCTCTTCGGTTTCTCGCGGTAGGTCTTCGCGGTACGGTTGGTCGTCGGACACACGACGCAGTCCTGACCCAATTTGGCCTGACCCAATTTGGCCTGATCGTGATGAGGCGACTCGGTCGGCGCGGTTGTTTCCTGATTGGCCTGAGTTTCGAGGCTGAACGGCGTTTCGAGGCTGAACGGCGCTGGGGCCGCCTGGGAGGAATTCGATCGATTCACTCGGTTCATCATTTTGCAAACCCGCGATCAGTTCTTCCGCCGTTGTGACCACTTGGTCGCGATGAATCCAGCGAAATTCGCCTGACGGTGGGACGATGCGGTACCACGTTTGTGGACCATCGGGCCCGTCGCGTTCACTGCGTCCGAGGATCGTGACGATTTCGCCTTCACCGAGTTGGACGAGCCATCGGTATCGGCGTGCGCGTCCCAGGTTAGTGCCGATCCAAGCAACCGTTTTGTCTTCGATAATTTCGGCTTCGATCGCGTCTGGTTTCGCGTTGGCGTTGTTTTGGGTGTCGATCAGTTTCGCTGCGTCCGCGGGGATCCAGCAAAAACTGTCGTCGGTCGGCCGAACGCCGAGCCAGCCGTCTTCGGTCTCGACATAAACCTCGAGTTCCTGGCCGTGGCGCAGCGGATCGGTTCGATAATCGTCGCCGGATGGCCCGCACCGTAAGTACGCGGAGCCCTCGGCCACAAAAACGAGATAGGGATCGGAAACGAACGGCGAGCCGCCGGATTTGCCCGATGGATCTGCGTTTGATTGCGCCGACGTGGTCGAAAAAGGCATGCAAAACAACGCCATCAGCAACATGCTGACGCAACGCGTCCACGCGGAGAGGGCCGGAAATCGGAGCATGGAATAAGACAGCGGGGACCGACGCATCGTGCGGCTTCCGTTGTGACGGGTAAGAAACGGTTCAAGGAGCAAATTCTCTAGCCGGGGCAAAGCCGAGGCTATGAAGTCAGCGATAGCTAGAAAACTAGCGTGGCGACAAGATCAGTTCTCCAAGATCCGTCGTCGCTTCCTACCGTTTCACCGTTTTGGGACCCATCGGTAACCGTTCGTTTATTTGCGCTGGACACTCGCATCCTCGCAAGATTGCCTGCCTTGCGTCGCCGCCCTGCCCTGCCCTGTCGCCCGTCACCTGTCTCACCCATTCAATGATTTCGGGATTTCAGAGGACTCCGAAAAAGGAGCAGATGCATGTTGGCGAACGCGTTAGCGACACGCTCGGATCGCCGCGGCGACTTCATCGGCGGGAACGTCTCCGACGAGTTCGACGTTTCCGATCCGGTCGGGAAGCACGAATCGCAATTTCCCGTGAGCGACTTTTTTATCGCGTGCCATGACCGCAATCATGTCATTGACGTCAGCGTCTTCCCACGTCAGCGGTAGCCCGGCGGCGGCGAGCAACGCGGTTTGGCGTTCGAGCAATTCGCGGTCGCAGCGGCCCAGGCTCACGCTGAGTTCCGCTGCCATTTGCATTCCGATCGAGACCGCTTCACCGTGCAGCATCACGCCATAGCCCGCCGTCGACTCCACCGCGTGCGCAAACGTGTGACCGTAGTTGAGGATCGCGCGACGTCCCGTTGTTTCTCGTTCGTCGTCGGCAACCACGCGGGCTTTGGACTCGCAGCTCTTTGCGATCGCCGTGCGGGTCGGTTCCGGTTCACGTTGCAAGATGGCGGCGATGTTTGCTTCCAAATATTCAAAGAAATCGGCGTCCTCGATCACGCCGTATTTGATCACCTCGGCGAGGCCGCTGATGTATTCGCGTTCGGGCAACGTGCTGAGGAAATCGGTGTCAATCCAAACCATGTGAGGCTGCCAGAACGAGCCGACGAGGTTTTTGCCGCCCGGGAGGTTGATGCCTGTTTTTCCTCCCACGCTGCTGTCGACCATCGCGAGCAAGGTCGTCGGAACTTGCACAAGTCGAAGGCCGCGGGTGAAAGTCGCCGCTGCGAACCCGGCTAGATCGCCGATCACCCCTCCACCGACCGCAATCACAACGCTGCGACGGTCTGCCGCAGTGTCCAGCATTTCATTCCATAGCTGGGCGATTCGGTCCGTCGATTTGCTTGTTTCACCCGACGCGATTTGGATCACGCTCAATCGCAGTGGGCTCGATTTGAGAGATTGAGTGATCATCGAGCCCGCGGAATCGGCGATCGCCACGTCCTGGACGACAATCGCGTGAGTGCAATCGCCGACCGCGTCGAGGAAGTGGCTCGCAAATCCGGATGGATCAGCGAGGCCGGTTTCGCCGCTTTTGATCGCGATCGGATAGGCACGGTCGCCCAGCTCAACGGTGATGACGGAGGTGTCGGCGGGCGGATTGGATGTCGAATCAGGGCGGGGAGGGATTGGCACGGCTGGTATGCTAAAACGGAAAGGGTGGAAGTAGGCGATCCGTGAATCGGTCGCGACCTATCCTAACCGGTGTCGCGGGTTTCTAGCGATACGACCGAATCTCTCAACCGTCCAATCGGATTTGACATTGTCTGACGCATCCTCCACCTCCACGATCCCATCCGCACCTGAAAACTACTCGGAAGGTTTGGCCGAACGTTCCACGGCCGGGGATCTTCATGCGGACAAGTACAACGACCCTCGCGCCCATTTCGGTTGGAAGGCGTGGGCGTCGATGTTCGCGATCATCATCGGCGGGGCCGTGTTTGCGCTGTCGAGCATCTATGTCCGGCGAACCCGGCTAGAGGAGACGACTCGTTTTTGGGGGCCTGAGACGATCACCGCGATACAGCTCGGGGACCACGTCATGTTGTTGCCTCGTGAAGGATCCGATTTTGATCCTGTCGAATTAACCGCCTTTCCAGGACTCGGGCACCTGCGCCGCGCCTTGCTCGACGAGCGGCATTACGAATGGTCGACTCAATCGGACACCGGCGTTGATGACTTTTGTGCGGACACCAATGACGCACAGTGCGTGCGGTTGGAGTTTTCGGATCCTTCGCTGCAGCGGTTTGAAACCGCGCAAGTGGACATTGAACTGAACCACGGTGTCGTCGGTCCCGCGGATCAATCGCGACGCGTGGAGGTTAACGAACGCGTGCGTCCGGCGCTGAAGCATCAGATCGGATTGCTGATGCGTGTCAAACAGAAACGCTACGACCGACGCGATTGAACTGTTATCGCGACAGCTCGTTGAATTTCTCGATCCGCCACTTCACGCCCGGGATCAGCCGTTGGGCGTTCTCGAAATAGATCTTCTTGAGAACGTCGTCGGGTAAATGGATGCCGTAGATCTGCCATAGACCCTGTGGAGGCGGGGACTTCTCGCTGTAGTGGAAGTACTCGTCGCGGGTTTCGAAAAAACGCCAGTACAAATGCATGCGTTTTTCCGGCCACGGACCATCGGTTCCGAACAGCATGCGGTCGGCATAACGAATGATAAAATCGCGTGCCGTGTAGGGTTGCCGGCCGAGTTCACTGATCCGCGACGCGGGTTCGATCCACAAATTCGGATACTGGTCGAGCCACATCGCGACGGTGCGAAGGTCTTCGGAGTTATTCGCGATGTGGGCCCCGATAAATTGTGTCTTTCGGTGCCGCGCGATCACTCGATTGCGCGCCTGCAGCAGTTCTTCACGGGAAGGGTATTCGTCACCGTAAAAGCTCCAGTCGGGGTGACGGGACAACTCTTCCCACCGTTCGTTCGACGCATCGATCGGTTCGAAGAAAGCAGCCGGGTCGGCGGTGTGGATGATCACAGGAATGCCCAATTCTCCACACGCTTCCCAAATCGGGTCCCACCGTGGGTCGTCGATCTTGATGAGCGACCCGTCCGGGTTCCGGTATCCCAGGCCAAAACGTTTGAAGATCTTTAGGCCTGAAACACCTTGCGCCACGGCTGCTTTGAGTTCTTTGGCGGTGCGATCGGCAAAGCCTTTGCGGTGACATGCCCAGGTTGCCGGATCGTCCGTCACGCCGTCACCTTGCCAATCCACGTTCGCGTAAACGATGAACCGATCGCGGTATCGGGCCCAGAGGTGTTCGAGATGCTCGTCGAGTTGGCTGCCGAGTTTTCCGTCGAGTGACGCGCAAATTGCAATGCGGTTGCGATCCATCATCGCGACGAGGTCGTCGAGAGCCTCGTCGTTGTGCCGCAACCGATAGAACAGGTGAGTATGCACGTCCACGACGGGAAAGCGTGCGTGGGTCAGTGGCGTGGTCGAAACCTTCAGTTGAGACGTCGGGTCAAATGTTCGCACCGAGAGTTCACGGCCGTCGCATCCGTCGAGCACAACATGGGTGTCACCCTTTTTATTCGAGGCCGTCGCGATCGTCGCAGTCGATTCAGTCTCAGCCGTGGTTGTTTCAGGCTCTGTCGTTTCAACCGCGGTGCGTTCAACCGTGGGGGCGGTAGTTTTCCTGTCAGGTGTTGCGGACTCGGTCGCGGCGTTATGGCCGGGCGTGTCCTGCGCGGCAACACTCATGCAAAACAGTGCGCCAGAGAACAGCAAGACACCGGTGCCAATCAATGCGACCATTCCGAGTAGCAAACCGCAGCGGATGGGCGTGCCGAGTCGCCACGTCGGTTGGGGGTGCAGAGGAGAAAGCATGGCCGTGGGGAAGCATCTCTTCGTGAAACGGCGATGAATATCGGGCATGGATTAATCCAGTGGCTGGATCGATTTAAGTTTCGGGAACTGGGCCGCAAGCTCTTTTACACGTTCAGGTGAGAGTCCGTCCACGGGGCCCTTCGAGCCGTCGTGGGCGTTCCATCCCAGGCCGCCTTTGATCGCGGCATCAATGGTTTCTGCGTCGGCCACACCATCCCGTTCGATCGCGATCGCTTCCAAACGAATGGCCGCAGCAAACAATTCCGTGAGAAGATTAATCCGATCCTCATTGCAGTGGGGAAAATTCACGAAGGAGTCATGTCTATATTTTTCAGCGAGTTCCATCGCGATCGGTGCCAGGTCGTTTCCGACGCGATTGCCGTCACTGTCGTAGGCGTAGAACCCTTCGTTGGATGCGACTCCCGCCCGTTTGCGTTTGACCAGTGCCGGCAGCAACGGGGATGGGTCCATTCGTCCGGGAAACGCACTCCAGACGATTCGGCCACCGTCAAACGCCGTGCGTGTACCGATTAAGTCGACCAGTTCGAGCGGCGAAATCGGCATCCCGTAATCGATCGCGGCTCGGCGAATCGATTCCGCGTCGATGCCCCCGCACAGCAGGTCGGTTGCCAGATTGAGATAAGGGGCCAGCAATCGGTTGACGACAAATCCCGGTGCGTCGCGGACTCTCAGTGGTTTTTTGTCCAGGGCGATCGCATGGCGACAACACGTTTCGACCACGTCAGGGTCTGTGGGGCTGGATACGCCCTCGTCGCTATTCGTGAAAGCATGAGGAATGATCTCTGCGGCAGGTCGGTCGCTGACCGGCATGAAGAAATGCAGCCCGCAGAGTCGCTCGGGGGACCGCAGTTTGGCGGCGATCGATGCGATCGGCAGCGTCGAGGTGTTGGTCGTTAAGATTGCCTGGCGATCGAACCAACCTTCGGCTTCGGCGAAGAAGGACTGTTTGATGTCGAGTCGTTCGGCGATCGATTCGATCAACAGCCATTGGGGTACGGGATCTCGGCCAATCGCAAGTTTGTCAATCGAATCGGCTTCGTTTTCGTCGCTCGCATCGGATCGGCCCGAAATTGCGGGAGCCGGCGACGCGGGGGAAAAGTGAACAATGGGCAAAGGGATGCGTGCGCCCCAGGGAGACGCCGAATCGGCAACGCCATCACTCTGCCGTAACACAAGATCGCAACTGCGCCGCAGGATCTCCTCGTCCTGGTCGGCCATCCAAACTTCGATGCCCGACTTCAGGTGGTCGACCGCGATGGCGCGTCCAACAACACCGGCCCCGACCAGCAAGATTTGAGGTGGCGAGTGAGATGGTTTCGGTTCACCGCCGTTGATCATGGTTCGTCCCGTTGAGGAATCGGCAGTTGCGACGCTTCGGGGGGCGCGGCCGGATCGACGGCCGGTTCGGGTTGCGGTGTGTCGCTCGGAATCGGCTGCGGGACCAACACCAATCGAACCGGCGTTCCCCGTTGTGGGAGTCGCTCGGTAAAGGGTTCAAACATCAAGTTGCCGGCATCGGCACTGCTGTTGAACGGCACATCGAGCATTGCGGTTGAGAAGTTGGAGACGCAGATCATGTCGCCTGCATTGGCCGAGTAATGTTCGGTACCGTCTTCGGGATCGGACCAGAAACCGCTGCCCGCGAAGACCCACGGTTCGGCCAGTTCTTTCTTCGACTCCATGTTTCGCACCCATGTTCGGGCATCGGCAACGGAGAACTGATCGCTGGGGATAAAACGTTCGGCGACGGAGGGAGCCTCCGTATCGCTGTCCTCTGCGTTTGGATCTGAGTTTTCCGGTGCATCGGTTTGCACTGGTTTTCGCCACATGACCCACACCGAAATGGTTTGTCCGGTGGGCGGAAGGAATTCGGGATCCCATCGCACCGGTGTACCGCTCTGCGCCCCAATCGCCAATAAGGCTGCGTGAACTTCGCTGCTCTTGGCAAACACGGCGATCACGGACTCATGCTCTTTTGTGCCGACCGGACAGGCCAGCATTTCGAGCGGGCCACGCGTCATTGTGACGTAGCCGTCGATGTAGACGCGTTTGGCTTTCAGATCGACCCACAGATCCGGTTGTTGGCCGAGTTGTTTCGCGCCGGGAGGCGGGGCGTAGGTGTCGGCGATCCGTCTTAGCGCTGCTCGCTGGGCTTCGATGTGTGCCAAAATTTCCGGATCAATTTCATAGTCATCGTCGTCGTCGAGTCCCTCCCCGACGTCAGGAGACTCATCATCGGCCATGGCCGCGTCGTCTTCTTTGGGCGAGTCGCCGTTGGCTGTCGATTGCGTTGTCGAATCGGTTGCCGCGTTTGGGAGCATGCGTTTGGGTGTGTCGTCGAGAGTCGTTGAGGACGAAGAGGTCTCGCCGCTCGCGTCTTGGGCAGCGGTGCTTTCTGCAGCCGGTTGTTCCTCCGTGGTGGTTTCATTCGCTGGCGTTTGAGCGGTGTCAGATCCGGTGGTGGCCGAGTCGAGGTCTGCCTGAGGTTCTGCGTCGCTCGCATCGAGGGCGGCCGGAGCTGCGTCGGAGGCTTCCATCGTCCGAGGTGCCGGGTGTTCCTGCTCGACAGGTTTGCGACTGCAGCCCGAAGAGATCAGTCCGAGCACCAGCACGAGAGAAAGTGGAAACGTTAATAGGGATTTCATAGCGAGAAATCGGTATGGGGAATGAATGCAGGGCGACCGGCGAAAACGAAGCTTAATTGATACGTCTTCCTTGGCCCGGCGGTCTGGTTAAACTGCCTGACCGGTTCAGTATCCCTGTTGTTCGCTTATCGGTCCATGACATTGACTTCCACCGTCCCCTCCCCACGCAAACGGTCCAAAAAGGCAGCGAAAGCGGCAGCAACGCCTGATTTCGGCGGTCCACTCTCATCCGTCCAGTGGGAGACGCTGCGGGGCCAGTTGGCCAAAGCGGCACCGCGAGGTCGATCGGCGGCCAAACTTTATGGCGATGACGGGGCCAACGGGGCGTTCTATCTCTGGGGCACCTCGACTGCAATGCGCGGGCCGTCGACGACTCTCCAGCGAACCCTGGCCAAGTTAGCCACGCAGATCGAAGGCGATGGGGGGGCAAGTGGTCTCGCCCGCCAAGTTGATAGCGACGCAAACGGGGGCAATTTAGCCGACGCTGACCACGCCGACGCCGAGCAAGAGATGCTGGTTGAGGAAGCTCAACGGTTGATCGATCGGGTCTTTTATGACGAAATGTCCGCCGTCGATGCCGCCGAAACCATCATGTGGGCGGCCGCGATGCCCGGATTGAGTGGGATTTTGCCGCATGAGGTTTGGTGGCAGTGCGGCGAGCAATTGTTGCAAATCCGAGCCGATGCCTCTTTGCGATCCGACGCGACCTCGCCTCTGCACTTGTTACTCGCCGGCGAACTCGGGTTGACGCTCGCTTGGAGTCTCGCGGCGTTACCGTCGTGCCAAAAACTCGCTGAGCCTGCGGCCGAGGCTGTGTTGGCGTTCATCGAAGGAGAAGCCGAGTCGATCGATCGGTCCCTGATCCATCCCGCCGATTTGCGACTGATCGTGGCGTCGTTAGTACGATGCGACAGGTTACTGCCCTTGGTCAGCAAAACGAAATTCAAGAAACGCAACCGTGACATCGCAGCCGAGTTCGCCACTTGGATGGCCGCGTTGTCGAGGTGCGACGGCACACAGGCTCTAACGACTGTCGATGCGGACGAATGCCAGATCGATTTTCGATCGAGCCAACCGCTCGCCGGGGCGTCGATGAACGCAGTGCGAGAAGCGGTGCCGGGTGTGGCCAAAACAAAACGGGCTGCTCTTGCAAAGAAAAAATTGGGTGAACCCGATCTGCACGGATTGATGTTGGCGGCGTCGGAGTTTGATCGAGAGACGTTGCCTCCCGCAATGGCGGCCGCGCTCGGCCAAAGTCACTCGGGCGGGCAATTGGCGTGGGAGGTTTCGCTCCCCGAAGCGATGTGGCACAGCGAAACGGGCAAGACGCTCGCGATGTTGCCTGAGTGGGACGTTCGGCGTGGGCGAACCTTTGTCGACTATTCCGGAGAAGACGTCCGCGTCGAAATGATGGGCGGGCGACAATCCATTTTCCAAGGAACTCATCAAACCATGGTGCGGGTCGGCGGTGTCGATCTGCAGCCCACGGGTGATTGGGAATGCACGTGTGAGTACACCGATGATGACGTGCATTTGATCGAACTCGAGCAGCCGTTCGGAGATTATGTCTTGCAGCGGCAATGGATGCTGGTTCGTGATGACCGATGTTTGATGATCTCGGACGCGGTCTTGCCGCTCGCCGGTGGATCGGCGGCCTCAGCGTCGAAAAAGAAGAATGGAGTGGCAGAAGATGCGCCGGAGATCCTCTGCGTCAGCCGTTTGCCGCTCGCTCCAGGCGTTGACGTTGTCGAGGACGAGGAAACTCGAGAGCTGTTGTTCACGTGCAAGAAAAAACGCCGTGCTCTTGTGATGCCGCTTGCCGCGAATGAATGGCGAGTCGGCCGCTCCGATTGTCAGGCGACGGTGTCTGATGATCAGCATTTGGTCGTGACGACGGTGGGTCGCGGAGCCGTTTATTCACCCGTTTGGATCGATTTTCAAACGGGACGGTTCCGTCGAAAACGCACTTGGCGTCAACTCACAGTCGCGGAAGAACTGTCGATCATTCCTCGCGAAGTCGCTGCGGGGTTTCGGGTTCAGGTGGGCAGCGAACATTGGGTCGTGTATCGCTCCATGTCGGGGCGTGGCCCACGTTCGGTGATGGGCAAACACCTCATCGCGGATTTCTTTGCCGCTCGGTTCCATCCTGGCGATGGTGGCATGGAGGAATTGGTGACCGTCGATGCGACCAGCGATCCCGAGTGAACGGCACTCGGTATGCTGTGAGCAAACGATTGGATCGCGGTGCTGTCGAATCCAGTGCTGTCGGATCTGATGCCGCCGAATCGCGAATCACTCAGTGCCAAACCGCTGGATAATCGCGTAGCCGTTTCTTGTTTCATTGAAAGACCAACATGGCCGCTGACCCTATCGATGCAACCCAGATCGCCTGTTCGCCAGACGATGCTCGCCGCCGTATCAAAGAGAATTGGATCCGAGTTTGCGACGAGGTCGCACAAGCCGCTACGCAAACAGGACGCGGTGCCACGGATGTCCGGGTCGTGGGTGTTTCCAAATACGTGGACGCGGAAGTGACGGGTTGGTTGGTGAAGGCGGGGTGTCGAGATCTCGGCGAAAACCGTCCGCAAGTGTTGATGCAAAAAGCGGATTGGTTCTCGGCGAATGAACCCGACGTGGCCGGTGAAATCCGCTGGCACCAGATCGGACATCTGCAGCGAAACAAAGTGCGTCGTCTGCTCGCGTTCAAGCCGTTGATTCATTCCGTCGATAGCGAACGGGTGCTCGACGAAATTCACAATGAGGCGATCTCGCAGTCCATCTCAGTCGACGTGTTGATGGAAGTCAACGTTAGCGATGAGGCGGCGAAAACGGGGTTGCCTGTGGTTGAATTGCCAGGGTTGTTTGAGCGGCATTGCTCGCGAGTTGCGTCGGCCGATTCGGGCGAGTTCGGGGCGCGGGTGATCGGTTTGATGGCGATGGCGGGTTGGGGAACGGACCCGCAGCAGGCGCGTCCGCAGTTCGCTCGCTTGCGAGATCTTCGTGATCAAATGCGACAGCAGACGAATCTGGCGTTGCCCGAATTGTCGATGGGGATGAGTGGAGACTATGCCGCGGCGATTGCCGAAGGTGCCACGATGGTCCGAATCGGATCGAGTCTTTTCAGCGGCGTGCTGAAGTAGCGTCTGGATCGGGGAGCGAGCGGTTGATTACCGCCGCTCGTTTCGCGGTGTGACAATCTGCCGTCCCGATTTGCGGAAAACTTCCCGTTTTAGTTGTGTTGACATATCGTGACCTCCCGATATGATTGTTAGAGAGTTGGCGGCAGGAAGGTGCTGCACGGCCAACGAATCCGGTTTCTCGGCGTGATTGTTTTGCCGAGGCGTGACCGGTTTTTTTAACTGATTAAATATCGTCAAGTCGCGATGTGACAGTTTGTTGCGGGTGGTTTTGGCGGGTCACTGAAAAGGGATCAGATATGCAAACGATTGATGTCAAACGGTTAAACGACCAGTTTCCGAACGGGCACTTTGATCTGATTGATGTGCGAATGCCGACCGAATACCGTGCGATTCATGCGGAATGTGCACGCTCGGTGCCTCTGGAGTCGCTCGACCCCAACGACGTAATGACGGCGCGAAACGGTTCGGCAGGCGATCCGCTGTATGTGATTTGTCGAAGTGGGAACCGATCCGCTCAGGCGTGTGAAAAATTCATTTCAGCCGGGTTTGAAAACGTCATCAATGTCGAAGGCGGCACGGTGGCGTGGGAGCAAGCGGGATTGCCCGTCGTCCGCGGCAAGAAGGCGATGCCGCTGATGCAGCAGGTCCAAATCACGGCTGGATTTCTCGTATTGCTCGGCGTTGTACTCGGTTACTTCGTTCACCCTTACTTCGTCGGGCTTTCCGGATTTGTTGGCGCTGGTCTGATGTTTGCTGGGTTCACGGGCTTATGCCCCATGGCATCGATGATTGCGAAAATGCCGTGGAACCAGTGCGTCGGTGGAGGCTCATGTTCGGTTTAGCAATCCTGTTCGGATGCATCGTCGGCTTTGCTCTCGGATTGACCGGTGGCGGTGGTGGCGTTTTAGCGGTGCCGCTGCTGGTCTACGGGATGTCGATCGCGCCGCGTGAAGCCGTCGGGATCTCCTTGGCCGCTGTCGGGGGCACGGCGTTCTTCGGAACCGTGCCACGGCTAATTCGGGGCGAGGTCGAGATACGGACAGGTTTGTTGTTTGCGATCGCAGGAATGTTGGGCGCCCCCTTGGGGACGTACCTGTCAACGTTGATTCCCGAGCAGGTTCTTTTGACGATGTTCGCGGTGTTGATGTTGTTCGTGGCGTTTCGAATGTGGAGCAAGGCCAGCAATCCCAAAATTGCCAGCGGTGTGTGCAACAGTGAGACGCAGGTCGATCGTGATCGTTCAGCCTGCCAACGCGACGCCGACGGGACGCTACGGTTGACATCACGCTGTGCCCGGTTGCTCGTGATTGTGGGACTGATGACGGGTGTTTTGTCGGGCATGTTCGGTGTTGGTGGCGGTTTCGTAATCGTCCCGGCTTTGGTTCTGTTCAGCGGGATGGCGATTCACCGTGCCGTTGGCACATCGCTACTTGTGATCGTGTTGGTCAGTATCAGCGGAGTCACCTCTCACGTGATCAGTGGCAACGCGTTGTCACTCGAAACAACGGTGCAGTTCCTACTAGGTGGTTTTGCGGGGATGTGGTTGGGCGGAATCGTTGCGAAGCGTCTCAAGGGCCCAACACTTCAAAAAACATTTTCCATCGCGGTCGTGTTGATCGCGTTGTTTGTACTTATTAAATCGGCGGTCTCTTAGGCCTCACGAACATTCAAACGGAGTCAGACATGTTACTCAAGTATTTCTATGATCAAAAACTCGCCCACGCCTCTTACATGGTTGGTTGCCAACGTGCCAATGTCGCGATCGTGGTCGATCCGGGGCGTGATATTGAGCAGTATCTTGAAATGGCAGAACGGGAAGGCGTCAAAGTGGTTGCGGTCGCGGAGACGCATATTCACGCCGATTATGTTTCGGGGGCACGTGAGTTGGCCGATCGTGTTGGGGCCAAACTGTACGTTTCCGACGAAGGGCCTGATGATTGGAAATATCAGTATCTCGATTCCTACGATCACGAGTTGGTGCACGATGGTGATCAGTTCATGATCGGAAACATCAAATTCGAAGTGATGCACACTCCCGGCCACACGCCCGAAAGCATCTCGTTTGTACTGACGGATCAAGGCGGTGGCGCCGACGAACCGATGGGGATCTTCACCGGTGACTTTGTGTTTGTCGGATCGATCGGGCGTCCAGATTTGTTAGAGGAAGCGGCCAAGATCGAAGGCACTGCCGAACCGGGGGCACGCGATTTATTTCGGTCGGCGGAGCGATTCAAGGCGATGCCGGACTATTTGCAGGTTTGGCCTGCTCACGGTGCCGGGAGTGCGTGCGGCAAGGGCCTCGGTGCGATTCCCTCGTCAACGGTCGGCTACGAGAAACGGTTCAACCCCGCGTTGCAATTCACCGACGAAGACGAGTTCGTGAAATACATCTTGGCCGATCAACCGGAAGCCCCGAAATATTTTGCCGTGATGAAACGTGTGAACAAAGAAGGGCCTGTGGTTCTCGGTGCCAACCATCATCATGACATGCTCGATGTCTCCCAACTGGACGTCGCACTTGAGTCAGGGACAGTGGTTGATTTGCGTCCGTCGTCGCAGTTCGCCGATGAGCATGTTCCGGGCACGATCAATATTCCGCTGAACATGCTCGCGGGTTGGGCGGGATGGCTGGTCGATTATGACCGCCCGACCTATCTGATCTGTGAACCGGGGCTACTCGAAGAGGCTGCTCGTGTTCTTCACAAAATCGGTGTGGAAGAAATCGCTGGCGGTTTTCGCATCGAAGACGTCCAGGAAGCGGGTTTGACGAAGGAGGCCTATGCGTCCGGAATGCCGACTGAGTTAGCTGCAGCGATTCAGTCCGGCGAAGTGAAGTTGATCGATGTTCGGTCCAACGACGAATGGAACGAAGGGCACATCGAGCAAGCCGAACATCGCTTTCTCGGACGATTGCCTGATCACCTAGGCGACTTACCTCGCGATCAACCGATTGTGGTTCATTGTCGCAGCGGCGCACGTTCGGCGATCGGCGTGAGCGTTCTGCAAGCCGCCGGATACAAGCAAACGATTAATATGACCGGCGGGTACCTCAAATGGAATTCCGAAGGCCTGCCGCACGTCAGTGCGATGCAAACGATTGGTACCGCGTGAGCCTCACGGTTTCGACCGTCGTTCGATACAATCCGTTTACAGATTGTTTTCACCTTTCAACGAAAGAAAAAGATTGATGAGTTCAACACAAACGATCCAAAATCTTCAAACCGCGCTCGCTATGGAGTTGTCCGCGACGCACCAGTATCAATTGCACGCGGGCGTGTTGGACGATTGGGGAATGGGGATCTTGGCGACGCAATTGCGTGAAGAAATGCAGGAGGAACTCGGGCACTCCGAAGAGTTCATGGTCCGCATCCTGTTCCTGAAGGGGGATCCCGAACTCAAACTCGCCAAGACGCCGGTTCGTGCGAATTCACTCAAGCAGATGTTTGAATTGGATTTGGCGGATGAGAAGGAAGCCCTGGCCTTCTATACCAAGGCCTCCGTCGAAGCGAATGCGGACGGGGACATCGGTTCGCGTCAACTCTTTGAACGCATCGCGATGGACGAAGAGCACCACATGGGCTGGCTCGAATTACAACTCGATCTGCTCGAGCGGATGGGTGAGCCCGCCTACATCGCGAAGCACATGCCCACGACCACATCCACATAAGTCCCTTAAGAGGTTCGGTTCGGTGAAAATTTTCAGCATCTTGATTTTCGGTCTTCTCGTTTCATTTTCATTGATCCCAGCGGCGACTGCGCAGCAAGGCCCGGGATTCGGTGGCGGCCATGGCAATGGGTTTGGGCCTGGTGCCGGGCGAGGTGCTGGAAGAGGCGCGGGCCGCGGAATGGGGGCGGGACGCGGGATGCAGAGCGGTGGTCCAAACTCCCATGACGAACGCCATGATTCCGATCACGATGTGTTTCAATTTTTGCTGACCCATCACGAGAAGATCACGCGGACTGTCAAAGAGGTTTCCGGCGGCGTCGAAACGCTCACCGAGTCCGATGACGAGGAAGTCGCCTCGAAGATCAAAGAACACGTTGAATGGATGCAGTACCGAATTAAGGAAACGAACCCGATTCGAATGCGTGACCCTTTGTTTGAAGAGATTTTTCGGCACACCGATAAAATCAAGATGGAACATGTAGATACGGAAAAAGGCGTGCGTGTGACGGAAACCTCAGACGATCCGTATGTTGCCGACCTCATTCGTGCTCATGCCAAAGTCGTTTCGGGTTTTGTCGAGCGAGGGTTTGCCGAAGCGATGAAAAATCATGCAATCCCCGGTTCAGATACGGTACAACCGGAAGCCGATCGAAAGCCAGTGATCTCTGAGCACGGAAGCGTGGTTCGGCTGCCCAACGCCGTGCATCAACCACGCGACGGCACCAAATTGATGGTCGACGTGACCCGCGGTGACGATCCTGCAAAATTGAATTCGGCACTTGAAGGAGTGGCGAGATACGTGAATATCTACGCCGGTGCGGGAGAATCACCTGCGAACGTAGAAATCGCGGTCGTTTTTCATGGCGGTGCCACTCTCGCGGTATTGAACGACGACGCCTATCGCGAGAAATTTCAAACGTCGGGCAACCCAAATTTGGAACTGTTGCACGAACTGCACGAAGCGGGCGTTGAGCTAACCGTTTGCGGTCAATCGTTACATTCGGCGGGGTATCAATCTTCCGATGTCGCGGTGTTTGTTGATACCGCAGTGTCGGCGTTGACAGCGGTCGTGAATCTGCAAGCGGATGGGTATTCGTACGTGCCTATTTTGAAATAAACGATCGATGATCGAAGTCAATTGCGTAGGATGTCTATGTGAACCGCTGGCTCATGTTTTGACGAAAACGCTTCGATGGGCGGCCGCCCGATCCCGTCTGCCCTGCCCTGCTGAATGTCCTGCCCCGTTGAACGTCCTGACGCGCCGATCGCTCTGCTCTTTCGAGCACCCTGCCCTGCCCCGATAGGTTCTGCCCCGAAAGGTTTCGTGTGATGAAATTTTACTTGGTTCTTTGTTCGCCGCTGCTGGTAATCTCGATGTTCAGCGGTTGTTCGCGTTCAGAACGTGTGGCACCGTCGCCTACTATGGAGCAAGACGAGGTGACGATTGTGCAAGACCAAGTGCCCTCGGAATCAGATCAGCAAACACTGGTTGCCGCCAAGGAGGCATTGCAACAACGATTGTCCGGTCGGCTGATGCAGGCGATGAGCCAGGGGCCGGCGAAGGCAATCCAGGTGTGTCACGAGGAAGCACCCCGAATCGCAGCAGAGGTGGGTGCCGAGCATCATGTCAAAATCGGGCGTGTCGGTGTTCGGCTCCGAAATCCAAACAATAAATCGCCCCAATGGGCAACGGAATTGACGGATGCCAAGACCGCCTCCGCTACCTTTGCCACCTTGTCGAATGATCATGCCGCGGCGCTGTTACCGATCAAGTTGCAAACACAATGTCTCATGTGTCACGGCCCAACGGATCAGATCGCACCGATCATCAAGGACCAGCTCGCGAGGCTTTATCCGGACGACCAAGCCACCGGGTTTGTCGAAGGAGAGCTGCGTGGTTGGTTCTGGGTGGAAACGCTGTAGTCCGGGATCCAATGCGTGTCGCGGTGCGTCGCTGACCGTTTACGTACCCATTTCAATCCGTCCCTTCAATCGAGAAAACTTAGATGCTGAATCCGAAATTTGTAGTCGCGAGTCTGTTTGCCGTCGTTGCCTTCTTTCAATTGGCCGTGATGCCCGCGTCGGCTCAGTTTGGCGGTTTTTTCGGCGGACCAAAGATCGAAACGATCAGTACGCAAGATCTCAGTGCAATGTTGACGCGGCAGCAAAAGGCGGCTGCCGAAGCCGTGCAAGCGGGAAAACCGGCCTCGGAGCCTGACTTCGTTGTCGTTGACGTTCGCACGGATGCGGAAGTGAATGTCTCCGTGATACCTGGCGCGATCACGAAAGCTCAGTACGAGAAAAATGCTGATAAGTATCGAGGCAAATTGGTGATCCCCTACTGCACCGTGGGTGGTCGCAGTGGCGCGTATGCCAAAAAGTTGGTGGCCGATGGCGTGAAGGTGAAGAACTACAAGGGCAGCATTTTGAAATGGGTGGACGCCGGATTGCCGGTGCAGACACTCGATGGCCGACCGACCAACCGAGTCCATACCTACAGCGACCGTTACAAAATTCCGGCAGCCTACGAGCAGGTGACGCAGTAGTGTCCACCAAGAACGTCGTTCTGCTCGGCATTGGTCACACCAACGCTCATGTCGTCAAAGAATGGGCGAGTGATCCGATTCCGGGATGCAGTCTGACGTGCATCAGTCGCTATCCTGACGCGACTTATTCGGGCATGTTACCGGGGACGTTAGGCGGGCAATTCAGCGACGAGGAGATGCGAATCGAACTCGCTCCGTTGGCGCAGCGTGCCGGTGCAAAGTTGATCATCGCGGACACGAACGGATTGGATTTGGATGCGAGCGTGATTCACTTTTCCGATCACGAACCAATCCCTTTTGATGCGTTGTCGGTCGGAGTCGGGTCGATGCCTGCGGGATGGCTCGATCATACGGAATCGCCGCTGATGGTGCCAATCAAACCGATGCAAACGTTCTTGACTCGGTTGCAGGGGCATCTCGATGCCGTTGACCGCGATGGTGACCGAGCGTTGAAGGTGTCAATCGTCGGTGGGGGCGTAGCGAGCGTCGAAATCGCGTTTTGTTTGCAACAGAAACTGAGGAAACAAAATTCGGCAAATGACACGCTGATCGAAATCTTCACCAGCAGCGAACACGTCGCCGATGGAATGAGTGATCGCAGTGTCCGGCGTATCGAAGGACTACTCAAATCGAAAGGGATTCGGGTGAATCCTCGGCATCGGGTTTCCGACGTTGGTGAATCCAGCATCACGACGGAGGACGATTCTCGACACGAAACCGACTGCGTGATTTGGGCCACGGGGGCCGGGGCACCTCCTGTGCTTGCCACGTTGGGATTGCAAACCGACGACCGCGGTTTCATCGCGACTACCCCGACCCTGCAATCGCTATCTGACGAGCGAGTGTTCGCCGTCGGGGATTCCGGCACCGTAATCGAATCACCGTCACCAAAGGCGGGCGTGTACGCGGTCCGTCAGGCACCGATCCTTTGGCACAACTTGCGTGCGATGTTTTCGGGCGAACCGTTAGAACGCTTTGAGCCGCAAAGCGACTTTTTGAAATTGCTAAACACGGGTGACGGGAAAGCGTTCCTCGAATACGGTCCGCTGAGTTGGCATTCTCGTTTGAGTTGGCAGTTGAAGACATGGATCGACAAACGCTTCATCGCGGAATACCAAGTTAAATGAAATACGTCAGACCGCTGCTCAAGTTCGCCTTCGTTGCTGCAATCATCGCGGTGGTGGTTTATTGGTTCCAGTTTTCGCCGATTCCCGTTATCGCTCACGCAGCCGAACGTGGTTCCGTTGTCGGTGAGGTGATGGGCACAGGAACTCTCGAAGCCCGAGTCGAGGCGACAATCAGTTCCAAAATATCCGGACGCATTGTGGAAGTGTTGGCCGACCAGGGGCAACAGGTCTCGGTCGGCGAATTGCTGGTTCGTTTGGACGAAGAGGAACTAAAGCAGCAGGTTGGGATCGCCTCGGCGGGGGTGGACGCGGCGGCAGCGGCGGTCGAGCGTTTAAAGACAGACAAAGAGCGGGCCGATGCCATACTTCAGCAGGCGCGACGAAGTTTTGACCGGGTGCAATCGTTGGTCGATAAGAACGCTGCGAGTCGTGACGACGCTGACAAAGCGACCGAGGCGCTTTCGGTCGCGCAGGCGGGAGTGGCGTCGGCTGATGCGGCCATCGTCGAAGGGCAGCGAAATTTGGTTGTTGCCGAAAACACCGCCCGTTATCACGCCATGCGATTGACCGACACCGAAATTCATGCGCCGTTTGACGGGTTGATTGTGCGGCGTCGGCGCGAACCAGGAGACGTCGTTGTGCCGGGCAGCGAGATCCTAACCTTGATCTCGTTGGACCAGTTGTGGATTAGTGCCTGGGTCGACGAAACCGCGATGTCGCAACTGGCCGAAGGTCAAACCGCACGCGTTGTTTTTCGAAGCGAACCTACGTCGTCTTACTCTGGCGTGGTCGCACGTCTCGGACGCGAAGCCGATCGGGAAACACGCGAATTCATCGTTGATGTGCGAGTGTTGGAATTGCCGGAAAATTGGGCCGTCGGCCAGCGAGCCGAAACGTTTGTCAATGTCGCCGAGCGTTCGGAGGTGATCGTGGTGCCCGCGGAATGGCTCGTCCGTCGCGAGGGAAGTCTCGGTGTTTTTCTGGACGTGGAAGGAAAGGCGGTATGGCGTGAATTGTCGATCGGGATTCGCGGTCGCGAGGTCGTCGAGGTGCAACAGGGGATCAGCGAGGGTGACGTGATTGTCTCTCCCGTGAATCCGTCCACGCAATTGGCGGATGGACGCAGAGTGACGATTCAGACGGGGATGGCACGTTGAATTTAGCCACCAAAGACATCCGGCACAGTTTCGGACGATTCGCATTGACCGCAGTGGGCATCGGGATGTTGTTGATGGTCGTGATGGGGATGGGCGGTATTTATCGCGGCGTGGTCGAAGACGCGACATTGTTGATCGACCGCGCCGATGCTGACCTGTGGATCGTGCAACGAAACACGCGTGGCCCTTTTGCCGAATTGTCACGCGTGTCGTCGACGTTGGTTTACCGCGCCGCGGCCGTGCCCGGTGTATTGGAGGCACGTGAATTCGTCTATCACACGATCCAACGCCAACGCGACGGAAAGCCGTTGCGGATCGCCGTATTGGGATTGAGTTGGCCGACGGACAAAGGCGAGTGGCTGCCGTTGATTGCCGGTCGAACGCTCGGGCAAGTTCACTATGAGATGATTGCGGATCAACAACTCGGGCTCGCTCTGGGTGAACGCGTCACGCTCGGCAAAGAGACCTACGAGGTCGTCGGCATCACTGAGAACATGATCAGTTCGAGTGGAGACGGGCTCGCGTTCTTTTCCGTTTCAGACGCGTTGGCGATTCAGTTTGATACACCGGGTGAGGCGGTTCGGTTGGAACGGGCCGCTCGCCGGGCCCGTGGTGAAGATTTTGAGTTAGCGATCAGGCAACCCGACGTACTCGAAAACGCGAACAAACCTGCGAGTCAATTGCCCGCCGTTGCCAAGCCTCAAATCAGCGCGGTGATGATCACGTTGACTCCCGGCACGGACCCTGATCGGGTTGCAGAAGTGATCTCGGGATGGGGCGATGTGTCGGTGTACACAGCGGATGGACAACGCGAGCTCTTACTCAAAGGCAGCGTCGAACGAGTCCGGCGACAGATCGGACTGTTCCGTGTGCTGCTTACCATTATCGCGGCCATCATCATGGCCTTGATCTTGTATACCTTGACGCTGGACAAAATTCATTCGATCGCCTTGTTGAAACTGATCGGGGCACCGAATTCGGTCGTGCTGGGCATGATCCTGCAACAGGCGTTGATCCTCGGTTTTGTCGGTTTCGGTATCGCCTACCTCGTCGGCCGGCAATTGTTTCCGTTGTTCCCTCGTCGCGTGATCTTGGCTCACGCAGATTTACTGCAATTGGCGGGAATCGTTTTGGCGATCTCGGTGATTGCGAGTCTTCTGGGGATTTGGAAGGCGATGAAGATTTCGCCTAACGAGGCGTTGGCATGAGTCAGTCTGAACCCGCGGCGATTGAGGCCGAGCAACTAACGAAGATCTACGGCAGTGGGAACACCGAAGTCGTTGCCATGAAAGACGCGTCGATGCGAGTCGAGAAAGGTGAGGTCGTCGCGCTGCTAGGCCCGAGCGGAAGTGGCAAGTCGACGTTCCTCACCGCCGTCGGGCTTATCAATTCGCCCACCCGCGGTCGCATCTCGATCGGCGGGCAACTCGTCCATGACGGTGACGTCGCCTACACCAATTTGCGTTCGTTCCGTCGCCGACATCTCGGATTCATCTTTCAAAAATCCAACTTGATTCCGTTCTTGTCGGCGATTGAGAACGTGCAGATCGCGATGCAGCTTAGCGGTGAGTCCGCGAGAGCGTCACGTCGTCGGAGCATGGAATTACTCGAATACCTCGGTGTCGCCGATCGTGCGAGTAATTTCCCTTCGATGCTTTCTGGCGGCCAGCAGCAACGCATCGCGGTCGCACGTGCTTTGGCGAATCGGCCGAGTGTGATTTTGGCTGATGAACCCACCGCCGCGCTCGACGGACATCGAGGCCGCCAAGTGATGGAGTTGTTCGCAAAGGTGGCTCACGAACAAGGCGCGGGCGTGATCGTCGTCACCCATGATCATCGAGCACTTGACGTTTTCGACACGATCTACGAAATGGAAGACGGCTTACTGAGTCGGTCGGCCCCGAGTGAATCTGCACACGCGAGCGTTCCGCATTAGGGCGTTGCTATATCTGCAGCGTGGCGTGAATGGTCGAGATGCACAGTTAGGGAGAATCGTATTGACCGTGGATCTTGCCGGCGACGGTCGCTGATAAAACCCATGGGATTAATAACAGCAGCCAGACTGCGGTGATCTGGTTCGAAGTACTGCTGGCCGCGTATAGAAACAGAGCCATCGCGGAAATGACTTCGGCCGTTGGTTTTGCGATGCCTTTGATCACGACGATGGATTGTCGGCGAAATCGCTTGCTAAGGATCGCAAACGCCGAGGCGAGTGCGGGGTCGTGCAGCGATCGACGGAAAACGTCGAGTCCTCGAGCGAATGTAAAGATGATCATCAAGGCAAACACGCTGTTGACGAAGAACGCCGCCGCTGCCGTGATGGCGAGCAATAATGGGTACACCCGCAACGCCATTCCCACACTGAATCGATCGAGCAGTCGGCCCGCGACGAATAGTTGCGATGTCAAAATCAACGTGTCGACGATTGCGTAGTAGGCCGCAAAGTAAGTGATGAGGGATGATTCGTCTTCGTGCCAATAATCGGAAACGGAGACCTTCCATTGGTATCCGATCAGTGTCAGCACGGCCGTCTGCACGACCATGAGAACGAGTAGGTGAGAACGAAACTGCAGGAGCGACCACGATGGTTTGGGAGGAACCGATGTTTCGCTCAGTGAGGACGCCTTGGTGGGGGCTTGGTCTTTTCCGTTGGATTCCTGAGTGGGTGTGTCGCAGGACGAATTCAGAGCCGCGGTCTTTTCAGAGCCGTTTTGGTTGTGCGGTTGCGTGGTATTGGGTTGTTCGGTGGGCGGTTGGCTCGCCCGTCGCGGCAACGACCACGCCAACACAGCGACGGCGAGATCGAGAGCCGCGATGACCTGGAGAATTCGCACGTTACCGAGCACCGATGCTTCCCAGGTCAAGAACAGGCCTGCGGCGATGCCGGCGACGGGGGCTCCCGCAGCGACAAGCGTGTACGGACGTTTCGATTCCGAGTTTCGAAACCAATCGGTCATTAAGGTTGTCAGGAACACGGTGTTCAGGCAGCCGCGAACTTCGGCCAATACATAGATCATTCCGAGGACAATTACCGAATGATGGGACTCGGTGAGTTCCCAGGACAAATACGTCGAAGCGGTGGCTAGGAGTGACCAGATTGCGACGATGCAGTGACGTGGTGCCGTAACGTTGATCAATACGAAGGTCAGCATCGACACGATCACAACGATCACGGCGGATGCGACGAGGACCAATGGCAGCGCATGGGATCCGACTCGGGCGAGATATAGACTCATGCCGATCGAGCTGGTCAGGACGTAGGCGGCCGACGTCAGGAAGGCGAAACCAAAGAGGACGCCGATCGCTCGACGCGGGAGGGGAATCAAATCAGAATCCGAAGAATGAAATAGAGCGTGGTTTGCGGTTTACCCGCGCGAGCATTTTTTCTAAATACCATGCAGAACCGTCAATCGGGGAGAAAAATGGTCGTCGCACCAGACGATCATGCTTCAGGATCATCGGACAGATTTGAAGGATACTCGAGAGCGTTGTAGAGGATGAGAACGTTCTTTTCGTGGCTAGTGGCCATTACTTTAATCGTCTTGCGATCGACATGTCGTGTGCGAGTGGCCAACGACATCCGGCCGGTGCTGCGCCGATCGGGGATCCCGTATGTCTTCGCGATCCTCCACTCGCATCAATTTGCCGCTCTGATGGTTGCCGAGAAGGGGCTCGGCGCGATGGTCTCGCGTTCAGCCGATGGCGAGATGATCGTTCCCTCGCTCACGTTGTGCGGTTGCGTGCCGGTACGTGGGTCGAGCGGCCAGGGAACGGCGAATCGTGGCGGTCGGACTGCACTACGTAATCTCATTCGTCACGTACGCAATGGATGTCCCGCTTGTTTGACGGTCGACGGACCACGTGGGCCACGCGGACGGGTGCATAAAGGAATCGGTGACCTTTCACGTCAATCCGATGCCGTCGTGCTCGCCGCAGTGGTGGTCCCCCGGCGACGGTGGATCGTCAGCAAAGCGTGGGATCGGATGCAGATTCCGAAACCGTTCACGACAATCGATTTGTATTTTTCTCAACCGCTCGTCTGCGGGGCCGAGGAGACGCTCGAAACGTATCGTCGGAGGATCCAGGAAACCCTCGCGGAAATCGAATCGCTCGTAGATCCGGACGAATTCACCTACAGCGCACCACGCCTTCCCGGGCCGTCGGTGTTTCGGCAAAGAGCCGAGAAATTGCGACTGCCGCGTTCAAATGCCGCCTGATACGGGCTGTTTCGCCACCCGCGAATTCGATGAAGTTTGCATGACGCCGGGGTGAGGAACTCGAGGTTTCCCGCCCAATCTGCATGTTATTGCTGGACAATCGACGTCGATGTGTCGCTAACTAAAGGGGGGCAGAAGACCGAGCGGAGCGATCGCCGTGATCTCTCTTGCCCCCTCTTGCTGACTAGGTAAGAATGGACGAATCACGCCGACCGACACAATAACTACACTATCGTTGGTCCGCTTCGGCTGTCGTCACCGAATTCCTGTTCCGCACAACGGATCTCTTCGCCCTTGATGTCGAAAAACTCGCACTTCGTCGAACCGCACTGGATGATGCCATGCATCATGTTGGTGCTGTTTGCATTGCCGAGTCTCGGGATCACCGCAACTGTATCTCGACTCTCGCTCGATCGCGAGACTCAAAGTCAGTCCGAAGAGTTGGAAGAACGAGTGCCGTGTTCGGCCGAACGTCGTGAACGTGACGATCGGTTTGCGGATTCCACGCCCAGCCCGTACCGGCTCTTCTCTCCGCATTGGACAATTGTCCGCATCACTGATGTTCCGCGAGCCATCGTCGGACATCGACTCTCAAGTGGCAATCTCGCGCCCATTCGCTGTTAATAAATCGCAGATCTTTTCTGTATGGATTTGTTAGTCTGAACTCACGCGAACATGCGCTCATCATTGCACACGGTCACACCATGGACCGAGGTGCAACAATTTGAGTCCTGGTCGTGTGAAACCAGACACTGACTTTTTGGCGGTAACTCGTTTCATCCGGTGCACAGCAGTGGCACGGAATGAACGGGTAGTATTTGTTCGTTTTTTGGTGCCCGCGATTTTCGCGGGTGCATCTGTTTTCATCAGGATTTCGCAGCGATGTCTTCCCAAACCACTACCTATTCCTCTTCAACGGTCATCCGAGATTTAATCTCGGGTGTGGTTGTTTTTCTGGTGGCGTTGCCACTCTGTCTCGGTATCGCATTGGCATCGGGGGCGGATCTGTTTTCGGGCTTGCTTGCCGGGATCGTTGGCGGGCTCGTCGTGGCGGCGATCAGTGGATCTCACACGAGCGTCAGCGGACCGGCCGCTGGTTTGACCGCGATCGTTGCCGCCCAAATCGCCGCATTGGGATCGTTCGAGGCGTTCTTGCTGGCGGTCCTGATCGGCGGTGCGATTCAGGTCGGTTTCGGGATTGCGAAGGGAGGGGCGCTGTCGGCGTTTTTCCCATCGAGCGTGATCAAGGGGTTGCTCGTCGCGATCGGCGTGATCCTGATTTTGAAACAGATCCCACACGTCTTCGGCCACGATGCCGACCCGGAAGGTGATATGTCGTTCGTCCAGCCGGACAGTGAGAACACGTTCACCGAAATTTTGCTGATGATCGCCGGCGACATTCACGTCGGTGCGATGGTCATCGGGATCGCATCGATCCTGTTCCTGGCAATATGGGATCGAATCCCGAGGTTGAAAAGTTCACTCGTTCCGTCGCCGCTCGTGGTGGTGCTGTTGGGGGTCGCATTGAACATGTTGTTTAGCAGGTTCGGTGGGAAATGGTTGATCGGGGAAAGCCACCTCGTGCAAATACCAATCGCGAGCAGTGCCTCTGAGTTTATCGGTTTTCTAAGGATGCCTGACTTCACGCAGTTGTTGAATCCGGCGGTCTACATCGGCGCCATTACGATTGCCGTTGTCGCGTCGTTGGAGACATTGCTCAACCTCGAAGCCGTTGACAAGCTCGATACTGAAAAACGCAATTCACCCGCGAGTCGTGAGTTGATCGCACAGGGTTGCGGCAACATGGTTTGCGGGATGATCGGTGGTTTGCCTGTTACGTCGGTTATCGTTCGCAGTAGCGTCAACGTGAACTCGGGAGGGAAAACCAAGCTCGCAGCAATCTTCCACGGGATTTTGTTGTTGCTTAGCGTCGCGATCCTGCCGGGCTACATGAACATGATCCCGTTGTCGGCTTTGGCCGCGATTCTGCTGGTGACCGGTTTCAAACTGGCCAGCCCTAAGTTGTTCAAGCAGATGTGGAACGAAGGCCGTTATCAGTTCGTTCCGTTTATCGTCACGGTGGTGGCAATCGTCTTCACTGACCTGTTGATCGGTATTCTGATCGGATTGGGCGTTGCCGTTCTGTTCATCCTTAATAGTAACCTGCGTCGTCCGATTCGCCGTGTCGTCGAGACTCACTTGGCCGGTGACATCACCCACATTGAATTGGCGAACCAAGTCAGCTTTTTGAATCGTGCCGCAATCGAACGCATTCTTGATGAAGCCAAACCAGGCACTCGATTGACAATTGACGCGAGTGCCTCGGATTACATTGACCCCGATGTTCTGAGTTTGATCCGCGATTACAAAACGAACACGGCCCCCGCACGCGATGTGCTCGTCAATTTGGTCGGATTTCGTTCCAAGTACCAACTCAGCGATGACGTGCAGTTTGCGGATTACACGACCCGTGAGTTGCAAGACAAGGCAACGGCGGATCAGGTTATCAAGACCCTGCGTGAGGGGAACCGACGTTTCGTCAGCGGGACCCGTTTGAACCGAGACTTGGGTCGCCAGGTCAACGCGACCGCGATGGGGCAAAACCCGCTCGCCGCCGTGCTCAGCTGTATCGACTCGCGAGTTCCTACCGAGTTGGTCTTTGACCTTGGGGTGGGAGACATTTTCAGTGTCCGTGTTGCCGGAAATATCATCGGCACCAAATCGCTCGGCAGCCTCGAATACGCCGTCGGTGTGGCGGGCGTGAAATTGGTTGTCGTGTTAGGGCACACTCGCTGTGGCGCGGTGACCTCGTCGGTCAAACTTGTCGCGGGCAAACAGGATGCGATGAGCGCGACCGGTTGTGAACACTTGCAATCGATCGTCGATGAGATCGCACCGAGTATCAAGGACCTCCCGCCGCGATCGCTCGACGAATTGAGCGAGGAAGCGTTGGAAACCTACGTCGACAACGTTGCCAAACAAAACGTGATTCACACGGCTGAGGAAATCACCCGTCGTAGTCAGGTGATCCGCAACGCAGTCGGTGAAGGCCGCGTCAAAGTGATCGGTGCGTTGTACGACGTGAAGACCGGTGAGATTGAGTTCTTCGGGGCTTCGCCTATTGAGCCCGAGGGTGAGCCTGCTCGTAAATCGTTCGCAGATTCGCCGCGCTAACGTGCGTGTAGATCTGGGTCGTCGTTAACGACTTGTGACCGAGTAATTCCTGCACGCTGCGAATATCAGCTCCCCGATCGAGCAGATGGGTGGCGAAGGAATGACGCAGCGTGTGGGGGCTGGTCCGAGTATCGAGTTCGGCGTCGGCGATGTATTTGTCGAGCATCCGACCGACACTGCGAGTCGTCAGAATGTTCCCGAATCGGTTGACGAAAACCGGTGCCGCCTGACCGAGACGTTCGGACTCCGCCGATCGATTGCGACGGGCCGCGTATGCACGAATCGCATCGATCGCGTACGACCCGAGCGGACTGATCCGTTCTTTGCGACCTTTTCCTCGAACGCGGGCGATCCCCTGACCGAAGTCGATGTCGCCGTCTCGAAGGGCAACCAGTTCACTGACCCGGAGTCCGGCAGAGTACATCGTTTCTAAAATCGCGCGATCACGTAGTCCGGCGGGATCATGTGCCGGAGGTGTCGTGAGGAGTCGGCCGATTTCCTCGTTGGAAAGAACGAGTGGCAGTTTGCGGTTTCGCCGTGGGTTGCGCAGTGGCTTCGCGGGGTTCGTTTTCGCCGAGCCTTCACGCATCGCGAATTTGAAGAAACTACGCAGCGACGCGAGTTTGCGTGAGATCGTGCTCTTGGCGTAGTCGGCCTGTTGCAACGCCGCTTGAAATTGTCGGAGGTGTGAGGGATCGAGCGAATCGAGCGTTGTCCCGGCAAACTGCCCACCCTCAATCCACTGTGCAAATCCGAACAGATCTTCGCGGTAGGCTTTGATCGTCAGGTCCGACGCGTTGCGCTCCGTCGCCATGTACCTCAGGAACCGAGTGATCGCCGATGACAGGGGGACTTTTGCCATGATTCAGGTTCCTGACGTTGAAAACAATCGTTGCGGATGCTTCGTCACCGCAAAATTCATGGGGGCGTAATTCGTTAAGATTTCCGGCAGGTCTCACGATCGTCGCGAATGTCTTGACGATATTTGTGGCGGCTTGAACCCCTTATTTATTTGCGACTCAGCACTCGATCCTTTCGTTCTCGCGGTGGTCCTATCGCGAAGATCGACTCTCTAGAGCAATTCCATTTTTGTTGCAGCCACGGTCGCCGGACGTGGAGACCATGTTCTGGCGAGCGTCGCTCGCTTTAGCAAACTTTCGTCATTTACGGAAAAGCTCTAAGCGAAGTCATCAATCGAGATGCTGTCAAATTCTTCGCTCGCGGAGATTTCGTCGAATTCGGTGATGACGGTTTCGCGGATCTTGCGAGACAGCATCGCCGCGTCGTACCAGGAAAAGTCCAAGTCGGGATTGGCGGCAAAGCGAGCGAGCTGTCGGAGCGTTTCGTCGCGGTTTTCATCGTCAAACAAAAAGATGAACTTCTCTTCACCTTTTACGAGTGCCAATACGTTGACTTCCTTTTCCATCTTTTGTTCTCGTCCTGAGTTGGGTCACGCGGCGGAGGAGGAGTGTTGCGTCGCGGTTTGGCCCGTTTCGGGAGATTGGGCCCGTGCAACACTTCCGACGTGTGCTCAGTATCGGCTCACAGGCCAGCGAAGAATGAGGTCGCTTGGGTCCTGACCGCCCCGAGACTCCAACATTTCCGCGATGTGCAGGTGACAACAGAAACGAATGAAATCTTCGCTGCGTTTGATATAACCCTGCCAAGACATCCCACGTGCATCGTCGCCGGTTTCGACATAATCGGCGAGTCTTGCCGTAAAGTAAGGGTCGTCACCGCGATACAGCCGCGTATGTGTCAAAACCGGATCATGTTGCCGGATCATCATTGGCGGTACCGGTTGCGGTGGATCGGGGATCAGGTCAGTGGGCTCGGGCCAGTTCGCGGGCAGCGGCGCGGAGGCGGCGAACTCACCTTCGACCCAAACGCCGCCGTCGGTAACGCACTCGCCATCGGCGTAAGGGCCATCGCGATAGACGCCATCGAGCGGCCCCATTTCGGCGTACTCAAATTCCGATCCCGGAGACATGGGCGGGCTTTGTGGGTCGGCGATTTGGGAGTTGCCCGTTTGATTCGTGGCGATGGACGCGGGGCGGCCCGGTGGTAACACGATCTGTTGACCTGCGGCGGTCTCATTGAATTGCGTTCGCGAGATGTTCGACTTGACCACCGGTTCGCCCCAAGGGTCGGTTGCCGCGGGCCGTTTGGCCGTTGAGGGGGCAGCGTTTTCAGGTGAACCACCCGGTTGAACGGAGTGGGCGTTCGGGGCCGCGGTGGATTGAGCGAGCGGAACGGATTGCGGTTCCTGCGTTTTTAGCTGACTGCGGGCCAATTCGAACTCTGCTTCCTTGGCAATTCGGGCGGGAATTTTGTCTTCGCTTTCAGTGCCCCAGGGCAAACCGTATCCAGGCGGAATCGCGTGAAACCCTTCGTTGGCAGCGTACCAGTGAACGGTCAAACCCATTCGTGGTGGATAGTACGCATCGAAATCCGTGACCGATCCGACGACGATCGCCTCCACGTCCATCATTTGAGCGAGTCGTTGGAATTCGGCGCCGGTTCGCGGCTCGCCATACTGGGCCGCATAAGACCGTAACTGCATCGCGGTCACGCCGACGGGTAAAACTTCAAAACCGGGGATCGCCTGCAGAGCCGCGTAATAGGCCCGCGCGACTTCGTTACCGTCGACATTGGGTTGGTCGCTCTGGTTGAAAAACGGCAGCACCGCGACTCGTTTGAGCTGGGGGAAAGGGTTGTGCAACACATCGCGAGTTCGGGTTTCCGGAACTAAAGAGCATCCACCGGCCGAGAAGACCAGGAAGAACCCGAGCGTGACCGCCAGCGCGGCGCGAGAGCCGACCGCCGCAAAATGGGCTGTCGCCCGAGCGAATGCGGTGTCGATAAGCGTCTGAACGTTTGGTGCGAGTTTCACGGGTTCAAGCCAGTTGCATGACCGCGCATCTCCTCCACCCCCGTTACTTTTATCGGCACCACGGACGGCAAACTTTGCCTAATCCTCAAAAAACCTGTGGCGATTCATTTCAACCGCCTGTGGGCGAACGCCAACACACCTGCTAAAATCCCCCAGCTCGCCGGATGGGTGGCCGAGTGGACGAAGGCTCTAGTCTTGAAAACTAGCGTAGGGGTAACTCTACCGTGGGTTCGAATCCCACCCCATCCGCTTCTTGCTCTCTTTTGGGTGCTGACGAATACCAGTGCCGGGAAGATTCTTTGCTAAACAACCCGACGGTTGATTGGTGATCGCCCGCGTGGATCACCGCCCGTCGAAAATTCTCAATGGCGATGGTTCATGGATCGCCGCAGCGATTCCGATGAAACCCAGCGGTTTCGAATCAACGCGCCGAGGGAAGGCTTGATTTCCATCCATGAGCCTCGGGCTCCGAAACGCAGTTTGAGTGGTGCGGCAGTGTCGGTGCGTCAGTCCAAGAATGCGACGGCGGCCATGGCTCGGGATTGGTTTTCCGTGTTCATCGCGACTCGGTGCCAGCCGTCGAGGCGGAGGGTGGCGTGGTCGGGGTGGGAGACTTTTCCACGCACAAACACAACCGGATCGCGCCGCATGACCCGCCAGTTCCATTTGCTCGCTTGCGGGTTTTTCTTGAGTAGTTTTCGGTACTCTTGCGTATCCAGTCCGCTGGGATGTCGACCACACACGTACACGGTGGTGCCTCCGTCGCGATACAGGAATTCACACACGTGCGGTTTGCTGCCGAGGCCACGTGAGATCGGTTCGTTTCTGAGGAGAAGCTTCTCATTGACCCGCACGTTGCCGGCGGGAAGAAAGAACCATTCACCTTGACGAACGAATGTGTCTGTCTTGCGTCGCAATCGTTTGGTTCGCTTGCCCTTCTTTCCACTTTCGCGGTCACGAACCAGTTCTGGTTTGAGCGATTCTTTTGCCGTGATCACGTTACTAACGGGAGCCGTTTCGGGAACGCCGGCGACAAACCAATGTCGTTCATCATGTCCGCACAGAAACTTATCCTTGCGAACAGGATCGTTCGCACGCTCGGCTGACTGCCGTACCATCAGCAACAGATGTCGTTCGCGGGGTTGGACATCGATGACGGTGACGTCGGCGTCCTCGGTTGCTTGGATGTCGAAGAACTCACCACGGCGATCATGGCCGATGTCAATGACGATGGGACCGGGAGCCAGACGCCATCGGTTTTCAATCAATGGCCGGATGGTAGCGCGTGCACCGAGTTTCTCGAACTTGGCAATGAGATTTGAATCGTCCATGCAAAAAGAGACATGCTCTTTTAACGTGGGTTCGCGAGAGACCGCGATTTGTGATCGGAATTTGGTTGCTTGTTTTTGAGCTTGTGGCGTGATGATTGTGCATCAACGCGAGAGCATTGCCGGTTTCGAGTCAGAATGAAGGGCCTAAAATGCGGTGCCGCATCCGTCGCAAAATTTCGCATCGCCGTCGTTAACTTCCCCACATGAGCTGCATGATTTGGACAAGGACGACCCACACTCGTCGCAGAACTTTGCCTGACGGTCGTTTGCATTGCCGCACTGGGGACAACCGATTTTGTCTCCACTAATGCCTTCACTAAGGCCCGCGGCCAATGCCGAGGCCATGGTTTTCACACCGCCTTGGGTCCCTTCGGCCATGTAGTTGAACGTGTCTTTTCCGACCGGGGCGATCTCTCCCGCATGATAGCGAGCGATGGCGCCGACGTAGGCAACTTGGGTCATCACGGCGCCGACAAACATCAGTGGCAAGCCGACGAAACCGCACCAAAAGTATCGAGGTGGCTCAAAGCCGCCGAACGAAGAAAAGAAACTTCCCAGCCCCACGATGGTGAACAGGATGCCGACGAGCAGGATCAGCGGCCCCACCACGCGAAGCACTCCTCGAACTTGTGTGTGACCTGGATTGATTTTTTCTTCTTCGGACATCGGGCTTCCTTATGGCAACGAGAACGGCACATCGATTCTAGGCTGAATCGTTGCGGTTTCGGGGCGCCCTTGTCGCGGAGAATGCTGAGAAAGTGAATGGTTGTAGAGGCAGACAGGTGACAGGTGGCGCGGTATGGGAATGGTCTGCTTGTGCCCTGCTTGATCTCGAAACCGTTGACGCATTCGACAGGCACTCAATAGGTGTTCGCGAGTAACGATGAGTCGCTGTTGCGATTTTTCCAGATGTATCGGATGCGGTTGGGCAGCGGTGGGTGAACTCCATCATCGACATTGATAAGCCGAAACAGAACGTGTTTCGGATTCGCTTCGATCATCTCGACCAGCTTTTCAATCTGTCGTTCGTTGAAGCGAACGTCTCGCGGATCGTCGAGCAGGGATTCCCAATCGAGACGCTGCATTTGGTTTACCAACTTGGCTTGCTGTTGCAGTTGTTCGAGGTAATCGGGGTCGTCAGCGTCTTCGGCTTCCCACATGTATTTGAGGAATCCCGAGAGCGACGTTTGCTGATTGGCTTTTGCCTTGGCACGCAATTCTTGCTGGACGGATTCGTAGAGTTCGTCATCGGCGACGTGGCCGAAAGGCGTTGCTTTTTCAACAGCGGCGGCGACGTCTTTCTGCGACAAGGTTTGATGTTGGGCGGTTCGCGCGAGCAATTCCAGTTCGAGGAGTTGTCTTTGCTCGGCGTCGAGTCCGCTCTTGATGAGTCCGCTGATCGACGGTTCGATGCCGTTAACCTGGGCCCCGAAATCGTCACACAAATGCTCGATCGCTTTACCGTGTTTGAGCATTCCCATCCCACTGATACGCCAGAAGAAGAACGCAGTGATCGAAAGGACAAAGAACCCGATCATGCCTTCGATCTCGATCGCCTGGACGACGAAGATCGCGATTAGGATGCCGAGAGCAAGTGTTAATAGACGAAACCGGTCTCCGGTGAGATAGAACCGATAGTAGTGACCAAGTTCGTGCCCCATGATGGCTTGGATTTCGTCGCCATCGAGTTTGTGGAGTAGTTGTCGGTTGAGATAGATACCATCGAGGGAGCCGAACAAACGTCCGAGCCGGACGGCACTGGCGTTGAGAGATTTGTCGTTGGTGACAAAGACGGGAATACGATCGTCGGGCAAGCGAAGTTTTTGCAGCGTCTCGCGAAACAAGGATTGCAGTTTGTATTTATCCAGATCACCGAACCGCGTTGTCTCTTTGATGTCTTCCAATCGCTTTTTCTTTTGCCCCCAAATCATCAACAACGCCATCACGAAAGGGCCGACCATGACGAGGCCGGCGGTTGCCGAGAGGATCGGTTCTTGGATGACCTGGTCCCATCGGATCATCGAGGCCAGTGCGCCGATCGCGACGACACGAATCGCCACCCAGGCGACGACGGATTGGTTAGCACGGCGGAGTTGTTCGAGTAAGTCCGCTCGATCGGGAATCATGGTTTTCATGCGAGTGTCGTTAGTCGCGATGCGGGGCAGTGTTAGAAGACCGCTTCGAGCAGGACACTGAGGAACCCACCACTCGGTTTGCCGCGTGTTTGGTAATAGACGTGCCCCGGTCCGGTGTACCGGTTGACCAGCCCTTCGCCGGACATCAGTGAATCGCGAACGCTCTCGGTGGCTTTAACCAGTTTGTACGTCACGGTATCCGAAAAGGCGACCATGAATCGGTTGTCCACGTAGATGGTTTCATCAACGGCGAGTTCGCGGTGAACGACGGACCCATAACTTTGGCAGAAAACATGTCCGACGCCAGCGGCGTGCATCAGGAAGAGGCCCTTCCGGCTCATCAATCCTTTCAGGCCACCATAGGTCGTGCGGATATTGGTTTGCCCAGTGTTGGCGAGGTAAGAGCCTCGCGTGAGGTAGTAGCCGGAGTCGCCTTCAATATTGAGCACGACGATATCGCCATAGCTATCTGGCGCGAGCACGACCTGTTCGCCATCGGATTTCGCGCGAAATTCTGCGGTGAAGAAACTCTCGCCACCGAGAAGGCTTTTGAAGCCGCCGGACCACGAGTGCTTCTTTGGCGGTTTTGCAATCGGCCGCACGCCGTCGTGCGATTCCAACGGATCGACCGAGTCGTGGCTGCTTTCCGGGGGATCAGTCGGAGACTGCCGTCCGATATGAGCGGCGATTTTGATTCCCGCCGTCATCGTCAGCATGCTGTTGGGCTGTGCGACGACGTACTCGTTCTGTTCGAGCGATATTTCTAGCGTAGAAAAAACGGGAGAGTGCTGAACCTGGAACTGCATGAAAGCGGTGTCGCGGGAGGCGGACAGTAGGTGAGAGAGCTGTCTGCCTGGATCAGAAATCGTCGCCGGCTTCGGTCGCGTACTTGTTACGCATCATGTAACCGACGAACGCGATCACGCCGAGGATTCCGAGAAAGATAAACAATGCCACCATTCGCGAAACGCCCAAGACATCTGAGATGCCGGTGATGCAGATGTCATAGATGACGATCCGGATGAACCAGCTGATGATTCCGCCGATTCCACGACGAGCCAGGAAGGTAGACGAGGTGAGTGCCGACATAATTTGGCTCGCGAAGTGGGGGGGGAGTGTTAAGATGGCATGTGATAGGGGGTTGGATGGGCTGCGTCAAGTTTTCTCGACCGCTCTTCATTGAAAATTCCTGCTTCCCCAACGACGTTCCAATGCAGCGACGTAAGACTACGGGCACCGTGGGACGTTAGGTCCACGTCGATCATTGGCGGCTTACGAGGACGTGAGCGTACCCACCTTTGCGAGCATATTGTCGACGATTGGTTGTAGGATTGGTCCGACACCTGGGATCGCGAGAACTTTGTCGATCATGGCCTTGATCGGTTCGATCATCGGGCCGATTTGGTCGGTCACGGTGGATCGAACGCTGGCGGGAAGTTGGTCGAGCATGGAGGTCATGCTGCCGAGTTTCTCGTTGAGCGATTGCATTTCGGGAACCGCGGTTTGCGCCGATTCGACATCGTCGACGCTTTGCAACGTTTCGGTGTAGCCGCTGAAAATTTCGGACAGTTTGCCGGTCGCGTCCGCACCGGTGAGCCCCAGAGTGTCTTGCGGGGCGGAGCCCATGTCGATGTTTTCGAGTGCATCGATCACGTCGGCGTCCACATCCGGCACCGTGGGAGCGGCGGGTTGGTTGAACATTTTAAAACCGACAAATGCAAGAACGCCCAGAATCACAACGGGAATCAACTTTGACATGAGTCCGCCGCCCGACGGGGATGGAGTCGCAGGTGGAGTCGCCTTCGGCGGCGCCGCGGGAGTGCTGGCGGGGACGTTCGCCGGGGTGTCTTCGAAGCCGAGGTCGGTGAGGCCGAGTGTGCCCGCCATGCCGCCGGGTAACGATTTCGCGATTTCGTCTTTTTGGCTCATCAACAGGTTGGCGAGTCCTCCGCTGTCGAGTCCGAGCGATCGTTTTTGTTTGCCCAGAAAGCTCATCACGATCGGTGCGAGCATGGCCATCAGTGATCCGGCAGTTCCGGATTTCATACCGCTGACTTTGCCGACAATGTCGGCGATCATGCCGGCTTTGGCTCCAAACAGACCTTCGATCAGGCCGCCGGCGTCACCCTCGGGCGAGGCCGCGTTACCGGTGGAAAACATATCGCCGATGTTGTCGAGCAGGCCGCCGTCGAATTCGGGTGAATCCAGTGTTTTTTCCAACGATTGGGCTCCCTCGGGAGTGGACGCCTGTTTGAGCAGTCCGCCGAGAATCGTCGGTAAGAGGGCACCGATTCCTGATTGCAGGACTGCCGGATCGATGCCAAATTTCTTGGCGATCTGGCCGGCAACCATGCCTCCGAGTTGACCTTTTAAAATTTCAATCATGTTCATCGACATGCCAGGACCTTCTGCAAAATGTGGGGCTCGACGCAATCCACCGGCTTCTCGACAAAAGGAACCGAACGGGACAACGCGAATGGAGGGGCAAACGCAACGAACATCCTAGGGTATCGATTGGTGTACATGCAATCACTCTTGGCGAGGCGGGTCCATTGCCCCGTAGGCCGTGGCTCCACTAGGATGCTGCGGTATCGAACACGAACTTCCCTTCCTGTCCATTCAAAATGCTCTCAATTTCTCCGACATACCTGTTGTATTACCTGCCGCTGATCGTCGCGATTTCGCTGGTGTTCGGTGCGACGCGGCACGAAGACATGACCTTGATATTGAAGCACGCCATGCACACGGCCCGTTGGATCACGGGGTTCATGGGGATCGTGTTCTTGGTGATGTTGATCATGGACTGGATGGTATAGGCCGATGCGAATTCTTACGCTCGGCGGCGGCACGGTCGGACGCTGGATCGCGGACATGTTGTGTCGTCGCCGGCACAGCGTCACCTTGATCGACAGCGATCCGGAGATCGTTCGTTCGATCAACAGCGAACTCGACGTTCGCGCGATTGAGGGAAATGCTTCCCAGAGCACGGTGCTGTTTTCGGCTGATGTTCTCAGTGCGGATTTATGCCTCGCGGTGACGGGCAACGATGAAGTCAACATTGTTGCCGCCAGCATGGCGAAGGCGTTGGGCGCGCGTCGCTCGATCGCGCGTGTCTACGCGCCAGCGTTTCGCGATTTAGCGACGTTTGACTATCAGCAGCATTTCGGTATCGACAGTCTGTTGTCGCTGGAACAGTTGTCGGCGTCGGAGTTGGCGCGAGCGATTCGGAACCCGGACGCGATTCCCTTAGAACACTTCGCTCGTGGACAGTTACAAGTTTATGAGATGGATGTGTCGGCGGGTTCCTCGGCTGCGGGCAAGAAGCTCATGGAACTCGATCTCCCACAGGGTGTGCGTGTCGGATCGCTCGCCCGTGAGGGACGGATGTGGATCGCCAGCGGTGCAGACGAAACGCACGTCGGCGACCGTGTCAGCCTTGTGGGAATGCCCGACGCGATCAGTGTCGCGCGGAAAGTATTCGGTGGCGAAAAACGGGCTCGCAAGAAAGCCAAGGTCATGATCGCGGGCGGTGGCGAAACGGGGTATCACCTAGCCAGTTTGTTGGGCCGCGAGGATTTTCGCATCGTGCTGCTCGAGACCGACGCGCATCGATGTGAACAATTGTCGAAACTCTTACCACACGCGACCATCGTGCAGGCGAGCGCTAACCGACGCAGCGTGCTCGAGGACGAGGGGGGCGGCACGGTCGACTATTTCGTCGGTTGTACGGGTAACGATGAGAGCAACATTATGGCGGGCGTGGAGGCACGTGAACTCGGTGCGTCTCGCGTGATGTGCGTCGTTGGGCGTCCTGACTACGCGAACGTGGTCGGCAAGCTCGGTATTGATTTGGCGGTCAGTGAGCGGGACGTCGTCGCGCGTCAAATTCTCGGTTTCCTCAATGAGGGTGCCGTGATCAGTCAAACGAAACTTCCCAACGGTTCGATCGGTGTCTATGAACTCGAAGTGCTGCCTGATTCACCGATCACGAAAGCGTCGCTGGCCAACCTGCCGCTCGCGGGGCGGTGTTTGATTGCCGCGATCCAGCGTGACGGTTTCGTTCGCGTGCCGACCGCGAAAGATGTGTTGAAGGTGGGCGATATCATCGTGGCATTGATCGACCTCGACGATACGGACGAGATTCTCAGCCTGTTCCATTCCGATTGATGATGGCTCGCCACCACGACCGGTGGCCTCTTACAGATTGCGACGGATGATGATCGAAGTTTGGGCAGATATTGGCGGCACGTTTACTGATTGTTTGGTCACTCGCCACGACCCCGGCACCCCTCCCCAACAAGACACCCTCAAGGTGCTCAGCAGCGGTTTGGTGTCGGTGGATTTGTTCGCGGTCGTGTCGTCACGTGAGATGATCGTGCGGATGCCCGTTTCGCTCGTGCGCGAAGGATTTTGGGTGGGCGCCACATTGACTGGTGCGGGCAACGCGATTCTGGGCGAGGTCGTACGCTGCCAACTCGAAAAGAACGAGACCCGCGAGAGCGACCGTGAGCCGACCGACGGCATCGACGTGAAGTTGATGCTCGACCGGGATCATGGTTTGCGGGAACATGGTTTGCGGGAACATGGTTTGCGGGAACATGACCTGCGGCATTCCGGGGAGCAACCGGCGACTCGGTTCACACTCGACTCCGGTTTGGAGGCGCCGGTCTTGGCGACCCGTTTGTTGTTGAGCGGTCGTTTCAATGTGCCGGTGGGATTGCGGGAGCCGTTGCCGAGTCTGCAGGTGCGGCTGGGGACGACCCGTGGAACGAACGCGTTGTTGACCCGAGGCGGTGCGAGTACGGCATTACTGATCAACGAAGGACTGGGCGATCTATTGTCGATCGGGACTCAGGATCGACCGGATCTCTTTTCACTAAACATCGTCAAACCCGCACCGCTGCCGGAACACATCATCGAGGTGCCTGGCCGATTGGGTGCGGACGGCGAAGAGATCGCAGCGTTTGATGAAGAGCGGCTTCGGGAACGATTGCGACAATTGCACGCTGCACCGAACCGGCCCGAAGTCGTCGCGATTTGTTTGATGCATTCGTATTTGAACGACGCCCACGAGCGGATCGCCGAGAGGATCGCTTGTGATGTCGGATTCGAACGTGTGGTGCGTTCGACTCTCGTCGCGGCGTTACCGAGGATCGTGCCGCGTGCCGAAACCACGACGCTTGACGCGTATTTGCAACCGGTTTTGGAAGACTATGTTGCCCGTGTCGAAGAACAATTCGGTGGACCGGAGAAATGCAAGCTGCGTTGGATGACGAGCGGTGGGAACCTCGTCGCGTCGGGAGGCTTTCGTGGTCGGGAGAGTGTTTTATCGGGACCGGCCGGGGGCGTCGTGGCGCTGGCTGAAATCGCCAAAAAGCTCGGAATTGCCGGTGCGGTCGGATTGGACATGGGCGGGACGAGTACCGACGTTAGCCGTTTCGACGGCGAGATCGGTCGACGACAAGAGAGTCAGATCGGTGGTATTCGCGTGCTCACGCCGATGATGGACATTCACACCGTCGCGGCCGGTGGCGGTTCGATCTGTGGGGTGCGGGATGGGCGGTTGTTCGTAGGCCCAGAGAGCGCCGGGGCGGATCCCGGGCCGGCGTGTTATGGCAGGGGTGGCCCACTGACGATTACCGACATCAATGTAATCTTGGGGCGGTTGCCGATCGAACGGTTCCCGTTTCGGTTGGATCCGGAGGCGTCGTGTCGGGAGTTGGAGAAGGTCCGCAGTTTGTTGCCCGATGAGATTGCGACATCGCCCGAGCAGTTGGCAGAAGGATTTTTGCGAATCGCGGTGACGGAAATGGCTGAGGCGGTTCGTGTGGTGACGACCGCCGCGGGCAACGACGTCCGCAAGATGGCGTTGGTCGGGTTCGGAGGTGCCGCGGGTGGGCATCTTTGTCGTGTGGCCGAAGCACTCGGAATGTCGCACGTGGTGGATCATCCGCAATCTGGAATCTTGTCTGCGGTCGGCATCGGGCACGCCGCGATCGGGCGTATCGTGACGCGGGCGTGGCAGCAAACGATTGCCGCGGGTGAGGCTCCACGTGCGGTGTTGCCCGAGCATGTCGCGGGGATGCGTGAGGTGGCGTCGCACTTACGTGCCGAATGCCTTGGAATGCTCCAAAAGGAAGAGTCGTTTACGGGTACGGGGACCGACGACGAGCGATTGAGGGTGTCGGTCTGGTGTGACCTGCGATATGTCGGAACGCAGTCGACCATGGAGTTGCCGCTCGAACCGGCCGGTACAATTGCGGAACGAATGGACGCCAAGCACGCGTCCACATTCGGATACGAGCGTCCGAGCATGTCGATCGAGATCGTGTCGATGCGGTGTGAGGCGACCGTGCGGCAACCCGTTCATAATGATGTGGAGTCGCAGTCGTCGAAACTATCGTCCATCGAGCGACGTGACGAGGTGGGACGCCGCGCCGAAAAGGAGAGGCATGGTGTCAGTTCGAATGTCGGTGCGAACGCTGAGGCGGTTCCGGTTTTCGATCGTGAGAGTTTGGTGGGTGGCGAGACGATCAAGGGCCCAGCCATCATTGCGTCTCCTCACTCGATCCTGAATGTCGAAAGCGGATGGGCAGCGGAGGTACGAGACGACGGCATCGTCGAGCTTCGGTGCGCTGCAGCCGAGCACGTCTCATCCGTGAACGTGTTGGTCGATGCCGATCACGAGGCGGACGATGCGATTGAGATGGAAGTGGTCGCTCGTCGTGTCCAGGGAATCGCGGAGGCAATGGGCGAAGTGATCCGGCGGACGAGTGTCAGCGTGAATGTGAAGGAACGTCGCGACTACAGTTGTGCGGTGTTTCTCGGAGACGGTTCTCTTGTTGCGAACGCGCCGCATGTGCCCGTGCATCTCGGTGCGATGGGACACACCGTTCGCAGTATCACGGCGTCGTTTCCCGAAATGAAGCCCGGTGATTGTTTCATTAGTAATGATCCTTTCTCGGGCGGTTCTCATTTACCCGACGTCACGGTGGTCACGCCCGTGTTTTGTCATTCGAATCAGCGTCCGGAGGGCTGGCCGTGTGATTACTTCGTCGCATCGCGTTGCCACCATGCAGAGATTGGCGGGATGGTGCCCGGGTCGATGGCTCCGGAGGCGACCTGTTTGGCCGACGAAGGTGTGTTGATTCGAAACATGCCACTGACGCGGGGCGGCGTTTCCTGCCACGATTCGTTGCGAGAGTTGTTGTCGACCGGGCAATACCCTTCCCGTAGCGTCGAGGAAAACATGTCCGATATCGCTGCGGCAGAAGCGGCCGGTCGAGAAGGAGCACGAGCGATCGCCGCATTGTCGGAGTCATTACCGCCGGGGCGATTGGCGTCGCTCTTGCAGCGGTTGATGCACGTGGCGGGTGAGGCGACGGCAACGTGGATCGAATCGTTAGGTGAGGAACGCCGCGAGTTCGAAGACCAATTGGACGACGGGACGATCGTGAAGGTCTCGCTGCGTCCGGATCAGGTTGCACGGCGGCTGACGATTGATTTTACAGGTTCGGGGGACGTGCATCCTCACGGGTTCAATGCGACACGTTCGATCGTCACGGCTGCGGTTTTGTATGGATTGCGATGTGTGGCCCCGAATGAATTGCCGCTATGTGATGGTGTGTTGCGCCGAATCGATTTGGTGATCCCGTCGGGGTTGTTGGACCCGCCTGGGAACGATGACCCGCGTCTCTGTCCGGCAGTGGTGGCGGGTAACGTCGAGACGTCCAATCGCGTTGTCGACGTCTTGCTCGGTGCACTCGGTGTCGCCGCCGCGTCGCAGGGGACGATGAACAATCTGTTGCTCGGCGATGAAACGTTCGGTTACTACGAAACGATCGGCGGTGGGGCCGGGGCCACGGAATCGAGCGACGGGGCTGACGCCGTTCACACGCATATGACGAATACTCGGATTACCGACCCTGAGGTTTTGGAGTCACGTTTGCCGGTTCGGTTGCGAACGTTTGCGGTTCGACGGGGCAGTGGTGGTGGGGGACGCCGTCGTGGCGGCGATGGTATGATACGTGAGATGGAATTTCTGAAACCGTTGACACTTTCGTTGATGACGTCTCGCCGCACGACTGCTCCCTATGGAATGCAAGGTGGGCAACCGGGCAAGTCGGGGCGACAGACGTTGATTCGGGGAACGCAGGAGACCGTACTGCCGGGTTGCGTTTCGTTGTCGATCGAGGCGGGCGATCGGTTGCGAATGGAAACGCCCGGCGGTGGCGGTTTTGGCCGATGAAATTCAGCGTGCGTCGGTGAATTATGCGTGCGAGCGTGAATTAACAGACCCATCTTGCCGGACCTTGCGTAGGGCGGGTTCCGGTGTATCTCTCTTCTCTTTTCGTGCCACCGATCCGCGACACCATGCTCCATATTCACGCGTTGACCAAACGTTTTGTGGCCGACAACGAAGTTGTTTGTGCGGTGAATGGACTGTCGTTGGAGGTTCATCCGGGAGAAGTCTTCGGTTTGCTCGGCCCTAACGGAGCGGGGAAGACGACGACACTGCGAATGGTGCTCGGACTGGTCGTGCCGGATGAAGGTTATACAGAGGTGGCCGGTGTCCGAACTTCGGTCGATCCGTTTGCGGCGAAAGCGAAGCTCGGATTCGTTTCGGCCAGTGATGGGGTGTATCCCTGGTTGAGCGTTCGAGAGATGCTGCTGTATTTCGCCGATCTCTACGGCGTGACGCCGGAAGAGGCGTTGGAGCGGTTGGAACTGCTCGCCGACGTGATGGACATTAAAGGGTTGCTCGATCGGCGTGCCGGAACGTTATCGACCGGACAACGTCAACGTGTGACACTCGTGCGAGGATTGATTCACGATCCGCCGGTGATGTTGCTCGACGAGCCAACCCGGGGGCTCGATGTGGTCGGTGTGCAAACGATTTTTCGTTACATCGCTCATTTGCGTCAGGTCGGAAAAGCCGTCATCGTTTGCACGCACCGACTTGACGAAGCCGAACGGTTGTGTGACCGGTTCGGTTTGTTGCACCGTGGTAATTTGAAGTATCACGGCACGCTTTCGACACTTCGTGAAGAATCTGGACGCGAACATCTTGTCGAAATGTTTGACGATTTAATGAATCCACCATCACCTTTGAGTGAGACCACCGCGTGAGTTTGTCTTGGTCTCGGTTGGCACGTCTCAGCCGCAAAGAGCTTCGTGAAACGCTTCGCGATCGACGTACGATTCTGACTTTGGTGATGATGCCGTTGTTGGTTTATCCCCTGCTCAGTATGGCGTTGAATCGTTTTCTGATTTCGTCCGGTGGTCCCGGTGAAACCGGTTTTGTTGTGGGTGTGGCAACGGTCGAAGAAAGCAACTGGTTGCAGTCGTTGATCAACGATCCACGCAGCACACCGCCGCGATCGATTCAGGATGCGAGTGGTGGCAACCTGGCCGAGTTTAAAGTGGTTGTCACCGAAGACATGGATCCGGATGAAGCGTTGTTGGCGAATCAGCTCGATATCGCGGCGAAGCTCGAGATTGACGGCGACGAACCGTCGTTGATTACGATCACGGCATTCGCGGGGGACCAGGCGAGTCAGTCGGCGCGTCGCATTTTGATTGAACGATTGCACTGGCTGAAGCTCGAGGACACGATTGAGATCCTAAAACAGCGTGTGCCGGATTTTAGCTCGTTTGAGATCGCCACTTCCGAAATCGGCGAACGTCCCAGCGGCAATGTGCTCGCCTCGATCATCCCGCTCGTGTTGGTCTTGATGACGATTACCGGGGCGGTGTACCCCGCGATTGACCTGACTGCGGGTGAGCGTGAACGAGGAACAATGGAGGCGTTAATGGCGTCGCCGGTTCCCCGTTGGTGGCTGTTGCTGGCCAAGTACGTTGCGGTGGTCAGCGTGGCGTTGCTGACGGCGGTGGCGAACTTGGGCGCGATGTTCACGACCCTGTCCTTAACGGGCCTGATGCCGATGCTCGCGGGTGAGGGCGCGGGACTCGGTTTGAAGCAGATGGCATTGATCTTTCTGCTCCTCGTGCTTTTCAGTGCCTTCTTTGCCGCAGTATTGTTGTCACTGACCAGTTTTGCGAGATCTTTCAAAGAGGCTCAGGCCTATTTGATCCCCGTCATGTTGCTCTCGCTCGCCCCCGCGATGTTGTCGTTGATGCCTGGTATCGGGCTCGATGGAATGCTAGCAGTGGCTCCTTTATTAAATATCGTATTGTTGGCGAGGGAGATTCTCGCGGACAACGTGCACGCGTTTGGTGCGACGTTAGCAATCGCATCGACCGTTTTGTACGCAGCAGCGGCGTTGGCGATCGCCGCAAAACTGTTTGGAAACGATGCGGTCAACCGGACAAGTGACGCATCGATCGGGTCGCTATTCAAACGACCCAGCGAAACGACACCTCGCCCCAGTGTCGGGGAGGCCGGAATGGTTGTCGCGTTGCTGTTGCCGGTTTCGTTCGTCGTTTCCAACGCGTTGATGCAATGGGTTCGCCGGCAAGAAGGTGACGTGAATGTCACGTTGCAATTGGGACTCAATGCGATCGCTTTGATTGCGGCATTCGGTTTGATCCCACTGTTTGCCACTTATCTGGGCCGGCATCGGTACCGATTAACGTATCGACTCAATAGGACAAGCATCGGGTTTTACATCGGCGCAACGATTTTAGCGGTGGGGGCTTGGGCGTTCGCACACGAAGCGTTGGTCCTCGCTGATCAGTGGGGGTGGGCACTGCTGAGCGAAGACCAGATGGAGCGTACGCGGGGCGTCTTAGAGAAATGGAAAACGATCTCACCGATCGTTTTGCTCGCGACGATGGCGCTGACACCGGCGGTCATCGAAGAACTATGTTTTCGTGGGTACTTGTTCTCCGCGTTTTCGAACGTATTGCGACCTTGGCAAACCATCATGGCAACGGCCGTCCTGTTTGGACTGTTCCATGTTTTCGTCGGCAGCACTTTGTTGGTCGAAAGATTTTTGCCAACCACGTTGTTGGGAATCCTACTCGGCTGGGTCGCTTACCGGAGCGGCAGCGTGTTGCCCGGAATGTTGTTGCATTTTCTGCACAACGGCCTGTTGGAAATGGTCGCTCGTTACCACGAAAAACTCACCTTTCTCGGAACCGAAATGCAAGAGAGTCGGCATTTGCCACCGACTTGGTTGGCAATCACTGGTGGATGCCTGGTTATCGGGATTGCAATCGTATGGTTGAGTCGACCATCACGAACGGTAGACGCGGTAAGCGCTTGAAGAGGTTCGCCGCGATGCGATGCGGGCCATCCCGACGACGGCGCCCGAGACGGCACCCCATAAAAGTGCATCTTTCCAATCGACTTCGGACGATGCTGGGTTTTGAGGTGGCGCTCGGTTGAGAGCCGTTTTCCATCCCGCTTGAAGTGCGCGACGAGCGAGAAAGGTTGTCGCGATCGCGACGCCAAATGCCAGTGCGTTTTCTGTTTGGCTGATGCCTTGGTTTCGGTCGTTCGAAGAATGCGGCAGGTAGCGTTCCGCGTACTCTTGGAGATCGTGTGCGTTTTCTTTGATGCGATCGAGCATGGAAATTAGTCCTTTTGGTTTGGGTAGGTAACGGGGCGGTGTCGTGTTGGTGTGATATCGCCGGGATGTTCCACGTAGATTTTTTCGCCGCAGTGTGGGCACGCTACTGCGCGGTCGAGCACGTGTTTGCCACAGTGTGGACAAGGAATCTCGTTTAGCGACGCGTTGTCTGATTGGGTCTCCATGGGAATCTCCTGGGCGTTGGGAAGGGACATCGTTTCAGCACATCATGGCGGAGGGCGTCGAGAATGAGAGCAAGCCTCAATGATTGGCATCGTGTCGCTGTCCCATCGGCGATAGGTCGTTGCGCTCGGACTCGAGTACCCAAAGGCTTGATCGAAAATTGACGCTTGGCGAGGGATGCAATCTGTTGAACTACATCGAAACCGAGGCGTTGATCGATTCATCCACGTGCGGTCGCTCACCTTGCATGTAGGCTTTGCCGGCCTTGATTAGGTAACGCAAACCGTCGGTGCCTGAGTTGTCCCAGTACTCACCGTGCCGCGCCTCGACTTTTAGCAAGACAATCGAGTCGCTGGATTTGCCTTCGGGAAACCAGACCTTCCAGGCCTCGGACCACAGTTCGTCGAGTTTGGCACGGTCATCAACAGCGTGAGCTTTGCCCGAGATGGTCGCGAACTTGCGAGAGTTTTGCATGGTGACTGCGACTTCATTGTCGAGTATGAGATCGGCGACCTTGCCGGAATTGCGGTTGGTCACGAACCAAACATCGCCATCCGATTCCACCTCTGCGATGGCCATCGGGCGAGACTCGAGCGAACCGTTGCTGGAACGTGTAACTAGCATTGCGTTGTCAAAGTCATTGAGAAGTTCGATGAGTTTTTTGTGTGTATCCATGGTTCTATTCTTTAAGCTCGAGATCTAAAAACGAAGAACTGTTCCGCCTGAGATTTGCCGTCGTAGCACCGTTCGTTTGCCGATCAGGTTGATCGTTGAACGAACGGTGGGATTTCCGCGGCGAGGATGGCCGATCAATTCGCAGTTACGCGTGTTGCTCGCTTTTTGATGGAAACGAGCACACGAGTGCGGGTTTATCGCCAGCGTGGCGGTAGCAGTTGTTGGTACGGCGAGGGCTGGGGGCGGGCGCGGAAGTAAGCCGCCGTTGCGAGGATGCCGAGAGCGAGTCCACCGACGAAGGCAAGCCCAGTTATGGTTCCCGGGTGCTCATCGACTTCGTACCTCACGCGATCGACCGCGGACGTGATCGGCGGTGTAACGCGTTCGGCGAGTTGTTCACCCACGTGATTGACCTGGTTCAGCAATGTCGGTGCGGGGGCGTATTCACGCACGACGGACTCGATTTCTTCAGTCGAGGCTTTGGTGTACTCGCCGAGGAATTTCTCTACGGCATCGCGGTCACACGGCAATGAATGTAGTTCTTCGTCGCCGATGTGAGGCCAACGCGTGTGAATGGCATCCTTCACTCGGCTCCACGGATCGGATTTCCATTCGGATACGGTTCCGGTTGCTTGTTCTGTCTGAGACATTGATCGCTCCTTTTTGAATATTGAATTTCAACACGGCGGAACAAACCGTCGCGTTGAGATTGCGAGCTGAATTCAAATCGGAGCAGACGCAATTGCTGTGCCAGGACTTCGGCGAACGGATTCGGCAAATGTCGGGCGGAGAACGATCTCACGAAGAAAAACGCTGGGAATTATGCTCTTTTCGTTTCCCGTCGTGCCTGAGGGACGGTCTCTGACGGAGCAGAAGAGATCCGCCACCGGTCATCATTGGGCGAGTTCAGAGGGAGGATGCGTTCGGAGAGAAGAGAGAAGCCGAGAGCGATGGTGTCGAGTTCCCGTTGGTCACCCGGCAAGGATGAGCTGATCCCACAGCGGGAGGTCGACCACGTTATTGCGGTGAGACGCAGCGAGAGATTGTGTCGACGGCAAGTCTCAAAGATCGAGCAGCCATGATGAAGTTCGTGTGGGCACTGACTTCCGGTTGGATCTGCTCGTACAACTGCGTCGCTCCGTTGAGACGCCGCAGTTTTTTCTTGGCCATCTTTAGGTAGGTCGATGGATCGGTGGACTCATCGATGGGGCCGACCGCGAGAATGAAGTCGTAGAGATCGCGGACAATTTCGTGCATGTCCTCGTCGTCTTCGGCTTCGTCGCAATGTTTGAGAAACGTGCGCACCATCCAGACGTGTGTGAGTTGCGCGTCGATTTCTCGAACGCGATTCATCGCACCGTCTGGATCGGATGGTTCGGTAGTCACGTCGTCCGTGCTCACTTTGTCGTCTGTGCTCACGTCACCGGTTCTTCTGCGGCATTGACGTCCGATGCGAGCGGTCCTGCATCGTCGTTATGAGATACCGTCGCGTCGGGGGTCGGTTTCGCGGGAGCGTGACCATGGGGTGTGTTCATCGCGACCAAGATGACACCGAGAACGGTAAGTGCCATGCCCACCCACAATAACGGGCTAACCGTCGTGCCCGCGTGCAATCGAATCACGGACACGACTGCGGATACCGAAACGGCGCCGCCGAAAACGATCGGCATCACGAGCAACGCGTTGCCGCGGCTCGTCATCATGGCGGTTGTTAAACATACCGCTCCGAACGCACCCAGCGTTCCGGCGAGGAAGCCCCATTTCGCGGTGGGAAAGTATTCGCCCGTGTAACTGAACGAATCGCCTTTGACTCCCATCATGACGAGGCCACCGATGATCGCGATCACGAGGTAAGCGATCCCGATGAACACGTAAGGCTTGAAGGGCGACCAAAGTGGCACACCGTCGACCCGCGGCGACTGCGCGTTCCCGATCGTCGGCCCGTAACATCCCCAGAAGATTGCCGTGCCGAGTGCGAAGAGGATTGGTATCAACATTTTACTCATGTATCTCTCGAGCGAGGGTGTGATTTTGAGTCGGAAGCGTCAGCGAGTCAGTCGTTTGCAGGTGAATGGTCCGGTCATCCAGTTCGCGGGATCGATGGACCGTTCATGCAGGTGGGAGCCGGTTCGTGCGGGGAAATCTGCGTCGCGTCAAAGCCCGAGGGTTGCACCTGCGATTGATCAGATCAACAGTTTTTAGACGTTGAATAGGAAGTGACAGATGTCGCCGTCCTGCATCACGTAGGCTTTCCCCTCGACTCGCAGTTTGCCGGCGGCCCGGATTTCCTTTTCAGTCTTGTATTGTTCCAGGTCGTCTAGGTTGTAGATTTCGGCACGGATGAATCCGCGTTCGAAGTCACTGTGAATCACGCCTGCGGCTTGCGGTGCGGTTGCCCCGATGGGGACCGGCCACGCACGTACTTCTTTTTCGCCGGCCGTGAAGTAGCTTTGCAGGCCGAGCGTCCGGTAGGTTTCTCGCGCGATCACGTTGAGCGAGGGTTCTTCGAGTCCAACGTCGGAGAGCATCTCGGCACGATCGGCTTCGTCGAGTTCCGCGATTTCCGCTTCGAGCTTCGCACAAACACACGCGACTTCGGCGCCGGTCTTTTGAGCGTGCTCGCGTACCTTTTGGACCAATTCGTGTTCACCGGCGAGATCGCTCTCGTCGACGTTGGCGACGTAGAGGATCGGTTTGGCCGTCATCAGCCCGTAACTGCTGATCGCGTTGGCTTCGCCTTCGGGGAGTTCGAGCGTGCGAAGCGGCTGTTCACTCTCGAGATGAGCGTTGCATTTTTGGATCGCGGCGACCCGCAATTTCGCTTCTTTGTCGCCACCGCGAGCACTCTTCTCGGCTTTCGGAAGGGCGTTTTCGAGCGTCTGCATGTCCGCGAGCACGAGTTCGGTTTCGATAGTGTCGATGTCCGCGATCGGGTCGACGTTGCCCGCGACGTGGGTGACGTCGGGATCTTCGAAGCAGCGAACGACTTGAATGATCGCGTCGACCTGGCGGATGTGGCTGAGGAACTTATTTCCCAACCCTTCGCCCTCGGAGGCGCCTTTGACGATCCCGGCGATGTCGACCAATTTCAACGCCGCAGGAATGATCTTCTGCGGGACGATGAATTGGGTGATCCGAGTCAATCTCGGGTCAGGCACGCTGACGATGCCTTCGTTGGGTTCGATCGTGCAGAACGGGTAATTGGCACTTTGGGCCGAGACACTGCTGGTCAGGGCGTTGAAGAGTGTGCTTTTGCCTACATTCGGCAAGCCGACGATTCCGGCTTCCATCGAAAACCTTTATGGGAGGGGGCTACGGGAGAGGTGATTCAGGGGTGCCGATACGAACGTTGCGGCTGATCGCAGGTCATCTCAGAAAACGCATGTTATCGCCGTTCCGCCTCGATTCGTCGACCCACGTGTTTGCTCACGTGAAAAAGAAAAATTGCCGGTGGGCCGCGGATGTTGGCCGCTGGCCGTGGTCCCTCGTCGGACAAGTCCGGCGACCTGTGACGGGGCACTCAAGGCGGTGGTGGGGCCGGCGCGGTGATGCGGTTTCAGGCGTTTAGAACGGACGCACCGCACCGGGCCAGCGATCTTTTGGAGCGGTTCCCGCGACCACGACTCCCTTACGTTCCCAATTCAGATACGCCGTCACGTCAGCGGGGCAGTACCGCAGCGTAAGCCCGCAACGGCGCCGGTCGCTCTGATTGGGGGCCGACCCGTGAACGAGCAGGTCGCTGTGGATCGAGATTTGCCCTGCCGCGATCGGCGTGAATCGATGAGCACCGTATTTCTCGGGTTGCGTGACGACTTGGTCGAGGACGTTGCCTGAATCCTCTTCCGTGGTGTCAAAGTCGATCAGGCCGTGTCGGTGTGATCCCGTATAAACCTCCATGCCGCCGTTGTCCAAATCAGCATCGTCAATGGCGAGCCACACCGTCACCGCTTTGGTCGGCGTCAACGGCCAGTAGCTGCAGTCCTGATGCCAGTCCACGCGTTTGCCGTCTCCGGGCATTTTGCAAAAGAAGTGAGAGCCCCATCCGATCACGTTCTCGCCCAAAAGATCGGCAACGTAAGAGACAATTTTAGGGTTCGTCAATAAATCCCAAACACGTGCGTGTTTGAGGTGGGCACTGCTGATCGAATAGCTGTCCTTGCCGGCGGCAAATGTTTGGGCGAGAAGATCGTCGAAATACTCTCGTAGCTCCTGAGTATCGGAATCGCCGAGAACAGTCAGTGGCCCCAAATAGCCGTCGCGATTCCAAGCGTCGATCTGATCGGGGGACAACACTTTGGGAGATGCGTTATCGGTCGGAAAGAATCGGATCTCACGCTGGACCGTGGCAATGGATTTTCGGTCAGGAATGATCGCGTAGTCAGTGGCGTCGTTCATGGGGATTCTCGTCCGCGGGTCCCTGAGGTGGGTTTGCCCCAGGGTGAGGCCTGGATGTCCAAACGTAGACATTCGGTTGGTGCTTTCCCGGCGTTGAGCACGGGTGTGTGCCAGACGGCTGGCGTCGTTTCACTGGACCGTTTCGAACGTTTGGCCGTTTTAACGTAACGTAAGGACGCGCACTTTCTCGTTCGATCGAGATTGGGTCAGTTCGCTGGTGCTTACGTCGCGATATCCAGGATAGCAAATCCAAAGACTCACGTCGCTTTTCGAGCCTGCAGTCAGCTTCCGATCGCTTGGCCGCGGAGATGTTCGGCTCGGTTCAGGACGTCTTCGGAGGACTCGATGACTTGCGGGACGAGTTCCACGTCAATGATCCGTTCGTCGCGGATCTCGCCTGGCCACAACGTTTCGCTAACGAATTCAGCAACCGGCCATTGATACCAGGGTGGTTTTACTTTGCGGCGAATCGTTTCAGTCCGGAATCCGTCTTTCTCGATGCGGATCTCGCGGGTGCCGTAGTAGACGAAACTTGTTGCCGCGGGGCTGGTCCCGATGAGTTGATTATCGACCGACACGGTGGCGCCAGGAGGCGACGTCCGAACCGTCATCCGTCGACGCACGCAACCCGTGCTTAGGAACACCATCGTCAGGCAAATCGTGATACCAAACGCCCGACCGGGTACACGAACACAACCCATCTCGCGAGGCACGAGGTGGCGGAGCCGTTGCGAGAAATTTCGAGCGTGAAACACAGTTGTACCGATCGAAGGCACGATGAAATGAACGAGTGATTCCGGTTTAGCAATCTTCGCCGACGTCGGGCTAGAGCAATTGTTCGATCGGATCGGTGGATTTACGAACACGTAAGAGCCGGCACGCGTTTGGGGACTAAACGATCAGCGATTGTCCTCCGTCGATCCACATGGGTGTTCCCGTGATGTGGCTGGCCAGGTCGCTCATCAAGAATGCGGCGGCGTTGGCGACCTGTTCGGGTGATCCGAATTCGCCGCCGGTCAGCGGGATGTCGCCTTCGGGGTATTCGATGGGAGTCTCGATTTTTTCGAGGTTTTCGCGATTCGTCTTATTGTGGATTTCTGACTGTATCGAACCAGGGCAAATCACGTTGACGCGTATTTTGGAGGGAGCGAGTTCAAGGGCCAGCATCTGAGCGAGCGCGAACTGCCCTGCTTTGCTCGACGCGTAGGCGGACGCACCTTCGTTGCTAAACGTTCGAGTGCCATTGATCGACGACATGATGACGATGCTGCCGCGTCCTTGCTTGCGCAGATGCGGGACGCTGTGGTGGATCGTCAGGTAGGTGCCTGTCAAATTAACGTCGATCGTTTTTCGCCACTGCTCAGGAGTGATTTCGTCGATCGGTGCCCATGTCCCGTTGGTGCCGGCATTGGCGACAACGCCGTCGAGTCGCCCGTGACGCTGGACCGTTTTTTCGACCGCGTCGCGAACCGCATCGCTGTCGGTCACGTCCGCGTGGGCCCAGGATGCGGTACCTCCGTCCGCTTCGATTGTCTTAACGACTGCACGCATGTCGTCTTCATCTCGGCTAACGATCGCGATCGCGGCACCGCATTTGGCGGCGTGAATCGCGATGCCTTTTCCAATTCCTGAACTTCCTCCCGTAACCAGAATCACCTGTCCAGATAAGTCGATATTCATCTTGTATGGCCGTGTTGTGGGTAAAGGGGTGACGGATAGCTGACACCGAGACGGGCAAATGGTGCGCCGTTCTTCCCCGGTCGTTTTGAGTACGTTCGATCACGGTCGACGCCGCGCCCGTGAGATTGCTGAATCGATCGAGTACGATAAGACCGCACGACAGTCGCCTTGTGACGGATCGTATTTCGTCGCTTTGCACCCACACCGCCCGTCTATTTCGAGTTTTGACTGATGCCAACGACCAAACGAGAAGTGCTCGCATGGCTAAAAGAAAACGCTGACCCACGTGGTATCGAGCATTGGAGTCGACGGTCTCAAGACCTGACGAGCTATGGCATTGGATTGACTCGGTTGCGAAAATACGCCAAGCAAATTGGACGCGATCACAAGCTCGCCCAGTCGCTATGGAAGAGCGATGTTTACGAATCCAAGATTCTCGGGTTGTTGGTCGACGACCCGAAAAAGATTACCCGCGAGCAAGCCGAAGAACAGGTCGGCGGAGGGCTCAGTTCAGGCTATCTCGCGCATGTATTCGCGTCCTGCGATGCCACGCTTGCGAAGACCCCGTTTGCGTTTGAATTGGCGAGTGATTGGGTTGACAGCAAAGACGCGATGCGTCGACGCTGCGGATACGCGTTGCTCTACGAACTGTCAAAAAAGAAACCCAAAGGAATGGATGACGACTATTTGCTCGATCGAATTCGTCATATTCGAAAGACCATTCACAGTGAAGACATGTGGGTGCGAGAGGCGATGAACACGGCGTTGATGGGAATCGGAAAACGCAATCAAGTGCTCAACACAGCAGCGATTGAGGCAGCCGAAGCGATCGGCCCGGTCGACATCGATTACGGTGACGATAATCAATGCGAACCGCTCGACGTGATCAAACACCTCAAGACGGATTACCTACAGAAAAAGCTATTCGGGGCAACAAAATAACAAGCGTGTTTCAGTCACAGATGGTTTTATGAAACCGTTGCCGTCGTTTGAGCGGGCATGTGTAACGCGAGTCTGCGGATGATTGCCGCATCAAGACGTTCGGGCCGCTTTTATTGCTACGCAAAACGCGTCATGCATTCATGACTTGATGGCACCGAATGCGGCGAAGCACGAGTTCTTGTGCAGCAGCTCCACACTGGCGAAGCCGACTTCGCGGAAGAGGTCGAGTTGATAGGTGACGGGACGCGGCGAGTCTTCTTTTTCGATGTATTCGAAAACCTTCTCGCGGTATTCGTTGCCACCGAGTTCGCTGAGATATTCGCCATAGCGAGACCACATCAACTGATGCACGTCGGCGATTTCATGTGACACAAGGTCGGTAATCCAAACCGATCCACCCGGCCGAAGTAAGCGATGGATTTTTTTGAACGCGGACGTCCAATCAGCGTCGTCACGCAGATGATGCAGTACGGCTGCGGCGAGTATCACGTCATAGGAATTTTCAGGAAGATCAGCGGTACGGAAATCGTCATGCCAGAGACGGATCTCACCATGGTTGTCCGCACGAAGCCGTTGTTCGGCTCGCGTTAGCATCGGTTCGCTGAGGTCCAGAAGATCCGCGTCAAAATCGGTTCCGAGTGCCCGTCGCAGTTTGATCGTGTTGTTTCCCGCCCCGCATCCGATATCGAGAACCCGGGTGATTGCCGGTGTCGCTGCGATGGCCGCTTGGGTGATCAAGTCCATCGCCAATGGTGCATCAATCGTTGCGGATTGTCCCGTTTCGAGAACGCTGAACCGCTCGACATCGTTGTCAAACCGCTCACGAATTTCGTCGGTCGTTGATTTGTCGTTCTGGTTAGTCATTGGTGGCTTTGGAAAGATTGGGATTGCCAGTGGTTCATATGACGTGCCGCATGGTTACGCGATTCAGGTCATCGGAATCGAGTTGGAGTGGCTCTCGATGGATCGGTGTTCACACTCACGGCGACCCCATGTCGAGGTGCTTTGGAGGGCCACGTGTGTTTCGAGTTTCAACCAATCAGACGACGGAGATCGGATACCCGTTGGATTCGTTCTGATGGCGATTTGCGAAGCGTCACCGAAATAATATTTGCGAGCATCGGTGTCAATTGTGAATGCGGTTCGACGGTAACGTTGCTCTCCGAGAGTGTGTCTGAAAGTGATTCCTCGACGCTGCTCTTAAAATGTGGTGGTCTACCGAAGATAAACCAGTAGGCCAAACCGCCGATCGCGTAGATGTCAGTCCTTTCGCTGATTTGACCGAATGCCGGCGAAATCTGTTCGGGGGCTGCAAAGCCCAAAGTGCCACCGAGGAGTAGGTCGGATGAATCGGGTGATTCTTGTGCCGGCACCTGCAGACGCTGCCGGGCAACCAAGGCTGGCATTCGTCGCGAAAATCCAAAGTCGGTAAGCGTAACCTCACCAGCTCGATCGACGAGAATGTTGTTCGGTGTGATGTCACCATGGACCAAACCGTTGTGGTGAATTGCCTGCGTTACATCACATACCTGCCGCAGCAGTGCGATGAAGCGTTCGGGACTCGCGTTACTGCACTTTAAGAGCGGAACCCCGTCGATCCACTCACTCACAACATAGGGGCCACCGTGTGGTGATTGCCCCCAACCTCGGTAGCAGATTACGCCAGGATGTTTGATTTGAGAGGCGGCATCGATCTCTCGAAGGAAGGTTTGCTTTGCCTCGTCGTTTTTCCAGAAAGTTTTTCGCAGGAACTTCACTGCGACCAACCTGCCGTTGGGTTGCATTGCGGCACGGTAGACTTTTCCAAATCCTCCGTTGCCGATTAACTTTCCCAACACAAACTCTCGGTAGTCGATACGACTTAGATTGAATGTTTTAAATGCGTCGCTGTTCTGTGGTGTGAGAGACGATTGTTCATCAGTCGAGTGCGACAAATTCCGGCCAGGTCCGATCGACGCAGCAGGCTGTAACGTTTCGCGAATTCGAGCGACTCGGCGTCGGATCGTTCGCTCATCGAGCGACATTTCTTTGGCGATCGCCCGTTGAGTCTTTCCGCCCAGCAATTGCTGGAATATTTCGTGAAGATCTTGGGGAAGCTCGTTCTGGATATGCTCGAGCCATTCTTCGTCCGGACAGTCCGCATTGATTGTTACTGTCTTGATCAACTGCGACTCCGCCGTCTCGAGCGAGATCTTTTGACTTTGGCCGCCCCGTTTGAGTGCGATGTTTGTCTCGATCGATCGTGCCATCTTGCGCCGTGTAAACGTGGCTAGCAATCGCCATAGCGACACGCTGCCGCTGAACTGAATTCGACTGTGTTGGACGGCTTGGAAGAAGCTCCCCATTGCCGATTGCACGACATCTTCGGGGTCAACGCTTGCACGAAAACGTTGATTCAATCGACTCGCGACTAACGCAACGAGACGCATTGCGTATCGATCGACCAGTATTTGGGCGGCTGCCTCATCACCTGATTTCCACTTTTGCAGTAGCGCATTGCTCGGCAAATCGACAAGAGAGTCTGCCATTTCTGAAATCTTTTCAGGATCGTTGTCCGGTTCCGCCATTGCTTTCTCACCTCCCTGGTGACGATGGCATTGTGCCAACTTTGAGACTAACCCAACTGAGGAGACACGTACATGACGATGGTGGTTACCGAACCTTGCCGAGGTTGTAAGGACAAATCCTGTTTGCCCGTTTGCCCAGCAGAATGTTTCTACGAGGATTCTGAGATGCTGTACATCGATCCCGATGAATGTGTCGACTGTGCCGCCTGTGTGAGCGAATGTCCGGTTGAGGCGATCTTTTATGAAGACGACGTGCCCGAAAAGTGGAAACGCTATCTCGGAATCAACGCTCAGAAGTCAAGGGAATGTTTGCCGGCGGCGCTTGATTGAAACGCACTGACTACGAATCGTTCAGTCATGGCGTGCGAAGAATCGATTTACTGACGCCCTGCGGAGTACTCCGCAGCGGCGTTAGGTAACGACGCGTTGTCCGACTGACCCACGAGCGGGTGACCGACTATCGCAACAGTTTTTTCATTGCGGCAGCGACGCCGAGTGTGACTTCCGTCATGCGTGGATAGTCGAGGGTTTCGGGAGTATCGGTGGAACGATGGTAGTGTGGGTTACGCAGGAAGCTAGTGTCGGTCAGCATCAACGCTGGGTAACCTTGATCCCAAAACGAGCTGTTGTCGCTCAGCCGAATCTCGTTGATCTTTTCTGGCAACACGATCGAAAATAAGGGTAGGCGTCTGGTGCCACGTCGGAACCCTCGACGGAATTTCCAACACAGGTTCCACGATCGCAGGTTGCCGACGGCAGCCAAGAAATTGCCGCGTCGTGGAAAGAAGCGATGAAGCATTTTGGGGATGGCGTCGGGGACGAGTTGGGAGCCTTGCGTGAGTTGATAATAGCCCACCATTTCGAGACAAAGCATCCCGACAATATCGTCTCCGCGAACGCGAGATTCACGGGCATGATGCTGACTGCCCATCGAATCGACGTTGAAATAGGGTGGCTCTTCGCAAGCAAACGAGACATAGCGGGCGGTTCGTTTTCCGGAATGTTCCCGTAATAGCCGGCTGACTTCGAGCAGCACGGCTACCGCAGACGCGTTGTCGTCAGCGCCGGGTGTGGAGAACACGGTGTCGTAGTGAGCGCCGAGCAGAACGATTTGATTCGCACGTGTGCCTCCCTTTTTCTGCACGATCAGGTTGGTGGCTTCGTCGCCCATCGCGTCGTAAGTTTCTCTTTCGACGTGATAACCCATCTCATGCCACTGGGCTTCGAGATAGCCGATTGTTGCGAGAATCGTTTTCGGCTTTTGCAAAGTGCGCGGGCCAATTAATCCGGCCAGTCGATCGACGTGCAGTCGGAGGTTGGCTTCGATTTGTTCACGGTTTTCGTTCATGATTGTCAGACGACTCTGTTCTGATTCGTGTCAGTAAACAAATGGGTTGGGCGAGCAGGAGCCGGCACGAACGCAGCACATTGATTCAGTAGGGTGGCGCCAATCGGCGGAAGCCGTGAAAGAGAACAATCAACAAAAACGCGAGGTTCCGAACTAAGATCGCCAACGGGTTCACTCGAGGAGCGATCCGATGCGAGTTTTCTACTGAGCAAAGAGAGGATTGCTCTCTTTCCGATTGGGCCGAAGATAACGTCTCCGCGAGATTGGTCATCCATCGAACACTGCGCGGCCAATCGCTGATTCCATCGATCCATTCTTTTGGAATTCCTTCGCAGCCTACGCGGCAACCCACAATCCCACCGACTATGGCGGCCGTCGTATCTGCGTCACCCCCGCATTCGATCATGGTGGTGACGGCGATTCGGAAATTTTCAGGGTTCGATAACCAAGCGTGAATGGCAGCAGGAACTGTGTGGTAGGTGTAGCCCGTGATGCCATTTGCGAGATTCATCGATTCGGCGAATTGCGAAGTCGATTCCCCCGATGCTACGCTTTGGACCGCGTGTGTGAGTAGGGTGCATAGTTCCTCGGCATCGTTGCCAAGAGTCTCGACAACATTTCGTAGCCATTGGTTCGCGTCGATCTTCGTTGCTGTTCTAGATTCATATGCCGCCAACGCGATCACGATCGCTCCATATTCCGCTTTGGGGTCACTATGGGTTAATCGGGTCGATACTCGGACAAATCGGAGCATCAATTCTAGGTCGTCGAAGGCTGCGCCAAAGATCGCCGCTCGCATGGCGGGACCGTTGCCGGCAGAGAACACACCGCATGACCCTTTCGTCGAACGCGTGGCATCTCGTTGTGGGGAAGCGTCGGTGCCATCGTGCTCTGGATCGATTGGATCGTATGGCAGTTTCGCACCCAGCCAGAGACGCATGCCACTGAGCGCGGTTGCTTTGCCGACGCCTGCGGGAAATGCGAGCATCCACCACCGGATTCTCTTCGCGAATTGACGTGCGAATTCATTGACGTCATTGCCCGATTCAATGAGTGATTGAGCCACCATGCAGGTATGCTCGGTGTCATCGGAAATCATTCCGCGGGTGAAAAAGAAACGGTGGCGACTCGGAGTGCCCAGCATTCGTCGGGCACGTCCGCGTGATAAACCCTCATAGGGAAGCCCCAGCGCGTCACCCACTGCGGTGCCTAAAACGCATCCGATGATTGAGTCCGTCATGCCGCGACTTTTTTGAGGGTTTGCAGTTGCTCGTGATTTAGCTTGACTCCTGGACGGACTGATCTGATAAGAGCAATCGCGTCGGAAGGTGTGACGACGTATTTTGAAACGACCAAAAATGCGGCTGCGACAAGTCCAGTTCGTCCATGCCCTTGAGCACAATGGATCAGAACAGGATTGGGAAGTGACTCGATGGTGATCGCGAGTTCTCGTAATTCCTCTGCAGTTCGGACGGATGCATCTAGCATTGGAAACGAAATGTAGTTTTCGGAGTGACGCAAGCGAATTGGTTCAATGAATTCGCAAGTGAGATCAACCACGCTAGCTACTTCTCGAGGGAGTTCTCGGTTTAAAAGGCGTCGAGATAAAATGAGGTCATCGGTAACTTGGTTCAATTTGGGTTCCGATGAAAACAATCGAACCGTGTGCCAGATTAGCCATGAAACCAAAAGGTAGGGTGCTAAGAGGATAAGGAGCACGAATGACATTTGGCCGTCGCTGCGTTTGCCGAACACGCAGGAGCCTGCACCCAAGTAAGCAAAAGTAACTAACGCGAAACTGATTGCGGGGTAAATCAAGAGCCAGTAAGTGTTGCCACGGAGGAACGCGATTGCGAACAGGCTGATGGTGACGAGTGAGAATAGGAGGCCGTGTTTCATGGGTCAGGCTTGTCTGGAGATGGGCGGCTCGGCTGCGTTTCGTTCCAGGCGATCTCATGGAACAAACGCATCAAACGTTGGCCTCGATTGGGATTGCACTGTAACGTCTGTGCGATCCGTCCGCGGAGATGGTCGGCGAAGTTCGGGTGGTTTTCCCGGTTTTGGGATTCCCATCCGTGTCTAACGCAGTTCGTTAGGATTGCCTTGAGTTGTTCGTACTGCTGACGGTGACTATTGAGTTTTTCGTTAGCGGTCAAACCGAGCAGTTGTTGGCGATGCCCGCTAAACATTTTCCGTGTTTTTCGGTGAGCTACCGTGAAGCCCTCTTCCATCGCGATCACGGCAACCGTGGTGGCGAATCGGTCGATGCGAGATGCGAAGCCACGGTCACCACTGAAGAACAGGTCGTCAGCGTACCGTGTGTAGTTGGCACCGACGGCGTTTGCCAATCCAAGCAGTCGACGGTCCAATTGAAAGGCGATCGCATTGGCCAATGTCGGTGACGTGGGAGCACCTTGTGGGAGATGCGCCGGCATTCGCACCGCATTCAAATTGCCGCCGCTGTTGGCGGACCCACTATTTATGAGATTCACCTGCACGAAGCCCTTGCCCGTCTGGGGTGAGACCACAGAAACCGGTGGCGCGGTGCACAGTCGTCCGAGTGTGAGGGCGATCGGTCGGGGGAATCCGCAGCGTCGGAACTGCGCCGCGATACGGCGGAGCGTGATCGTCCCGAAGAAGTTTTGAAGATCCATCTTCAGCACCGCTTGATGTCCCACGTGCGGGGCGGCACACGTGAAGATGGAGCGTTCGCCGCGGTACGCGTGGGCGACGTCATGGATGACAACGTCAACCAAAACTTCTGAATGGATTAATCGTTGAATGCGTTTGAGTAGAGGGCGTGGTTCTTCAATCAGCCGTGTTGTGCCGTCGCGCCGCCGAAGCACGCGGCGGGTGTAGTGATCGACTTGGGTTTGCCGTCGGAAGTGAGGGACCAGTAACCAATCGAGTACAGTCAGCGATGGCAGTTGTAAGAAATCAACGAGTTGATCGTCGGTCTCGATCGTGGGAAAAAGTGAAGATGTGGGCTGCGTCGTTGACAGGACGGGGACGTTGAACGACTTCTTTTTCTTTCGTGCGTTTCGCAGGTGTGGTTCGTTACGAAGGCTACGCAGCAGTTGGATGCGTGTGGCGTGACCCGTTTTACCGAATTGTTGGGTCACGGACGTCGCCAACGTACGCACCCACTTCGCACGACTGCCCGTCAGTTTGCTGATTTGACGTGTCACTTCGTCGACGTCACCCAACCAACGCGTCGCCAGTTCGCTTGCAATGAGATCTGCCAACTGCGATGCCGTGACAGTGCGTTTGGCGACTGAGGGAGGGGCCATCGCGGGGACCGGCAAGAGAAAAGTCCGGCGAACAATCGGTTCGTCGTTAATCGAAAGAGCTCGAGGCGTGCCGGCACCAACCGGTCCGAGTGTTGCGTGAGCTATTATCCGACGGGAGTCGGATGCTCGCTCATGCTTTCAATGCTCTGATGTGACTATCCCACGAGGTAACCTCGCGTGAGACATCCATCGCCTTTCTCAACAGGTTGAGAGCGAACGAAAGACGTCTGACTTGGTCCATCGGCAACGCCTCGAGCAAAAGGCATGATGATGGGCGAGGTTGCCTGCGTCAAATACTCCGTGCGATGTCGGTCTCACATTGACGCATCGCGACCGTGATCGGATCAAACGTCAGATCGTTTCTGCAAGACATCCTCGACCCAGCTTTTGGCTCGCATCATCGTCGGAAATCCGATGGTGGGTGCGGTCAACATGGCGACGTGTCGCAGGTCATCATCACTGCATCCCGCCGCGAGTGCTTTTCGCGTGTGCGAGTGAGAACCGCCTTCGAGTCCTGCGGTGATGGAGATCGCGAGTTTCACCAATGCGACCTCGCGATCTGAGAGTGGACCCGCTTCTCGGGTTGCCTTTCCCATCGCCTCGTACGCTTGCATGAACTCTGGATAGTTCTCATGCATCTTCTGGTAACTTTTGGGAATCATGGCGTCCTCGCACGGGTGAAAGATGAATGGACGGTGCGTACCATCGTTGCACGCACCGTTTGTCTTCAGTTTAGCCGCCGGCGGAAACGTGTGCGCGGAACAGTTCGTTGAGCTGGCGGGTGATCGGTCCGACTTTCCCGTCCGCGATCAGACGTCCATCGAGCCGTACGGCAGGAATCACCTCGGCGGCACTTCCGGTGAGGAAGCATTCATCGGCAATGAACAGATCGTGACGCGTCAACGTTTCTTCGGCGACTTCGATACCCGCTTCTCGTGCCAGATCCATCACGGTGTTTCGCGTGATGCCTTCGAGAATGCCGGCGTGAATCGGAGGTGTGAGGAGCCGTCCGCGTCGCACGATAAAAAGATTATCTCCGGTGCACTCGGCGACCTCACCTTTGTGGTTAAGCATCACCGCTTCGATGCAGCCGGCTCGGATGGCTTCGATTTTAGCCATGATGTTGTTGAGGTAGTTGAGCGATTTGATTCTCGGACTCAACGCCGCCGGGTGGTTGCGGATTGTCGAGGCGGTGATCAGATCCAAACCTTCGGTGTAGAACTTTTCCGGATACAGCGAAATTTTGTCAACGATGATGATGACTTGAGGATCTTCGCATTTGTACGGATCGAGCCCCAATTGATTTCCGCCACGTGTGCAAACCAAACGCACGTACGCTTCGGCCAATCCGTTCTTTTTGACGGTTTCCTCGACAGCGGTACGCATCGCGTCGATATCGATCGGGATTTCGAGAGCGATCGCGCGAGCCGATTCGTAGAGGCGGACGAGGTGATCTTCGAGTGCGAAGACTTTGCTGTTGTAGATCCGCATGCCTTCAAACACACCGTCGCCGTACAACAGGCCGTGGTCATAAACGCTGATTTTGGCGTCTTCACGAGAGAAGTATTCGCCGTTGATGTAGATCGCTTGAGGCATGAGAACAAAGGAATGGAAAGAGAGACGAAGAAAGAAGTTGCGATGGAAGCAGGAGATACGGTTAATCGACCGAGGCGGCCGTGACCGCGCCGACGATGCCCGCATCAAAGTAGTTGATCGACATGCCAGCATCGACGACCAAAGATTGAGCCGTGATGCCGCTGGAACGGTGCGACAACAAGAACGCCGCCGTGGAGGCGACTTCATCCGTTTCGACGGCACGTCCGCGAGGGATGACTTTCTCGGCATAGAGATACGAATCAACGTAGCCCGGGATACCTGCCGAGGCACTCGTTTTCAACAAACCTGCTGCAACGCTGTTGAAGCGGACTTCGCTGAAACGGCTGAACGATTTCGTTAAGAAAGCGAGCGAGGATTCTAACGCTGCTTTTATCGGAGCCATGAACCCATAGCTTTCGCTGGCCATCCGCGTGGTGCTGATGCCGATGGTGACCACCGAAGCGTCATTGGCGAATCGTTCACGCAGGGCGTTGCAAACCGCCGTCAACGAAAACGCAGAGATGTCGATCGCCTGCAGAAATTGTTTGCGGGTGGTTTCGTGGAACGGTCGCATTCCCTCGCTGTAATCAGCAAACGCGATTGCGTGGACCAATCCGGCGAGTTCGGTTTCGTCTTGGGCGAGGGTTTCGGCGAGTGCATCGATTTGAGATTGGTCTTCGACATCGCACACGATCACGCGTCGACCGGCGAGCAGTTTCGCGGTGCTCTCGCGGCGTGCTTCACTGCGAACGGTGTAGATCACTTCGCCGCCGGAGCTTTCGATCATGCGGGCGATCGCCCACGCGACGCTCTTGCGGTTGGCCACGCCCATGACCAAGTACTTCTTGCCGGAAAATCCGAGAAAATCCATCGTTGGCGTCGTCGTCTCGTTGGCGCTCACGACGCATCACCTCCGGGTTTGGTGATGCTGCATGCGAATTCGAGACGAGTGGTCGTCTTTCCATTGAGCAGCATTTTGCCCGTCAAGAAGAACGCGTTGGCGAGTCGCTCTTTGAGGGTGACGTGAATGTCAACGGTATCGCCAGGGCGAACCATGTTTTTGAACTTCACGCTGTCCATCCGGGTTGCGACGGGAACGAACTCACCGACTTCCGGGGTGTGCTCACGCAACAGAATGGCGCCGGCTTGCAGGCAGCATTCGCACTGGATCACGCCCGGTACCAGTGGGTAGCCCGGGAAATGCCCTTGTACAAAGAAGTCGTCCGCGGCGAACGTTTTTCGAGCATGCAGGGTCGATTCAGTCATCTCAACGACTTCATCGAGCAGCCGCATCGGGGCACGGTGCGGGATCATTGCCTCAATCTGGTCGGCTCCCATAACGGAAGTCGCGGATGGAGGTGTGTCGTTCGGAGACGTTTCTGAAGGCATGTGATCGATGGGATGTCGTAGAAATCGGGCAACCGGCATATGAGACGCCATACCCTCGATTCTCGTCAAGGGAGCCCGCTAGCGAAACGGTGGTGGTCCGGGGGCGTCTACCCTTGGGGCAATCCGTCGGTGAATGTGCCACCAGTTACCTGCCGTCGCTCTGATCGAGGCTGCGGCGGCGGTCGCCGCGATTGACGCCGTTGCCATCAGAGAGCGGCCGACCGGGAGCGAGGTTCCCTGCAAAACAGGCGAACGAGAATCCGATTTTCAAACGTACGCGGATTCCGAGCACTTTCCAAAATGATGGCGCTGATCTCGTCCGTATTCGGTGGCCTGAATGTTGGCCGATCCAGCGATTGTGAGTGGGCACGTCATTATTTGAAATGCTTTCACGGCGGAATTTGAGCGTTCGTCAGTATTCATCAATGGCGAACTGCGTCGGTTTAGGAAGACGCTTTCCGGGCAGGTTTGGGTTCGTCTTGGTTGGCCTCGAGTTCATCCTGAGTCGGATTGGCGGTCGTGACTCCGTTTTCGGGGACCTCACCATGAGCGGTCCAGACGATCGCGTTGAGCATCACCTTGCGAAAGTTTTCATCCGCCCAATTCCAGTGAAAGTGTCCGCCGGTGAACCCGAATCCGCGTCCACCGCCTTCGCGATCGGCGGCCCACGCGAGGTGTTGGATTTCGCCCGCAGCGACCGCTTTTCGAACATGCGGGTTGCCACTGTGTGGACCATCGGCGCGTCGCATGGTCGTTTCGGGTGGGTGAGCGGAGAGGATCGGAGTGACTCCCTTCATCTCGTCGCGGAATCGCATATGAAAGTACCATTCGTCGTTGGTCTTGAAGGGCTGGACTCCACGGCTAACGGGATGGTCAGGAAAGGTTTCAAATTCGGCTTCCCAGTGAGGATTGACGGACCAATCGGCTTCGAAATAGCCGCCCATCCAGTCCAAAAAGGCGTCGCCGGTTTTGCCTTTGGGAGTTTCGACGCCGTAGTGGATGCAGACGAGTCCGGTTCCCGACTTCATCACGGTGTCAAACTCATCGATGTGAGGGTTGAGTAAATGTCGTGGCCCACCGTCGCAGTAAACCACTACCGAATCGGCATCGGAAAGAGCCTCGGCGCCTTCCTCAGGCCATCCGTTCTTAATCACGGTGACGTCGTAACCGGGCATCGATTCCTTCAGCGACTCGGCCAGCAATCGGCAACCGGCGTAATGTTCGTGGGCGCCGTAACCGTGGCTTGGACGACCCGCGATGAAGACGATTTTTTTCGTTTCAGTATCGCTGTCGGTATTCGAGTCAGAGGCAATCGCGAGATCGCCCGCGACCGAGGTGACGATCAGGGTGGCGAGAAGTACGAGTATCTGATGGGCACTGAATCGACGTTTCATTCGAATCTCTTAGGGAAGCAGGATTGGCAATCGCGTTAGACCGATTGTGGGGAAGCTTGGCGAGTCGGCGGAGGCAAACAGGTCGGGTGCGTCGGCGAGCCGAGACGCGTCAGACAAGTCGAAAGCGTCGACCCCGAGTGGACCCCGCGCGGTAGCGATTCGAGGTGGGAGGGGAAGGTGGGTAAGTGGTGCAGGATTATAACCCATTCTTTCCGCAAATTTGGTAGTGTTCGCAAAAACCAACCCGGCGACCTGCGGTGACGAGTCGCTGGACGTGTCCAAGTTAACGGTTTTGCCAGAAGACCCGGTGTTCGCTTGGTTTTGTCGCGATCGGCTCGACGCGGCGCCTTGATCGAATCCCCCGATTAACGACACTAGGAAGGTTCACCGTGTTTCCTCAGCCCGCCCATCTCCACTTGTCCCAGCCCGAGCGAATGATCTCAGCGAATTGTCCTAACGCGAGTAGTGATCCCGCTGCTGACCAAAACACAACCATCGCGGCCATTGGCGGCGACGAAACGCGTCCGTCTGTGCAAACTCGAAGTGGTGTTCACCGATTCAGGTGTGTGGGACTCCGCTCGGTGGCGTTTGCAGTGTTCGCCCATTTGTTCGTAATTGGCGGGCAGGCATTCGTGGGAGGTCTCGCAACCGCGGCGGACGACCGAAACATCGAAGACTCATCGGTGAGCAATTCTGCGAAAGTGAATCCGACAACGAGTCTTTCGGCGAACGTTGATTTGAAGAAGGAGATGGAGGACGAAATTGCGTCGCTCGATGATGACGACGACAGTTCGGTGCAACCGGTCGACTCGATCGGACCGGGGAAGCAACCGCCCGCCTCCCTTCAGCCCCTGATCGAATTGGCCGAACAGGCCAAAAAGAAATTCGAAACTGAAGTGGACGGATACACCTGTTTGCTCGTCAAACGCGAAACGATTGATGGGAAACTGGAGTCGACGAAGTACATTAGATTGAAGATCCGCGAGCGGCGGACCAGCGGGGAGCAGTTGATCCAACCGCAGTGCATTTACGGCAAATTTCTGAAGCCCAAAGACGTTGCGGGCCGCGAAGTGTTGTACGTGGAGAATGAACGTGACGGCGACGTATTGGTACGCCGCGGAGGAACACGCCTGCCTAACCTGACGTTGGAAATTAATCCCGAAGGACGATTGGCGAAACAGGAAAGCAATTATTCGTTCGTCCAAACGGGGATCCGTCCGATGATCGAGCAGATCCTTGATCGCATGCAATCACAGATTGAACCTTCCAACGTGAAGATTCGTTTTTATGCCGATGCCAAAGTCGACGGCAGACCTTGCCAACACATTGAGGTGAATCAGATTGAACGTCGCCCTGATTCGACGTACCAAGTCGCCAAGGTTTATGTCGACGAAGAATTGAAACTGCCGGTCTTCTTTTCTTCCTATGCGTGGCCGGACGAACCCGGTGAAGATCCGGTCTTGCAGGAACAGTATGCGATCACCCAAATCAACCTGACGCCAAAATTGACGGATCTCGATTTCGATCGAACCAACCCCGAATACAAATTCCACAACGAAGAAGAATAACGAAAGAGAAATCACCATGTTCCAGTCGACCCGTTTTCACCGCATCGCTGTTCGACCAGGACAGGTGACCGCATTAAGGTCCAAACTGGTGCTGCTGTTTGCCGTCATTGTCTCGGCAGCGGGCAGTTGCTCGGTCGCGACGGCGCAGTACTTTGGCATGCCAGGATTTGGATACGCACCTCCCGTCTCGGTCACGATCGGACCAGGACCAGGGTTCGGTTGGGCTCGTCCAGGCGCCTATGTCGGTCCCGCGTATTACCCTTCACCGATGGCCGTCATGGCCGATCACATGGCACGCCGCCGTTTTGAAATGGCGGAACGTTTTGCGGCCCGGTATGGATACCCGTATGGTCCGGCCTACGCAGCCGTGGCGCCGATTGTGGAGGTCGCTCCCGTTTTGCCTATGGAGCCCGCCATGCCGCTGGATCCAGCGGACCCGTACGGTGATTACGACGGATCCGGATTGGAACCGCAATACGGTTACGACCCTTCGCTGGACGTCGTGCCAGATTCAGGGGCATTCGCTCGAGCAGCGGAACGCCTCACCTCGGCATTGTCGCAGATGGAAAACGGCGAAGTTTGGATCGAGTATTTGGAATCCAATCTGTTGGCTCAAATGGCCAGTCGTGGGCAATTGTTGAGTGAGTCAGCAATGCGAAATTTGGCCGCACGCTATCAAGGCGTTGTTGCCAATCCGGATCTCAACTGGTTGCGAGACCTCGACGGGTTTGATGACGTGATGGCGGGATTGATTGCCATTACGGGAGGAGGTCAAGAAATCGGTTTCGCTCCTCGCCAACCTGCCCGTGATGATGTGCACTCCTCGCGACGAACCGGACAACCGACCGTTGCACCGGAGGTTGATGCCGCACGAGGCAATTCGCCTGCGGAGATGGAACAGGGGGCGGCAGAATCAACAGAAGCGGATTCGCAGAACGGTACTACGCAAACCGGGCAATCCGACAAAGGCGATTCGGTGTTGACGAACGAGGACGGGGGCGGATCGATCGAAGTGTTGCCGGAACCTGCGACGACCTCGCTGTAGAGCACGGCCTCGCCGTCGTGTGCGTTCACGCAGCGACGCGAGGTGCGGACCCGATTTACGCCGGCTATCGAAGATGTCCGGCGCTGGTTTGGAACATCCGTCGCCGGCGGGTGGCGGACTCCTGTTCGTTGATCATCGCTTGGTTCAAATCGTCATGGTTTGCGTTGCAAACACGACAATCAATTTCGGATAAATGAAAGCGGATGTATTCGGCGCCCTCGCGGTCGAGTTCACCGAGTAAAAACTTCCGCAGGGTTTCCCGGTCTGGGCAACTCAGTCGCTCCTGTCGCCAAATCGCTCCGATTGTGTGCAGGCCCGCGAGATTTTGTCCTCGCAATTGAGTCAGCCGCGCACGCAGCGTCTCGTTATCGCGGATCGCGGCTTCGATCGTTGCCGAAAGTTCAGCGCCGAGTTGCTCGTCTAAGAAGGCGAGCAACTCGACATCGCTGAACTCATTTCGGTCCGCAGTATCGCGTGAATTCGGTACGGTCATGAGGTTTGCAAAAAGGTTTTCCAAGATTCGTACCGAGGGTCATCGATCGAATGCGTCATTAACGGGTTGAATCGAGGTTTTGCCGGATTCGTCAATAACTTCATTCTCGCTTGTTGCGGCGTCCGTCCACCCTTGCGACTGTTGCACCGCAAGCAACTGCAAACGATGTTTTCCCAAGTCGTTGCCCCGCCATGCGAACGCGGAACGACGTGGTCCAAACTGAGCTTGTTCAAGGGTTCGACTTTACCGCAGTACTGACATCGGTATTCGTCACGCGCGAAAAGGTTTCGTCGATTGAAACGGACGGTTTGTGCCGGCATCCGATCAAACCGAGTTAAGCGGGCGATCCGTGGGACTTTGACTTCGAAGTCAACGGCTTTGAGAAACTCTTCACCGGGTTGTTTGTCAGCGGCGGCCAATTGGCTCAACTCGCACCAGGATCCGAAATCGTAGCTGACGTATTGGCCGTCATCGCAGTCGATCACTTCAGCACACTCTCGATAGAGTAGTGTTAAAGCACGACGCACGTTAACCACTCGAATCGGCATGTAGAAGCGATTCAAAACCAACACGTTGGTATCTAAAACCCTCGCGTTCATGGATACTACTGTCCTTTCGCTGAGCGAAGCCGGGGTCAGGTTGTAGGTCGCCTATCTAATGGTAGCGATTTGCGAAGTCTCGTTCTACTTCGATCACCACCATTCTCGGCCGCTTCATCAATGAGATTTCCCTTTTGAGACGGAATTCAGGACACTCGGGTTCACTCAGCAATGGAGACTTCATCAAACCATGATTGAATCTTTGGGGTTATCTGCGATGTTCGCTGACGCATTTGCGACGATTCTCGCCGACGGAGAGGGCTGGTTTGCCGGATTCAAGGAGTCGGCTCAGGCCGTGATGCTGTCCGGGGGGGCGGTCGTGATTGCGGTTCTGTTGGTGCTGGTTTGCGTCGCCGCGTGGTTGTTGAATTTGATCGCCTTGCCAGGCAATTGGTTGGCCATTTTGGCGATGGGGATCTACGCGTGGTTGGGGCCGGAGACGGGGCGAGGGCACGTCGGGGTGGTCGCCGTCGGGGCGGCATTTTTGGCCGGAGTCGTTGGCGAGTTAGTGGAATTTGCCGCCGGGGCGGTCGGCGCCAGTCGTGCCGGAGCGAGTCGCCGAGGGACGATCATGGCGATCGCAGGGTCGGTCGTTGGGGCGATTCTCGGTGGAATCATTGGGTTGCCGATCCCGGTGCTCGGGCCGGTTCTGGCTGCGTTGCTGTTCGGCGGAATCGGAGCTACCGCGGGGGCGATGTTGTCGGAATGGCAGGATGGCAAATCGTGGCGAGAGAATTGGCGAATTGGCCGTGCGGCGTTCTGGGGAAGAACGACCGGCGTCGTCGGCAAGATGATCGCCGGAGTGGTGATCGTGCTGATTTGCGTGATCGCAGTCCTGTTTTAAGTCCCCACAATCAGAGCCAGGGGGGGCGACGCAGGGCCAGCTTTTTAGTTCGTGACCCGGAGGGAAAATGGCAGAGAGCGGGGAAATGCCAGAGAATTGCCGCGGGCGGAAACGGCGAATTTTGTCCGGGGAATCGATTCTGGCATGCTGAATGCAGCCTCCTGAAATGTCCGGGGAGGCCCCTACACTGCCCAAATCGCCACTTTGCCTGCTTTCAAACGCGTTTTGCCGGCCTCGGAGACGGATTCAACTAGGATTTCCCAGGCGTTTTGTCTAATCTTGTAAGTCGAGCGGGCACCCTGCCCTGCCCCGCGTTGTTCGTTTTGACACGACGCGTGTATTCGGTTTATCGCTCGTCGTCTGTTTGACGGGCGATTTTGTTTTCCTGTTCCCATTCCACGTCCGGCCCGCAGCCCAACCCCCTATGCTCAAAGCACTCGAGCTGGCCGGATTCAAAAGCTTTGCGGATCGAACCCGCTTTGATTTTCCCGATGGAATCACGGTGGTGGTCGGTCCCAACGGATCGGGGAAATCCAACATCGTCGACGCGATGAAATGGGTCTTAGGCAGCCAGAGTGCCAAGAGTCTTCGCGGGAAAGACATGTCGGACGTGATCTTCAAAGGATCACAGACCCGGGGGCCCGCCGGCGCGGCCGAAGCCACAATCATCTTTGACAATTCCGAAGGCCAACTGCCTGTCGACGCGCCGGAGGTCCATGTCACCCGCCGTGTCTATCGCAGTGGCGAAGGCGAATACCTGATCAACAATCAGGCCGTGCGGTTGAAGGATGTGAAGGCCTTGATTCGCGGAACAGGGATCGGCATCGACGCCTACAGTTTGATCGAACAGGGCAAAGTCGATCGCATGTTGCAGGCGAATGCGAAAGATCGACGGGCGATTTTCGAAGAGGCAGCCGGCATCAGTCGATTTAAAGCGAAGAAGGTCGAGGCCGAGCGGAGACTCGCACGTGTCCAACAAAACCTGACACGTCTCGGTGACATCGTCGACGAAGTCGCCACGCGATTGAAGACCCTCAAAAGCCAAGCCGGAAAAGCAGAGCGGTATCGCCAAGCGTCGGATCGATTGAAGGAACTGCGGACAGTGGTGGCGTGGAACGATTGGTTCTCGCTATGCACCGAACTCGATTCCGCGCAACAAAAATTGGTGGAAGCGACCGCCTCCCATGAGGCTAGCGAAACGCTACGGGAATCGCTCGAGGAAGAACGCCAAGCCGCCGACATGCGGTTGCAGGCGATCGCCGAAGAGGCTCGCGACGCAGAACGAACTCGCGGGGAATTGTCCGGCGAGGTCGCACGGTTGCAGGGACGACGTGAGTCAGACCAAACCACACTCGCCGAACAACGTCGTACCTTGGCCGGTCACTACCGACGACTGCGCGTCACGCGGACGGCTGCAGGCAGCGCCACGGCGGATTTGCAAAAAGCGATTGCCGATTTGGAAATCGCTCAGGCTCAAGCGGCCGAAGTCGTGCGGCGAAAACAGACGATCACGGAAGACCGAGACCGTCTGCAGAAAGAAGTCAACGCGATTCAAAATCGGCGTGACGAATCGCAGCGTGACCATCTCGCTGCGGTTCGACGTGTCGCCGACCATGAAGCCAACCGGCAACGCGTCGCTCAGCAAATGATCGAGGCGACGCGAGCGATTGCGGAAACCCAGCGAAACCTAGAAACCGCCGAAGCGAATTTATTGACCGCCCGCGGTGAGCACGAAGCCGCGACGACGGAAGTGGCAAGGCTCGAAAGCGAGATCGCGGCGTCACAGAAACTCGTTGAAATCGCAGACGCGAAGTTATCCGAGACACGCCGACTGTTTGAGCGCCGCCGCGAAGAAATCGGATCGTTGAAGATTCGCCTGCAAGGAATTTCCGAGCGTGCCAAGGTGCTCGGCGAACTGGAAAAACGACAAGAAGGGGTCAGTGGTGGTGTTCGTGAAATCCTCCGGCTACCCGACGGCGACCTTCGTAAACAGTTGGTCGGTTTGGTCGCGGAGTGTTTTAACGTCGATCGACAAGTCGCACCGCTGATCGATGCCGCTCTCGGGCCGAGGACTCAGTACGTGATCGTTCGCGGACCGGCGATCGGCGACGCCATCGCGGCCGGCGAAATCAAAATCGCTAGCCGTGTGGGGATCATCCGATTGGACGAACTTCCCGCGCGGCGGCCGGGCGACCGAATTCGGTTAGACGGTCTCGCGGGAGTGATCGGCCGCGCCGACCGGATGGTGGACTGCGACGACCATCTTCAACCGCTGGTACGTCACTTACTCGGCAACACGTGGTTGGTCGATTCACTCGGTACCGCTCTCGGGCTGCGGAAGCTTTCAGGTGCGGGTCTGCGGTTCGTTACCGCATCGGGTGATCTGCTCGACAACGACGGCTCGAGCGTGGTGGGGCCTCCCGGTGGTGAAACCGGATTGGTCAGCCGTCGGAGCGAATTGCAGTCAGCCCGTACGGAGATGGAACACTATGCGTTTCAGATCGCCGAGGCGGAAAAGGAGATCGCTCGTTTAACGGACGAGATCGATCAGAACGCTGCTGAACTCGGACGGCACGAACAAACTCAACGCAGTTGGATCACGGCACACGCGGCCGCGGAAGCACGCAGCCATCACGTCGCGGAACGATTGGCCGCGCGGCAAACCTCCGTCGACGAACTGACCAACGCGGGTGGCGAACACGAACGCATCCTTGCCGACGCAAAAGTGCAAGATGCGGAGTTGGACCAAGCGATTCGCGGCGGAAAGGATTCGATCGCGTTGCTCGAAGAACAACGTCAAGGGATCGAAGCCGAACTCGCCTTGGCTACGGAAAGACTGCAAGCCGTTCAGAGCGAAGCGATGAGCGTCTCGGTCGAATCGGCTCGCTTGGAACAGCAGGTCGAATCGCTCGCCACGGCCGCCGAAGTAGCCCGCCGCGACCAAACTCAACGTGAGGCGGCCAAACAAGAAATCCGTGACGCGATCGCTCACACACGCGAACGACTCACACAAGTCGAAACCCGGATCGTTCAAGCCGACGACCGGTTGGCCGAGTTGATGATCGAAAGTGAAGCGGCTGAGGAAGCATTACGGGCGTTTGCGGTGCGAGCCGAAGCTCAACGTTCGGAAGCTCGCAAAGTTCAAACGCAAACACAAGCCGCGATTAAGGCGGTCGCCGCAGCGTCCGAAGCGGTGTCGTCCATCACGGCGTCACGAGACGCAGCCGAGTTGAAGCGAAACACGTTGGCAGAACGAATCAAGGAAGACTACGAGATCGATCTGCGTGGCGATGATCCGCCGGAAGAGCTCGCCGAGATCGAAGACCGCAGTGCCGTCGATGACGAGATCGCGAAATTGCGATCGCAAGTTCAGAACGTCGGTTCGGTCAACATGGAAGCACTTGAGGAACTCAACGAGTTGCAGGTTCGGTACGACGAGTTGCACGGTCAATACCAAGATCTCACCGCAGCGAAAGATTCACTCCAACGCGTGATCGCGCGGATCAATTCCGACTCGCGACGGTTGTTCTTAGACACCCTCGAAGCGATCCGGCAGAACTTCCAAAAACTGTATCGCAAGTCATTCGGCGGCGGGCATGCTGACTTGATTCTTGAAGAGGCAGACGATCCACTCGAAGCCGGTGTGGAGATCGTCGCCACGCCTCCGGGTAAACCGAGTTTCAGTAACTCGTTGTTGTCCGGTGGTGAGAAGGCGTTGACGGCGGTGGCCCTGTTGATGTCGATCTTCCAATATCGCCCTAGCCCGTTCTGCGTGCTCGACGAAGTGGACGCGCCGTTCGATGAAGCGAATATCGGCCGCTTTGTTACTGTGCTCAGCGAGTTCTTGGATCACTCCAAGTTCGTCGTTGTGACACACAGTAAAAAGACGATGACCGCCGCGACGACGCTCTACGGTGTCACCATGCAAGAGTCCGGCGTTAGCAAGCAAGTCTCGATTCGGTTCGAAGACGTCAGCGAAGACGGCCAAATCAGCGCCGCATAATACCGGGAATGAAATTTCCGGTTCGCATTGGCAGCATAGCGTGAAACGCAGTCAGAAGTTGCCGCCGCGCACGAGCGGGCACGTCATCCATTGAATTGCTGGCCGCATTTCTCTCGCAATCACTGCAGCGGTCTCGCCGATCGGTTCCAATGGAGGCGACGCTTTACATCTCATTGCCTTGGATTTGCCACGTGCACGCCCCGTTGCATTGGGATTGCCAACACGTGGCAGCGACTAACTGGAAATGGCCGACGTGAAAGAACCGATTGTGATCGCGCACCGTGGTGCCAGCGGTTATGTTCCCGAACATACGCTGATCGCCAAAGGGATCGCACACGCCATGGGGGCGGATTTCATCGAGCAAGACGTTGTGTTAAGCAAAGACGGCGTGCCGGTTGTGTTGCACGACGTTCAATTGGACACCGTCACTAACGTGGCGAAGGTTTTCTCGCATCGAAGGCGGAGCGACGGTCGGTATTACGTGATTGATTTCACGGTCCAGGAACTCAAATCGCTTAACGTCTATGAACGTTTTGATCGCGTGACCGGTCGACCCATTTTTCCGAATCGCTATCCCGGTGGCGAGGGCGATTTTCGGATCTCAACGCTCGCCGAAGAGATTCGTTTTATTCAAAACCTTAACCGAACAACCGGACGCGACGTTGGGATCTACCCTGAGATCAAACGACCGGCATGGCATCGTGAACAGGGTATGGAATTGACTCCCGTGGTGCTCGGCGTGCTCGCCGAATTCGGTTATGCGAAACGGCACGACAAGTGTTACATCCAGTGTTTTGACTTTCCCGAAATCAGCTCCATACGTAATCGGTATGGTTACAAGGGGCGGTTGATTCAGTTGATTGATCAGGGACACGATAAGGAATCCGAGACCAACTACGATTGGCTGAAGTCACAGGAAGGGTTGGGTGAAATCGCGAAAATGGTTGAGGGGATTGGACCCTCGTTAGACGATGTTTTGCAGGCGTCGGGCGATTCGCGGGAACCGAAGATTGCAGCGAGTGGATTGACCGAGGCGGCGCACTCGTTCGAGTTGCTCGTTCATCCGTGGACATTCCGTGCCGACGCGTTGCCCTCATGTGTTTCTTCGAGTGATGCGTTTCTAGATGCGTGTTTTCAGATCGCGAAGGTCGATGGGTTGTTTGCTGATCAACCCGATACGGTTGTCCGCTATCTAAGGTCTCAGACGGAGAAGGATTCATGAAATACATTTTGGCACTCGACCAAGGGACCACCAGCAGTCGGGCGATTCTGTTTGATCGCACCGGTCAGATTGCAGGAGTCGCCGCGAAGGAACACACGCAAATCTATCCACGTTCGGGATGGGTGGAGCACGATGCGGTCGAAATTTGGCAGTCGCAGCGTGAGGTAGCTCGGCGGGTATTGAGCGACAACCAAATCGATGCGAAGGAAATCGCGGCGATCGGGATTACCAATCAACGCGAAACAACGGTCGTGTGGGACCGCCAAACTGGCCTCCCCTTGCACAATGCGATCGTTTGGCAAGATCGACGCACGGCTGAATTTTGCGATCATCTACAGCGTGATGGGCATGCCGGCGTCATTGCAAAGAAGACCGGTTTGGTGATTGATGCGTACTTCAGTGGTACCAAATTGCGATGGTTGTTGGACCAGATTCCGGATGCAAGACAGCGTGCGGATCGTGGTGATTTGGCGTTTGGGACGATCGATAGTTGGTTGTTGTGGAATCTGAGTGAGGGGCGATTGCATGTCACGGATTCCAGCAACGCCTCACGCACGATGATGTTCAATCTAGAAACTCTCGCTTGGGATGATGAGTTGTTGGAATTGCTCGATGTGCCTGAGAGCGTGTTGCCGGAGGTGTGTCCATCGAGTTTTGTCCATGGTGATTGTTCCTCTGACTTTTTAGGACATCCGATACCGTTAGCCGGGTGCGCGGGCGATCAACACGCTGCATTGTTCGGGCAGAACTGCACGACGCCTGCGATGGCGAAAAATACATACGGAACCGGTTGTTTTGTCTTGATGAATGTGGGCGAAGAACCGGTTGCATCGAAGAGCAAGCTGTTGACGACGATCGCGTGCAGTGGGCAGTCGGAACCTCATTTTGCACTCGAAGGCAGTATCTTTACGGCCGGTTCGGCGGTGCAGTGGCTGCGTGACGGGTTGGGCGTGATTAAATCGTCGGGCGATGTGACGTCGCTCGCTGCATCGGTTCCTGATACAGGGGATTGTTATTTGGTGCCGGCGTTCGCCGGGCTCGGTGCTCCTCACTGGGATCCGTACGCACGCGGTGTGATTGTCGGTATTTCCGGCGGAACCACGGCCGCGCACATCGCTCGCGCGACGTTGGAAGGCATCGCGTTTCAAGTTGCCGATGTGCTCGACGCGATGGGGGCCGACGCGGGAAGTCCCGTGAAGGAATTGCGGGTGGACGGCGGGGCGAGCGTTAATGATTTGTTGATGCAGTTTCAAGCTGACATCTTACAGGTGCCGGTGGTGCGTCCACGTGTGGTGGAAACCACTGCGATCGGCGCAGCGTTCCTGGCCGGTCTCGCGGTCGGATTCTGGGCGGACATCGACGAAGTGGAATCGATTTGGCAGAGCGAACGGGTCTTCGAACCCGCCATGTCGGAGGCCGACGTGGCCCAGCGTCGCGGGCGTTGGCATCAAGCAGTTCAACGCAGTATGGGATGGCAACAACATGAATCGTGAATCAATCCTTCGTCGACTGTCTGAACACCGGGAACCGTTTGATGTGGTGATTATCGGTGGCGGAGCGACGGGTGCCGGTCTCGCGCTCGACGCGTCGGTGCGAGGTTTGTCGACGTTGTTGTTGGAGCAATCCGACTTCGGCAAAGGCACGTCGAGCCGCAGCACCAAACTGATTCACGGCGGCGTGCGGTATCTGCAACAAGGCAACATCGCATTGGTGCGGGATTCACTCCGCGAGCGTTCTCGGCTGCAGATCAATGCGCCCCATTTGGTTCATCCGCTGCCCTTTATCGTGCCTTGCGAAACGCTGTGGCAACGGTTCATGATGCGAACGGGTTTCTTTCTTTATGACTTTCTCGCCGGACGTAGCCACTTCGCGAGAGCGCGCGGCGAGAATGCGTCGGCGGCCCAACAAATCGTTTCAACGGTTCGTCCCGAACGTCTCCGTTGGGGCGGTGTGGTCTATTACGACGGGCAGTTTGATGACACACGGTTGTTGATCCACATGGCCATGTCGGCGGCCGATCATGGTGCCTCATTGTTAAACTACTGCCGCGTCACGGGACTGCGCAACGATGGCGAGCATCGTGTGACCGGTGTCGACGTTGTTGATCAAGAAACCGGGCGGACGTTCAGCGTGCCGGCAAAGAGCGTAATCAACGCGACCGGCCCATTTTGTGACGCGGTTCGGAGGATGGATGACGAGTCGGCCCCGCAAATCATTGCGCCGAGCCAAGGCGTCCATCTCGTGTTGCCGCGTGAGTTTTTGCCGGGTGATACCGCGGTGATTGTTCCGAAAACTTCCGATGGCCGAGTGCTGTTTTTGATTCCCTGGCACGATCACGTCGTGGTCGGAACAACGGACACGCCGATTGATCACGCAGAATTGGAACCGATGGCTCAGAACGAAGAGATCGAATTCCTGTTAGCCACGGCAGCCGACTATTTGACGAAGGCGCCACGTCGTGAAGACTGTTTGAGTGTTTTCGTTGGGATCCGTCCGCTGGTCAGCCCACCATCGGGGTCGAGCGGCGAGACGAAGTCGTTGTCGCGTGATCACACGATTCTGGTCTCGAAGAACGGACTGATCACGATCACCGGTGGTAAATGGACGACGGTACGAAAGATGGCCGAGGACTGCATCGATCGGGCAATCGAGTTGGCTGATTTGCGGTCCAATGGTCGGTCAACCGAACAATTGAAACTGCACGGTGCGACGGATTCCAAAGACGCGTCGGTCTACGGCACTGATGAGACGAAAATCAATCGGCTCGTTGAGGAGACGCCCGACCTCGGTCGGCGGTTGCACCCCGACTTGCCGATTCGCGCGGCGGAGGTCGTTTGGGCGGTCCGGTCCGAGATGGCACGGATGGTCGACGATGTTCTCGCCCGTCGAACTCGTGCGTTATTTCTGAATCGCAGGGCCGCGTTAGAAATCTCGCCCGAAGTCGCTCGATTGATGGCGGGCGAACTCGAGAAGGACACCGCTTGGCAGGAAGAACAGATTACGGCATTCGCAAACGTGGCCAAGCATTTTGATATGCCACCTCATTGAGCGATGCCGATTGCTCATCAGGCAATGCGGTGAATGTTGCTTGGGGGGAGGTCGGCAGGTGCCGTGCGTTGCACCGGAGGGCTGAGGGGTTTGGTCGCGTGGAACGACCTCACTTGGTCACACTTCGCTAAACACTCGCCGCGAGTGAGTTGCTCGCTTTGTTCGCTCGCTTCGTGGCGACCATATCTCGGAATTGCAACCGCAGGTTTTTCAGCCAGAACAGAAGGTAAACGTTCGCAACGATCGACAGCAGCAACAGGGCATTGAAGATCGGTTGAGCGGCAACTTGTTCAGGCGTGTAGGCGGAGTCGGACGGTCCGTTGGCAAGCGCGGAGTTGGACGTTGCAAAACGATCCGAACGTGAATCGCGATCTGATGGCGAGGGGCGACTGTCTTCGTCGACCGATGAACCGTTTCCTGACGAGGGCATATTCGGTCCGCCTGAGTTGGATGTGTTGCCGGTCAGGCTGGCCAAACGTGGGTCAGGATACTGGGGGTAACCAGGCATTCCGGGAGAGAGCGTGGGGCTCAAACCGGATTGCGGATTGTTCGATCCGTACTGCGACGTCCCTGGATAGGGGGAGGTTGGGTACTGTGACGTTGGATATTGAGTGTTTGCGTATTGTGAAGCCGTGTTCGGATAATTGCCGCCCGCGTAGTTGCCATTGTTCGGGGCCAGCGGCGGTTGAACGAGTTGCGGCGAATTGTTTTGGAAATTGGTATTCGTCGGGTAGTTGTTTCCCTGGTTCGACGCGCTGTTCAGGTTGGGCGGTCCGGCTGTTGCGATGTTCGTGGATCGATTCGGATCGTTGGCGTAGAGGCCCGTGTTCGTTGGATTGCGTGGTTGCCCGTAGTTGTTCGGGGCCGATTGGTTATTGCTGTTTGAGGTTCCGGCATTTTGTCCGCCCATGGTGTCGACGGCAGTCAACAAACGGCCCTGGCGATCGACGCGTCGTCCGTACTGGTCGAGACGATAGCCTTGCCGATCGACGGGATAGTTTTCCGCGTCAAAACTGTAGCCGTTCTTGGGCAGTTGTGCGGCTTGAGCGGGAGTTAGATTGGGATCGTAGTCGACATTCGATGTCGTGCTGGCGGTCCGCTGAGTAGTGTCGGCATACGTCGCGTTGGTGTACTGCGTCCGAGCGGATGTGTCCGATGAACGAGTGCTTCGCGGTGTCGTGTCAGGCTGGAGACCGGCAGGCAGGCGACCAAAGTTGCCACCGGCGAGTCCGCCGCCACTGATTGGATCGTTTGTGGAGTCAACGGGATCCGTTGATGGGCGTCGTCGAGAACCGTTACGTGGGTCGTACCAGTCGTCTGAGCTGGTCGAGGTTTTTCCCGAGCGTGAGGCGGTCGATGTTGGTGAAGTGGACGGCATCCCGGCACGCGATGTTGCGAATGGAGGAGGCGTCGCGGCGGTCTCGTTGCTCGATGTGCTCGGGTAGCCCGAACGGGTGTCGGTGTTGCGGTTGTACGTGTCGGTCGACGGCCGATTGGTCGAGCCGTTCGCCGCGTAGTTGTTCTGCGACAGCCGCGCCCGCGGATCATCGGGATCGCTGGATCCGGTTCGCGTGTTGGTGTTGAAAAGTTGGCTGGCCGAATCACGCAGGTTGTTGGTCGTTGCCTGCATTTGGGCGGAGGCGTTTTCGCCTAAACGATCCGCAGCGGTGTTGAAGGTCTGTTCGACTTGAGTGCGGCTGTTATCGACGGCGCCTTGTACCGCGCCTTGGAACTGGGTAGCCATGTTGTTGGCGGTATCACGGGCGACTTGGCCGAAGTTCGTACTCGGTCCGGCTGCGTTGGTCCCAGTCGCCGGCGTCATTCCGAATCCGCCGGGCAGGTTCATACCACCGCCTTGCGGCGACGGTTTCATGACGGCGGTGGACACCGAACCGTAGCCCGGAATCGGTCTAGGAACGGACGGATCGCCCATCGCGGGGATCGGTACAGGAGTGCGGTCAGCAGCCGCATAAGCGGATGTTTCGGCCGGACTCGCGGCGTCTTGTGCACGCGCAGGAGCGGATCGCGATAAAAAGTTCGGGGTGATCCGGGGAACGCTGCCTTGGCCGATGCGAATGACGACTTCGCTGACGTGCGAGCGGATCTCAGCGGGAATCTGGCTGGAGATTTCTCCGCTACGGACGACTTGGTCAACCTTATCCGGCGGGATTTGAATGATGTACTTTACACCGTTGCCGCCATCCGGAGTCCACCCGTAGGTGATCCCGATCGATACGGCCATCAAAAGCATCACAGCGCCACTCATGGCACAATCCTTTGCTGTGTTGGTTGACTTGGGACCGCAGGGACAATCTCTGCGATTCCGACCGACACGGCCACTCTCGTCATGAGTCAGCGCCGCAGCCGATCACCCGAAAAAACGGGTTTCACGGCATAGCGTATCGCCGAAGGTGAATCCAGGTAAAGCCCGATCGAAGAGGAAAAACGAGCTTTTAGCGAGAAGCTTCTGTACGCCCGGCCACCGGTTTGGGTTTCGTCCGGGGAAACTCAGATGGCGGCGTGAACATCGCCATTGGCCGCAAACGCGGCATGGCTCGATTCTCAATGTCCGTAATGGATATGGAAGTTTGGGCGGGCTCGGTAAGTCGGGCCGTGGTGGCGATGATGGTTGTAAACGGGCACCGGATAGGGCCGTGGCGTGACGTAAACCGGAGTTTCGACGATGGTGGTTGGCGGCCGTGTCACGATCGTGTCATTGCCAATGGGGGCCTGCTGCATCGCGGAGATGACGGTCTCGCTGACACCTTGTTGGTGCAATGAGATGATGTCAGAAACGACGGGCCGGCGCTGAACGCCGCGAGTCGCGATTTGGTTCAGGATCAAGCTTTCGCCCACGCCGCTGCGGCTCATCGCGATCACATCGGTGAAACTGACCGCGCCGGTGGGGACCGGTTGAGCGTAGACGTTCGTCGGTGCGACTTGCTGTGTCGGATACGGTTGCGAGCGATAGTATTGGTATTGATACGCCATGTCTTTGTCTTTGGCGTTGCCGAGCAGTCCGCCGGCGACGACACCGATGGCGCCCCCGATTGCGGCACCCGCTCCGGCTTCGTCGTTATTGTCGCCGATAATCGCGCCGGCGATCGCCCCGGTGATTCCGCCCAGGGTGGCTCCACGCTGGGTGTTGTTTTGTGCACGTGCAGTTGCGGGCATGCCGAGGGCGGCAATCGAAAAAATGGCTAAGACGCAGCCGACACTACGGCCGCGGTTAGAGACGAACCTGTTCAAAGGAAAGCGATTCATTTTCGTGCCTACCACGCAAGGGTGAGAGCGTTATGGGGTGCTTGAGAGGGGGTGAGCCGCCGGGTGGCCGCATTGACCGACGACGGATTTCGACCGTCACGGAAGTCTTCCTTGTAAATCGACGCTTCGCAGGGAATCAACCGCAATTGTTTGTCGAAATTCCTTGATGAAACTACGCTGATGCGTTCGCTCTTTACCGGATGTTCGGGATAGCGGGCATGGAGGGCTCTGCGGTCGGATCTAAAAACCGAGCGACTCGGCGTTGCTATTTGCGCCCGGAACGCCGTTGGTTTCGGCCAATGCTTTATACTCGCCCGTTGGGTGAGTTCCCTTCGCATCTCTCTTTTCTAGGGAATCGGTTCGGTGTCCATCATGTTGTTGTCCGACGGCGTCTCTTGGTCGCAATCGCTGGTCGAGCATTTGTTTGTCGGTCCGGTTTGGCCGGCCAGCATTTTGGCCGCGATCGTCTTATCGTTGGTGATCATCTCCTTGTTGGGAGTGTTCTCGTTCGACTTTGGAATCGACGGTCCTGATTTAGACGTCGATACCGGGTTGGATGTCGACACCGGACTCGATCCCGGCGTCGATGCAGGAGTGGACGCCGATGCCGGGTTAGACACGGGCGCCGACGCTGACGGGCATCACGCTGGCGCGGACGCGATGGGCGGTTTCGCGGCGGCGACCATGAAGGCGGTCCACTTGGATCGTGTGCCGCTGATGGTTTGGCTAACGGTGTTCAGTTTGTTCTTCTGGGTGCTCAGTTACGTGTTGTGGTTCGAATTCGATGTTCGGCGATATCCCGCCACCTTCCTCGCGAGCCTGATGCTGACGGTTCGCAATGGGGTCATCGCGGTCGTGCTGACTCGGTTCATGACCACCCCTCTGCACCGACTTCTCGTACCGCCAACTCACTATCATGCCCACTCGTTGGTCGGTGGCGTTGCAATTGTGGAGACCAGTTCGGTCGACGATACCTTCGGCCGCGCCCGCTACGCCACCAACGCGGCGCCACTCCTGATCGACATCCGCACCACCGGCGAACCGATTTCAAAAGGAACACCCGTACGACTCCTACGCTACGATGCCGATCGCAAGGTCTACCACGTCGAGGCAACCGAGCCCGCGGTTGTGTAAAGCAAGCGGCGTGGCAGTCGGCGGTGGGTTACGTGTTGGCCTGACCTTTAATCGTTCGTTGGGCGACTTGCCAGGCTTCGATCAGGTGTTCGGCGTATTGTTCCGAAGACATTAATTCGGAGGCTTCTTCGGGCGTGGTTTCGATTTCGATCATCCACCCGGCGCCGTATGGATCCGCATTGATCAGGGAGGGGTCTTGCAGGACGTTGTCATTGATCGCGGTGAGTGTGCCGGCGATGGGGGAAAACAGATCACTTTCTGCTTTCTTACTTTCGATCGAACCGATCGTCATGCGAGACGTGAGAGTGGCTGGCGGTTCGACGATCCATTCGAGAAAGTACACGTCTTGCAACAGCCGAACGGCATAGGCGGTCAATCCGAATCGAAACCGCAGCTTTGTTTCGGCTGAGCTCTGAGAGGCATCGCCGGAAATCTCTTGGCCGGGTGCAACCGATGGCAGCGCCCACATGTGGTTCTTGTTGTAAAGAAAATGCGTGGGGAATTCGGCATCGAATTCGCCCATCGCGAACGTGAAGGTTTTACTCATCGGTTTCGCCGTGCACGTAGCCTTGTGGGAAAACTCGTTCGAGTTTGCTGCCGGGGACGCGTTTCCAGAGTCCGGTTCGTCCCACAACGTTGCCGACGCGGGTGACCGTCGTTGTGAGTTCATCGGCGGAGAGTTGTTCGATCTTCGCGGCGTCGGTTTCGTTGACCGTGAAGATTAATTCGAAGTCTTCTCCGTCGCTCCAGGCGTGTTCCAACGGTGAGCGTCCGCTGTCCTTTGACATCGTGTGAGCGGCGTCAGAAATCGGGATCTGTTCGATATCGAGTTCCGCGCCGACACGGCTGGACGCGAGCATCCGGTCGAGGTCCAAACTGAACCCGTCACTGATGTCGATCGCTGCATTGACGGTCGCATACTGACGCAATCGGATTGCCAGTTCGATGCGCGGGACGGGCCGGAGATGTCGCCCCGCGAGGCTGCCACCGAGCGACCCGGTGACGAAGATCACGTCGCCTTCTTGGGCACCGCTGCGGAGCCAAGGACCGGTGACGGTTCCGAGCAACGTGACGCTAATTGAAAGCGGTCCGTCGTAGGTGGAAAGGTCACCGCCAGCAATCGCGACGCCATATTGGCCACACGCTTCCAGAATGCCCTCGTAGACTTCTCCGGCGATTTCGGTGGCGTTGTGGGCGGGCAAGGCGAGCGTAACGAGAGCGGCCGTGGGCGTGGCACCCATGGCGGCGATGTCGCTCAAATTGATGGCGATCGATTTGTAGCCGATCGATGCGAGCGGTTGTGAGTCGCTGCAGAAATCCACTCCGTCGATAATCTGATCGGTGCAGGCGACTTGTTGCAAAGAAGGCGACGCGGGTGTTTCGGAGGCGGATTCGTCCGATGAGGAATCGCGGGGTTTGGATTGGTCGAGAGCGGCAGCGGAGCCGGGAAGGTCGAGCACGGCGGCGTCGTCACCGATGCCGACGGCGACGGAGGGCAAACTGCGGGTTCGACCGCGAAGATATGCGAGAAAGGATTGTTCCACGTCGATTCACCTGATTTAGCGGAGTTTGGGAGCGAGACGCAGCATTTCGAGAACCGCGTCGGCGGCCTCATGTCCTTTGTTGCCGACGCTACCGCCGCTCCGCTGGATCGCTTGTTCGAGCGTGTTGCACGTCAGGAGTCCGAATCCGATTGGCCGACCACTTGTCACCGATTGGCTCATGAGCGAGTCGCTGACGGCGCGGTTGATGTGTTCGTCGTGAGTGGTTTCACCCCGGATCACGCAACCCAACGCAATCGCGCCGACCACATCCGCGTGTTGAAAGGTCTGCTCGACGGCCCAACACAATTCCCACGCACCCGGAACGCGGATGATCCAATGACGTTCGGGGGCGATGCCGGCGTTGGTCAACGATTCGACCGCTGCGTTCAACATCGAGTCGCAAATGGCAGGGTTGTAGCGGCTGACGACGACCGCGATACGGCCCGAGGGGAGTGGGCCAGACATACCGTCGATGGATGGGGACACAGGTCAGGATCTCTCAGAAAGAATCGAGTGGTGACGTATTTTGCCGCAATTGAACATGAATTGACGCGGCGAAACTATCCCCTGTCCCGATGTTCGCCAGCGGTCCCGACGTGCGATCCATCATCGACGCGAACCCTGGGGGATCGAATCGGAGGCTCTCACTCGTTTTTTGAGCTTGGCGTTGCGGTCCACTCGGACACAACTGCGGTTGAAATCTGCAGTGAGAATTCGTAGACGGCGGACCGGTTCTCGTCCGCTCGATCGTTCAACGCGTGGCCGATTTGATGCTGCTCAGCCCGCCATCGACGGCGATGTCCTGGCCGGTGATCCAGGTTTGTTCGGGTGACAGCAACCACGCGATCAGCGATGCGATATCCGCCGGTTCCCCGAGGCGACCGAGTGGATGCATCGCGCGGCTGGCTTCGGCGGAGCGTTCGTTCTGCCAAACGCGGCCCGTCAATTCGGTTTTGACCAAACCGGGGGCGACGGTGTTGATGCGGACACCACCGGCGGCATAGGTCGCCGCGGCCGCACGTGCCATCGCCGCCACACCCGCCTTCGCGGCTGCGATGGCTTCGTGGCTGGTCAAACCGATCGCGGCCCCGCCGCTGGACATCAAGACGATCGAACCGCCGCCGGCTTTTTTTAGTTTTGGGGCAACCGAGCGGATCAGTCCGAAGGCGGTGACGAGGTTCTGTTCGATGACATTTTGCAAGTCCGATTTGCTCGTCAGGTGAGCAGGTTTGAGCAGGATCGATCCGGCGAGATTGACCGCACCGTCGAGCGTGCCGAATTCTTCGATCGCTTGATCGGTGACCTCCGCGAGACGGTCCCAATCCGATGCGTCGCAAACCGCAAAGGGTTGTTTCAATTCATCGGCGAGAGCGGCGAGTTTGGATTCGTCACGTCCGAGCATCATTACCCGATGGTCATCCGCGACGAGCCGACGACACAGACACGAACCGATTCCGCCGGCGGCGCCGACAATGAGATAAAAAGCCATGGGAAACCAACGTGTCGCGGGTGAATAAGAAAACGAGAATAGAGACGAGCGGGCACGGCCACCCGTTGTTTTCTAGCAACCTGTCAACGTTGAGGCGGTCACGTTTGCGCGGTTCTGACGGTTCGATCGGCTGTTCGGTTTTCGGCACGCGAACACGGTTGTGCCGCGGCGAGACGTGTCGCTGATGAACTCATCGTTGTGGTGTCGATGATACAGGAGCACCTCCCAATGCCCTCAATCCAAGAGTTTTCAATATGTCGAAAAAAGACACGTACCGCGTCGTCGCCCGAGGTGGTGATGGATCGTTGCAGATTCGCGATTATCCCTCGATCAACCCATTGCTAGACAGTCACGAGCAAATCGGCATCGACGATTGCAGCACGGATTTGGCACTTCGCGGCATGCCGATCTTTCGTGGTCTGATCGGCCCAATGCCTGAGGGCAAGAACATCGTTCGATACGAAACGCCCGAGGTGTTTGAAATGTTGACGAAGGAATGGGGCATCACCAAACCGAAGAAACGTCGTCGACGTGCTCGCAGCGTCGAGCAAGAGGCCGATGCCGAAGTCGTTGCTTCCTAGGTCACTATCCAAAGAGATCTCGCCATACTTCGGAGGTCCGATTTCTGGCAAATCCAGCGACTGTGACTGGGCACGTCATCATTTGAAATGCTCTTGTCCGAAGCAACACTCTCGAGCGCGGAAACGCCCGCACTCGCGAGTCATCGTCATCCCGGGTGCCGAGTATTTTGTTCTTGGGGGAGATTCTCCGACACGATCCGGTGGCGAACGTGAAGTCGAGCGGCGTAGTCAGAGGTCTCTCGGTTTGGCATCGCACGTGTCCACGTTTTGACTGCATGTCGTGAGACACGATGGCGTGTTTTTCGGATTGCCGGAGCGAATGAAGATTGAGGCGGCGAAGCGATTGGAATCCTTACGCGGAAAAGGTTGAGAGAGTATTCTCATTCCTCGTATCGAGCATTTTCGCTTCTCCTTCGCTCCGACAGTTGACTGTATATGAATTGGCTTTTCGAACCCGCGCGAATGCAGTTTTGCGAGGCAACGCTCGACGGAGCGATCGCGCATCCCGCGGACACATGGACGAACATCGGTCCAATCATCGCGGGCATCGTGATCCTGCTGCATGCGAAACGCCCGTTGGCGAGGTTGCTCGGCGGCGCCTCGTTGTGGACCGGAATCGCATCCGGGTATTTTCACGCCAGCAACACGATCTTGGGCGAAACGCTCGATTTGAGCGGGATGTTCATGTTCATCCTCTCGATTGCGGCCTTGCAACAACAGCGTGCCCGACCGAATCATCCCGGCAGTTCCGTGTTGATGGGGTTGGTCGTTCTCGGCACGTTAATTCTCACGGTGCTGTCGTCGATCTCGACCGCGTTTGCGAGCCCGATGTTTGGGGCGATCGTGGTCGTCGTTGTGATCCGTGGTTTGTACGATCAAAAGCTGACCCCGTGGGCTTACGCGATGGTCGCGACATTCTTGATCGCCTGGGGATTTTGGTGGCTCGATTTTCTACACATCGTTTGCAACCCGAATAACCACATCCTCACTTTGCACGGCATGTGGCACTTGCTCAACGGACTCGTGTTCTGGTTGGCGTATCGCCATTATGAATTGACGATGCGAGACACCGAAATGCCGTCGGCGGCCGAAGCGAAACCAGAGTCTGCACCGGAGATAACTTAGGATTGGAGTTTTCGCTCGCGGAGTTCCCGCCGATGGTGTTTGCAATTAACGCCGTCGGCATGCCCGGTTGGCGATAGGTGTTCACAAGGGATCGGTTTCGTCCGAGTCCATTTTGTCCAATCAATTTTTGGAAAACACAGATGGCTGTGAAGAAAGTCTTGATCATTGGTGGTGGCTTTGCCGGTATCAATGCGGCGAAGAAACTCGGCAACGCACCGGATTGTTCGGTGACGATCATTGATCGACGCAACCATCATTTGTTTCAGCCGCTGCTGTATCAGGTGGCGATGGCGGGTTTAGATCCATCGGACATCGCCTCGCCGATTCGGTCGATGCTCAATCGATACGACAATATCTCGACTCTTTTGGGCACGGTCGATCGAGTGGATGTGGATCGACGCGTGCTTATCACCGAGGTCGGCGAGTTGGCGTACGATTATCTCGTCGTGGCCTGTGGCGCGACGCATGACTACTTCGGCCGTGACGAGTGGGAAGACTACGCACCGGGTTTGAAAACGATCCCTCAGGCGACAGAGATACGACGTCGTGTTTTGATGGCGTTCGAGTCGGCCGAGCGGACCGACGATCTCGAGGAGCAGACCAAGTGCATGACGTTTGTGTTGGTCGGTGGCGGCCCGACGGGGGTTGAGTTGGCGGGGGCGATCGCGGAGATGGCTCGCAATACGCTCAAACGCGATTTTAAGACGATCGACGCGACTCACGCGAAGGTGATCCTGGTCCAGAGCGGTGATCGGATATTGAAACAGTTTCCTGATGCGCTTTCGCAATACAGCAAAGCGGCGTTGGAAGATCTCGGTGTCGAAGTTCGATTGGGTGACCGCGTCACGGACATCAACGCCGAAGGGGTGCAGGTTGGTGATGACTTCATCCATGCCCGTACCGTTATTTGGGCGGCCGGGGTGAAGGCCAATCCGATCGGCAAGACGCTCGGCGTGGAAACGGACCGGGCGGGACGGGTGCAGGTGGGCGAGGACCTCTCGATCGCCGGGCATCCCGAGGTGTTTGTGATCGGCGACCTCGCGGCGGCGAAAGACAAAGAGGGGAACCCCTTGCCCGGTCTCGCGCCGGTAGCGATTCAACAAGGGCACTATGTCGGCAAACTGATCCGATCCGAAGTAGCGGGCAAGACGTCGATGAAAACTCGTCGTCCTTTTCATTACCTGGATAAGGGGCAGGTCGCGACGATCGGACGCCGGCGGGCGGTCATGCAGAGCGGTCGGTTGCGTCTCAAAGGCACGCTCGCTTGGTTGGGATGGTTACTGATTCACATCCTCTACCTCAACGGATTCCGGAACCGATTCTTTGTCTTCCTGTCCTGGGCATGGTCCTACGTCACGTTCGGCCGCGGTGCGAGATTGATCGTCGCCAAACAATGGAAGAACAACGCCACTGAGTAGAGCCACTGAGTAGTCGCACCGAGTATCGCCGGCGATGGTTGTGTGGGCCACGCCTGGTCGCGGATGAGGCGGTGGCGTTAGGCCGCGTCTCCGACCCAACTGCGGATCACGTTGGCGGCGACTTCGGGGTTGTCTTCGACGAGATCCACCAATTCGGACTTGAGTGATCCGCCGGTGATTTCCATCTGGTCGTGCTTGCCCTCGGCTTCCTCAACCGGAGCCGGGGGAGCGGGCAATTCGAGACCGAAGCCTTCGGAGAACCCAGCCGGATCGGAATCACCGCCGAGCGACTTCATGGCACCGCGAGCGACCAGCAACGCCGTCACGGCCAGCAACAGCATCGCGATCGACTGCCAAGAATCGGCCAGCCACGTTAGTGCGGCTTGACCTGTTCCTGATGACGCGACAGTGCGCTCGGGCAGGTCGGGGTAATCCCATACTTCGACGAGTGGAAAACGGTCTTCGCCCGCTGAGACTTCGGGCAACAACGGAGTGACGGCCGACTGAATCGCTAGTTTCGTTGAGTCACGCAGTTTTTGCAGTGCGTCGTCGCCCAACGCTTCGACGTCATCGGCGGTTTTTTCAGGATTGTCTTGCAAGAAATTATGCACGTGGACTTGGCGGTAATAGCTCATCGGCAAACCGATCGACACGCGAATGCGTTTTACCGTGAGAGCCGCCGTGCGGGTCGTCTCGTATTCTTGACCCGCGACGCGGTTGCTCGACGTTTGGTCTTCTTTGGTTTTAGTCGTTTGCGTCGTCGCGTCGATTTTGACCGGGCGATTGCTTAATGCGTTGGCTTGGGTTCCGGGCACGCCGCCGGGCATCGGACGTGACGACTCGTTTTCGAATTTGCGACGTGTTTCCGATAACGTTGTGGGTTGAGCGTCGAATTTGAGGCTGGCTTTTTCGATGCCCATCGTGGGATCGATGTCGGCAAACGTCTTGACGTGAATTTGTCCGTAACCGGCGAGTTGCGAGCGAATTTTTTGTTCGTAGTACGACTCTTCCTCGCGACGTTTTTTCGATAGAGGGTCGTCGTTTTCGGAGTCACCGGGCATCGCCGAGGCGTTCGTATCGGTGACCTGAACGTCATCGATAGACATGCCTGCGAAGGACGCGCGGATCATTTCTTTGATCATTTGAATTCGGGCACGCGGCAACGGGTCGAGCCCTTCGGGTTGCACGACGACACTCGCGGATTGTTTCCGGCCGCGAGAAAGCCCCATGCGTTCGCCGAGGTCATACGTGACACTGGCCGAACGGATGTCGGAAAATTTGGTGATGTTGTCGCTGAGGTCGCGTTCTTTCGCGTGGCCCACACGCGCGAGTCGTTGTTCGCTAGATTCGAACGGAGTCGATGAGTCGATCGCTGCCTGGATGTGTGATCGCAGGGACATCGGAAGGGCGGCCGACGCGTTCAAGGCGGCGAGAAATTCGCTGCGTTGGGCCGAGGGGATTTCCATCCGGCGGCCTTCACGTTTCCATCCGGTCAGGCCCGCGCTACCGAACGCCATCTCGGCGGCATCGAGGTCCTTCTCATCGAGCAATTTGCCGCCGAGGAGGAACTCGGTTTGCGGAGAGCTGTTTCCGCGAACCAAGAAACCGAGCGCGATCACGATGACCGTGACGAGTAGCCCCGCGATGACTCGCGAGGGTACCGGCATGGCCAGGAAGACGTTGCGGAATTGGTCGAGAAGGTTTTGGAGCATGGGGGCTTAGATTTGAATCTGTTGGACTTCGCGGTAGGCGTCCATCAACTTATTACGAATTTGCATCAACATTCGGAATGCCAAGTCGGCTTTTTGCACGGCCGTCAGCACTTCGGCTTCGTTCACGTCGCCGCCGGTCAGCAATGAGTTCATCATCGAATCGGCGCCGGTCTGCATCGAGTTCACCCCTTTGACCTGGTCCATCAAGGCACCCGTCAAACCGCCGCCGGACGATGCCGTGTTCGTTGCGGCGTCGGGGGAGAGATTGGCGGGAGAAAGGTTGAGCGAGAAACCCGGTGAGTTGGCGGTCTGGGATGAGCCCGGCATCGTGCCCGGTCGCGGCTGCGCATAGGAGGGCAGCGGCGGGGGCGCAATCGGCGGTAATCGCATCGGACCAGACATTCAATTACGCCAAAATCGCAAGGCGTTGGCGGCTCATGTCCTTACTGATTTCGATGACACCAATGTTCGCCTCGTACGCACGCGTGGTTTCCATCGCGTCGACCATTTGAGTGGTGAGGTCGATGTTGGGGTACGCGACGTAACCTTCCCATTCGCCTTCTTTGATCGCGAGCGGATGGTCGGGCTGATAGCGATAGAGTGGTTCGGATTGATCGATCATGACTTCCGAGACTTTCACGCCCGCGGCTTCGCCACTGCCGGTTGATTCATCGGTTTGAAAGACGACCTGCCGGGCTTTGTAGGGACTCGGGTTGCCGTTTTCGTCGACCAGCGACGAAATGTTGGCGATGTTGCCCGAGATCGCGTTAAGACGTGTCCGCTGGGCAACGAGAGCCGAGGTGCTGATGTCAAGAGAACTCATCATGCTTATGCCCTTTCAGTGATGGCGGCGCGGAGGAGGTCGAATTGGTTTCGCATCGTTGAGATGGCGAGATTGTGAAGGTGTTTGTTCTTCGAGATTTTGTTGACTTGTTCTTCGAGTGACACGTCGCTGCCGTCGTGGTAGACGATCGACTCCATGGCCGATCGCGGTCCACTCCAACGGTCATCTCGCGTGACCGCTTCGGTCGGGCCGATGTGTTGTATTTGTGGGTCTTTGGCTTGCGAGCCGACACCCGATGCTGCTGCGGCTTCGGCCGATAGGATCGGATGGCCTAACATCCCGGGAAGGACGCCTGACCAATCCGGCATCACGGGGCTGGTGTTTTCGATCGCCCGGTTCGAGGGTTCAGGATCTCGAATGGAGCGGGCCAGTGCGGTCTGAAATTCGTCAACGTCGAGGTCGCGACTGCGGTAATCGGGCGTGCTCAGGTTGGCAATATTGCCAGCGAGTAACTCGTGACGACGTTCGGTAAACGCGATCGTCTGTTCGAGTGCGCCGATTGTGGTCGCAGCCAACGGGTTGAACATCTCAGGCGGCTCGCCGTTGGGCTTGGTGATAAATTGGCAATCTTGCCGTCACCGCGCCGCCGCCTTGCGGGCAATTTTGCCAGGTGAGTTCGGCGGCCATCGCGGCAGCGATCATCGGCAATTTGCAGGCTCGGGTTTCGACGTCACAACCGGTGTCGGCGATCTCAATATCGACACCCGTTGCGGTTTCGCACGCGGTGATGGTGAGTTCACCGCCGTCTGCCATTTCTAAGATCGCTTGGCGGACGAGGCTGTCGATGAGTTGGCTGAGCGACGACGAGTCGACGGGCAGACGAAGGCTCAAATCGATGTCGACTTCGAGGTGAATCGGAGCGGGGTGTTTCATCAGAAGCTGAGAAGCCACCGATTCGACTACAATTGCTAAAGGATGGTTGGCTTCGTTGCCGATCAAACGATGTGACATGGTAGGATTCCGTTTCCTCAGGGTTCCCCGGCGGCAGAGCCGGAGAAGGTTCTGGCGGGCGACAAAAATCCGGCGAACGGATCTTTCAAAGCCCAACATTTCAACGCGTCCGTACGTTGCATCTTGGCTGTTAGCGTTTTTGTCGCGGCCACCGCAAGACCGGTTTCAAAACCACGCGTTGCATGTCTGATGACTCCTGAGCCACTGAACCGGTACTCACGCCGCGAATTAGCGAGCCGATCGGTCTTAACCGCGACCGTCGGTGCGTTGACGACAGGCGCCGCTGGAATGTTTGGCCTCTCCGGTTGTTCGTCGGATTCAAACTCGTCGGCACGAACGCAGCGATATCGTGTGTCGGGGCCGTCGATGATCCCGACGCTGTGGGACGCGTCGGATGAAATCGCGTGTCCGCACTGCGAAGTCGTGACACGCGTCGATCGGCAGATTCTAAAAGCCGCACTGGAGCGATCGGTGAGTGAGCCGCGGAAGGGTTCAGCGATTGTTTGCTGGCATTGTGGAACCGACTGGGATGGAGACTATCTGAGCAGCGTGCTCACTAAACGGGCGTTACAACCCGACCTGATCGAGGTGGTTGCCTGTGACACTGGCAGACTGCGAACGGGAGACGTGGCCTTGATTCGACGCGAAAGTGAACCGTCGATGACCCACGTCAAACGCGTCCTTGCAACACCAGGACAAACGGTTTCCTGCGATGAGTTCGGACGGTTGCTCGTCGACGGTGAGCGTGCCAGGCTACCTTCGGCGGTCACGATTCCGGTCGATTTTGACTCTTACCGTGTGTCATCGCGATGGCAAAATGTGCCGCGAGACGCAGGTGGCGATGTTGGCGATTGGACGCGTCAACACGATCGCAGTTGGACGTCGTGGCGGGGTGGCACACTCATCTATGGCCACCGCACCGTTTACCGAGGCGACCGTCCGGTGAGGGTTCTCGACGATTACCCCTCAAACCTGGGCATTGACCGGCGATTGTTTCCGGCGGACGGTTTGTCAGTGCGTTTTCGGCTGTCGGTCGAATCGAACACGGAGAATTCGAATTCCATAGAGCCCGGCTCCATGCAGGAGAACGATGAGAAGACCAATCCTGTGGGAATGAACATTGCAGGAATGGACTTCGCGGTAGGGATCGGCTTTTGGACTCCCGATGGGATCAAGATTCAGAGCCAATCACACCGGTTCGGTCTCAACGAGAGTCTGGATCTGCGTTTTCACGCCGGGCTCGCTTCTCTACCCGATGTGGCGGTCAAGCCCGCGAATGGGGTCGCGATCGGCGACGCATTCAATGACCAATTGTCGCCAACGCAACCGATTGGGCTGATGTTGGAACGACGTTTGCTTGACTTCGACACCGTCAAATTCCGGGGAGTCAGCTCGCCGAACCCCAGCGAATCGGAGTCGATTCTTCGGATTCGCGATCTGCGGGTTGAGCGAGATGTCTTGTATCGGGAAGACCGAAACTCAGGCGGCACGCGTCAACTCGCCAATCAATCGACGTCCCCGGGGGCCTGTTGGCGTCTCGGAGCGGACGAGTGGTTCGTTGTCGGCGACAACGTTCCGCTGTCGATCGACAGCCGCCGTTGGGGTGGCATCCGATCACGAGAAATCGTGGGGCTCGTGAATCGCACCGATCGGTCGGGTCTCTAGCGGTAGGAACTTCGGTGGTTGAGTCTCTCGCCGCTGGGGTTTGCTGCAGATTGGTTGGCGAAATGAATACGTTTTTGACGAAACATTAGTATTACCGTGGGCTTCCCACACTGTTAATATATTCTTAACGTGAAATTCACGCGCCTTCGCATGTAAAACACACGAGCCGAACAAACGTAACCCGTTCGGAGGGGCTACCGATGATTTTAGGAATGTCAGCGACCGATTTCGAATTGGCTCTAGCAGTCGTTGCGATGACGGTCTTGACCCTCCTAGCCTACCGGCTCGGGCATCGTTGGACACTCAAATCACAGTGGGTTGAGACGGGCGTCCTGGCTGTGTCGATCGGATTGGCGTTTGTGTTGGCCTGGAGTTATTTCGGGCGATTGGTTTGGGCGGAAGCGATTTCGTCCAGTTCGGTCCTCTACTGGTCCAATGTGACGCCGATCGCATTGGGGTTTACGAGCGGTTTGGTGGGGCACACTCGCGGCCTACGCCGAGCGTTTCGCCCCGTGGTGACCGCGTGCTTGATGGTCTTGGCGATCGGATACGTGGTGACACCGATTGCCCGTCCGGTTTTATTTCCGTTGACGTTGGACGCCGTTCCGAAATGGAACCGCGGCGTTTGCATGCAGTCTCATGCGGCCAGTTGTGCACCGGCGGCGGCCGTCACGCTGTTAAAGCATCACGGCATCAACACGAGTGAGCATTCGATGGCCGATGCGTGTTTGAGCAGTACGTTGGGGACGGCCCCACTGGGGCTTTACCGCGGGCTCAAGACGACCGCCGAAGATCACGGTTACGAAGCCCGTGTGGCCAAACGTGATCCGTCGGAGTGGCTGGATTCGGATCAGTTGCCCAATGTGGCATTGGTGAGTTTTGAAGCGATGCCGGGGATGCCGATGGACAACCGCTTTCTAGGGAGTCGGTTCTCGGGCCATGTCATCACGGTCTTGGGCAGAACCGATGGAGGCCGATGGCTGATCGGCGATCCGGCGGTAGGCAAAATTTCGTGGTCGGACGAAGAGTTGCGGCGACGCATCACCGGCGAGGCGATTTACCTTTCACCGCAAAAGTAGACACAGGCCATCGTCACAGTCGTCGCGAAACGTTGCTGTTGTCTCGAAAGTAGATGGCTGCGTGTGCGTCAAAAATTGGACGCTTTCTGATTCACACCGGCTCGCTATCTGTCTTGCCACCAACCATTCTGTCACGCTTAGGATTTGACCAACGCACCGTCGATGGCTTTGCGTAATTCGCCGCAGAATTCTTCAACAATTTTGGCTGCCGCTTCGCTCGCATCGGCGCCTGTCTGTTTGGCTTTGTTTGTCGCTTCGGCAATCCGACGTACGATCGCCGAGCCGACGATCAACCCGTCCGCGATCGGTGCGAGTTGTGCGGCTGTTTCAGGGCTGCTGATTCCGAAGCCGATGCACACCGGCAATTCGGTTTGTTCTCTCAGCCACGACACGCTGTCAACGATGTCCGAAGGCAATGCCGAACGTTCTCCCGTGATTCCCGTCACCGATACGTAGTACAGAAAACCGGTCGTCAGGTCCGCGATCCGGCGTTGGCGGTCGCGAGTGGTGGTCGGTGTGACGAGTTGGATCAGGTCAAACCCGGCCGCCTGGCAGACTTTGCTCAGTGGTTCGGCCTCTTCGACGAGGAGGTCGGGAACGATCGCTCCGCAATAGCCCGCCTCCATTGCTTGCTCAACATATTTCGCCATCCCGGTGCGGTAGATGATCGAGTAGCTGACCATGGTGACTCGCGGCATGGTGACGGGAGTCGGTTTCGATTGGCTGAGGTCTTTGCCTAGGTCAAAGATGTGTTTGAGTCGAAAACCCGCATCAAGTGCCCGTTGATAAGACGCTTGGATGACCGGCCCGTCAGCAATCGGGTCGCTGTAGGGGACACCGATTTCACAGAGATCGGCACCCGCGTTCTGGGCCGCTCGGATCACGGCCGCGGTCGTAGCAATGTCCGGGTCGCCCGCCGTGACGAATGGCATCAATGCTTTGCGGTTGTTCTTGGCGAGCGTTTCAAAGAGTTGTTTCAGTTCCGACATGCCATGAACTCAGGCGTGAAAGTGTTTGGGTATCAACAAAGGTGGCACGCGTGATCTGATTCGAAAAATTGTTCGAAGAGCAGACCGAGCGGTGATCGGCCGTGCATCCGGCGAGCGTTAGAGGCCTTCGCGAGAAACCGAAAAGCCGCCGAAGGGAATGATACCGTAGATGCCTTCGGTGAACACCTGATTGACAAAGTTGTTGAATACCTGGATCGGCCGTTCGGGCACGATCACGACGTCACCATCGCGGAGCCATATTTCATCCGCGGGAGTGGGGCGTTTTCCCCGGATCGCGCCATTGAGGTCCAGCATCGTGGAGACCAATCGCCAATCTTCGGCGCGGCGGAAGATCACGACTTGCCGCAAATTCCCGCCTGGCAGGTGTCCGCCTGCCGAGGCGATCGCACCCAGGACGGTGGTCGGCGCGGTCAATTCTTGACGACCGGGAAGGCTGACCTGACCGAGGATGTAGACGAAGTGCGGTGCCTGTTGGGTGAGGATCGGTTCGACCTCGAGTCCCACGACCACTTCGGCGTATCGCAGATTGATTTCTCGTTTGAGCTGTTCGAGAGTGAAGCCTTGCACGTTGACGCCCCCGATACCGGGCAAGCGGATGTGCCCGTCGGGCATCACGGTGACCGTGATCGCCTGAGCGGTGAACCCGCCGAGACCACCGACGGCGGCGCGGATGTCTTCGGCGAGCGTGTTGGTCCGAACGGGAGTCACGTCGATCGCGGGATCGTCATAGAAGGCTTCGTATTCTCGTTCGAGCAACGCTCGCAATCCTTCCACGGTGAGACCGGCCGCTTGGATTTGCCCGAGCAGACGTACCGTGATCGTCCCGTCGGGTTGGATCAATAGCCCGTTCTGCAACGTGCCCCGATCCAAGTCTTCGTCGGCGATCGACTCGATCGACACTTCGTCACCGGGCATCAGTCGGTATTGCCCGTTGTCTTGCCGGCGGGTGACCAAGTACACGATTTGTATTTCGTCACCGGGCCGCACGTGGTACTTGGCGAGGTGTTGCAAACGCGATGGACCGGCATACCCGCCGGGACCGTAGGCGTCGAATCGCATCGGACGCATGTCCTGCCATCGCGCCTCGCTGCCGCAGGCGGTTGCGCAGTCGACGCCCATCATGCACTTCGGACAACCGTAACCCTGCGGGCCCGCGATAAGAGTGGTGCCGCAGGCGGTGCAACCATTCGTGGATGTCACGGTCGCATAACCAGGCCCAACGATCCGAGATTCACTCAGATACGTTTGTGCCGTCAGGTCGAGTGCTGACAGGAACTGGATGCCGATGACGGCGCAGATCATCAGCAAAGGTTTCAGTAAGCGATGAGGCATGGGGATCATGGTGGGGCGTCGCGAAAAGGTAAGACGGCGTTGTGGCAAATGATTCGGTTTCATTCGTTACCACCACTTCTTGATGCCGGGCAGCAATCGTGAACTGATTCGCCCTTCGCGTTCTTCCGGTTCGGTTGGTGCTGCCTGGTTGCCGTTCGCGACGGTGGTGCCACCAGAGGCTGGGTTGCTGCCATAGGCTGGGGTGCCGCCATAAGGTTGTGCGATGGAATTCGCCGCTAATTGGTTTGATGGCAATTGGTTGGGCACGTTTGGTGGCAACGCGGTCGGTGGTTCAACGCGGGCTGTCGGTGACTTAAACGAAGCCGTCATTGCGCGGAAGAACGATCGAGGTGACGGAGCCTTGGGGCTCGAGGTTGTCGCAGAGGCGTTCTGATATTGCATTTCGTTTTGAAATGGCACTTCGGTCGGATTGTCTGTCGGTTGCGTCTGGTTTGGCCTCGCCTGATTGAGTGACTGTGACGCCATCTCGGGCCGTTCGGGAGAACCCGGGATGACGCTGTGTGAGATCGCGGCGAACTGCTGCGGCGATACCGTGGTGATCTCCGGTACACGATTTGGTTGCTGCTGAGGCATTCGCGGACGCGTCGCCGCGAGAATTGATGAGCCGTGCGACGACATCGAATTGGCACGAGTGGCCGTCGCATTGAGGCTCGCTAGTCGTGCCGCGTTAGTCGGGTTGTGTTGCAACGTCAGTGAATGGCCCAACGCCCAGCGGGCTTCGTCGATCAATCCGATATCGGCGAGATGATGGCCGAGCTTGGCAACCAAGTCAGCATTGTCGCTTTGTCCCTGGACCGCCGCCCGTCGCAGGCAGATCGCCGTCGGACCGGGCAGTTGAGTCGGTTGGGCTCGCCCGAGGCGGATCGCGGCGAGCAAATCCATCGTCTGTGCGGCGAGCAAACTTTGGCCGGCGATCACGCTGAATTTGGTGCGTGCGAAATCGAGATAGCGGTCGACCGCTTCACTCGCGGTGGGTAGATCGGCGGAGTCGTTTGCAGCCGCGGGGGTTTTTCCAAACCGGGCTAACGCTTCGGCCGAATACCGCGCCGTCATCGGCGGCAACGTTTCACGAACGATGGGGGTTTGGTGCGCACGTGCTAATCGAGAGATCGCTTGCCGGTTCTCTTGGGCGAACGGGCCGACGAAGTCTTGCGCCTCGATGATCGCCCGGCGGCCTTGGTGAAGTCGCTCGAGGCAACTCTCCTGAGTGTTGTCCCCAAACGCATTCTGTGCGGATCGAGGATTCGATGCGGCGGACAAGTCGATCGCCTGTGCGGCTTTCTCCAGTGCGTCCCAAGCCGATGTTTCTGCCGATGCGTACGCGGCGCAGTCGTATTCCAAACTGGCTTGTCGGAACAGCTTCGCGGCTTCGTCAATTTGAGATTGAGCGGTCTGCGAAGCGAGATAAACGGCGGCTCCGCTGGTCGGCGGCGTTCGCGTGGCGGCGACGAAACGCGAACGTTGCTGCGCGGCGCTGGCCAGAGAGGCCTGTGTCGTTGCAAGGTGAGGTGCGACCTCGACAGGAAGGTTGCTCGAGTAATCTCCGCTGTCTGCAGCGGGTAAACGTGATGGACGCATCGCCACCTGCGGCGTTGCCGAAATGTCTCGAGGCGTCGGTGCGGCGGTGGGCGTTTGCAGGACGGTTTTCGGTGTCGAAGAGGCCAACGTCGGCTGTGGCTGTGGGGTGACAGAATCAGCAGAGAAAGACTGCGGCGTGAACGCAGCCCAATCCGGGCCCACATGAACCGGACGGGCATGGCCGATTGCGGCGGTGGCGGGTGTTTCACGAGGTGTGTTGAGTGTCGGTGTCACGCCAGAAAGAGCGACTGCGTTATTCGCGCCGACCTGCGGCATCTGGAGTCGCGCCTGGGCAACGGGCGTGTTCGCCTGGTGCGGCATTCCCGCGGGGACGCTGGCGAAACCGCGATCGAGGTTCTGTTTCACAAAAGGATTGGTTTGTTGAGCGGACACCTCTGCGCCGCTGATCACGAGACTCGTGGCACCGACCAGGGCTGCGGAGAGCAGCGTACGCTTTGCACGACGGCATTCGACGACAGAGAGTGGTGAATGATTCATGGCGTGCTCTTTAATGACGGCGCGAGGCATCGATCGTGATCTCGTTCTCTCGTCTCATCGGAACGCGGTAGTGGCGGAATGTGCTGATTCTGTGGGTCGATTGGGCCGAACGTTCACTACACGTAGAACAACCGGAAGAACCGTCACAAATTACCAGCCACTCAGAGCGAAGATTTTCTTCGGGGGGGCCGTTTCGTGTTGTAGAGTTGTCCGATCCACGTCTTCGCCTCTTGCTCAATTTGCAACCATGACTACCACTCCGTCGACTCCCGGCTCTGCACAAAATCGGAATGGTGATCGTTTTCACGCACGAAACACGGCAAATTTGAATGCCGAGTTACTGGTGTTACAGGAAGACGAGGTTGTTCGGCATCCGTGCCAAATGGCCGACATCAGCGTTGGAGGCTGCGCGGTGCGAGTGTCGCTCGCGCATCCTGAGGAGATGGCCGTTGCGGTCTTGCGAGTCACCGACACGACCGGTGAAGTCGACCTCGAAGTTGCTGGCCGGTTGTGTTGGAATCAGCAGACGTCTGTCGGTAGTAACACATTTGGCTTCCGATTCCGTCGGTTGATGGACGCCAAGGTGATCGACCACATGGTCGCGGCCGGATTAGTGACACGGCGTCAAGAAGCGAGAACTCTCGCGGGCACCAACATCCAGCTTCGCCGGGCTCACGGCAAACTCGCGGTCGAGCACGCGACGTTGGAAGATTTTTCGACAACCGGCGTCCGGATTCATTCCAACAAAGAACTCGAGGTTGCCGAACGGTTGTTGCTCACCACGCCGTCAGGAGCCAGCGGCAGCGTTTCGGTGAAGTGGATCAAACCGAGCGGCGAGTTGTTCGAATGCGGCTGTATCTTTCAAAATCTGAATTCCGCCCGCGCGATCAACGACGCGTTAGCCGCTCGCAATTGAATTCGAGCGTCTGAACAGTGGCAGTCGTCAACACGGAAGCAACCATCGCAGGTTAGTTCCGTTTGTTTGACTTCGCGGTCATGTAGCCGGCGTATTCAATAATGGTGATCCGGCCGTCGCCGTCGAAGTCAGCCGCAGCAGGGCTGATCAACATTTTGCTCCACTCAGTAGCGGACAACGCCAAGTCTTTGTTCTCATCGTATTTGACTACGATTTTCTTGGCATAGGCCATGACTTTGTCGCTCGGCGGTTCGCTCGGCATTTCCAGTTTTTCAGCCGGTGGAACGATCGGACCGGAACTGGATGAAGCCGATGACGTTGCCGAGCGGGATGATGACGATGGGTTTGAAGTCGTCGATGCCATCGCGGTCGCACGTGGCGAAATGCCAGGTTTGGTATCGCTGGCCCGGAATCCCTGGTTCACGCCTGATTGAACTTCGGACGCCGTGATCACGCCGTCTTGGTTTTGGTCCCATTGGTAGTATTCGGCAATGATCGCGTTGTTCCAATCGGATGTGTATTCGCTCATGGAGACTTGTCCGTCACCGTCGAGATCGCGTTCGGTGTAGAACCGTGGCATCCCTTCGGGCGTGCCAGCGGGATACACGCGGTAAGACCGCCGTCCTTCGAAATCTTCAATTTCGGGTTCACGACTCCGAGTCTCATCTCGTCTTCGGTCGTTTCGTCCGTCATCGCGGCTGTTTTCTTTGCCTCCGCGTTCCACCGCCTCTCGTGTGGCGAGTTCTGATTCCGACAATTTGCCGTTCCCGTTGCGATCGAAATCGAGCGGCGTGCCCCAAAAGCGACCGCGTCCGAGTTCTTCCTTGCTGAGTTGTCCGTCTCGGTCGCGATCGTATCGACGCAGCATTTCGCGTGCTTCAGTAAGGTCCGCTTCCGTCGGAACGACAGCCATGATCTCGGCCGTTGGGCCGAACCCGAGCAACGGGAGCATTACATCTTCCTGTCCGAATCCTGGGACGAGTGGCTCGACTTCTGTCGGATCCGAATCGGAACTTGACGAGCGGCTGCGGTCCTCGCGATCTCCCCTGCCTCGGTCGTCACCTCCTCGTTCGCCTCGCATTTTTTCAAACGCGCTGCTCACCTTTTTGATCGAGATCGGTTGGCCCGGCTTGATACTCGAGTCCATCGACTGCAAACGCTGAATCATAAAGCCAGCGGGGCCTTCTTGTTCGTCGGGATCGATCTGGCCGTTGCCGTTTCGGTCTAGGCGTGACAAAAACCCGCTCGGATCAAATCCACCGCGACCTCCGCCGGGCCCTCCCGGACCTCCGAATCCACCACGGCTGCCGCCCGGTCCACCAAATCCACCTCGGTCGCCACCTCGGTCGCCGCCTCGGTCACCACCACGATCCCCTCCCCGGTCGCCGCGGTCTCCTCCCCGGTCCCCTCGATCGCCACCGCCGCGCTGCGCGAAAACGTCACCGGTCATCATTCCAACGACGCTGAAGGCGATTAGGAACATGGAAATACGTGCAGATGCGTTCGAAAACAGCGTCGACATGGTTTTGCAGGGAAAAGCGGGATGAGGGAAGCGAAACGCGTTCAATTCGCGAACTCGATTTGAAGAGTCAACGGTGATTGAAACCCCGGTGGGGGAGCCTGAGTTTCGCGCCGTTTGGAGCATTTATTGTATCCAAAGAATCGATTTCGCCGAAAAAACGTCGTATCCGGCCTGAAATCGACTCGGGAATTAGAGGCGAACCGAGGTTTCTCTTTCCCTGTCAAAACCGCTATCCTGCCTTCTCAGCCGGGTTCGCGATCCGAATGAGTTGATCGCGTGTCCCCGATTTCATTTTCTACCTACGAAATTCACCCCCGCATCCATGTCTACCGCTTCGATTCAAAACGTTGAAGTTCGCCTTCCCGACGGCACCACTCAAAAACATCCTGGCGATGCCACCCCGATGGACGTCGCACGCGGAATCAGTGAGGGGCTCGCTCGAGCCGTTGTCGCGGCCGAAGTCGATGGGAAAATCGTGGATTCGTTTCGCCCCCTCGGCGAGTTGGTGACCGATGACGGGTCGGTGCCGCTGAAGTTACTGACCACTCGCGATGCCCCGGCGCTTGATGTGTTACGCCACTCGGCCGCTCACGTGATGGCCCGCGCTATCATGCGTGTCTACAAAGGCGTTTCACTCGCGTTCGGTCCGACCACTTCGGGCGGTTTCTATTACGACTTTGACCTGCCGGAGAAAATCAGCGAAGACGATTTTCCAAAGATCGAAGCTGAAATCAAAAAGATCATCAAAGACAAAGAACCCTTCGAACGCTTCATCCTCGATCGAGAAGAAGCCCGCAAACTCTGCGACGACCTTGATCAAGATCTCAAAGTCGAACACATCGAAACCGGGCTGGGCGATCAACCGACCGTCAGCTTCTATCGTCAAGGCGAGTTCGTCGACCTGTGCCGAGGGCCGCACATTCCGCACGCGGGAATGATCAAGGCGATCAAACTCTTGTCCGTTGCAGGTGCGTATTGGAAGGGCGACGCTTCGGGACACCAGCTGCAACGTGTTTACGGCACCGCGTTCTTCGACAAGAAAGAACTCGCCGCGTACCTCGAGCAACTCGAAGAAGCCCGTCGTCGGGATCACCGCGTGCTCGGCAAACAGCACGGCCTGTTCGCGATCAACCCGGAAGTCGGCCAAGGACTCTGTTTGTGGTTGCCCAAGGGCGCCCGCGTTCGCGTCGCGCTCGAGGATTTCCTCCGCAAGGAATTGCTATCACGCGGTTACGACCCGGTCTACAGCCCACACATCGGACGCGTCGAACTTTATGAAACCAGCGGTCACTTCCCGTACTATCGCGACAGCCAATTTGCACCGTTGTTCGGCAGTGAAGTCGGTGGATTGCTCGATGCGTGGAACACCCGACTCAGCGAAGGAAAGCTCAGCGGTGATGACGAGGATAAACTGATCGCAGCGGCAGAGGTCTTCGGCGTCAAGCTGAAGGACTACAAACCGTCCGCGTCCGTTGAAGCAAAGCAGAAGGTTCTGCATGACTGGCAACTCGTCAATGAGCGTTATCTGCTCAAGCCGATGAATTGCCCTCACCACTGCCAAATTTTTGCCGCTCAACCGCGCTCGTATCGTCAATTGCCGTTGCGGTTGTTTGAATTCGGAACCGTATATCGTCACGAACAAACCGGCGAACTCAACGGCATGATGCGAGTGCGTGGATTGACCCAAGATGACGCGCATATCTTCTGCACCGCTGACCAAGTCGAAGAGGAATTCCGTGCGACGATCGAACTGACTCAGTTCGTTTTGAAATCCGTCGGCCTGGACGACTACCGTGTGCAGTTGTCGTTGCGTGATCCAGACAGCAGCAAGTATGTCGGCAGCGAAGAAAATTGGGACCATGCCGAAAGTGCTCTTCGCGGCGTGTTAGAGCATTCGGGAATGGAGTTCAATGAGGAGCCCGGCGAAGCAGCGTTCTACGGGCCGAAGGCGGACTTCATGGTTCGCGATTGCATCGGACGCTCCTGGCAACTCGGAACGGTCCAGTTGGACTACAACCTGCCGCAACGGTTCAAGTTGGAATACAAGGGCAACGACAACTCAACGCATCAACCGGTGATGATTCACCGTGCCCCGTTTGGATCGCTCGAACGGTTCACCGGAATGTTGATCGAACACTTCGCCGGTGCGTTCCCGATGTGGCTCGCTCCGGAACAGATCCGCGTCTTGCCACTGAGTGATAAGTCGTTGGACTATGCCGTCGCGGTTGCCAAACAACTCGATGAGGCAGGTCTGAAAGTGACCGTGGACTCGAGTGACGGCAAGGTGCAAGCGAAGATTCGCAACGCACAATTGGAACTCGTCAACTACATGGCTGTTGTCGGACCCAAGGAAGCCGAAATGGGACATCTCGCACTTCGCGACCGTATCGACGGCGACCTCGGATCCATGCCTGTCGCCCAAGCGATCGCACGTCTGACCGATGAGATCAAAAACCGAACCGTCCGCCAAGCAGTCAGTTCGTCCACCGTCTCAATCGCCGAGTCCAGCGAAACCTCGCACGAGTATTGAGCGATCCAAAGCGATTTGCTTTTAACCAGGTTGCAATGCAAACACGCCAGCGTTCATCTCACCACGAGATGAACGAGAGCTAGAATCCGTTGAATAGTCGCCAAATTGCTCCGCAATTTGTCCCCTGGATCCGAACCGCTCCGCGGTGAGTACGCACCAAGATCCAACTCACATTACGGTAAACGCATCACAGTGGATCCATTTGCGGAGCAAATGGTCGACTATAGGCGGTGCATTCAAACGGCCCCGTAGTGAATCCGGAAAACCGTTCATTTCACTTCTCGTTGTCAAACGCAGGGGCTGTTGATAGTCGCTAAATTGCTCCGCAATTTGTCCCCTGGATCCGAACCGCCCCGCGGTGAGTACGCACCAAGATCCAACTCACATTACGGTAAACGCATCACAGTGGATCCATTTGCGGAGCAAATGGTCGACTATAGGCGGTGCATTCAAACGGCCCCGTAGTGAATCTGGAAAAACGTTCATTTCACTTCTCGGTGTCAAACGCAGGGGCTGTTGATAGTCGCCAAATTGCTCCGCAATTTGTCCCCTGGATCCGAACCGCCCCGCGGTGAGTGCGCACCAAATTCCAACTCACTTCACGGTAAACGCATCACAGTGGAACCATTTGCGGAGCAAATGGTCGACTATAGGCGGTGCATTCAAACGGCCCCGTAGTGAATCCGGAAAACCGTTCATTTCACTTCTCGTTGTCAAACGCAGGGGCTGTTGATAGTCGCCAAATTGCTCCGCAATTTGTCCCCCTGATCCGAACCGCTCCGCGGTGAGTACGCACCAAGATCCAGCTCACATTACGGTAAACGCATCACAGTGGATTCATTTGCGGAGCAAATGGTCGACTATAGGCCGTGCATTCAAACGGCCCCGTAGTGAATCCGGAAAACCGTTCATTTCACTTCTCGTTGTCAAACGCAGGGGCTGTTGATAGTCGCCAAATTGCTCCGCAATTTGTCCCCCTGATCCGAACCGCTCCGCGGTGAGTACGCACCAACGTCCCACTCACTTCACGGTGAACGCATCGCAGTGGATTCATTTGCGGAGCAAATGGTCGACTATTTGTCGCGAGTTCAAACGGCCCCGGAGTGAATTCGGAAAATCGTTTCGCTCACTCCGTAGCGCACGTTGTCTGAGGATTTGTTACAGTCAATCAGATGATTGGTGAGCTCTTTGACCCAAAGGCGGATTTTTCAATTCGCGAAACTTGCAAGCCACATTGGTCGCAGTCGGGTGCGGTCGTCTTCATTACTTTTCGGACGCGTGACTCGATTCCCGCTGAGGTCATTGGTCGGTGGGAACGTGAACGTTGTGATTGGTTGATACGCTCAGGCGTAATGCCTCACGATGCGATTCAGTGGAGTGAATACGTGGACGGGCTTGGACCGGAGGCACGCGAAGCGTTTTCGGAGCAATTCTATTTGCAACAGGAACGGTACCTCGACGATTGTCGTGGCGATTGTGTTCTGCGATCGCCGAAGATGTCGAAAATTGTTCACGATGCCTTGATGCATTTTGACGGCGATCGATATCGAATGGGTGATTTCATTGTCATGCCCAATCACGTGCATTTGCTCGCCTCGTTTTCGAGCGGCGACTCGATGGGAAAGCAGTGTCGCTCGTGGACGCATTACACTGCGGTACAGATTAACCGGTTGAGTGGGAAGAAGGGGGCGTTCTGGCAGACTGATCCCTTCGATCATCTCGTCCGCAGCCCAGAACAATATGACTATCTGAGGCAATACATTGCCGACAATCCGAAGAAAGCACGACTAAGCGAAGGTGAATATCTCCATCGGAAATCAGCAAGCTAGTTCATTCTCGAATCTGATTGCCTATAGTCGCTAAATTTGTCCCCTGAACCCGAACCGCTCTGGGGTGAGCGTGCCCCACAGGTCAACTTGCTTTGGAGTGAGCGGTTAGCCATGGATCCATTTGCGGAGCAAATGGTCGACTATGTTGCCTCGCGTTGATGATAGTTGCCAAATTGCTCCGCAATTTGTCCCCTGAATCCGAACCGCTCTGGGGTGAGTGTGCATCACAGGTCAACTTATTTTGGTTTGAGCAGTTAGCCGTGGATCCATTTGCAGAGCAAATGGTCGACTATGTTGCCTCGCGGTGGATAATAGTCGCCAAATTGCTCCGCAATTTGTCCCCTGAACCCGAGCCGCTCTACGGTGAGTGTGCCCCACAGGTTAACTTGCTTTGGTGTGAGCGGTTAGCTGTGGATCCATTTGCGGTGCAAATGGTCGACTATGTTACTTCGCTAACACAAAATCACACATACTCATCCAACCCGATCATTTGTTCTCGGAAGTCGAATTGGAGGTCGGGGTGTACTTTTTCGAGTGCTTTTTCGATCTTTTTGATTTGCGCCAAATACATGTTGGCGCTTACGCGGCAACGGCCGAAATAGATTTTTCGTTCGACGATTTGGCGACAGAAGTGAATCCGAATTTGCAGTTCGGTTTCCTTGTTGTCGGAATACCGAATGCACTTGTCCATGGTGCGAACAATTTTTCGCAGCGTTTTTTTATGGACCGTTCGGGTTGCCGGTAAGTACTCGCTAATTTCGGCGCACACGTCGTCGACGTAAGCGTCCTCGTCATCCGATTTCAGAAGAAGGTAGGTCAACAACTCTTTGTTATCGACCTTGAACCGGGCCAAACGCACGCAGGCGTCGAGAAGCTCTTCACGCGGCAACGGTGCGAGTGCTTTTTTGAGTTCGCTGATCGTTGCTGGCTTCATGATGGCAATGCGTCAGCCATTTGTGGCTGACGTCAAAATGGATCGATGAGGGCGGAATCGCCCGAAGGCTCGAGAGAGACCTACTTCAGCTCACCGGCTTCTTTGATCTTAACGAGCGTTTGGGTCCGACCGCTGCTCGAGCCCACCGATTCGATCTTTTTGACCACGTCCATGCCTTCGATCACCCGACCGAAGATGACGTGCATGCCGTCAAGGTGTGGCGTGGGGACCGTTGTGATGAAGAACTGCGACCCGTTTGTGTTGCGTCCGGCGTTGGCCATGCTGAGCAAGCCAGGAACCGAATGACGAAATTTGAAGTTTTCGTCGTCGAAGTCGCGACCGTAGATGCTTTCGCCACCGGTTCCGTTACCGCGTGTGAAGTCGCCGCCCTGTAACATGAAGCCAGGGATGACGCGGTGGAACGCACTGCCTTCGTAATCCAAAGGCACGCCGGCCTTGCCATCACCTTTTTCTCCTGTGCACAAAGCACGGAAGTTCTCGACTGTTTTGGGGACGTCTTTGCCAAACAATCCCATCACGATTCGCCCTGCAGGTTCGCCACCGATGGTGACATCGAAATAAACCTTGTTGGTGACTTCCGCTTTGGTCGCGTCTTGAGCCGAAGCCGACGACAACGACATCGAAGCGAACAAAGTGACGAGCATGAGCGTGAAAGTGCGGTGAACCATCGTTGGGGAGGACTCCAGTGGGGGTGGGAAGAGCGGCCGATCGTCCTGGCCTGCTCGGTGAGAATGGTGTATTTAACCAAATCCGTCGATCGGGTTCCAACCCAACCTACGAACCGAACCCGGTTTGCGGTCGAATAGATTATTCGCATTCCCAGTCATTTAGTTTTCAAACGAACCCTTCGAAATGCCTTTATCTCAACCATTTTCACCGCAAGAGGGCCATGCCGGCAGTGATTTTTCCCAAGCGAGCGAGCCGTTTCGTCGAATTGCGGTCGAAATCGGGCATGTCCTCGTAGGGCAAGAGGCACTCGTTCATCGGATGCTGATCGGTTTGCTCACCGGAGGACACTTGCTCATCGAGGGCGTTCCAGGCCTCGCTAAAACGACGGCAGTCGCGAGTTTGGCGAAATCGATCAGTACCCAGTTTCAGCGATTGCAGTTCACGCCCGATCTCTTGCCCGCCGACCTGATCGGCACGCAAGTCTATCGGCCGCAGGACCAGAGCTTCGTCGTTCAGAAGGGGCCGATTTTTTCAAACCTCATCCTGGCCGACGAAATCAACCGAGCCCCGGCGAAGGTGCAAAGTGCGTTGCTCGAAGCGATGCAGGAACGGCAGGTGACGATCGGCGGCGAGACATTCCCGCTCGAGGAACCCTTCCTCGTGATGGCGACGCAAAACCCGGTCGAACAAGAGGGCACTTACCCGTTGCCCGAAGCCCAAATGGATCGCTTTCTGCTGAAGGTCATCGTCGACTATCCGGGACGCGACGAGGAATTATTGATCCTGCGGCGGATGAGCAAAACGGCGCCAAAGTTCGAGATTTCCGGAGTGACCTCTCCCGAGGAAATCATGGCCGCTCGCGCGAACGTCGACGAGGTCTTCATCGATCCGAAAATCGAAGGGTATATCGTCGACCTCGTCATGGCGACGCGCCGTCCGGCCGCCTACGGGCTCAGCCTCGAGGGGCTGATCCAGTTCGGAGCTTCACCGCGTGCGTCGATCAATCTGGCTCTCGCCGCCCGAGCGAACGCGTTCCTGGACGGTCGCGGATATGTGATGCCCGAAGACGTTCAGAATCTCGCTCTCGATGTGCTCCGTCACCGAGTGATGATCACTTACGAAGCCGAGGCGGAAGAACGTACGAGCGAATCCATCATTCGTGAAATTATGGACCACGTGGCGGTACCATGATTCCGAGCGAGGTGCTGAAGAAAATCAAACGCATCCAACTTCGAACTTCCCACCGCGTCGACGAACTGCTCACCGGCAGTTGGCATTCGGCATTCAAAGGTCGGGGAATCGAGTTCGAGGAAGTGCGTCCCTACCAAGTCGGCGACGATGTTCGCACGATCGATTGGAACGTGACTGCGCGCAGTGACACGCCGTTCGTCAAACTGTTCCGCGAGGAACGCGAACTCGCGGTCATGCTGCTCGTCGATTTGAGTCCGTCGATCGGATTCGGGACTCAGCACCAAACCAAACGAGAACTCGTCACCGAACTCGGTGCGACATTGGCGATGTCGGCGATCAAGAACAACGACAAAGTCGGACTGACGCTGTTTACCGACCAAATTGAAAAACACATTCCGCCTCGAAAAGGATCACGCCATGTTCTGCGGCTAATCCGGGAAATGCTGTACTGCGATCCGGTCGGAACGCGGACGGACTTAGTCGCCGCAATCGACCACTTCAATCGCACCACGCATCGTCGCAGCGTCGTTTTTTGGATCAGTGATTTTTTACTCGGAAGTGTGCCGCAGTCCGGTTCGCCACAATCTGAGACTCAGCGAGCCAATGCTGAGAAATCGCTCGAACGTTCTATGCGGGTACTCAGTCGGCGGCACGATGTGATTCCGATCATTGTGGGCGACGAACGCGAGATGCGATTGCCCCGTGTAGGATTGATTCGGCTGCGGGACAGCGAAACGGGACGTGTGCAGTTGGTCGATACGGGCAGCCGCCGTGTGCGGCAGCAGTACGAGGCAATCTCACAGCAACGAATGAACGCTCGCGATGCGATGTTCGCTCGTTTGAAATGGATGCCACTGCACCTGCAGACCGGCGACGACATTGTCGAACCGCTCCAGCGTTATTTTCACCGACGTGAACGGCAGGGTAAATGACGGTTCAAAAAACTCTGGCCTGTGCTCTGATGCTAGGGATCGTTCTGTCCGCCAATGGATTGTCCGCGGAGGATCAATCTTCCGACACAGGTGATTCCGCAAATCAGATTGTCGTTCCTCGCGATGATGTGACGGAATTGAATGCGCCACGTGTGATCGTTTCGAAAAAGAGAGTTGCGATCGCAGAACCGTTTATGATGCGGATTGAAGTGGTCGCGCCCGCTGGAAGTCAGGTTCGATTCCAATCGATGGAGCAAACCCTCGGGGCGTTCAACGTATTGAATGTCACGGATACCCCTGACGTGCCCGTGCAAACTGCGGATTCCGATGATCGCCTGTGGGTGCGCACGATCGATCTCGAAACGTTGCAATTCGGTACCCAAACGATTCCATCGATCGAAGTGATGGTGCAAGCGAGTGATGATGGCGCGGAAGAACGAACCCGCAACTCAGAGCCGGTTGCGATCGAAGTCGTAAGCGTATTGGATCCGGAAGAGCAAACAAAGCCAGACGTGTTTCGCGACATCGAGGGGGAAATCTCGCTGCAGGATGAGTCAAGTTCAGCCTCGGGATTCGGCACACTGTGGTGGTCGGCTCTCGCAGTTGTTGCGGGAGTTTTAGGGGGCGTCGCCGTGGTGTGGTCACGTCGGCGTGATCGTTCGATGAGGTGGTGTCGCAAACAGTTAAACGAGCTCAAAGATCGGTCACTGAATGCTCCGACAGAATACGTCGATGCGGCTGATTCATTGAAACGTGTTTTGCAAGTCAGCGTGGTCGGAGCATCGGGAATGTCCGCACCCGCGATATCCGGGACGCGATTGATCGAAATGCTGAGCGAACAAGGTTACGGAGAGACGGAGTTGGAAAGCCTGCGTCTCGCGTTCGTCGGTGCCGACCGATTGAAATTCGATTCGCGTCGCGATCAAAACGTTCCGGATGAAGTCGTCGATGCGTTTCGTGATGCGGTGGACGACGCGGTGCGACGCGTGGCTACCCGACGTGAACCGAGTTCCCCTGCGAAGGAGAACGCGTGATGCTATCGCTCTTTCATTCGCCGGCGTACTTGTGGTTGTTGTTGCTGATTCCGGTTCTGGTATGGCGACGTTTTTTGGTTTTTCAAGATCAAGGATCGATCCCGTTTAGCAATGTCGATGCGGCGATTCAGTTGCCACGCACACTGCGTCAACGTTTGATCTGGCTGCCCGATGTGTTGTTGTTGCTCGCGTTGGTTGGGCTGATTATCGCCCTCGCACGCCCACGCGACGGAAGGCAGCGAACCGTTTCGAGCAGCGAGGGCATTGCCATCGAGTTGGTCGTCGACCGCAGCGGCAGCATGCAAGCGATGGACTTTCGCATTGACGGCGAAAGGGTTGATCGGTTGAGGGCGATCAAGAATGTGGTGTCCGAATTTGTTCTCGGGGGAGATGAGTTGGAGGGCCGGTTTAATGATCTCGTGGGGTTGGCCACCTTCGCCGGTTACGCCGACGCGATCACCCCGCCGACACTCGATCATGGGTTTCTCGTCGCGATGTTGAATCAGACGCAGATCGTCAATCAACGTACCGAAGACGGAACGGCGATCGGGGATGCGATCGCGTTGGCGACTGAAAAACTCAATGCTCTCGACGCGAGAGAAGAGAGCAAAATCAAGAGCAAGATCATCATCCTATTGACCGACGGTGAGAGCAACGCCGGATCACTCGAACCGATTCAAGCGGCAGAGCTCGCCGAAACGCTCGGCATCAAGATTTATACGATTGGGGTGGGAACCAAAGGGGAAGCTCCGTTTCCCGTTCGTGATCCCTTTTCCGGTCGTGAGGTGCTGCGGGCGATGGAGGTGAACATTGATGAGGCGACTTTGACGGCGATCGCGGAGAAGACAGGTGGGAAATACTTCCGTGCGACCGACACGGATTCTCTCGAGGCGATTTATCGCGAAATCGATGAACTCGAAAAAACGAAAGTCGAATCCAAACAATTCGTTGAATATCGGGAACTCGCCGTCGAAGAATATCCGACGAGTTGGGCGACCTTGCCGCCGATTTTGTCCCTCGTGCTGTGTTTGCTGTTTCTTCGCGTTGTGTTGCAAACGTTTTGGTTGAGGGAGCTAACGTGATGAGTACCAGTGATTGGGTGAATTGGTTGCCCGACGACGGCATGATCGGGAATCCCACGGCGGCGTGGTGGATGATCGCTGCCCTGATCGCGGGCATGATGTGTTTGGTCGTGGTCGGACTTCGTCGCCGAGCCCAGCGTCGTTTCGCAACGGAAGATCGGCTCGATGACTTCTTCGATACGTCATCGTTCGGTGCGCGACATCGTGTGCTGGGCGGGATTGTTTCCGCAGCGGTTGCGTGTGTTTCATTCGGGTTGTTGTCGATCGCGTTGATGGATATTCGATGGGGGAAATCAGAACAGGAAGTGCCTCAAAAGGGCATCGAAATCATGTTCTTGCTCGATGTATCACGCAGCATGTTGGCCGAAGACGTTGCACCCAACCGTCTCGAACGGGCCAAGCAAATGATTCGCGATATGGTTCAGCGGATGGCGGGGGATCGCGTTGGGCTGCTAGTCTTTGCCGGCGAAACACGGCAAACGATTCCGTTGACGAACCACTACGAGGATTTCAGTCAATTGCTCGAGGACGTGAGCCCGAGTTCGGTCCGGCGAGGCGGTTCGCTGCTCGGTGATGCGATTGAGTCGGGAGGTCGGGCGTTTCTGAGTAAAACGAATTCACATCGCATCATTGTCGTGTTGACCGATGGTGAAGACCAAGAAAGTGAGCCCGTAAAAATGGCGAAAAGGCTGCATGCAGATGAGAACATTCGAATCTTCACCGTCGGGCTCGGCGATATGAGTTCCGGAGCACGGATCCCCGATGTGGATCGTGACCGACCCCAGCATGAAAGTGGTCGTTATGTCAAATACCAAGGACAACCCGTGTGGTCAAAAATGAACGGAGAGATTCTTCGTGAGATCGCAACGGAAACCCAAGGTGCGTATATCCCGGCGGGAACCAAACAAGTTGACATGGGTGAAATCTACGACCGGTACATTGCCGGCATGCAGGCGACCGAATTCGAAACGGCCAAGGTCGATGCGTACGTGGCTCGGTTTCAGTGGTTCGCGTTGCCCGCGTTCGTATTGTTACTGATTGATTTTGCGAGCAGACTTTTCTGGAGACATTCGACGCCGGGGCCCACTAGGTCTGTTGCACCTTTGACCATGCTATTCGCTCTAGCAATGGTTGCCTCACCGGTCACCGCGTCTGCTCAAACGATCGCGGAAACGTCGATTGCGGAACAAGCGAATGGGCAGCCCGCGACTGCGGAACAGCCAGCGGTCGTCCAACCCGCGCAAGCGTACAACCACGGCGTCGAACTGTATCGTCAAGGCGATTTCGCCGCAGCAGCAGATGAATTCTCGCGAGCGGTCGGAGCATCCGACGACGAGGTCGCCGCCTCTGCGCGATATAACTTGGGCACCACCTGCTACGCTCACGCGGTGCAAATGCTCGCGTCAAAAGATTCGGAATCGAACGGGCCGCCGCTGCCAACGCAGTCGACTGAGGCGGTGCAACCGGATCAAGTGAAAGAGTTACTCAACCGGGGCATTGATGCGTTGCGTTCGGCACTGCGATTGAAGCCCAGTTGGGTGAACGCACGCGTGAATCTGGAAAAGTCACTTCGCCTACTCGCGGCGATTGAACAACAAGAGCAACAACAGCAAAACGAGGATCAGCAACAGCAACAAAACTCGGATCAGAAGGATTCTGAAAAACAAAATTCGGAACAACAGGACGCAGAACGCGAGAATTCGGATCAGCAGAGTTCTCAGCAATCAAACCAGAGCGAAGGCGAAGACGACCAAGAGGATCAGGAATCACAACAGGACGCGGGGGACTCTGATTCGCAATCACAACAATCAGAATCCGATGAGCAGTCTCAATCAGGTGAAGAGTCTGGTGGAGAACCGTCTGAGCAGCAATCACAGGAATCTGGCGAGCAAGATTCCCCGTCCGAATCACAGTCCGAACCGAGCGAAAATGAGTCCCCGGATTCGAGTCCGTCGACGGATCAAAACGGAGAGACTCAACAGGATATGCCGCAGAATGACGAGTCTGCGGAGCCGGAATCTCAAGACGAAGAAACATCGCCCGAAGACGTCAGCGGGGAGTTGTCGAGCGACAGCGGTGCGGAGGATTCAAAATCGCAGAAAGCAGTTCCGCCGGTTGCGGGGCAAACGGGTGAGCCAGGGCAGGATGACCGACCAATGACGGCTGAGGAGGCGATGAAAATGCTGCAAGCGATTCGCGACCGAGACATGATTCGACGATTTCGATTGCAGCAGATGCAGCAACAACGTCAGATCCCGGTCGAAAGAGATTGGTAACCGAGCGAGCATGCGTCGATCAATTCCCGGTCGCTAGAGCAAGTGCTTCGCTTTCACTTCGAGATATTGGTTCACCAACGGCGCCGTTAGTTCGTCCGGGAAGGCGTCGACCACGAGCACGCCTCGATGTCGCAGCCCGGTGAGAACTTGCTCTCGCCACAGCAAGATGTCAGAGGCCGCGGCGGCGCGGTACATGGTGAAGTCGTCAATCGTTTCGGTGTACGGGCGAGGCGGCTCACCGGCGACTTGCGAGGCAGTCGCAGCCAGGGCCGCATTGTGAGGAGCGTCGGCTGCGTCAAACATCTCGCGGTCGCGAAGGAGGACGCCCAGCGGCAGGTGGGTGCCCGTGAGGTTTGACAGATAGTCTCCGACCACCGCCGAGTTGACTTCGTCGACCACGTTCGTGATTAGCGTAACGAGTGAACGACGTTTGCAGCGCGAACTCAAATGCAAGAATGCCTGATCGTATCGAGACTCCACCATTCTCGGAAATTGATCGAAACCCGCTTGCAGCAACCGGTTCATTTGGCTGGCGCCACCGCGCGGTGGGATGTACGCGTGGATCTTGTTGCTGAAACAAATCATCCCGACGGAGTCGCCTTGTTGCAGCGCGACGTACGCCATCATCAATGACGCGTTGAGGGCGTGATCGAGCAGTGAGTATCCGTCGCGTTGGTTGGTCATCATGCGTCCACAGTCGAGCATGAAGATCAGCCGTTGGCTTTGATCGCTTTGGAATTGCCGAACGGTGAGTTTGTTCCGCCGCGCCGTGCTACGCCAATCAATGTGTCGATAATTGTCGTCACGTGTGTAGTCGCGTAGACGTTCGAAATCGCTGTCCTGGCCAATCCGTCGCGTCCGCCGAACCCCAATCAGGCTGAGACGATTCGTGCGAGCGAGCATTGCGTAGTCCGACAATTGTTTCATGTCGGGATAGACATTTACGCGGTCATGAACGGCGATCGTGATCTGACGCTGCCACAATCGCAGCGGGCTGTTGATCCGCAGATAGCAACGTTCGAGATTGAAGGCGCCGCGGCGATGGGCGGTGAGTTGGCTGCGGGCGGTCGTTTCCATCCCCGGTGCCAAATCAAGATCGTGCATCATCGGTTCAGACGTAAATTGCTCGGGCAGGTCGTCACAAAATTCGCCAATCAGACGCATCGATGTCCTGTTGCGGATTGTCAGTGTGCTGTCGAGAGGCACTCTCAGCGATCCGGTGCGAGGCAGTTCTCGCGAGACGTCGATTCCGTTTGCATGTCGCCGCCCACTGCCCCACCAGAGCAGCAGAAAGTCGATCAGCGTGACGACGAAGATCAGCCCGTCCACCATCGCGAGAACGACGAGCCATTGAGGCGAAAACACAAACAGCACGCTGATGACGATCGACACTCCGAGCAGGCTCGCCCACAGACCGGTCGGGAACACTCGCGTTCGATATGCGGCAATGATCAACGGCAGGCTCAGCAAAAAAAGCAGCAACCACGGCAATCCACTGAGCCACTGAAGTTCGTCACCGACTTCGCTTGTGATGGTCGATTGAGCTAGATCGAAGAGCATGGAGGCGCGTCGTGGGCACGGGAACAGAAGTCCGAGCGAATCGTGAAAGATCGGATTCGCATGTCAAAGAGGATCGCCGGGGAGTCGCTATCTTAGCAGAAGATCGCCGTTCTCTGACACGTTATCGGAATGGCTTCGATCCGATAAGATTTGACGATGGATTCCCTCTCACCTCTCCCTGACGAGACGCCGTTGCCGACCTTTCATCTCACTGTCGTCTATGACGGGACGCGATATTCGGGATGGCAGGTCCAACCCGGTCGACTGACCGTGCAAGCGGAACTTGAGCGAGCCGTCGCGACCCTCATCGGCAAACCTGGCAAGAAGGCAAAACCGGCGGGGACACCGAATCGGGACGAACAGCCTTTGCGATCGGAGCGGACGACGAGCGATTCATCGAACGATTCGCCGAGCGGTGACGTCGCGAAAATTGACGTCGCCCATTTTAAGAACGCGAGCGGCGATACCGGTCCAGACGAGATCACATCGAACGCGACTGACGGGGCACGGTCGTTTCGGGTCCTCGGCAGCGGACGAACCGATGCGGGGGTCCACGCATGGGGGCAGGTCGCGCGGTGTGTGTTGCCGAATTGGCGGGCCGATGCGACGGCGGTGATGCGTGGAATTAACTCACGATTGCCTGATGACATTACGGTCGTCGACGTGCGAGAAACGGTTCCCTCGTTTCATCCCATCGCCGACGCCATCGGCAAACGTTATCGGTATCAAATTCAAATCGGCGGGCACCGCGATCCTTTTGCGGTGCGGACACGTTATCGGGTGCCGTGGCCGATTGATGTCGACTTGTTATCCGCAGCGGCGGAGAAATTCATCGGTTGTCACGACTTCGCCGCGTTTCAGGCTGCGGGCGCGGTTCGGGCGAGCACCGTCCGCACGATCACGCACAGCGTGTGGACGCGGGAAGCCGCTGAGCCGTCCGGTGGCGCATTCTCCGGTGACGTTACCGGCAATCTCGCTGGAAAATCCACTGGGCAGTTCGCTGAGAGATTCGCTGAAGAGTTTGCTGGGCAGAGATGGTTTTATGAGGTGGAGGGAAACGGGTTTCTCTACAACATGGTCCGCAACCTCGTCGGAACGATGCTCGATGTCGCTCGCGGCTATCGGCCGGTCGAGTGGATCGACGAAGTTTTGGAATCAAAAAATCGCCAGATGGCTGGGGCGACAGCACCGCCACAGGGGCTTTTTTTGTGTCGGGTAAATTATCCCAGTGAGGTTTTTTTGACTCCCTCGTTAATGTTCATGGAAACTTAACCTTTCCGGGCTAAAAATCGGTTGAAATAACGGCTATTCACCTCAACCTGTTGCTTCGCAATCTGCGAAGCCGATGAGTAGAATTGGTCGTTCGTTTATTTCACCCACTTCGAGTTCACGATGAATGGTGAGAGTTACCCCGCCGCTCCTGGACCTTCCATTCAGTTAACATCGTCGTCCACTGCCGTGACCGCGCGCCCGATTCTCGATGAAGATACCCGTTCGCTGGTCAAACGCGCACTCGCGTCTCGTGTTTTGACGCTCGAGGAAATCAAGACGGTCGTTGCATCGTTGATGACGGAAAGCACCGTGGTGGATTCGCAGCGTCTCGCCGATGGACTGCGCAACGCCGGGTTACTCACACGTTGGCAGGCGAGCAAACTGCTCGCGGGCAAGAGTCGTGGATTCTTTTTGGGAGCCTATAAACTGCTCCGCCCGCTCGGTCGTGGCGGCATGGGGATGGTGTATCTCGGCGAACATCAAGTCATGAAGCGGCAAATGGCGTTGAAGGTGTTGCCGCCTGAAGCACTCAAGGACAGTCGCCGGATCGAGAGATTCAAAGAGGAGGCTCGCGCGTCAGCACAACTCGATCACATCAATATCGTTCGCGCGTATGACTTCAACGAAGCGGGCAACAAACTCTATATCGTGATGGAGTTTGTCGACGGTATCGACCTCCACCAAATCGTCGCTCGAGATGGAGTGATGTCTTACGACGCCGCACTCGATGCGGTCGCCCAGGCCTGCGAAGGATTGGTGCACGCACACGAACGAGGTGTCATCCACCGTGACATCAAACCTTCCAACCTGATGCTGCGCAGCGACGGAGTTGTGAAGGTCAGTGATATGGGATTGGCGCGGATCGGGTGGACCGAAGCCGATGACGGGCAAGAGTCGAAACGGTTGATGGGCACCGCCGATTTTGTTGCCCCCGAACAAGCCCTCAACAGCAAAACGGTCGACGCGCGAGCGGATATCTATTCGCTCGGGTGCACTTGGTATTTCCTGCTGACGGGAAAGTCACCGTTTCGTGGTGAAAGTGTGGCCCAGCGACTGGCGAAGCACCAGACTGCGGCGATTCCGGATGTTCGCGAAGTACGCAGCGATTGCCCCGAAGCCCTGGCGATGTTGCTGATGCGGATGATGGCGAAGAAGCCTGCGGATCGTCCATCATCGGCTGCCGATTTGCTCAATCAATTGCAACGTTTGCGAGCGGGACGTGGTGATTTTGATTCACGACACGAACAGTTGGCCGCCATGGTCACTCGGAGCGATTCGACGATCGACGAAAAACTCTTCAATGCCACGATGGACGACAGTTCCGGGATGCCCATCTCGGAAGTTGAAGTGGTCGAGGTGATGGAGGATTTCGACTTCGGATCGTTGCCGCCACTCGATGCGGGCGGTGGATCGGTCTCCGATTTTTCTTCCGCGTCTTCATCGCACTTGTCAAACGGGACTATCGTTCGTCCTGGCAAAACGCCAACAAAGTCCGGAGTCGGCAACGTCGCGAGAACGGCACCGTCGCCGCAAAACGGCACGTCACAAAAGTCCGCCGACACGCAGCTCGTGATGCTGGGCATCGGGCTCGCCATCGCCGTGCTCGCGTTGGTGCTCGTCGTTGGCGTTGCGGCTTACACGATCGCACGTCCACTGCCCCAGACGGCTCCGAAAGTCAAAGCGATGGAAGACGGCAAGGGCGGCAAGGTATTCGTCGTCGAGTGAGCCGAGTCACTCGTTTTAGAGCAAGTCTCGCAGGCTGTTCAGCGCGAGCGGTTCTTTGGTGTCGAACGGTTCGCCGTGGGTGCGATTAATCAGTCGGCCCCAGTGTTCGCCTTCGTGACGGATTCGGTCGATCAATGTCGGAGGTGTCGCGGGCCGGCCGGTAATCATCTGGCTTTCATACGCTCGGACCGCTTCCATTTTGCGTTCCCATTGTTCGGAGATGTCGACGATCCATGCCGGCTGAACCGCCAGTCGTAGGTGGATGCAAAAATAGTAGTACAGCCGCTCGGGATGGTGACGTGGTCCCGGCATGTCGGTCTTGCTGAGTTTGGCTTGAAAACGAGCCGCCTCGGTTAACAGTGTCGCGGCCAGGTGATCAGGATGGGCGTCGTGGTAATACGGGGCAAACAACCATCGCGGCCGAAGGCATCGAATGTAGCTGGCGATTCGGATGCGGGCCTCGATCGTATTTTCGAGCGCGCGATTGACCAATCCGGCGTTGCCACGCCACGTCAGGTTCATCACGGAAGTGGCCGCGGCGGTTTCGCGGATACGGGTTTCCATGCTGCCATGCGGCGTCGGCTCGCCCGATGTCAGGTCCAACACCCCGACCCGCATTCCTTGGTCGAGCATTCGCATGATTGTGCCACCCATGCCAATCTCGGCATCGTCGGGGTGTGGGGCAACGACTAAAAAGTCGAGTGGTTCGAACTCATCCGGATTGGGGAATTCAGTGGGTGTGAGGGTGTTGATCATCGTCGTTGGGTTGAATGAAATGTTCTAAAGTGGTGCATCGAAATGACAGGTGAATTCACATGCGAACCGACTGGGCAATCGGTTCGCTTGTGTAGGAAGAACCTAGCGATCATCCCGGCATTGAGTTCGGAAGAGGCTGGTGCGGCGGTTATTTCGGCGGCAATCGAAACGCCATCGCTTGGACTGCGTTCCGGACCAGGAGTACGTTACCGGCAAGACTCGGAACGTTCCATGTCTTGTGCTGCAATGCGTCAATTCGCAGCAGTTCACGGTACTCCGCCGGGTCTGCCGCGACCAGCAAAACGTCACCCATCTCTTCTTGGACGATTAACGTGTCGCCGGCCAGGATGACTTGGCCCTGCCCCGATCGACTGCGGCGTGATTGTTCCCAAAGCCGGTCGCCGGTTTCGATTTCCATGGCTTGCAACGCACCGTTGCTGATTCCATAGGCGACTCCGTCACGGATGACGGCATGGTTGAATTTGGTCTTCATCACGCGGTTGGAACGCCACACGTCTTCGGCGATAAAGCCCTCGCCTGATGGAGAGGCTTCGATTTCGATCAACGCACTGCCGCCGCCGTAGCCTTTGCCGACCAGAAATCGATCTTTTCCAGCACCAATCACCGCGGCGCAGTTCGCACCGCCGTTGCTCTGTCCGGCCCAGTCGGTTTGCCAAAGCTGTTCACCGGAGTCGACGGTGTGCCCGGTAATGGAAGCTTCATTGACCGAAACAATTTGTCGAACGCCCGCGAGCGTGAGCAGTTGTGGCGAGGCGTAACTGATTTGGTCTTCCCCTGCGGTCCAGCGAACCGAACCGGATTGGGCGTCCAACGCGATCAGTGACCTAGCGCCGGAATCCACTTTCCCGCCATAGGGCAACACGCACAGACCGTTGACGAGTAGCGGCGACCCGCTGCGCCCCCACGTTACGGCAACTTCGGATTCGGTTTGGTCCCATCCGGCGAGTTTTAGCAGGTCGGCATCCCAGATCACGTGCCCGGTCACCAAGTCCAAACACCACACCATCCCGGTCGCTCCTTGTGCGTAGACTCGTCCGTCGAGGACTGCGGGAGTGGATCGTGGACCCGCTTCACCGAGCGGGTGAGTGTGGGTCGCTTCGTGGTCGACGATCCACAACAACTCCCCATCGCTGACTCGGTAGGCGGTGACGCATTCTCGATCTTCTCGCTGTTCGAGTGTGACCGCGAATTCGCCCGCTACGGCGAAGGATGACCAACCGCCACCGATACCGATGTTCCACAACGTTTCGATCTCGTCGGTGGATTGGGGAATCGAAAACGGCCGTTCCTCGATGGTCCCGTTGCGATCATTGCCCAAAAATTGTCCCCACTGAACGACGAGCGTATCGGGTGCATCGTCGGTTGCCCGCGTGGCGTTTTCACCTGGGGTGGCGCCATCGCCAGCGTTTTCAGTTTCCGAATCGGTGGCGGGGGCGATTGATGTTGCCGAGCCTGATTCGTTAGGGGCTATCGGCGCCGCGGGGGGCGTTTGTAATTTGGGGATATCGCGAGTCGAGAAACGCCATCCGAGTTGTGGGATCATTTCGCCGGACATCGTGCGAACCTTGACCAGCGAAGCGAACACAATCCCGATCGCGAGCGTCGTCAAAGGTACCAACCATGTCCTGCCGGCGCGATGAGCGGCTCGTTGCAGAAAGTAAAGCGTCAACACGGCCGAGATGAGACCGATGGCGAGGCAACCGAGGAACGCAAATTGATAGTCGAATTCGGGCGCGAAATACTGCACGACGGCGATCAACGCGAACCCAATCGCGGCCGAAATCGCAGCCCGTCGGAGGAATGGTTTTTCGTGAGTCGGATCGGCTGGCGGTCGGGATGCGGATCCCGTAACAGCGTACCCATCGGCGGGATCGCTCATGATTGTCTCGATAGATGAATAGAAAAGGCGTTGCTATGACCCTCGGTCGTCTCTCTCACGATAGCAGTCCGCCAAATATTGCGACATTGGTGCCCGATGGATCAGGCGTCGAGGATCGTCAGTGGACCACCGCGTTCATTTCCGATTTGCATCTGCTTAGCGCTCGCAGCAATTATTCGCAGCACATGCGTTCGGTTCGGCGTGCCGTCGAGTCGGCCGACGTTTGTGTTTGGGGGGGCGATCTGTTCGATTTCTGCTGGTCCTGCGAAGGGGACGGGCCAACCTCACGACGCATCGCGGTGGATTGGTTGGAGGCGTGGAGAGAGGAGTTTCCGGAAAAGCGATTCGTTTATCTGACCGGCAATCACGACGCTCAGCCTCGGTTTCAACAATCGCTCGCCGATTGGGCGGCCCCGCACCAACGCCTATCGGCAAAACCCAACCCGACAGGAGAATCCAGCCCGACAGGAGAACCTGGCCTAACGGGCGATCAAAGCACGGCGGCGATCACGACTCCTCGCGAGCTTGCTCTTTACGAAGGGGCCGTCTACGTGGGGCTCGACGCGGTTCGGGTCGGTGATTGCTTGATGGTCCACGGCGACGTGATCGAAGGGGGCGGAAGTCATGCCGGATTAGGACGTTATCGGTCGCGGTGGCACCACGAACGTACTGGCATCCACGAGCCTCCCGCGATCCGAAATCATCTCTACAACGCCGCCGTGACCGCGCGTTTGCACCTCGCCACCGCCGGAGTCGCACACCGGCGAAAACGAGTTTGCATGCGATTGCTGCACTGGATCCGCAGCCAACCCGATTGGCTCGGCAGTGGTGTGCAGCGGATCGTATTTGGGCATACGCACCGTCGGATGGGCGGTTTCCGCATTGCAGGCTACGAGTTTTACAACGCGGGGGCTGCGGTGAAGCACGTTCCTTTCGAGCCGATTGTGCTCGATTTGTCGTTTTAATTCGCCGGTTTTAATCGGAGGGAGCGTCCGTTTAGGCGGTCGAAGGTTAGAATATTCATAAAACCTTCATCGCTTTCAGGGCCCCCGGGGCGCTGCGTCAATCGGGTTGATGGATCAAAATGTTGGCGTCAGCAGGAGGCCGTTTTACATCAGTCAGTCCCCACCCAATCGCGCCGCATGTCCAAAACGAAAGTTCTCGTTGTCGAAGATTACCTGCCGCTCGTCGAGACGTTGGAGTATCAGCTCAAGCGCGCCGGGTATGAAGTTTTTCGCGCTACCGACGGGCGGGAAGCTCTCAAGCAAGCCAAGCTTCAACTGCCCGATTTGATCGTTCTCGACGTCGATCTTCCGATCCTCAGTGGCGTGGAAGTCTGCAAGCAGTTGCGTGCGAACCCCGCGACCCAGTCCTGTTTGATCATGATGCTCAGCGCACTCGGAGAAGAGTCCGACCAAGTCGTCGGGTTCGCGATGGGAGCCGATGACTACGTTCTCAAACCGGTCGAGAGCTACAAAGTTCTCCTGCAAAAAATCAAAGCCCTCTTGCGACGACGCGAGCCCGCAGTTGACGACGCCGAATCGGTCACGCAGTCCGGCGTCACCGTCGATCGCCGACGTTTCGTCGCGACTATCGATGGCGAAGTCCTGAAGTTAACCAAGAGCGAGTTTCGCCTTCTCGAGACGTTGATTCGTCAGCCCGGACGAGCGTTCGATCGCAACGAACTCGTTGAAGCAGCGCTCGGCGAAGACACCTTGGTGCTCGAGCGAACGATCGATGTTCACATCCGTGCCCTACGGAAGAAGATGAACGATGCGGCTGATTTGATCGAGACCGTGCGAGGAATCGGTTACCGTTTCCGAGAGCATGAATCGAGTCCGAGTAACGAAGTCGCTATCGCCGAAAACGTCTGACTCTCGTCGAAGAAGCCGGCGTCGTTAACGTACGAGAAGGCCCATCACGCCGAGGTTTTTCAGATTCGGTTCGATCTTCTCTCGCACCAATTCAGTAATCTGATTCGGGTCGGTGATCTCGCGGCCTTGATGTTTCAGTCCGACGCCATCTCGTGTGATGAAGCGGACCATCCCCGCCACGATCTGCTGGCGATCGTTGGTGCCATCGCACAACATGATTAACTGCCGCGTCGCCTCATCGACTCGCACGTTCATGTGTCGTAGTGATGTGATCGTGTTACCGGATTCCGCTTGCAGACGCGCCAGTACGCTGGTTTGAGGTTGAGACGAAACCGTCGTGACCAGAGGCAGTTCGCCCCAATGCAAACGCACCATTTCAAACCGTGCCAACTGAATCAATTCGCCACCAAAGTTGGCTCGAGCTGATTCTTCATCGGCTCCAGCGTTCCGTTGCCTGGATGCATGATCCCAAAGACTTGGGAAGCTTACCGCGGCAGGTCGAACCGACGCCAAGTGCAGCAACGCAGCTTGGGTCGTGGGCGTCTTAATTGTCACGTTCGTGCCACGAGTATTAACAAGTCGTAATTCGGTTTCGGGATTCGCTAAATCGGCAGCGGTGAAAGGGCGATTGTCACTGTTCTGGCATTTTGAATCGGAGGAAAACCACAATTGGTTAATCCCCGATAATTCTGGATTGTCAGCAGCCTTTTCGCCCTTTCCGCTTCGACGCAGGAGCGATTGCCGAAAAGTTCGGTTGCACACGTAGTCGAGATATTGTTCCCGCTGCAGCACGCCCATCGTCGAGATTCGCTGTTTCATTGCCTCTGTTTGCGATGGCACAACGGTCAAGCTCGATTCGCACACATACTGCAGATCCATCTCTGACACCTCATCAACGAACTGATGAAAGTAGCGAGGTTCGTTAATCGTCTCGAACTGTTCATGAAACAAATAGGCTTCATGGGATTGCGATATTGACCAGAGTTCTTCCCGCAACATTTTCCCATAGCTGGTCGTTTCGGGGACCGAGTTGGCGACTTCCTCTAAGAATTGTATTCCATCGGTAATCGATTCAAGCGAGGGGCGGCTTTGTGAAGATACAGATGCATGATGTCTCAACATCTCCCGCACCATGCCTTTGGCGTGCCATCCTGGATAAGTGTTGTAGCTGATGAACGCGATTCCCGAATCGGAAAGGTGGTCACGGCAGATTCTGAGAATCTCTTTGCGGACTTGCTCTGGAACCCAAGAATAGACTCCATGCACAAGGATGTAGTCGAACCGGTTGTCGCCGGTCGGTTGTACGATGTCGGCGGGAAAGCCCGCGGGAAATTTCGCTAGGTCACCGGCATGGAGTCGGATGTTTTTGAGTCCGAGTTTTGCCGTGTTGGATTTCCCCGACGCAATGTGTCCGGCACTCAAATCGATCCCAACGCAGCGTGAGTCCGGATACAACACCGCGAGCGAAATCAAATTGCCGCCCTGTCCACAGCCGAGTTCGAGTATCCGAGAATGAGCGGGAGGAGCGGTTTCGACTCCGTGTAGCCTCGCCATCGCGGCGATCGAATCCGGGTTTGTTCGCGGATGTACGAAGTCTGGATAAGGGACATCTTCGTATTGTTGTGCGGCATCCATGCGGAGGTACTCGGAGGGCTTCGGTGAGGCGAGATGAGGCGGTTGAGTATCCCGTGCTTGATCCTAAGACAGATTTGGCGTGGTCATGCGTTGCGGGAATCAGAAGATAGCGAGGTGATCGCTATTTCGGAAACTCGAGTACTCCGTCCCAATCGGCAGGGGCGACGCGGTGGTGTTGCAGAATTCGCTGCAGCAACACGTCTTTGGGGCGGTCCCAGGCGGGCAATTCGTGAAGTTGCTGATAGGCGTCGTCCCAACGTCCTTCGCCAAACGCGGCGAACGCTTGCTCGGAAAGTCTCAATTGAGCTTCGGTGAGTTGAGGATGATTCTCCATCGGCACGATGAGCTGAAAGATCTCGATGGGGTTCTTGGTTCCCGCTGGCCGCACACGCCCGAGCGTTCGGAGGTGGAATCCGTCCCGCGTGGTGGCAGTCTTTGCACCGGAGAGACGCAGGTCGTCTGAGGTGGATTTCCGTTCCACCGAATCGGGGACGGCGAGGTGTTTCGCGGTCGCTTCATCGACGAGGATTTCAACGCCGAACACTTTGGTCAGACCTTCCAATCGGCTCGCCAGATTCACGACGGGACCAAACGCGGTGACTTTGACTTGGTCGACTGTGCCGATTCGCCCAGCGACGGCCTTGCCCGAGGCGATCCCGATTCCACAGCGAAAATCGGAGGCACCTTTGGTGTAGTCGCGGCGGATGTCGGCTGCTGCTCGCGCCGCCGCTGCACTCGCCGCGACCATCGGATCGGTTCCGTGCGGCAGGGGCAGCGGCCATCCCCAAAAACCCATTGCGGCGTCGCCGTGAAAATCGCCGATCACGCCCTCGGTGTCGAGGATATGTTTGGTCATCACGCCGAGTGCCGCGCTGACTTGTTTGAGCAAGACGAGCAGATCGTCGCTGTGCATTTCGGATGTACGCGAAAAACCACGCAAGTCACAGAACATCACCGATAGGTCGCACTCTCGCGGCTGTAGCCAGTTCTCTGAATCGGTACCCGCAATCGCGTCCAGGACGACCGGCGCGAAGAAACGCCGCATCGCCGCATGCCGTTGTTGAAACTGATTGGCCTGCCGCATCCCCGAGACAAGCGAGCCGACAACCTCGGCGAATTTGACATCGTCACTGAGTCGATCCACCAACGTTCGTGAATCGTTGATCGAGGCGTCTCCGGTGAGCAGCGCGGTCCGGCTGCCGGTCACATAGAGAACCCATCCGCGGCACGCTTCACTCCGCAACGGCACACAAAAAGCCCAGTCGATATTTTCAGTCGCCGTGTAGTCCGTCGCTGACGCTTGTCCGCCTCGCAGGGGCGAGGTCTCCCAAAGATGCAGCACACTCTCTCGACGTTGAAGGGTCGCCGCAACCAATTTGGTGCTGACATCGTGCGAAGTCGAATCATTGTCGCGAACGTCGTAGTGCAAGATCTGCATCTGCGGCAAGACGCTGTCTGACTCGGGACTCGGTATCGAACCTTCCGAAAGATCCGCACGAACGATTGCGACCGCGGAAGAGGCCGGGGTCGCACGCAACAGGACATCGGTCACTCGCGCAAACAATTCCTCGTCGCTGATACTGCCGGCAACCAAGTCTGGCAAACGGGCCAGTAATTCGATTCGTGCCTGGGTGTCGTGAAAGTTGCGTTGGCGAAGTGCCGATTCGGCAAACGCCATTTCAGTGACTTCATACGATTGCGGCGACGCGATGTAGTCCGGCGTGAGGTCCGCGTCGCTGGCCGGTTCGCCATGTTCGTTTGGCGAGAGCCCACGACGGATGGACGGAACGGCATCGGCAGAAGGTTTTGGTGACTGATCCGAATCGGATGTGAATCCAGGGCGACGAGCGAGCGTGAAGGTGGTTTGACCGATCACAAAGTGCTCACCCGGAACGACGACGAACTGATCCCGCGGTTTGCCACGGTAAAAGATCGGATTGCGTGCTCTCGGATCGCGAGTCACTCGCAATCGGTCACCGTTGAGCATCGTGAGAACGGCGTGATGCCGAGAGATGGATGGGTCCCACGGAACGGCCCATGGGATCGCAACAATATGTCGTTTTTGCGGTTGTCCCATCGCTGCGACCGCACCCCCTCCGGCGTCAGCATAGGCCGCATGGATACCCGCCCCGGGCGGTGACGAGAGCGATGAAGGAGGCGGCGAGGTTTGAGGTTGTCGCCCCAGCAGGACGTCGCGTCCGGCGGCGATTTCAGGCAGCCCACGTCGCCAACGATTCGACCCTTGCGCAATCAAGTCAGGCATAGGTTGTTCGAAGCCTGGGATCAGGCCAGCTTTCATTCCGAGAAGGTATTTGTTCGCACTTCCGATGACAGACGTCGAATAATACCAGGGTTGCTACCGTTGGGTAAGCAACACCGTTTCATCGCTCGCGATGCCGAAAAATCTACGCAGCGGGACCCGTCGAGAGCGATCAGTCACTCACGTTTTAAGCAAATACTAACGCGACTCGAGCATTCTCAGAAAGGTGCAGTCGCCGTCGCCAGGCTTCGGGGGTCGAAAATCTGGCACATCCAGCTAACGTGAACAGGCACGTCATCGTTTGAAATGCTGCAAACTCTCGCGTCCTGATTCAGACTATTCTGATTTTTCTTCCGTCGGAGTCTCCAAGGGCGTCTCCACGGGAGCCTCCTTTGCCGCTGGCTCGTTTTTGCCGCCTTCTTTCGCGGCCTCTTCAGCTGCTTTCGCGGCTTCGGCTTGGTCCATCACGATCAGACAATGTTCCAAGCCGTATTGGATGTGTTCGACGGCAGCGGCGAAAGCGGCTTCGGGTTGGCGATTCGCGATGCCGTCAAAAATCGCTTGGTGGTGACCGCAGGTCAGTTTCATCGATTCGGCATCGTGAATGTGTTTGCGAATGCCGAACACACGCGTCAGTACTTGCGACTGAGTCGCGGTGTGTACGATTGCTTTGTTGCCGGTCGCTTCGAACACGCGAATGTGGAATCCGTAATCAGCGCGGTCGAAGTTTCGTTTGATTTCCCGAGTGGTGACTTCGGTGCCGCCGAGTTCTTGAGCGTGCGTCGCTTCTTTCATCTTAGCTAGCTCTTCACCGATCGCCGCGATCTGTTCTTCGCTCGCCTTTCGAGCCGCCATCGCGGACGCACCCGGTTCGATGATTTCGCGAACGCCGTAGATCTCAATCAACTCTTCGCGACCGATGGTACGAACAACGGCTCCGATTTGAGGAATCAGATCAACGAGACCTTCGTTGGCGAGTCGACCAGCGGCTTCGCGAACCGGCGTCGCGCTGACGCCAATTTCTTTGCCGATAGGTCCATAGAGTAGTCGCGTGCCGGGCTCAAAATCTCCCGAGATCAGTCGGTTGCGTAAGTGCTGATATGCGCGAACGGAATGAATCTCTTGGCTCAATGGTATGTCCTGATTTTTATCGGAGATTGAGGTATGTCTAATTTTGTCGATAGTTGAACAATATTGTAGCAACGCAATCACATTTGCGCAGGCGATCAGTGGCACGAAGAGAATAGAATTCCTGGTTCACATGCCACCCGAAAGGCTTCTTCGGAACGTAACGGGTCGATGGAACGCGAGAGAACCCGTCTATAGAGACGTCGTGCGTTTTGCGTGATGCAATCTCAACGACGAACAACTTGTCTATAGATGCGATTGGGTTTCGGCGACGATGAGCGCACCCATAATCAATGAATCAATAGACTCGTTGGGTTGCTCGTGAACCCGCCGCGATTGCTGTCATATCAGGGAACGCTACCGCGAACAAGAAACAGTGTGTCCAGTTCGCATGCTCTGCGGAAATGTGCTTGACCCCTTTTGATGCATCGCAACCCACAACCGTTCAGTCACCTGTATCCGTAGCACAGGCTGCCAGCCTGTCTTGCCACCTCCCCTGGTTCATCAGCAAGCAGTTCATCTAAGCGGAGCCTCGCACGCACGTGCTAGCCCGTTTGTCTCTAGCCGTTTGCCTGTAGCCGGCGTCATGTTGCAGGCTGGCAGCCTGCACTACGGTGGTTGTTACTTTTTGAGGGTTATGGATCGCGCCGGAGATCCGATCGGCTCGGGTTTCTCAGTGCCGCGAAGTATTTACGCCAAGCCACTTCGTCGTAACCGTAGTCCGCATTCGGGGCGATCATCTTGACGAGTCGTAGGACTTCGGGATGCCGCACCGCGACTGTTTTCTCTACGATCTTCGCACCCTGCTGCATTCCCGCTGATCCGTTGTTTCCGAACCCGGCTTGCGTGCCGCCACTGCCGACCTGGACCTTGGACTTCTGTTCGGTGATCAACGCGTTGGTATAAGCAAACGCGAGTTCAGGATTGGGGAAAGACGCGAGAACACGGGCGGCGGCTTTGACCTGCGCCGGCGAGTTGGATCGTAATAGCGGCAGGCATGTCGCCACGGCGGATGAGCCTCCGTATTCGGTCAGTTGTCGCACGGCTTCCTCGCGAATCAATTCATCCGGTTCATACAAGGCGGCTTCGACGAGCGCCTTCACCGCGTCCGAGTTTCGGAGCCGACCGAGCAGGCGAACGTAACCGAGTCGTAGCGTCCGCAAGTTGATCTTGGACCTTCGCGTACGAAGGAATTCCGAGGCGATCGCATGGGTTGCGAATGGATCGTCGATCGCCTCGATCTCGGCCATCGCTTCGGCGTCACCGCGGATCGCGTTGGCGTGTAAGCGTCTAAACTTTTTGATCCACAGTTTTGCTTTCTTGTCGCTTTCGTCGGCGTATTCACTGGCCGCCAAAACCTCTGGCAGTACCCAGCGGCCTTTTCGGTCTTCGATCAATCCTTGACTGCGGCGGAGTCGTTCATAACTGATCCAGCCGTTGCCTGACCGGTTTCGAACGAATCCCAACGCAGCCCGCGCGAGTTCATGATCGGGTTGGATATCGATCGTCCGCGTGAGGTGATAACGGTACTGCGGCAGTAATGTTTGTGACTTGCACCAACGGGCGAGTTGGAATTGAGCCTCGGCGTCATCGCCCGCTGATGCGGCCCGCTGGCGATACTCTTTCAAGTCGTCCGCCTCGACCGCTCGTCGCACATGAGTCCCGGCGACCGCGATCGACAAATCTTGATCGATCCGCACGACGACATGGGCTGTCGAGCCGTCTTCCTTCTCTGCACGCCGGACGTCGCCGGTCAATTGGCCGCCGCCGGAGAGTTCGACCTTGCCGGCCTGGCACGCCGCAGTGACGGCGAAAGACAGCAAAATCACGAGGGTGACACGTGGGGCCCGTGTGGGGAAGGCAATCCGGAGGCGGTAAAACATCATCAAAATCCCGATCGACTTGAGGGGTGTAGTCACTCTATCTTAGCCGACGGAACCGGTTTTTCGTCGTTAGACCTCGCGAATCTGCTCAAGGGACCCCCGATGAGTGGTCGATGGAGATACTTGACCAAACAGGTCATGTTTGTATCCTTTCCCGGATCGAATTCCCAAAACCGTTCCATTTCGACTCCCGCAAACGCTTTCCCAGTCGCCGAGCATCGCCATCGTGTCCCCTGACTCTGAACCGTCCAAAACGCTCTCGGTCGAGGAATCCGCTGGCGCCGCGTTGGCCGCTCAAAAAGCCATGGGGCTTGATAAAGAGGGGATTCCGTTGGTCGGTGGTGCCCGCGTCGCCGACCCGCCGCTCGAGCCGACACCCGAATTTCTCGCCGAACTGCAGCGAGAGAGCGAGGCGTTGGAGAACGAAACCCCGCAAGCGATTTTGAAATGGGCGGTCGATCGCTACGCGCCCAAGTTCACGATGGCGACCGCGTTCGGCCCCGAAGGCATGACGATTATTCACATGCTGGCCGAAATCGCTCCGGAAACGCCGATTTTTAACCTGGAGACGGGTTACCAATTCGAGGAAACGATGCAGCTCCGCGAGCGGGTTCGCGAGCGTTACGGCGTCACGGTCGAATACAAATACCCGAAGATGTCGGTCGAGGAATTCGAAAAAGAAAACGGCGGTCCGGTCTATTTGACGGATCCGAACCGCTGCTGTTTCGAAAGAAAGCTCCGGGTGCTCCACGAAGCGGCACGCGGCTGGCACGCCTGGGCCAGTGCGATCCGGCGCGATCAGAGCGAGGACCGTGCGAAGGCGCCGATTGTCGGTTGGGACAAAAAATTCCAGCTCGTCAAAATCAGTCCGCTGGCTAATTGGACGAAACAGCAGGTTTGGTCGCTGATCATGAAGGAAGGAATTCCCTACAACCCGCTCCACGATCGAGGCTACCCGAGCATCGGATGCCAACCGTGCACGCGATCGGTGATGGCCGGCGAAGACGAGCGGGCGGGACGGTGGAGCGGTTTTCAGAAAACCGAATGTGGGCTGCATAACTAAGCTACACGTAGCATCCCACTCACAAGCGTGGCAGAATAGAAGCAGACTCTTTTCTTTATTCGTTGAAGTTGCTGCTGATGTTCGACAAACTCAAACGCTTGCTCGGCGCCGCTGACGGGCGTTCGAATGACGACGCGTTGGCTCACCAGACGATGACGGGCGAAACGCTCGATCAGGAAATCGACGCGATCCGGCAAACCATGGTCGTCGATCCGTCTCGCTTGCGTGGCGACGACGAACCCGACGTTGATAATGGATCGGGCGGCGCGGCAATGCACGGTGCGACTCAAGCACGCGGAGCAAAATCGCGGGCCGCCGCGCCTGGGAAAGCTTCGTCCAAACGCACGCCGCTGTATCGCCCCATTTTGCGGCCGCCGATGGCGTTTCTCTCCGCTCTCGACGACGGTTCGATCAAGGAGTCGGAAGTCCACCGGCTACGCGGCGGAGTCGCCGTGATCGGTCGCGAACAAGGAGACTTAACGTTTCCTCACGAAGTCCTGATGTCGTCGAAGCACGCTCAGTTGGAATGTCGACGACACCGGGGCAGCTACCAGTGGCACTTCGTGGATCTGGATAGCCGTAACGGATCGTTCTTTCGTGTGCAGCGGGCGTATCTCCGCAACGCTCAAGAGTTTCTCGTCGGCGGGCACCGGTTCGCTTTCAAAATGCCAACACCCGATGGACGCTTTGACGATGGGGGCGGGACCCAAGTGTCCGGTGACGACAAAGACGCACGGGCAACGCAATTAGTAAGCGACGTGAAGGTGTCGTTGCCGAAGCTCGTCTACCGAGATCCGAAGGGCCCCGAACAGTCCTACACGCTCGAAAGCACTCACATTGTGATCGGTTCGGATCCGTCCACATCAGCCCTCTCGATCAACGACCCCTACGTGTGTCCGAATCATTTGCAACTGCATCACACACCGCGAGGATGGCTGATCGAAGACCTCAACTCACGCAACGGAATTTGGCTGCGACTGCACGATGTGAAATTGGATCAAATCACCGAGTTCCAGCTCGGCGAACAAAGGTTCTACTTCCGACCACCGGCCGCACGAAAAGTCTAACGGCGCGGCGCAGCGAAAATCGCCCACGCATTTGAGCCGCGAACACCAAAAAGGCTCGATCGCGCCGCCGATCGGACACCCACCTTCAAGATCCCTCCTCTACGAACCAGACCACTGCTTCAAAAGTCAGTCCCCACCTTTCGTATCGTTCGTACTTTTCGTGGTTGAAAAAATCCACACCACCACCTCCATCACACCAAACAAAATACCGCCCCGACGCGCATGCTTCGAAGCTGCATTCTCCCGCAGGCCGGACCAAGCAAACACTGCAATTACGGGAGCGGCTGCGGCGATGGAGAACGTCTCTCGGACCTCCAGGCTTCGTGCAAAAGCGGTCCTTATGCGCCGCTCCGGCACGGCTTAAATCCCCGATCCGGCCATATGTCGCCAGCACCCAAACGACCAACGAGAATTTCCGTCAGTCCCAACCTTTCGTGTCTTTCGTCCTTTTCGTGGTCAAAAAAACACACCACCAACCTGCACCACACCAGACGCAAGACCACTCCGACACGCCAGCAAGTGACGCAAAAAGCACGCGTGGCGCGCCCTGACACATCCGTTTTCTCGCCTGAAGGAACGCGAACGTTTTCGGTTGCCCGTCCCCGGTGGGCCTGAATCGTCACCAATTTGTTATCATTCCAGAGCTGCCTGCTCTCGCATACACGAACACCTAGAACAAAGGAATCCAGATGGGATTGTTTGATTTGATTCGCTCCGAGTTGATCGACATCATCGAGTGGATCGACGACTCACAACACACGCTTGTTTGGCGTTTCCCACGGCACGATAACGAAATCAAAAACGGCGCCCAACTGATTGTGCGTCCGGGCCAGATGGCGGTGTTTGTCTACGAGGGAGAGATCGCCGATGTGTACCCGCCGGGGCACTATGAACTGACGACGGCAAACCGTCCGGTGATGACGACGCTCGAGAGTTGGAAGTACGGCTTTGATAGTCCCTTCAAAGCGGAAGTGTATTTCGTCAGCACACGCCAGCTCACGGATTTGAAATGGGGAACACCCAACCCGATTATGTTGCGTGACCCCGAGTTCGGGCCCATTCGAATCCGAGCCTTCGGCACGTACACGCTCAAAGCGGTTGATCCGAAAGCGTTACTGACCGAGATCGTTGGCACCGATGGCCAGTTCGGAGCCGATGATGTCACCACGCTGTTGCGATCAGTAATCCAGAGTGCGTTCGCCGACTTAATCGGCAGTTCGCAGATCGCCGCGTTGGATCTCGCGAGCAATTACCAGCAGCTCGCCAGCACGCTCCGTGAGAAGGTGGTCGAACGCATCGACGATGAGTATGGGTTGGATTGCCCGCAACTCTTCATCGTCAATATTTCGTTCCCCGAATCAGTCGAGAAAGCCCTCGACACACGCACCAGCATGGGCGTGATTGGGGACATGAACAAATTCCAACAATACCAAATGGGCCAAGCCATGATGGCTGCCGCCGAGGGCGGTGGAGGCGGAGGCGCCGCCGAAGGAATGGGACTGGGCGTCGGGATGGCGATGGCTAGCCGCATGATGCCCGCCGCCGGAGCGAGCCCCGTGGCAGCTCCCAGCGCCGGACCACCACCGCCACCCGCAGCAGACGCATGGTATGTCGCAGTGAACGGGCAGACCAAAGGTCCTTTCACAAGCGATCAGATGCGATCGGGAATCGCCAGTGGCGAAGTGAACGGGCAAACGATGGTCTGGATGGCCGGCATGGCCGCCTGGTCACCCGCCGCCACCGTCCCCACACTCGCCACAGCCCTCACCGCCTCGACCCCGCCCCCACCACCCCCTGCTTCCTAAACTTTCTCGCTCAGGACCAAGCCAGTAACTCGTTAACTACCCGGCAGCCATTCGTCCAAGGTTTCCCGGGGTGAACAGTCCCGCACTTCACCCTCCCCCCAAAAAAAGGAGGGTGAAATTGGATTGATTCGGGCACTCTCGCAGAAACGCGTCCCGGGCCACTATGGTTTGTCCCTCTCAGCCCGCGAGAATGTAGGGATGGGCGTCGCATTTCACCTTCCCTCGGGGAGGGGCGATGTGATGGAGGATCGTGTGGCGCCGTGAAGGACGCAACCCACCCGTCATCAGTTGGAATAACGTAACCACATGAAACTCAGCCCCGAACTTTCGTGTCGTTCGTGCCTTTCGTGGTTATATAGACGCGACCTAAGCACCCCAGGCGCTGACCCGTCATCGACGCCATGCGGAAGGTTTGCTGATCAGTGTTCCGACTTCAGTCGGTCGGCAGCGGCTTGATGATCTTTCGACAATTCGGGTTCGTCGATCTTCGCGTAGCAACTAGCGAGCGTTTTGTGAGCGTTCGCTGCGAGTGGTTCGGCGGCGAGTGCTCTTTCCAAATCCGGGATCGCGTCAAGGTAACGTTCCATCAGATAGAGAATCTGACCACGTGTTTCGTAGAAATAGGGGCTGGGCCGATCCACTGTCGCGATGGCTTGTTCGCTCAGTTGTAAGGCTTGCTCCAGATTGCTGTCCTCGCGTTGACTCAGTGCAACGGCAAGGTTGTTAAGGATCGCACCACTGTTGGGAAGGTGCTGCGATGCGAGGGTCAAATGTCTCTGCGCTGATTCCGCATTCCCTTTCATTAGCCATGCGGTGCCGCGGACGAAGTGGGCGATCCCCGGTGACGACCCTTTCACCAACGCGTTGCGAATCGTGATTACCTCGTCTTCGTCACTTTCGATCGTTCTCAAGACTTGGTTGGCCACGAGGGTCAGGACTCGTGGATTGTTCGGTGCGTATTGCAACGCCACCTGCAGCATCTTGAGGATTCTGAGTTGTTCGGTCGGTGTTTCGTTCGGTTGTGATTCAATCTTGTTGATCCACGCAACAATGGTGTCACCCATCGCCTGGTGAAGTGCACGCCGATGCTCCGGCGTTTTCATGCGTTCGATCGAATCGGCGAGCGTGCGGACGGCTTCGTCATGTTGATCTAAGAACACGCGTGTTTGCGAAACGGCGATCGCCAGTCCTGGATTTGCCGGTTCTTCTTCAAACAGTTGGGTGAACTTGTCGAGTGTGGTGGTTGCCAAGCGGTCAGCCATCTCGTTTTCGCCGATCCGCCGCGCCAAAGCCGCCGCTTGGAGCCCTCGTCCTGGTTGATATTCGGCGAGTTGGACCAGATACGGGATTGCGGAACTGTACCGCTCGGCCGCGATCAGGTAGTTCGCGTAGAGTTGTTTGACGCCGAGGTCGTCTGGTCTTTGCTGCGACAGCAGAGTGAGCAATTCTCCAAACTCTTTTCGTTGATCGTTATCCAGTTCCGACCACGTCGTGCCCTGGTACAGTTCCTGCACCAACCACCGAGCGGCAGCATCGTTCCGGCGTGTCGACGCGAGTTGCCGCATCAGCGCGATCGCTTCGTCGGTCTTGCCTTGCCGATCCAGGTTCTCGGCGTAGGTGAACATCGTTTCGGCAGACGAATCGCCCATTTTGACCTGACGACGAAAAAGGAGATCAGCTGTTTCAAAGTCTTCGGTTAGAATCGAATCCGCAAGCTGGCCCTTGATCAGATTTCGTCGCCATGATCCACCATCGGTAAACGCAAAAAGCGACAACGTCACTAACCCGGCACACAGCAGGATTGCCGGAATGCCCGCGGAAACACTTTTCCACGGAATTGAGATGCCCCAAAAATAAACGAACTGCCAAAACCAACGCATCCACTGAATAGGATTGAGATAGGCAATCATGATCATGCCTCCTCGCTTTCGTCCGCATCCGAAGGCGTAGTCTCAGCGGCGTTGTTAGCAGGAGGTATCGTTTGCGGTGCCACCGTTTTGGTCGAATTCAATTCCCGAACACGCTCCGCGATCCGGCCACGCAACAACGCAAAATCCTCAGTGACCTTTTCGAGCGAAGACGGTTCAAGAGGATCGGCCGATGTCACCCAAATCTGCAGCATCATGACCGGTTCGGACACGTCGGATGTCGCATCAAACGCATCGGCAAATCGTGAGCCGAGTCGACCGGGTCGAGCGGGAGGATGTGGTTGCTTTCCAGACTCCGTAATCGAAGCGTACCAAAGATGCCCACGTCCACCCTGTGGTGTCCGGAAAACCGCGTAAGCGAGTGGGACATCGGATTCGACATCACCTGCTGGAGTCGGATCTCGTAGATCCCGATTGAGCAATTCCCAGTCTTTGTTTTCGTAGCAGAGACAGAGTTCATGGAAGCCTTGGTACGTTTGACTCATCACAAATTGCCCGGTTAATCTCCCGTCGTCTTGCGTTGGCGTCGAATAACTCCACACGTCGGAGTTGCGACCTAGAATCGGGTTTTCGCCATCTCTAGACGTCAACCGATCCGAAAGATCAAAGGCGGTCCCGTAGGACTCGATCTCCCCGTTGTTGGGTTCAATGATGAGTCCGTCGACAAACATTCCCGCGCCGCCTTCAAACTGCATGCGTTCGACACTGAATGCGCGTACGGTTGTCACGCCCAAGAAACTAAGACTGATGAGGGCAATTGCAAACAACACTGTTTGCGATTGGGCCACATTTATCATGCTTAATATGCGGGGTGAGCGATTGATTGTCACGGGAGCATGAGACGTCATTCCAGCACGGTAGTAGGCGTCGGCTGCATTCTCTAAAGAACCATCATCCACACAGGCATTCCATATTCGAATGATCGGGTTCGATTTGGAAGCAACGATCGCTTCCCCCGTCGGATGCAAAACGGAAGTGATCAATCGATCAAACGAGATCAGAAAGAGGGCGGAAATTCCCAATGTGAGGTAGCCCAGCAAGTCATGCGACCAACCTTCGGCCCAGTCCCATCCCAACGCATGGTCGACGACCGCGACCGTGGTCACCCGGAGCACATTGCCTGCAACAGCCAGCACGCATGCGATCACGAGATAGAAAGGTGCCAACCACAATCGTCTGCGATACACGGCAATGAGAAGCGTGCTCAAGAAAGCAAGCGTGAATACGGACTGAATCCCACTACATGCTTCAGCTACAAACAGATCTCGATTGACGAGTTGGATCACGTTGTTGTCGACGGCATGGGGAACCCCAGCGACGTCAATCAGCAAGCTCGATAGCTGTGTCGTTATGGGTTGCAGCCAAAGAACAATGAGGGAGTCGTACCCGAGTGGCAGCCGAACCAGCAACGCAAGTGGCAGTGCCAGTGCGAGCAATGATTTATCGAGCGGCCCCCGCATCACGTTCAGGCATCCAGCGGCGAAGAAGAAAAACGCGATCGCGACCATCCAAGGTGAGCGTAGCGACCAACCGCCTACCAATGCGATTCCCCCGAGACTCACACAGGTGATGCTGATCCAGCTCATCGGCGGATAAAACCGGCGGTCGCTCCGTGTCCAAGCGAGCCAGAGAACGGCAAGAATCGCAAACGGAAAGTACTGGTAGTGCGTCAGCCGCCACATGCGAGAGAAGTAGATCACCAACATCGGCAACCCACAGGCGAGTAACCCGCCCCAAAACCAAGTCCAAACGGAGAGATGCCACGGAGTCTCGTTCGGGTCGCTACTTAGTTGCAGCACATTTTCCGCTCGACGGTCGTTCGATTGGCTGTCCTGAGGCGTTTGCGCTGTCATTGGGAATCTCAATCATCGAGCAATCTCGGGAGTCACTTGTCAAAGCCCAAGCAATGGAAGTGACCATCTTTGGGCAATAGGAAAGCTCACAGGGTATTTTGCGTAACCCAATTGTAGTGCGAACGCTAAAAATACCAACGCGAATTCAAGTCTGGGGTCCCACTCCTAAAACTGAGCCCTCCGAAGTAAACGAATGTTCGCGGCCCTGAGAAAAAGCCAAGCCGCAGCGACCGTCCCCTCAAACCACAAAACACCCCAACCACACGAATTCCAGCCTCCACCTTTCGTCTCATTCGTACTTTTCGTGGTCAAAAAAAACACGCCACCATAGTCGCCCGATCGCTCCGCCGATCGGATCCCCACGCCGCACAATCCCAGCCCGACGCGACCAAGTTTTAGTCCGTGGGATACCTATGATACCGGATAGCTCACGCCAATCCGCTAATATGAACGTGATCCGGTTTCAAAAACAGATTGGCGTTACCCAGCCACGAACCACACGACGCCCAGTCTCCACCTTTCGTGTCATTCGAAACTTTCGTGGTCAAAAAATCCACACCACCATAGTCGACCGATCGCTCCGCCGATCGGATTCACGCACCGCACAATCCCAGCCCAACGCGACCAAGTTTTAGTCCGCCGGATACCCACGACACCGGATAGCTCGTGCCATTCCGCTAGCTAGAACGCGTGCTAACTTCCAAGCTAATGAGTTATTCCCAACCACGAACCACACCAATCACACGAATTCCAGTCTCCACCTTTCGTGTCATTCGCGCCTTTCGTGGTTAAAAAAATTCCCACCACCATAGTCGCCCGATCGCTCCGCCGATCGGAACCCCAGGCCGCACAATCCCAGCCCAATGCGAGAGCGAGTCAAACAGCAAAATTCCTCTCTTGCCCGGCGAGCAGGAAATTCAACATCCGGCTCACGCCATTCTTATCAACGAGAACGCCAGCTAGAAAGAAGAGCTGCTCTTTTAGGCCACGGACCACACGAATTCCAGTCTCCACCTTTCGTGTCATTCGTAGCTTTCGTGGTTAAAAAAATTCCCACCACCATAGTCGCCCGATCGCTCCGCTGATCGGATCGCCAGGCTACGCAAATTCAGCCCAACACGAGAGCGAGTCAAACAGCAAAATTCCTCGCTTGCCTGGCGGGCCGGAAATTCAACACCCGGCTCACGCCATTCTTATCAACGAGAACGCCAGCTAGAAAGAAGAGCTGCTCTTTTAGGCCACGGACCACACGAATTCCAGTCTCCACCTTTCGTGTCATTCGTAACTTTCGTGGTCAAAAAATCCACACCACCATAGTCGCCCGATCGCTCCGCCGATCGGAACCCCAGGCCGCACAATCCCAGCCCAACGCGACCAAGTTTTAGTCCGCCGGATACCCATGACACCGGATGGCTCGTGCCATTCCGCTAGCTAGAACGCGTGCTAACTTCCAAGCTAATGAGTTCTTCCCAACCACGAACCACACCAATCACACGAATTCCAGTCTCCACCTTTCGTGTCATTCGTAACTTTCGTGGTCAAAAAAATCCACGCCATCATAGTCGCCCGATCACTCCGCCCATCGGATCCCCACGCCGCACAATCCCAGCCCAACGCGACCAAGTTTTAGTCCGCCGGATACCCATGACACCGGATAGCTCGCGCCATTCCGCTAGCTAGAACGCGTGCTAACTTCCACCGATGAGTTCTTCCCAACCACGCAATAACCCAACCACACGATGTCCAGTCTCCACCTTTCGTGGCATTCGCAGCTTTCGTGGTCAAGACAATACCTCGCAAACGCCAGATATCCATCCACGGCTACCAATGTGATTACACGTCGTCCGTCGGCGTTCCGTTGGTGGAGTTGCTCGTCGCGACGGATATCGGTTTTGCCGCTGCCGCGGTTGCTCGTAAACCGGTTGTCCGACCGGAAACGACAATGGGAGTACGCGGTTGGCCGGCCTTAACCCCATTTTCAGCGGTCTTGCGGTAATATCGGTTGGTGTGTCGACCGTAGCGATAGTAACCGTATCCCTTGTAGCCATCGCTGCTGCCTGACTCGTCCGAGTTGTTAATAACCACCCCAATCAGCCGCGCGCCCACGGTACGAAGAATCCCAGCAGCCTCTTTCAAGTTTGGCTTGCTCTTGCGACGGATCTTCAACGTCATCACGACCGCATCTACCATGCTGGCTAAGATACTTGGATCCGTCACAACCAAGAGTGGTGGAGTGTCCACAATGATGTAGTCAAACTCGTCACGAAGCAGTTCGAGTAATTCGCTCATCTCGGTCAGGGTCAACGCCTCTGCTGGGTTGGCGGGGATGGGGCCTGACGGCATCATTTTAAGGGTCGCTAGAGGCGTTTCGTGCATCGCTTCGACGTGTTCGCAATGACCGTTGAGCACGTCGATCAGACCAAGCTTATCAGCAGAGTCAAAGTTGTCAGTGATCTGTGGGCGGCGTAGGTCGCAATCAATCAGCAGCGTTTTTTTTCCGCTTTGTGCGATGCTGCAAGCTAAATTGCCCGCAACAGTGCTTTTGCCATCACCAGGGAGTGGGCTCGTCACCTGTATAATTTTTCCACCATTTATATTCGACAGATCGAAGAAAATTGAGGTTCGGCAAGACCGAATCGCTTCCGCAGGTACCGATGCCGGTTGATGAACCACCGCTAGGTAGGGATCTAGCTTTTCGAAAGGATTTAGGGCGTCCTTCTTCGATTTTCGTATCTTACCCTTAAAGAATGGGAGGTGTGTGAGTATCGGAACGCCGATAGCAGCAACAATTTCGTCTGGGGTTCTAAACGTGTTTGCGTTCTTTTCAAGTAAAAATGCTAAAACACATCCCAATGCCAGTCCAACAACCGACCAGAGGCTAAGTGACTTCGAAAGATTGGGGCCGATTCGAACTGCCATGCTCGGAGCCGACAATTCGGTCACGATCACGCCACTATCTTCTTCTGTCAGGCTGACTCGCGCCATTTGCTCCTCAAATTGATTGATGAGTTGTCGAGTTCGTTCGATTTCGCGTAGCAGAGAGGCGTCTTCTTGTTCAAACTTTGCAAGTGCAAGTGCTTTCTTTTTTTCGTCTTCTATTTGCTTGTCCAGATCCGCAATCTGCTGAGAGAGAAACTGGATTTCAGCTTCGTATGCAATCTTCATTACTGAAATCGATTGCTTGGCCCGTTCGTCCGGTTCGGAGTTTGGTTGTGAGGACTCTTTCATCAACTCCAGGATGCGGTCGGTTCGCTCTTTGATTAAACGTGTGAACTCGGACCTCATCATCGTTAGTTCTGTGTCTAGGTTTTTGACCGTTGGGTGTGATTCGCCAAACTGCTCGGCATACTTTATTCGTTCAATAACTAACGGGATGAGGCGTTGATCCAGGTCGATCTCGGCCAGTTGGAGGTCTGTGTCTCGGGCGACTCCTCGCGATGCCGTTGCTGCAGATACTGCAGAAAAAGCAGATTTTCTTCCTAATAATTGTGCGAGAATCGAAAGAGCGAGCGACGCGTCTTCGGTCTCCTTGGTGATGGCTTCGATCGACGAAAGCTCGATCGACTTTTGGCGTAATTCTTCTGACAATTGGCCTCTTCGTTTCGCTAGCAGTAATTGTTGCTCTCGATGGGGATTAATGGCTTTCCCCGCCTCATTCCACACCAAAGGGGCATCGATCCGGAATTGGCGATAACGATCTTCCAATTCGGTCATTTTTGGGTGAAGTTGATCAATCCCAACATTGATCAAACGGATCAACTCAGACCGACTGCTCTTGTGCCGCTCAGCGAATAATTCTCGAAGCGATTCACTGAATGCTTTCACGCTTTGCTCACACAGCACTGGGTCGTGATTTTGGAATGTCAGTACCGCTACCATCGAGGATGCAGATCGTCCACCCTGTGAATCGACTGAAAACTGCAGCCCAGATGTGATCGAGCTTGCAAAGCCTCGTGGGTTGCTCTCAATCCTGTCCCGGAACGGGTTCATGTGGGGGGATTGCAATGAACTGCTAACCACTCGGTCGCTGTAGAGTTGCGACGTCAATATCTGGATCGGGGGGACGCCCCCGATCATGTCGCCGGTAAGGGAGTTGAGCGCGGCTGGTCGCTCAGTTTCAAACAATAGTTTGGTCGAAGAGCGAAATGATTCGGGCGTCTTGAGGAAAAGCAAGAATCCACCGAGCATACCCAGCAATGTTGGTAAAACAACGGCCCATCGATATCGCCACAACGCACCAAATAGGTCAGTGCCTTCTGACGCGTCGCCACCCTGATCGTGATTGTCCTGTCCGAAATCAGAGAGACCGCTTTCCCTAGATGGATAAGCTGAACTGATATCACCAACTGCCATTCGAATAGCCATTTCGCAAAAGTTGTTTTGGAATAATCAAGTAACCTTTGGCAAGGTTGTCGTTGAATAATCCTGAAAAATGATGTCCTGCATACCGAAAAGGGATGAATGTTCGATTTCGGATTATGGGGGAGGGAAGGCGTGCTGCTCCGCGGGCCTTTGAGTTTGAGTATACGTTCGCTGCCGAACCGGGCAATCGAAAATTGCGATTACCTAAGGTTGATACCTCTAGCTCAAGTTGCAGCAAGCGACTAATCGTTAAATTCCGCTGGATTGCGGGGACATTGAAGATACGAAAAAAGGCCAAGGCGATTGCCTTGACCTAGAGTGAGATTTTCGTGAGACCGACGACAGGCTACGCTAATGCAGGCTGAGCTTGAGTGACTGCCTTCCGCCTTCGGCGACGGCGAGCAGCGATAACACCAGGCACCGTGACCATCGCACCTAACAAAAGTGTCGCTGGTTCAGGGTTTGCAGTCAAACCAATTGTGAAGTTCGACGAATTCCCGGCCGCTCCGAAGTTTGCCAAACTCAGAGCAAACGATGAAATGGCGGTTTGCCCTGGGACGATTTGGCCACCGCCCCCATTGAGACCACCGATTCGGACAAAGGTAGTTGGTGGTTGAGGCTCGATAGCGAACGAATTACTTGTCAACGGGGTATTTACACTGCCTGCTAATGTTCCGGCAAACCCACCGACCGACGCATCAAATCCGTTCATTGGATGACTGGCAAGATTAGTTGACGTCAGTGTCACCGTGTAAGTCTCTGCAACAAACGGCGGTGTACTGAGTTCAGCTTGGGCGTTGAATCCCAACTGGATTGGTTGGTGTAGTTGTAGAAAACTTAGGTCAATACCGATTGTCTTCGCAGTATTGTCGATCGAAACCGAATTTACCGATGCATTGCCCCCAAGAACATTGTTGCCTGGGACGTACGTTACCAAAATCGCTTGTGCGGGACTGGCCCAACAAACGACGGATAACATTGCTATTAAGCTTAAATTTCGCATGATTTTACCAGTTGTGAAAGGACAGATTCGGGGCTTGTTTGCAGCGAAAAGTGGACGTTTGATCCTTGTTCCCCCCAAATGTACTGGGAGGAATGGTTGGTGTCAAACGTGAAGTTGGGAGTTTTGGGGGGGAAAGTGCTGTTTTTTCTAGATGTCGCAATTGTGTCGCAATATCGAATCATTTCGGTAGTCGAAACGTGGCCTCACCATCGTTAAATCGGCCGGTTAATTGTAAATGGTCTGCGATGAGGCGATGGCGTTCTTCTAGCTCGAGCATGTTAAGGTTATGGTAGGCTCTGGCCATTCCACGGTGAACGCTCTCGACTTCTGGAAATTCGGTTAAGGAAACTTGAAAATCGTCTAGTGCTAGCTGCCATTTTTGCTGTTCAAGGTAAATATTTGCGCGAGTGTCGATAAATGCGGGGGTGTTCGGGTGTCTATCCAGGACTGTCGAGATTAGTTTCATGGCGCGATCAATTTGGGGGGGCGTGCGTTTTATTAAATGCCAAGCCAAGTTGTTGGCGACAATTGGGGCCTCCGGTAAAAGTTTGAAGGCTTGTTCTAAGTGGAAATTGGCTCGCTCGCTAACGCCAGCTTCTTGGAAACTGGTGCCCAACAACAGGTGGCTGAGCCCCACTGCTTTACCGGTCGCTATATTGTCGAACAAAAAGTCTCTGGCCTTTTTGGTGGCTGAGTCGTCAATAGACACCAATTGCAGCATACGATTGAAGACATCAGCGTCATCCGGGTTCTGAGACATCGCTGCGGCAATGAGTTGAAAGGCTTGAGGCCGAGAGTGCCTGGTTGCGCCTTCTTGCGTTAGCAGTTTGTCTGCCCAGCCTAGATATGTTCGAGCCAAGGCTTTGTGAAGCGGTGCCACGTCGCCCGATTGTCGCAAGCCTTCGCGTAAATTCTTAGCGGCTTGGTCAAATCTCTCTAGTATGAACAACGCTTCTCCACGCTCGATTCTGGAGGCTTGGTCTTTCGGGTTGGCGCCGAGTCTCTGCGTCGTCAGGCGTAGCGCTCGCTCAGCACTAGCCTCTGCCTCGGCAGTCCGGCCTGTGAGGATGCAGGCTTTGGCATAAAGGATTTGGTAGTGGGGAAGAGTCTGGCTGGCTCGCCCGAGGTGGAACGTAGCACCTTCGAGGTATCCTCTTTGAAAGTAGAGGTCTCCTAAAATACCGTGAGCGTTGACGTTGCTTGGATCTACTGCCAGCGTATTGCGTAGTTGCTTTTCTGCCGACTCAAGTTTTTCTTTGGGGATTGGGTGGAGCGATAGTAGTCGCGACGCATTCCAAAGGTGGGCTGGAGCATGCACGGGTTTGTCGAGCGGGCCTAATTTTTGAAGTATGGCATCTCGGCGTCCGAGGTCATTGGACCTATCTGATGCAATAGCCAGCTCAAACATCGCGTCGCGATCACGGACTCCCAACTCAATCGCTCTTTCCAAATATAATGTTGCCGATGACCAATCGTTGCCGCGTGACGCAGCACGTCCTGCCTGAACATATTTCGTGCTCAACTGAGTGGAGGAGGCAAATGCTGTTGTCAGCAGAAAATATCCTGTCACGGATATTGTGATGATTGCGGGAATCCCCCACGCGAGATTCCGCCACCGACGTGACCGGTACCAGATCGCTAGTCCCCGAGATAGCCCTCGAAACAACCACCCCACAAAGGAGAACGGCGAAAGCAAAACTCTCAAACTGCCTCTGGAGATGTCACCGAACCACCACGAAAAACGCCGGAATCTACGCCGAATAAAAGAGATCATTGCACCGCCTCCTCGTTAGCCGAAATCTCCACCGCTGGATCGTTCAGCGTCGCCAAGACCTGTGGTGTTAATCGACGCCTCGCTTGTTGGAAAACCGCGATCACACTCCTTTCCGTTGCCTCGTCCATTTCTGAATGAGTTCGTGCAAAAAGATGGATTTGAATATAAGGCGGTTTGGGTATCTCGTAGACAACGTCCTTCACACCACGCGTTAACGTCGTCAGCTTGTTGCCGGCAATATCGGTTGCGTTGGCTTTGGAAATATCTTTGATGAGTGCCTTGGTCTTTCCGTCCAGGTCAAAACTACTAAAAACGATCAGGCCTGTTCCGAAGAGCTCTCGAGAAATGCTTGCAGTTGCCAGGGGGAGTGGCTTGGATGGAGAGGAATGCTCGTCCAGAAGGTCGTCTTCGTTCCCGTTGTTCGCCACCGAATTGACGTAGTCTTCGCTGCCTTTCCACATTCGCTGGTCAGAAATTTCCCACCCTGTACTGACATAACAAAGACACAGGTCCTTCACGTTTTCATAGGGGTAATCGATCGACAGGCTCACACTGATGTCGCCACTGCGATAGATCCAGCGTTGGCTCGATCTGCCGAATGGATCCCCCTCGACGCGGCGGATCACCTCGTAACCTGTTCGCTGGAAATTCCCTATATTAGGCGGCAAAGCTTCCTCACCCAATTCGACCAATTCAAAGTCTGGCGGGATCAGTGAGCTGATGCTGGGGAGATCTGCTGGGCGGTTCCAGATCTGGACGGCGCCCATGGGTGCGAACACCACCGAAAGTGCCGTCCAGGCGATGGTCGCGGAATACGACATGCGCGATGGTTCCATCCCACCTGTCACTCCACCACGCGATGAAAACCGCTTTGAAAGGAAGTGAAATGGGCGGTGAGGAAGCAGAAACAACAAAAGTTGGTCGACCGAGATCACCAGAATCGTTGAAGCAAGAAACAGAAAAACGCCGAGCCAAGTGTGTGGCGTCCCCTCGCTTAGGTCCCGCGAATGTCCGAGCGCCCAGGCGACAATGACAATTCGGGTAACGTTCTCTACCAACACCAAGCCGAACGTCGAGCCCAGCAACATCAAGCAATGCACCACGCTGCGGCGAAGGTAAAGCCCGAGAAACAGCGAAAATGCCATTAAAACGTAGAGGGAATGAATGCCACTACAAGCGTCAGCCACGAACAGTGACTTGCTTGGTAGTTTCACTACATTTGCGTAGGTTTGGTGTAGAATTCCCAATTCGTCAAGCACTCCACTGGTCAGTCTCGTTGTCACTGACCGCAATTGGATGATCAAATCTTCGTCGAGTCCAAATGGGAGTGGCAGAAACGCCCACGCAAAAATCCAGGTGGGGAGCCAGTTCGATGGAGGAATGGATGAATTGACAAAAAAAGCAAGCAGGGCGAATAGAGCCGCCACCATGGCCAGCCAAGGTGACCATGCAAAGGTCGCCAATGCCAGACCTGCGAGAGCGGCCAAGAGTAAAACGAATCCCCACCATGGATGCGAACGGCCAGGGATGCGTGCCTCACTGTCCTCGTCAGCGCCGCCCCAGAGCAACCAGAAGGCGAAGGGTGCTAATAGAAGGAACTGATAGTGTGGCTTGGCGAGCAAACCCAGCAGATGCCAGTAAAGGAGCGGTGCAAATCCTAACGCAACGAGCGTCGTAATCAGCCATGGTCGCGTCGCAAAGGCGTTCGAAAACGGTACGGTGTTCGTTTTTGCCGTGGGGAAACCACTTTCCGACGTGGGGGCGGTACTTGCCATAATGTTCTAGAGGTTTCACTATTCGAAAAAGTCAGATTTGGGACATGTCGAGCTCCACCTGAGGGCGGCTCTTTTTTCCGCCGCACAACTGAGGGTGCTTAGGATGTCCGTTGCGTTGGATCACAGTTTTAGGAATTGCATTGATCTGTGGGCAGAGCAGCAATGATAGGTGTGGATTGATAGGTAAGCTCCCTAGATTCGACTTTTGCACGTTTACTTTGGACGAATCGCTCGCAATTTGCTGTGTAGAATAATTGTACAAATTGTTTGATAGCCTGAGCTGGCTTCGCCAGCGAAACAATTGGGGCAATTGGGGCAATTGGGGCAATTGTTCTACAATATGTGGATTCGTCGCTTGAGCGTGCAAAAGTCGAACTATAGCGAACGTATTCTCGCATCGCGTCCGATCAATCCCCCATCTGCAATGCAGACGCACTGCCTGGAGGGGGGGGGGTAGTACGATGATCACAGGTCTCTATTTTTGCAAGTCGAAACTGACCGAATCGGTCACCCGCGTTCAGTATGGGCGACTGATTAGGCGAATGCGGACGGAACCAATGCTTGAAAAGCTATGTAACGCTACTTTTCACGCAATTCGGTCTTTCGGGATGTTAATTTTTTTGTGCTCTTTCTAGCGGAACAGCGTGAACCCTCCCGGTAACGCGGGAACGGACGGCTCGCGAGGTTCCGCTACATTTGAAATCCTGCAGTATTTAAGAAAGCGTTCCAGCAATCGTTGAAAGTTGAAAAGGTTGAAATTTGGAAGGTCTACGGGTGGGCTGAATCTGCCCTATGCAGCTTTTCAATGTGTGTCCGCGGCGATCGCTCACTTGCGCCGGGTCGCTAATGATGAGCTTGTATCCCAGCAAGTCTCACGGCGGCGGGCACATGGGTTCCGCCGGGCGGATCGCACGGGAGACCAAGGTAGATCAAGTGGCGAGAGAGCCACCCTATCCGCCACTGACTTGCGTTTATATTCGCGGTCTCGGCGCACTCGACGGTTGCAGGAGTGTTCATTTGCGACGTAAGAAAACATGCTTGCCAATCCCGGCCTTTACTTAACTTTTCACAAAGAGGCAGCCATTAGCCGACCGAATTACTCAATCAGCGCATTTTCGTGCGCCACGTTACGAAACAATCGAGCTAGCTCTTTTTGCTGGCCGCCTTGAGTTCCCGTTTCTTCATGACGATCCACGATTCGTACGTTCCCATCAGATAACTGTACTGCCATCCGGCACGGCCATCGAGAAAGCCTCGCTTAACGATATAATGATAAAGCGTGCGTAGAAATCCGCGAAAGGGAAGCTTGCGACTGAGTTGTCGCATCTGAGTTCGGCGTGCTGCCTTATCCCGTACGATGGTCGTCCATGATCGCGGGTCACGTAGTTGTTCCAGCTCCTGTTCCAGTTTGGCTTCGCGGTCGGAATAGGCGTTATGACGAGCGATCCAATTGGCCAGCCCTTTGCTAAATGCATAGTGGGTTAGCGGAGCAACGATTTGCGAGATTTGCCCTTCAATGTCAGGAACTGCCACCTCTCCATGACCCTGGTCTTGGAAAACGGCCTTCTCACGGTGAACCAGCCTCATGATCCAGACTGGAAACCCTTCGCTGCGGCGTAGCCATGTCCCTTCCAGAATCGTTCGACGACAGATGCAAAACGCTCCGATAGTCGATTCGGCATTCAGAACGGCGGAGTACAGTTCGGTGCAAAAGGTGGAGTCGACAACCTCATCGGCGTCGAGATGCAATACCCACGGGTGCCGCAATTTTCCCTCACGCATCGCCCAATTGCGTTGTCCGGCAAACGTCACAAAACGATGGTCGAGCACTCTGGCGCCGAGTCGGCGCGAAATAGCGACGGTTTGGTCGGTCGAATTGTCATCGACCACGACGACTTCGTCGAATCGGGTGAGAGCACGGAGGCACCGTTCGATATTCACCTCTTCATTTTTAGCCAGAACGACAACGCTCACTGGGATCGTCTGATCGCGGTGAATCTCAGTCGCCATCAATTTGCCTCGTGTTCCTCAGTTCACGTCGTTTCAGAGGACGTGCCGGATTGCCCGCAACCACCGTCCATTCGTCAACCGAACGCGTCACAACCGCGTGAGCGCCCACAACCGCCCCCGCGCCAATGTCAACGCCGGGACCAATGAATGCCCCCGCGCATACCCAAGCTTGGTCCGCAATTGAGATCGGCAGCATCGTCAATGACATGTGGGGATCGCTGATATCGTGAGACGCCGAGCAGAGATGGGCATATTGCGAGACCGTTGCGTGGGCTCCGATCGAGATCGGGGCAACGCAGTAGCAGTCCACATTATGGGCGATCGATGCCTCCTCGCCCACGGTGAGATTCCAGGGGGCCCACACCCGAGCGCTCGGAGAAATTCTCGCGTTCGCACCGATCGACGCGCCGAAACTACGCAGCAGCAAGCGCCTCCATCCGAATAGGATGCGCGGCGAGGGGCGGAAGCAACCGATCCAAACGATCGCCCAAATCACTCGACCGATTTTATTGTTTCGGGAGTGGACGCTCGGGCATTTGCCAGAACTGACGTCAAGACGCATTGGCCTGCCCAGTCTTTTGCGATTCCGGCGAAAGGAGCAATCGCTCCCACTGCCGAAGGATCCTCTGGCGATCGTACTGCATCGCAATGCGACGCAAATCTTGATCAGGGGCCAAAGCCCCGGTCAAAAATTTGCGCATTCGATCGGCCAGGGCTTCCACGTCATCCGGTGGGAACAACCACTGCTCTCCTTGCTGATTGACCAATTCTGGAATCGCCGCGACATCCGAGCCAATCACCGGGGTGTTGCAGGCGAGGGCCTCTAAGACGATCAGCCCGAAACACTCGAGGGCTCGGGTTGGCAGCACGAAGCAATCTGCGGCTGCATACACGTTCGGCAATACTGGTTCATCCAATCGTCCCAGTAAGCGAATCGTGGATCGCAGGCCATTGCGATCGATCCGGTCTTGCAGCGAATTGCGAAGCGGTCCTCCTCCACCAATCAACATCCGAAAACGATGTCCCTGTTGGTGCAAGGTGGCGCACGCATCAATGAGTGTGTCCAATCCCATTCGCTGCTGCAAACGACGCAGGGTAAAAAACACGGGTGCGTCGCAATCCCAATCATCGCCGAGTTTGCCGCGAAGTGCCCTTCGGTCCTCTACAGGGAGAAACCGTTCCGCATCGACCCATCCTGGTGCCACGATCCCACGAGAGGCCATCATGCGCCCAAATTTATCGGTGAACCGTTTTTGTGTGTATTGTGAGGCCGTTTGAACTCGATCCGCGAGCAGCACGTTTTTTCGGTCTATTCGTCGAGCGATTGTTGCCGCAATTCGGTGTCTTATCCCTGAGCCGCCTTCTCCCGCATTGCTCAGCAACTCGTCATCGAATGGAGAGTGAACCGTGTAGTTGATGTAGACATATTGGTTGTTCTTCGTTGCCGCGTTTCGTGTGCGCACGGCTTGAGCAGCGCCCAAACCTTGTAGCGGGCTGTGCCCGCTGATCGCGTCTAACGGGGTTTCTGAATTAAGTCGCTCAACCAGTTTGCGAGTTTGTCGTAGATGTTCACGCATACGTGCGAGGCCACTGCCACCTCGTACAGGCGGGCGGTATCGAGCCACGTCCACACCCCGGAACTGCTCTCGTTCAGGCAGTGTGCTGTCAGCTGTCGGCTGCGAACAAACGTAAGTGACCTGATGGCCCTGTTCGGACAGGTGGATTGCAAACTCAGACGCCAATCGAAACGATCCGCCAATAAGATCGTCGTACCAAGCATGGCATGTGACCACAATGCGACGACCGCTCAATTGAACCGCGTGTTCTTGCGATTCTGAAAAATGTGAGTTCACCGGTTGGCCTGCCATCGAGGGATTCGCTGTAGTGAGGGAAGAATCCGACGAAGCGGAGGAAGTGGCCGGATCATCAAAGGGAACCGAAGAATCATTCCCATCAGCATTGTCACCATCAATGCATTAACCGGGTCGCCACTGAATTGTTGATGCGAAATCGCAAATGATGCGGCGTTGCCGGCGACAATAGCGGTCAAGCCTAGCTGCATCAATATTTCATTGCCCTTAGTTGGCATTCGCCGGATCGATTGCAAACCCGTGCGGAAGAATAAAACCAGTGCGGAGATCAGAAAAATCACGCCAGGAACACCAAACTCCACAAACAGCCGACTGATGCCGTCTTCTTGCCATCCTCTTAAATGTTTTGGGGTTTGAACGCCAACGTAATATCGTCCCTGTGTGGCGATCCCAAGACCGCCACCAAGCAGACCAGCCTGCTGAAGCGTGGTGATGACCCCGCCCAGTATGACGTCGTTGCTGCGGTCTGCCCCCTCGGTAAACAAGCTGGATGCAAAGTCAGTGTACTCCTGCGACTGATCGGGGCTCCAAAGGAAGACTCCGCCCACTCCGCCGATTAGCAAGCCGAGAATGGCAAATCCGAGCAGGCGGTTGACCTTGGCAACCTTGAAATACATTCCCAATCCCAGCAATACCGCGACGAAGACCATTGGAATGCCCACCATCTTGCGTCGCCCTGAAAGCAGCACGCAAAACCCCGCGACTAATACCGGGGCAATCCATGCCATACCCCCCTTGCTCATTGGTCGTACCGCCAGTAACAAGCTAAACATGATCACCTGAGCGGCGTGCAGTCCCATCACGTCAGGGCTACGGTACCAACCGCTCATCAAGTCAACGATGTATCCGTCACGATACCGAATCCACTCAAATCGAATCCCCCCAAGAGCTGGCACCTCCCAATTCAAATATTCCATCGGGACGCTAAACAGCATAACGACGTTGATCAGAATGTACCATTGCATCATCCGCACCACATCACGCTCACGCTTCATCAAGGCAAATCCCGTTAGGACGCCTAAGCACGGAATGATATATGAGGCCGCGCCGATTGTTGCCATCAAGTACCCACGAGGATAGCTAATCGTTGAGATTGCAAATGCAGGGATAATCGCAAGCATTAGGAACTGAAACGCTCGTCGTAACGCTGGATACATCCGATACAGTGTTGCGATATATTGCTTCTGTTGAAAAGCAACCGTGCTGACAATCGCTAGCCATACGAGTGCACCACTCAATGTGACAATGACCGGTTCATCCGGAAGCAATTTTCGTACAGGATCTCGTAGAGCGTCAACAAGGATCCCGAGATAGATCGCCCGCCGCCAATCCGCCAGTGCGTACGCACAGGAAAATACGACAGCGAGCAACCACAGCGCGAGTCCAGTGTCTAGGTTCATCAGCCGGTTCCTAGATCGGAGGCGGAAAGAAATTTCATTGACGTGTCGGCGTTTTGGTGGCTGGTCAAGGAAAATCTGAAGAACAAGTGGACAGAACCGCAACGCATCTAAAATGCCGGTAGACGCACCTACCCAAAGCTGCGCTATTGAATTGTTCTGACATGATCGCCCCGCCAAAAAAGCTCATTCCGAATCTTAAGTTCTGGTTTATTGCTCATTCGACATGCCCGGTAGGAAACGAATTTTTAGCAACTCGATCAGAATCCAATAGGAAATGGCAGGGCATTGTCATTAACGGCTCCACTAACAAAACGAAAGCCACGGAATATCCAAGAGAGGCAGCACATGGGGCCTTTGGTGGCGATGTCATGTGCCCGTTCACTCCGCGAACGAAACCCCGTATTTAGATAACGAGGGACGTTAACTGAATTACTATGGGATTACAAATATCCTGAGTTACCAGACGGCTTGTGACGTTCCGCTAAAAATGGTTTTAAGACACTCGGTGTCCCAAGCAAAACGGCTGTGTGGTTTACTTTGCAACCGAGGAGTGAAAGGCGACAACTCCATCGTAGGCACGCATCGGTGATAAGTCCAAGACCGCATGCAGTTCCACCCCAAGCGAACCAAAAAAAACGTTCCGGTTGCGTAGCTTGTGCTGCTTGTATCAACAACGACGCGTTGCAAATCCGACTGCCTGTACAATTCCGTCTGCGGCAATTTGCGGGGTAAAACCCTTTATTCTTTCTATGCATGCTGTTCGCATCGCCCGCACACGGCCTACATTTTGACTTGCATGTTCCATGCACGCGATCAATTCTGGCCAATCGCCAAAGGGAAACACCCAGCCGGTTTCGTCGGGCACAATCAAATCTTCCGCACAGCCGACGCGGTTACTGACAATCGCGGGCAATCCACATGCCATTGCCTCGTTGACAACCAAACCCCAAGTTTCGCCCGCGTCTGAAGGTAGGGCGAGAACGTCCGCTGCAACGTAGGCGTCGACGATCTCACTCTGGTTCAAAAATCCGGTAAATTGAATCGGAAGGTCGTGCTTTTTCGAGAAGTCCTCACATTCTCTGCGTAATTCTCCATCGCCAACCATCAGTAGCTGCAGATTGGCACCTCGCTGTTTGGCGGCCGCAATGGCCTTTACCAGCTCGACCGGATGTTTTTTTGTTTCAAACTTTCCGCAGTACAATAAACACAACCGATCTTCGGAAAGCCCCCATCGCTGCTGAATCGCTGTTTTACGTAGCAGGGCAGTAGCAGCCGCCTTGGCAAAACGTTCATTTTCGATGCAGTAAGGCGAATCAAACAATCGCGTTTCTGCGATACCATGCTGCCGATAAAATTGGCGACTGGCAGATCCGATCGGTAAGAAGGCATCGTAGCGGCGAACCAATTGGCGCTGGAGCCAACGTTTCCAGCGGGCGCGATCACGCAGGTTATTCGCTTCACCACGAACGATGCAGGGGATTCCAAGCTTGCGGCAAGCCCACAGCGTCTGCAGGCATGTCTTAACGACCCAGCCATTAACGACTACTACATCAATTTGGTGTCGTTGCAATTCATCGGTGATGTCCGGCGTGTCACAGCCGCGAAAATGGGTGACGCTAGGCTGTGCAGAAATGTTTTTGAGGACATGGTAAGGGTAGCCCTCGAGTAGGGGGATGTCCCACGTGAACTCGACGCCAAAGCCGGCTCCTTGCGCGGCCGCATCGGGCAACATCGCAAAAAACACTCGAAAATCAATGTCGTCACGTGCCGCCAATAGCCGAAAGATTGGTACTTGGTATTGAATCGGATGACTGGTGACAAACGCCACTCGGGGGTGTTTGGAAGCGGCGAGCGACAAGTCGCGAGTTGCGAGTTGCGTCGGAGATTGCACTTTGAAGTGTTTCAAGGGATTAGCCGAAGGACGGACCAGTCATGTCATTCACAGGATTCACCGAAATCAATCGGCTTTACTACTCGCCATTCGCTTCTTCCGAGCCAGCAAACACCCGCCCCACATCGCTCGCAGTTCTCCTGTCATCTTGACCGGGATCCACCAGGGGTGCGTCGCGTGAAACTTAGTCGCAACTTCGCGGAGCAATCGCTGGACGCTGTAACGCCATGCTTCGCTACGAGTCCCGTGTAAGAAGGCGTAGTAGTGGTCTCCGATCCCATGTTTCGGATCGGCACTGGTCAAGTGGCTGCCGGTACTGCGTGTTCCGCCGGCTTTCACACGCAAGTGATCGATCCCAGCAGAACTAAGGAATCGAATCGTCCCACCGGCCTTCTCAACACGACGCGCAAATTCGGTTTCGAATCGGAATGCTGCTCCCTGAAAATTCTCGTCAAACCCACCGATGGATAGTGCTCGTTCACGATGGACGCAGAGATTGCCTGCCATTACGTTGTGAACGTCTTGATCGATTTTGGAATGAAAGGGAAAGTCAAAGTCGCGGCGCAGGCCTTTCGTTTGCCGTGGGGCCGTTAGCGGCATTGCCTTCTGCCAAGGCTGAATTACCTGACCAACGGTGGCCCAAAGTTCGTTGTGCTGCATATGAGCGAGAGAATGCTCAACGATAAGCTTGGAGTGTGGTTTGATGTCGTCGTCAAGGAAAAGGGTGAGTGGGCCATGCGACATTTTCAGGCCTGTATTCATGGCCTTGGTAATCGAGGGGGTTTTCTGTTTGATCCATCGGATTAGACCTCTATCTTTCCAGTCTTTCATTCTGTCAGTAGTTGTCTCGTCGTGAATCGCGGTCTGATCTATGACTAAAATTTCTGACGCAGGCAACGTGAGTTGCATCAGCATGCTAAGTGAATCGATGAGCACGGATTCACGTCTGTACGTCGGAATCACGACGGAAACAGGAATCGAAGGATTCGTCATTCAGTTTTCAACAAGCTGAGGATAATTCTCTCGGTAAGCCGCGGCTTTCACGGTAGGTATTGCCATAACATCACCTGGGGCAATTTGGAAGAATTGATAATCACCGGCATTTCGTAAGGTTCGTATTAATTCACTCCGAGTATAACCATACCGTTCGCAATTCTCGTTTGCCTCAAAGATCACTATGGGCATGTTCTCTTGGAGAGTTTGCTCAGCACCTTTAAGTACGTCGAGTTCTCCACCCTCAACATCAATTTTGACGACATCGGGTGGCGGAAGTTGACCGGAGGCTACCATTGCGTCAATGGTGATCAGCGGGCATTCAATTCGTTCTTCGTGACCCGTTGATACCGATTTTGTCGACGCATGAAGCGTGTGAGCAGGTTTGTGTAGAATGACTGTTCCACAATGATCACCGACGGCGGCCTCGAAAACCGTGATGTTGGACAAACCATTTTTAGTGGCCGATAACGCGACTAGGCGAGCCATGTCAGGTTGTGGTTCAAAAGAGTAGATTCGAGCGTTGGATCTGGCGCGTCCAACTTCATTCGAAATCGTACCTGCATTGGCACCGACGTCGAGAAAGACGTCTGACTGACCAACCGCCAAAATGCACGCTTGACGAACCCAAGGTTCCCATGCACCTTCATTTTGGATCGTAACGAAAAGATCGAGATTGCCCGGATCAACCGCCAAATGGCAACCACTGTCGGTCTGGATGAAAAACTTCCAATCTTTTCCAAAGCATCGTCCGATCCATCGCGGAACTGCTCCCTTTCCTCGGGGCAACCAACGATTGAGTCTTTGCGCGATTCGGGCAAAAAACGGGCGGCTGGTTGACCAGTCATTCATAGACTCTGTGATCTGGGTCGGTTGCAGGCTGACTGAATCGGTCACTTGGCTTCCTGATTTTGTTCGACTTCGGTGTTGTCAGAGGCGAGATCCGCGTCTCGCCTGCTTCGAATATGACGCGCTGGCACACCGCCAACGATGTCCAAATCGTCTACATCGTGAGTCACAACCGCGCCAGCAGCAATGACAGCCCCTGTACCAACTTTCACCCCCGGCAAGATGGTAGCACCTGTCCCGATCCAAACATCGTCGCCGATACTCACGGGATTGGATTCACACCCTTGCAGGGAGATCGGACCAATTCCATTCAGCTGATGGTTATGATCGGTGATGAATGAATGAGGGCCGATCAGAACCCTGTTTCCAATGGTCACTCTTTCGGTCACATCGATTTCGCACCCACGACCAAGAAAACAGTGAGAACCGATTTGGATCTCGGCGTCGTCGGACTCCGATTTGATCCAAACATCCGATTCGGTGGTTGTTCGGGGGCCAATTTCAACGGTCCAAGGGCGATCAATTCGAGTGGCTGTTCCCAATGAGACTTTCGAGCCCAGTTTGGTTCCGACGGCTCGAAACTTCACCGCGCGAAGTCTAGCACAAAGCAGTCGTAGCAGCGAACAGCATCGAAAGATCAACTGGAAGGGCATCTGACCAGCGATTGGAGAAGCTTGGCGATGGATGGAATCGCAAGAGACGGCGATGCGAGAGACTTGGAAAAGTAGCGGCGGCATCGTTTGTTACGCAAGGCCAGTAGTTGACTGCCAATGAAATAGGCCGCACGTTGATGTTGCAAACGCTGCTGGCTGTGCGAGAGAATGGAAGATTGCTCCGAACTAATCATTACCGCTTTCTCCAGCAGTGCTTCCTCACTTTTTCCCTGCAGTCGCGCCGTTCGGCATTCCCGAGCAATCTCCCAAAGTTTCCGCTGGCGATCGATTTGCAATGCACTGATTCCATCCGTCTCCACAACGAGCTGGAATAGGGGGTCGGGTGATTCCGCCAACATTCCATGCTCTACTAATCGAAGCCACAGATCGGTGTCCTGAGCAAAACGGAACTGCTCGCGATAGCCGCCAACTTGTCGAAGCGTTTTGGTGCGAATCATACTTGCCGGATGAATCAGGCCGATTCCATGTTTGACAAGCTCTTCCGTAATGATCTGGGGGCTGCAATCTCGCGTTGACTCTCCAAGGTACTCACCCTCAACGGTCACTCGGCGAGCACCACAGCCGACCGCCACCACATCGGGGGCCTCTTGCAGCAATGCACTTTGCTTTCGGAATCGATCCGGTAGCGAAACATCACCAACATCCTGACGGGCGATGTAGAGCCCTCGAGCCTCTCGGCACGCGGTATTCAGTGATCGCGTCAATCCCTGATTCGCTTGGTTGATGACTCGAACCCGATGATCCTGCCTTTCATATCGACGGAGAATTTCCAGCGACTCGTCCGTCGAACCGTCGTTGACAACCAAAACCTCAAAATTTTGGTAAGTCTGATTCAACACCGAATCGAGGGTCAACGGAAGCGCGGCGGCGCCGTTGAAGACGCTCATCACTACCGAGATCTCAGGCGGACTCGCGGATTTCGATGAATGCGTTTGCCCCATCATTTTAATCGACACTGACACAACATAGTCATCGCCAGCTGGCTACCCAGGGTCATTCCTGCTCGCCCACCTGACCCTCAAACGACTGATTCATTGTACTTTTGCCAGGACGAACTCGGTAGTTTTCCAGCCATGTCGCGAGCCGTCCGGTCACTCTGGACCCTAGCATTTTACCGACGGCAGAATACGCGGCCAAACCACGGCTTCCCACCCCTTGCCCGCTCGCTTTTTTTGCGACACGGAGCAGCTCCGCGCTTTCGCTCTTAAGCCCCACCGCCCCGCACTGCCTGGCAATGCGGAAGCACCAGCGTGCGAAGTGCTGTCGTTCTTGTGCTTCTCCAGGCAATCCAGCCTTCGTTGCGTTCTTCCAGAGTGTCGTCAATAGATCAAATCGATTGCGAAGTCGGACAGGATCGCGTCCCCAGTCCGCTCCCGAAGTTTGCCGAACTCCAGCATGATGAACATGCTCGCTGACTAGAGTCGGGCAGTGAACGAGTTTCGCTCCAAGTGCACCGGCCCGAGCGTCGTATTCCCAATCCTGCGACCAACGCATATCGCACCAAGGCCCAATTTGGTCTGTGAGAGATCGACGATAAAGAGGTGTATGGGTGCACCACCAGCGATCCACTAACAATCCGGGGAACAAGGCGTCGATTTTGCGGTCGGTCCATTTGAACGGCTCGCTGATCACAGTCCCCTGCTCATCAACCAATCGCGTGATTCCGTAGGCGATGTCGCAGTCGGGATGTTGATTCAATGCTGCGAGCTGATCCGCAAATTTGTTCGGCAACAACCGGTCATCGCTATCGAGGTACTGAATGAACTCGCCCTTCGCAATCACGCGTCCCGCTTCTCGTGCCGGACCAGGACCGCTGTTTTCGATTCTGACATAGTGAATGATATCTGGGTTCTTTTCAATCAACTGCTCGGCAACGGTTGGGGTCTGGTCTGTCGATCCGTCATCGGCAACGATGATTTCGATCGGCCGATAGTCTTGAGCCAACACGCTCCCGACCGCGGAAACCAACATTTCGGGTCGGTTAAAGACGGGGATTACCGTGGTGACCATCCCTGGGACAAGCGTTGGGATTGGGCGTTTTTTCAAGGTTCTGATGACGAGCTATTCGTCGCCTTAGGAAAGTTTTTGATCAGCCGCACGGCTCGTTTCAAGACACAGTATTTAAAGAAGAATGGACGCAGTAAGTGTTTGTATGCTCGCAAGCTCGGACGTCTTCGCCTGCTGCTCTTCATTTCCAGACACTGTGATACCACGCAGTCGAATGCGGCATCAGGTGCGAAGTGTTGTTCCCATGCCGCTCGTGCCAGTCTTCCCATGTATTCGGCATTTTGGCTGTGTTTCGCCAGGAGCCCTGGGATTAGGTCAACCTGTCCTTCTGGGACTCGTATCGAGAACTGACCCCAGTCCGGACCGAGCGGCGGTGTCCAGTCATCCGAGATAATGACAGGAGCCCTTCCCATCGCTAGGCATTCGAAAACGCGAAAGCTGGACACACCCGCGCCCCGTGGGCAGAGCACGAACTGACTCTGTTGGATTTCTTTCCGGTAAATATCCCGGTTCGTTGCCACGTAGCTTTCGGCTCCCGTGTCAGTTAGAACGGCTGATGGGTGCGCCAATTGCATTACGTTTGCCCTCACGGCATGCGTGGCAACATTGCCTCGAAACGAAAATAGAAATGGTCGAGTGCCGGAATCTTCAGAATACTCAAAACTCTCGTCGCAGCTGACCCGAGTGTAGCAATACGGACGGCACCAGTTCCGATCGAAAAAACGGCGATCCACCGAAGCGTACAAGCCGGGGAGAAACGGGAAAAATCGATCGCTAGCCGACAGCACGAAACACTTCGAGGGAAACTGTTGCCAAGCAGAGTGGGTGCGAAGATCCCACATATCCAGAGTCGCTGCGCCAACAAATAAAATCGCGTCGGCCGTATCCGCGTCGCCGACTAATTGATGCCGTGATCTGAGTGCGAGACTTCGCACTCTTTCAAATTCGCGATCGCCCCACGGATTCTCGACGGTCTTCACGGACGGAATCAGCAGGATCTTCGACACTTGCTTTTCACGTTGATTAGCTGATGATGGGTTGGTGAAGGTTTTCCGGATAAGTTTTATGCCGGTTGGTCAGGCAGGCGATACGCCCTGACAAGTGCTTCAAGTCGCGGGTAGCGATTTGGGATTCTAACCGCAACGGTATCGTGTGCACCATGCATCAGTTGGAAACTATTTTCGGCAAGCAAGCGAAAGCACTCTGATTTATCCTTGTCGTTCAAATGAACGGTTTCAAAAAGGATGGCCTCAGCCTGGAACTGATCAAAGTTAATACTCCGTAGGATCTCACCGTCATAGCCCTCTGTGTCGATTGCGAGTAGGTCTGTGGAATCGACTCCATGCGTCTGAAGGAATCTCATCATTGTTTCGCACTGAACATCGATTGATCGGACTTCATTGGCCTCGGCCGCAAATTTTCGGACGTGGTCTTTGCTAAAAGAGGCGACAAGCGGATTGTTAGGCAGGTAATAGAACTCCCGAACTCCCGTGTCCGAACAAATCGCCACGTTGGCAAGCGAGATTTGAGTCAGGTCCCCGAAGTAGTCGGATAACTTTGCGAATGAATCAGGATGCGGTTCAACCATGATCCCGTTCCAGCCGTGTCGTACCACTGTGTTGGACAAATGATCGCCAGTGGCACCGTCGTTTGCCCCAATCTGTACAAAACGAACCGATACCTTTGAACGCCGCAGTGCGCGAACAACATCCGTCGGCGGATCTACGCCACGTAAACGTACCGGCAAGGCCCAGTAAACAGACCTCATCAAACTCCGTAAGGCTCCATCAGGGATGATTTGAATCGACCGTTGACGAATCATCGACAGGACTTTAGAGCTTTCTCGAAACATAAATCTGTTCATAAGGGACGCGGGCACAATCGATGAGCTCGGGATGATTCAGACAGTATCTAAGCGGGACAGACGCTTATGGTATATCCTGCCTCACTCCGACCACTTTTCTTGCCGTATCTCGGTAGCCCTTTGGAAGGCTTGGAGTCTGCCGATTCCCGAAGTCTCTTTTCTTCAACTCGTCTATTCGCTCAGGCACTGAGATCTGTAAACGGCTTTTAAGAGCTATTGTGGTATTCGGGTTGTTCACTGCGAACTTGTCGCTTTGCGGTGCATGCCATAAGTGAACGAATGGCACATGTCCAAACGTTAGATGTCCGATGTGCTTGCAACGATCGAAGAATTCGTTGTCTTCTCCACCCCAGCCAACAAATCCTTCGTCGTATCCACCAAGCCCGAAGAAAGCATCGCGGCGAATGGCGATCGTGCCGCCTTCCCAGTTCTGGCGGACACATTCCGGCTGCATTGTTTCGGGCCACTGCTGTGAATCAAAAATCTGCTGAGTGGCTATCTGGTTCAGGTTAAACAAAAAACGCTGAATCGATGCCGCGCCGTGCTCTCGTAGTCCCTCAATGACAGCACGGGCATATCCAGCCGGGCAGACGATATCGCCATCGTGAAATACCAGCGTACTGCCCTGTGCTTCGCGTGCACCCTGATTGAACGCCCATGACTTGCGCCATCCGTCCAGGTCTTTGGGTAGCGGCCGGTGAAGATTCTTAACGGCCGGTGGTAAGCGAGTTCCGAAACATGGTTCATTCGTTTGATCAACCACAATGCACTCCACCGCGACCTGTTGTTGCGCTAAAATGGATCGGACAGTCCACCAAACATGATCCAAACGTTGGGTTCCCTGATGAGCGATAATAAACGAAACGTCGGGTGATCCCGCTTGTTCAGGTTTGTCAGCAAATCTGATCGGCCAATCCGTAAAGGCCCGCTGAGCAAGACGACGAGCGTAGTTTGCGTTGACGTTGCAGGCGTGAAGATCGCTTGTCCACCTCCACGGACAATGCACGCCCGGGCCATCGGCGTTAATTTCGAGTACTTCGTTTCGATTGCAGAGATGTAGCCACAGCGGATCACCATTGGCGGCCCTGTCGTTCCCAGACAACGCTTGTCGGTATCTGCCGGAATCCTTGATGAGGACACCGGCGTATTCTTTTATGGTTTTGAACAAGGTGCCGAGCTCTTATTGTGGCGATTGGCGGCCGGCTTAGCAATTGTTTGCTTAACGGCCGACAAGACACGTCTTGCTGGAAGTAGCAGGTCGTGCAGGAGGCCGGAAATATCGCGGAGTTCAGGAGAAATTTGTCCGGCTCGAAACCTGTTCCAAGCATTTCGCCAGTCGGATCCCGTTGGGTTATAGCGGATCTTCATCAAATATTTGCTTGCTCTGGCAGCACGCTGGATCTGCGGACTACTTGCTGCGATGTCGGGTGACTGGTCGATCATCAGACAGTAGTCGCGAATGATTTTCTCACCTTGCGTATCGCGTTGTTCGTCGTGCATCCGTCGTTGCGAAAGAAAATCCGCAGACTTGATCACTTGAGCTCGGAAAGCCATTCGAATCCAAAGATCAGTATCTGGAGCATAAGGAATCGCTTCGTTCCACCCACCGCAGGTTTCCAACATTTCCCGCCGGAAAAATGCGGACGGCTGAGGTATCCAGGTTTTGAGCTTAAACAAATTCTCAAGCGAGAAATCGCCAGTGTGATGTCGCAAAATTTCGTTCCCATCGCTGTCAACTTTGACAGTGTCGCCGTAGACCAACCCTGCAGCTTCGTGTTGTTGAAACAATTCCACGACCGATCGAATCGTACCGGGCAGATACATGTCGTCAGAGCTTTGAATGCCGCAGATGTCACCTTCCAGCAACTCAAATCCCTTGTTGACTGCATCAACGACGCCCTTGTCGGGTGCCGAGACCCATTCGAGTTCCGGGATCTTCCCGTAGCTCTTCAGTACATCCAGAGTTCCATCCGTCGATGCACCATCAACCACATGAATCTTTATCGGCCGATAGTCCTGCTGGAGAATCGAGTCGATTGTGTCGCCAATGAATTGACCCTGGTTATAACTGGGAATCAGGATCGAAACCAAGGGGTTGGCCGAAAGCGGATTCAGCTTCATGGGTTTGCGCGGTGCAGGGATTGGATTCATTCTTGTAGCTGCAAATACTTAGTATGAGTTAGGGTCGAATTCTGGACGACCATTGAGGCGAAGTACCCGCGTAGGATGCTGAACCAAACTCTAAAGGCTGTCCGCAACACCCGTAAGCCAAGCGTCAATCAGCTGCATTTCTTTTGCTGGGAAAATCTCGGCATCGATCAGCGACTTGTAACATTGCTTCAGGTTTTTGCCGACATTCTCGGCACCACCTTGGAGCGTGGTCGCTTCCAGAATCTGGGCAATGCGATTGTTCTGCTGATAACCAGGGACTTCGTCATCGAAGTCGCATGTCAGGTCATGCACGTTTCGTTCTTGCCACACTTCCGGTGCGTGGAATACGACGCCGGTTTCCAATTCCCACAAGCAACGCTGTGCGACGAAACTCTTCCAAATGTCGCACATCCGGAACGAACAATAGCTGGGAACATAAAGAAGCGGATAAACGACAGGCCACCACCATGTCGTTTGGGTGTTGAACGGACACCAACTGCCAGGAGGTAGTATCACACTATCGGCTTGATCGAACGTGAACTCACGGTCGAGCACCAATCGCCAAATCGCATCTACATCCGGTGAACCGTCCGCAAGTCCTTGCTGAATGGGAGCCCATACTCGCCCATCTTCCTCGCGTAGACCACTCGCTTCGCCGGGCTGGTGCTTTCGAACTTCACCAACGCTTTGGATTCGGTCCAATGGCAGTCCGCGAGGCCAGATGTTCTCGCCGCTGAAGTGCCGATAGACATTGATCCAGTTTGGTGAATCGCAGTCTTCCGCTTGCACCGTGCGAAGGTTGCCAACGAACTCGTCTCGCAACTTCCAGGAATCCAACGGGGCGTTGTCGTCGTCGGTTTCATAGATACTAGACGCTCCCGAACGAATGGCTTGCAAGTAACCAACGTTCTTTCGAGCGTAGTGCTTCGTTGGAAGCAGTTTGGCAATTTCAAATTCACTGGCAAGCTGATCATCGATCGTCAAGAACGACAATTGATGGGTGCCAAATTCTGGCACATCGGACAAATCAAAACTGTCTGGTCCCTTCGTATCGCCAGCGATGATCAAATGGCTATCCGAGCCGGCTAGTCGCTTGGCGAGCGTGCGCACACTGTCGGTTGGGCGCTGAATGGTGGTGATGACACAAGCAAGCATTGGGAAGGACTATTCGGCTAAAAGGACTGAGATGGAAGGTTCAAAGGATGGGCTGAAGGTACAGACACGGGCAATGCGGCACCAAGACGGTTTGTTGATTCTTGAAGGTAGTTCATGAGCCAATTCGTCAGCTTTGCCTCACCCGTTTCGTTCAAGTGCACGGCGTCTCTCCAGTCGTCCGTTTCCAACTGGACTCGCTGATCCGTTGTCACAAAGTCGAAACCGACCGAGCGACTGAGCTCACTTAATTTTTCTCGTGTTTCGGCCCGAAAAGCAGGAGGATACGCCTCCATCGTCAACGGGTGGCTCTCGCCTTCGATGATCACCAATCGTGTTCCCGCATCGGTTAAACGTCGAGCAAAACGCTCGAACGCTTGGAAATTCGCATCCACCAGGGGCGTGCGCTGAATGTTCTGTTTGGCGTTCTTGACGCCTTGGTCTAGATCCGCCAAGCGGGCGCCGACTTGTTGTTCCTCATCGCTGGCAACCGGAGCCCCCACGTCGAACCTCCACCAGAAGCGAAAGGACAGCATCTGGATGGGTTCTCGTTGACTCCACAATGGCGTCACGACGGCAGTTGCGAGATCCGCCAAGTGGCCGCGGTTGAACCATGCCTGATTCGGCGTTAACACGGAAAACACATCACGCACATTGGCAGTTTCCGCACACCAACGCAGACGACTGGTCGGAAGTTCACGCTCCCGGAAGAAATCAAACTCCGACAACCAGCAGACCACAACATCCAAACGCTTCTCAGCAAGCGGTGCAGACAATGCTTGGTATTGCAGCGGAACCATTCCGGGTAGACAGTACTTATGAACCGCCCCCTCGCCACTCCACGTCTCGAGTTGTTCCACATCGATACCGAGATTGATCTGGCTGGATCCGACGAGTCCGACCTTCGAAAGTGGCGCCGGTGTGATTTCGATGGGTGCCTCGGTGAACAGTTTCTGCTGCATGAAGATGATGTTTCGTGAAAACTCAAGCTGAGGGGTTCGCGCTTTGACACTCTCTTGAAACACCCAATGCGACTTCGGGAACTGCAATAGCAATCCGCCCAATCCTAGCCCGAGCAAACAAAGCAGTGGGGATAGACCCGGCAACCGGTTGGCTCTTTCGATCCTGGCTGTGCGAAGTGTCGCCCAATAAAGCACGATCGACAACGCGGCCAGGATACCAGCGACCAATCCAAGTTTGCTGCTAATGAATCCTGCGGGCGACGCTGCTGGATAGAGAAATAGAAGCGTTTTTCCGAAAGTCGCCGAGCCAACCCAGGTCACGATAAGAATGACGGGGCTCGACCACAACAAAATCGTCGATAGCCCGCGTTCCCAATCGGATACGCAGCGACAAGCCTGATTCGTTTCGATCTCTTGAGGTAACGACACGCTTAGAATTGAAAGTAGATGAATTCGCTTTGTCCGAACTGCCCTAATGAAAGCAGGGCCGCAATGACACTGGCGTAGGCGACCGTTCGTGGTAGCAGGCTCAGGTGTCGAACAAAGTTGAGGTTCCCCGTCGACTCCTGGCAGGCTTGAATCAAGATCACGGGCACACACAGCAACGCAAGCTTCCAAGCGTTCATTTGATCCGCTAACGACAACCCAAAGTCAAATCGGGCTAGTCCCGAGAGCATTTCAAGGATCTGGGTCGTTGACTCCGCACGAAAGATCAGCCAACCGATGCAGGTTAGGTGGAACATCACCACCAACTTCACAAGGTACGGGACCGACACATTCCAACCGGATTCCCGCTGCCAACTCGCCACTTGCCGGTGGGCAATCAGCAGGGCTCCGTGAAACAGTCCCCAAATCACAAACGTCCACGCCGCACCGTGCCATAAACCACCCAATAACATGGTGAGCACGAGATTTCGATAGGTGAACCATTTGCCGCCACGGTTTCCCCCCAGCGGTATGTACAGGTAGTCACGTAGCCAAGAGGAAAGGCTGATGTGCCAACGCTGCCAGAAGTCACTTGGGTTGGTCGCGAAGTACGGCAACCGAAAGTTCAGCATCAGGTTATAGCCCATCATGCGTCCAACACCACGGGCAATGTCGGTATACCCCGAAAAGTCGCCGTATATTTGAAAGGCGAAGGCGTACACTCCGATCAGCACTTGGACCGCCGACGGGTCCGACATCGCAAACGTACTGTCGACGATCGGTGCCAGGTTGTCCGCGAGCACCGCTTTCTTAAAAAGCCCCTTGATGATCAACCAAGCTCCATCCTGCATGCCTGCCCATGATGTGCGGGGGCCGGACTCAATTTGCGGCGCTAGCCGTGACCCACGCTCGATCGGCCCCGCAACGAGCTGAGGAAAGAAAGCCACGTACAACGCGAAATCGGTAAAACTGCTTAGTCGCTTTAGGTCACCACGATAAACATCAATCGTGTAACTCATTGTCTGGAACGTGTAAAAACTGATTCCGACCGGCAGGACAATGTTCAACGTCATTGGGGTTAGCTCCAACCCCGCATGGGACGCGATGTCTAGCAAGCTATCAGCGAAGAAATTGTAGTACTTGAAGAATCCAAGGACGGTCAAATTCGCTGCCACGCTTGTCCACAGCAGGCGACGGCGAACGCGTGAATCTTGACTGTTCGCAATCCCGCGGCTGCAACCGAAGTCGATTACGGTTGATGCCAACATAAGTCCGGAGAACCTCCAGTCCCAACAGCTATAAAAGAAATAGCTGGCCGCGAGCAGGAAGTAGTTCCTTGGGCGATGCGGTAGGCACCGTTGCACCACAAGCACAACCGCAAAGAAGAGCCAAAAATCAAAGCTATTAAAAAGCAATGAAGATCACCTTGCTCCCGAGTGGTTCATGAATCGGCCGCTTGTCGGTAGACCGAAAGATAATCAGTCGCGATTCGATTACGGTTGAATCGCGGACGACTGTGAGCGACGCATTCGGCACGCATTTCTTCGAGTTGTTGGGGATGCGAGGCCATCGTCTTGAGTTCATTTATCAACGCTGTGGTGTCGCCGGGATCAATCGTTCGTCCGCAGCAGCCGTCGTTAATTATCTCTGGCAATCCTCCGGTTCGGTAGGCGATCACCGGCGTACCGCAGAATAATGACTCGGCAGCGACCCTTCCGAAGGTTTCGAAATAAGAAGGCACAACCGTCACGTCAGACGCTTGATAGCACTCCGCCATTTCAGCTTCCGTCATGCGGGGTGAAAGGATGGTCGTTGGTATCGATAGTTGCTCTGTGGAAATCGAATTTGGTTTTGAAACAAGCAACAAATGAAACTTGCTCGGGTCGAGGGCGTTCAACGCATCAATTGCTTCATAGGACGGCCCATCAATTCCTTTGGCCACAAGTAAAACCACAAAGCGATTTGGGGGAATTGATAGTGATTGCCGCTTCTGCTCACGATCCGCTGGTTGAAACGCGTCTTCATTGATGCTGTTATGCACCACATGAATCGGCTTCTCTTTGAAGATGGGACTCTTGGTGACTTCGTCTTTCAACCAATGCGAGACGGTCGTCACGTAAAGATTGGTTCTCTGAACCGTCCGACGTTTTCGCCTCCAGTTCATCGCCGTCCAATCACGTTGCACGGCGGGAGTGCGAGCGAGGTCGGGACAGCGCCCGCAACCGGTCTGCCAACGCTGACAACCAACCGGGCACGCACAATGCCCCGTTAGCATCCACGAATCGCGGAGGGTCATCACGGTCGGAAATTCGGAAGCGATCTGCTTCACGCCCGTCAGATCCGCAAAATTCTCGCGGCTCTTCCACAAGCTATGCATGTGAACGACATCAGTGCCAGCGAGCTGAGACGACAGAGCTCGGAACCATGGTGAGTAGAGATTTTGCAGTCCTGAACTTTCCAGCCTTCGCGTCACACGCAGAACACCAGGAATCGGACGATTACGATCAATCTCGACCACGCCCGGTTCATTGCCACGTTTCGAACCGACAAGTAAACGAGAATCGTGGCCCAGATCGAGAAGCGATTGATGCAGCGTCAATACACTGCGTTCCGCCCCACCCCCCATATCGGACACATGAATGATTGCGATCTTCAAGTTGGATTTACCCGTCTCGGTTAGTAGGTGAAGCCGATCGAAAGTGATCAGCGAGGGCTGCGCGGGTGCCTTCCGGTGAAAACGCTCGTAACGCGAATTCTCGAGCACGGGTTTGAGCTGATTGGTAGAACTTCCTGTCTTGTGAAAGCCGTTCGATTAGCGGCAGAAGGCTAATTGACTCAGGGACCGCTGAAATCACACCAAATTCCGAGATGCCATCAGGCGGCACGTCGGTGCCCAACCTGGCCAGGGTCCCGCTGGCTGGGGCGTGAGCGATCACGGGTCGCCCCGATGATAGGTACGTGCTCAATTTCGTTGGGAATGAATAATTCGACACTAACTCAAACGACGGCTTGAATCCTTGCGGCAAAAAACATACGTCGCATTGAGATAGCTCTTGGATCACATCGTTCGAGGTTTCTAGGAATCCCCGGTATTCGACAAATCGCGATGACCTGGCCGAGAGGGGGAACCGTGATCCGAAAAGTCTCAAGACAATCCTGCGATTTCCAATCTTCCAGTCGATGGATGCGAGCGCATCTTGTAGCCCCTGCAACTCGTCCGGCGCTGTCACACTGCCAGCAAAACCGATCACAAAAGGACTATCGGGATGCTTACCTTCACTAACCGCGTCGCGGATCTCGACGGGACTAGGAACAACGGTGCAGCGCGCCGAAGGATTCAACTCCGCCAATAGGCGTTTAAGAGAACTTGAGACCGTCAGCAGCGACTTCGATTTCGAGACCGCTGCGTTGAAGGCGGATCGAAGAGAGCGAAAGGGGACTCCCGTGTGACCAAATCCGCGGATGACGTGATCCGGATGATCCCAAACCAAGCCGTGCACACGGATGTTCTTTTGACTCGCTAAGCGTGCGGCCGCGAGAATCGACAACGGCGAGGAGAGAACCGTCATCACATCAACGATTTGATGCTGTCGGCAATAATCTGTAACCGACGATGCGTGACGGCGCGCCAGCATCACCGTCTTTCCGAAGAAGGCGAGGCAAGACGCTGCGTGTCGTGCTCCGGGTGGTCCATACTTCCACGCCGACTCAAAGTTGCGGTTCAGAGTCTGATAGCCCGCCACGGATTGACGCGAACACAAATCCCAATCGTCTTCACTTTGAAGTAGGGCGCAACACTCTATTTTGTCAAACGGGACAACAGGAATCAGATCGCGGATGTAGTTCTGTCCAACGCCGCGCTCACCGGGCGGCGAGGGGGTAAGAATCAAAAGTGAAGACATCGGCATTGATACAGCACTAGCTTGTCTGACAAGCGGATCGACAGAACGTGTACCCAACTCATTTCGGAGAAATCGCCAGAACTCGTCGATACAACTCGATATCAATCGAGTTGCTCTCTTGAATCGCCTGTCGTTCTTCATCGGAAATCTCGCTTTTTGACTTCCGTTGCTTTGTCACGTTCAGTTTTTGATTCACCCAACGCTTTCGAAGCCTAAACATCTTTTTGATCGCCATCATGGATTCGTCTAGGTTTTCCAGAGTCCCGACGATGGAATAGTCATTACTCAGTAGGTCGAATGCTCGATCAACGGTTGCCTGTGGCGAGAGCATCGCTTCCTCGTTGTCAATCTCAAGGAATCGGCACGCGTAGTTGTTCGTCAATTCGCCTGAAATATTCGACCGAGCATATTCGGCTAGGGTCATCTCTTCTGCAGTTAGCTGCTCGTACAGGTAGTGGTCGGGTGACGCAGCGACGAAATAGTAGTGAGAGACAATTCGATCGATTGGATCTCGCAAGATAGTCGCCGCGAGCATCTCAGGATCGCAGTGTCGCCTCAGACGGTGGGCACCATGACCGAATACAAATTGAAACGAATGACGTTGTGGCTTCGGCAAATCCTTGAACGACTCAATTGAAGAATGGGGACTTCCTCCGTTAAGTAAAAAGCTCTTTTCTGACGAGTAGCTTTGCTTCAGAAATGCTCGAATACTGTTGCCACCACACTTCGGTACGTGTTCGAACAACAGTTTCTTGGGTTTGCTCCAAAACATTAAGATGGTACCGTTTCTTGTCTTTTGAGGGCGTTTTCGATCACGGCAAGCACTTTGCTTGAATAGTTTTCGTTACTGAACTCAACTATCGCTGATTGACGCGCTGATTCAGCAAGTCGTGATCGAATGTCGTCATCAGTCATTAATTGAAGCATCGACTTTGCGAGTTGTTTTGCTCCGCCGCGATAGAGCAGACCGGTTCGCTCGTGTTGGATCAATTCGCTCGTTCCGCAGGCATCGTATCCAATCACAGGACAACCGCAAACCATTGCCTCAGCCGTGACACGTCCCATGGCTTCTAGAGGTGAGCACATCAACAGGCAATCTGCATTGACAATCTCTTCGAATGGAGCGTCGGTGGGGCCGTTCAAATCAACGAGGTCTCGACACGTTGATCTGGCAATCTTCTCATTCAGCCAATCGGTTTTTCCTGAGCCGACAACTCTTACTTGAAATGATTGACTGGAAACCTTTGCAAGGTATTCACATGCGGCAAGGACCTGCTCGTGGCCTTTGCTTGGTAAGATTTGTCCGAGTAAAAGAAAACGGAATAGGGAGTTGGGCTTCCGCTGCTTTCTTCGTCTCGACAGCGACTCGAAGTCCTTTGGCGTTCCAACACCGTTGTAAATCACATGACACCGAGACGCCAAGCGGGAACCTGCCAGTCGTTTTGCAACGGCATGTGAGATCGCAACGACTTCGGTGGCTGTCGCGAGCTGCTTACGAAAGTCACTCATTCCGTGAGCAAAATGCATGTCATAGTTCTCAGCAAATTCTCGCAGATGCCAAACATGCGGCGTCCCTAAGCCGTCCGCAAGGACTTTGCCAAAGCGAGTCGCAGCAGTGTTCGAATAGACGAGGTCGATTGAAGATGACTGCAATCGATTCACTAACACTGCCACTGAAATCGACGAACGCTGATCGATGTTCTGGACCGTGGTTGCCTTCCATCGTCGACGGCGAATCGGGCTCCAGATGGATGGAAGTTTCTTGCTTGTCGCGAACTGAATTGGCACATCCGCTTCGATCGTTTCGATACCGCGTGTCCGAAGCTCTTCATGCAATCCTGGTTCGTCTCCTACACTTGGCGGCAGAACAACGAGTGGATGAACCTGACTTCGGCTCAATCCATCTAGCAAGCCGAGTAGTGATCGATTCGCCCCGTACAACGTGGAGTAATGAGTCACAAAAACAACTCGCATTACTAGAGTCGCTTTCGTTGATCGCCGGACGGTACTTTCGCTGCTTCGGTTAAGATTCTGGCAAGCTTACCAAGCGTATTGTCAAACGAAAATTCTGAAGAAACGATCTCTCGCGATGCGGCCCCCATTTGCTGAGCCAGTCCGGGGGACTGTGCTAGCGTGATCATATGTTGTGCCATGCCGTTAACGTCGAACTCGTCGACCAAAAACCCGGTGACGCCTTCCTTCACGACATCGGGAATGCCTGCATGCCGCGTACTGACCACAGGAAGCCCCGAAATTTGTGCTTCCAGTATGCCAACAGGAGTCCCTTCGTGGTCGTTGTCAGTGCCTGCAACGGAGTGCTGGACAAAAACATCTGAGGCGCTCATGAACTCGGCGACCGTCTCATGCGGTAGCGGCCCGGCTAACTCGACAGCATGAGACATGCGTGATGCTCGAATAAACTGACGGCAGGCCTGCTCCATAGGACCATCCCCAATGATCATCAATCGAATGTCGGGGCATTGTTCGAGAGCTCGGCGAAATGCCATTAGCGTAACGAGTGGAGCTTTTTTTTCGACCAAACGGCCGACCGCTAGGAACCTGATTGCTTCGGTGTTGATGCCAGACGTATCAAATAGCGTTGGGTCCACGAAGTACGCCGAGTAACGAATCTTCTCATCTGGGGCACCGACCTGTTTAAGCTGCTCGCACATGTGGCGTGATACGCCAATAATCGATTGTGCCGATTGAAACACATCTCGATAGTTGTTTCCCCCTTCCCCAGTCAACCGAGTCGCATAGGCATCCACGCCGTGAAAACGAACGCACAACGGGATACTCAGTTCCTTGCAAACCGTCGCGACAAGCATTGCCAATGGCCCCGTGTCGACCAGTACAGTATCCGCTTCGGTGGCGGCGAGCTGCTCACGAAATCGGTTCTGCGCACGATCAGCGTTTGTATTCTTTGACGGTCGAGGGCTCAGCCTTCTCCACACCCTCTCCAAAATGTTATGCGAGCCTGGCTGAGGCTCTTTGGGCGTCGCGAGCCACTCGTGAACCCGCACGTCGAGTGGAAGACGCTTTGCGGTCTGAGTAAGAAACGTCTCTGAGACATTCCCGAGTTCCCAAACAACATAGAGAACGCGGGGCTCTCCCAATGAAGAGACGGGCTCACGGTTCAACGACATGAACGAGTCCTCTCAGTTGAAGCATGAAAGGGACTTTCATCCCACTCTTCGCCAACAAGGGGTATCGGGGGCAACATGATGATTGGTGCTAACGAGTACGACGAATATATCCCGTCAACCGAAGACCGGACGTTATATAGATGACGCATGCGATACATCCGGAATGCTGCTTTGAGGGAGTTGTGCTTCGTCACTACCAACCTAGGAACTTGAGTCTTGGTCGTCGGGCGAGTTCGCATCACGGGCTTGCCTATCTGTCGTCCTGGCAAGGTTCCCAATAGGTCCCCTCAACCATCGTTTCAAATAGCGAGCAACCGAACGTATGCCCCAGCTTCGTGTGCTCGATTGAACCGGGGGCAGAATTCGTTCGTGTTTTCTGCTCTTGGGCTTCTCGTTGAACGGCAAGTTAATTCCATGTTTGGCCAACACCTCACGATAGAGCTTCAAGGCCGGAGCCAAATTGGGGTCAATGCCGTAGTCAATCATCCGAATCGTGCTACCGCTAAAATGGACGCAGATCAACGGTTGGTCGTCAATTCTAATCGCCCCATGATCTAGCAATTGGCGGCGTCGAGTGTGCATGTTCCAACTTGCGACATTGGCACCACGATGTCGAATCCAATCAGTGGAATGAAAGTTCGTCAGCACCGCATCGAGGTATTTTTGATCGACAAAGCAACCAAGCTCACGTCGGACTTCGCAACGATGAGCACACACCGATGCCCACCATTCTAGGATGTCTTCCGCATCCGCTCGGCACACAAATAGCCCACCATTAAAGATGCCATCGGTAAAGTTGTCAGTGAACATCCCTTCAACCGACGGGTCGATCGGGCGATCGTGCGGTGAAAGCAAAAATCTTGACCGATCCAACTGCTCAAACAATACGGTCGGATCACCCACGAAGAATTGATCGGGATCGACAAAGGCTAGGCTGTCGGGCGAGCAATCCTTAAGTAAGCATGCGACGAAAACAGGTTTCATCGACCATCGAAAAGCGTCGAAGTCAGTGCCGTGGTACTTCTGAAAGATGACGTCAAAGTAAACGCCGCCCCGAACATCCGCCAATCTGTAGAAGCGAACAATCGTATTGGCGGAGATCTGACAAGCTTCCTGCTGCTCATCTGAATCAACGACTAGACAGTGAAGTTGGACCTTGTCCGCATCCGATACCTGGCAGCTAATGGATTCCGCAAGTGCCAACGCGTAGCCGACATGGCTTTCAGTAATGATTGTTGCAAATTGCATCGAATATTTGACCGGGAGGGCGAGCGTGGCATCGTTCGCGGAGGCTGTTCATTGAGACAATCCCAAGACGCCCCGCCATTGGCACTTGAATCTTTCCGCTACGCTCATCGCCGCCTAAGCGCGAATTGCCCGACCAATCTTGCCCCTAGCTCGTTGCCATAAACTTCTTGTTTCTGGAGCCGCTGGCGACGAAGCATTCTCTGACTGCCTTGCATAGGATGACGCCCCGTCACGACAGATGGGACACTGCGTGACAACGTCGAACACACCCTTTAGCGTTTTTACATGACGTTCGATTGAATATGGCTGGGCCGATTTCAAGGCCGCCTCGTTGTAGTGGATTCGCTTCTCGGCGTCGTCTGCCAGGTCCTGCAAGATATCAACCGCGTTCGCTATGTCACCGACCTCGAACAGGAACCCATTGTTCCCATGGCAGACAATTCCATCGACACCACTGTCCGTATGCGTGACAACCGGAATGCAGCCATACGCCATTGATTCCAGCAAACTATTGCTCGTCCCTTCGAACTCCGAGCAAAGCAAACCGACATCAGCGGAAGACCAGACGTGTTTCATTTCACTCGGGTGAACTCGCCCCATGAAGACAACTTTAGTCCCTTCTAATGAATCCATGCACTGCTTCAAAATCGCTTCTTCGTCGCCGTCTCCGACAATCGTCAACAGAAAGTCGACTCCGCGTTCTTCGAGTCGGTGAGCGATAATGGCAATATCAAGCACACGTTTTTGGTGCTGCCGCAAACGGCCAGCATAAACAATATTCAGTTTGTGCGATTTGCCCTTGTCGATGTGCGTCGGGACGACCACGCCGGTTGGTAGCGTCGTGAGACTGCCCGCCCGATCCGGCAGATACTCGGCGAGTTTGGTTCGACACTGTTCGCTGACGCATACAAAATGCGAGATCACCGATGCGCGTTGAAGCAGTGGTTGATAGTATTCATCCTCACTGTCGGCTCGGCAATAGCCGAGAATACGCCAAGAGCTTCCGTCTGCAATCTCACTGCAAATCGGCGTGAAGAAATGCCACGCATAGTTCGGCACCACAATTCCCGAACCATACTTTCGCAGTAGTTCCTTGAACTCGGAAGGCGAGTTCACCGCATGATCGAATGCGATCGCCCCATCGCCCACGCCACGACTGGACACCAGAACCACCTGGTACTTGTCGTCATTCGCAAAAGCCTCTCTGACGCGAATCGCCCATGACACCACGCCCGACACAATCGGAGAGATCACAACGAGAACAGGAATTCGATTGTCGGCCTGTTCCATCATTGCAACTTCAATTGCTCCAACGACATTTTCGGAAACAGACTCAGACATGAGTCCGGAGTCAAGTTGATCAGTTCTCGACCATCAGCCTCAAATTCCGCGAGCGCCAACGCGTACGCCTTTTCCTGGCGAGTGACATCCGGAACACCCATCACATCGCCCAGACGATAATAGTCTGGGTCGAAATGACACTGTTTAACTAGGTCGATATTCTCTTCGGTGATAGGTATTTTACCGGGCGGAAAAAGATCGGAAAGTCGACCGTAGCTGTGATCCAGTCCGAGCACATAGACGGACGTGCACCCGAGGAAATAGGCAAGCTGCAGCATCAGGTAAGTGACCGTGCTGCCAAGATGCGCAATCGACGCGAAATCATGAGAGAACTGAGGGAAAATGCCATTCCAATAATAGTAGTGCTTCGGCGTATTGCACCGCGGAGAATTGAAGAAGATCCAATCGCGGCGGTCTTTGATCGCATAAGAATTGTACAGCGCGGCCATCTTCACTGGACCGCGCACCGTCTCAAGGTCTTTCGAACGTATTTCGAACTGTTCAACATCTTCGAACAAAAGGAAATCTGTGTGAAATCCCCACTCATCAAAGTTCTTGTAGATGCCGTTGCAACCAATTGTTATCTCATCCTTGAGAAAGCTGAGGTCCATGCCTTTAAGACTTGGCCCATTACAAACGATAAAGCAACGCTTGCCAGCAAACTTGTTGTACAGACCGGTCATCCGGCTTTGGTAGCCTTCCCTTTTGTATAGACGTGGGAAACGCTTTCCACCCCGGCCGATTGCATAGCCATCGAAGAATTGTGCTCTCGCCCGGAAGAGGCGATACCAATACACCAACTTTCGAAGCTTCGGAGTACTGTCGTCCCACGCAATCATTCTGTGCCGTCCGGTAATCGGGTTGGTTTCGAGTGCAAAAAGACGAACATCGACGTGCTATTTGACCGAGTATTCTGCATTTCCCACAAGCATGTCGACCACCATGGTGAGCCATATGCTATGAACGTTTTCGATGACGTTATAGGCCTTCGAGTCGACGACGAAATTTATGTCACCAGTTTGTCCCAGAGGTCCTTCGTTGTCGAACCCAACTGCAGTGGTGACATGTAGCCCCAGTTTTTCGCTGATTGCAGCTGCATTGACCATGTTTGGCGAAGAACCGCTTGAGCTAATCAGGATTACAGCATCACCAGGGCGATGGTACTTCTCGATTGCCTGTTCAACCCAATGCTCAAAACCATAGTCGTTTGAAAGCATCGTAATCAAATTGGGATCGTGAAAAGTGATCGCGGGGACGCCGCCCTGTTTCGTCATGTCGGCTGCTACGTGGCTTGCAATGGAGGCGCTGGCGCCATTGCCAGCAACCATGAACTTGTTCCCGTTGTCCCTTACCCGCACAGCCACTTCGTAGAGTTTACGGCAGCAAGTATAGACTTCCTTTCCGAATAACACGCGGCGGTATCGTTCGAGATAGTCGCTGTACCAAGCTTCATCAATCACGCGCTCGCCTCATAAATTCGGTCCATCAGTTGCATTAATTTTAACGCATCGGTCGAGCTTCCATACATCACTTCACTGCCTGTTTCCACGCATCCAAGGAAATGTTCAATTTCAGAATTCCAAGACGTGTCAACGTGGAAGACGTTGTGTTCTTCGCTTGTGAAATGACCATCAGAAGCGTTTCGCTTGATGGAGAGTTTTTCTTCACCGTACGCGTTTGAAGACGTTTTTAGCCCATTGATGATAAGCGATCCTTTCTCCAGAAAGACTTCCAAGGAAAACAAGTATCTCCATTGGGTCATCGTCGAGTGCAGGGAAGCGCAGATACCGGATTCGTTGCTTTTCAAAATGGCGAAAACATTGTCTTCAATGCCTTCGATCTTCCAGAACAGGTTAGACACAACCGCGTGTACTTCATCAAAACCGCCGCCCAAGTGCAACATAAGATCAAGCATGTGAATGCCTTGATCAAGCATGATTCCCCCGCCAGCCAATTTGGGATCTGCACGCCATCCCTTGAAGAACGACTCATCCACTTCTTTGCCGTACCTTCCTCTCATCCATAGAATTCGCCCCAATTCTCCGGAGTCGACGATTTCTTTCATGCGTTTGATGCTTTCATGATGTCGATGGTTGAACCCATACATCAACACACGTCCTGACGCGACTTCTACCGCGCGGATGGACCGAACTTCTTCCGCGTTTAGTCCTGGCGGCTTTTCCGCAAATACATGCTTGCGAGCATTCAAGGATGAGATGATCAGAGGACAGATCAAATGATTGGGAGTGCAAACAAATACAGCATCTATATCATTGGATTGAATCAACTGTTCAGCCGATGCGACAAAAGTCACGTCCGAGGCGTTCGCATGGACGTCGTACACCTCCGTTACTTCGGCGCGTCCAGACTGTTTCAAAGCCTCCGCTCGAATACGCCCCATTTTCCCATAGCCAATTATTCCAGCTTTAATCATCGGTCACCGGCGCCTTGATTGCGTCATGAGTGATTTCTTCCAGCTTACCTACGTAAGGTGAGATGAGCTCGGTTATTGCCTCGCGAAGTGTGAATGTCGCGGCAACACTGAGATGTGATCTATTGTAGAACAGGATTCTGTTATCGCGAACAAATACAAGTTTTTCCCCATCACGTATGGCTTGAGACGGATCAAAAAGGATTACATTTTTAAACCGCGATGCGACCTCGCGAAGAAACTCCTTCGCGATTGGGAATCTCGCTGCAAAATCGGGGTCCTCGCGCAGAGGCTCAGTCGGATTGGTTATTAGGTTCTCTGCAATCCGTTGCATGCTCATTTCTTTAGGTACATCGAGGATTGGGGTTTCCAACGCGATCACAACCAAGCGTGAACGAGTTGCCAGATACTCAATGAACGCTTCCGTGCTTTGCCGTTCCTCATAATAGACGGCTTCCGTTTCTGCGTTTGCAATCGCAGGATTTGGCCCCAGCCATCGATCTCCCACGAAGACAACATCGGCCCCTTGATCCAGTATTGCACGGCGTTTCTTATCAAGCTCAAGCCTTGCTTGATGAGTCCAGGTGACCGGTGGGATCAGGTCAGTGCCATCTTCGCCTTGATCTAAAAATCTCGCCGGAGTTCCTCCAACAGTCAGGAATCTCATTTGGCAACTAGGGAACGCAGAGCGAAGCAAATCGCCATGCTGATATGCCATGCTGTTCCCGACCAGCACAATGGTTGGTTCTGCATTTTCGTTGAAAACAATGCCTCCGTCGCTGAACGTGGATTGGCAGTCGTAGTTACTGAGCTGAGGGGCTTCGTAGCCTTCCGGGGTACGACCGTTGAGTTTCCCCGTCCCGATCATTGTCGCCACTACCAATACGGCAAGGCTAGCCGAAAGTACAGTAGAAATATTCGCTCGCTTTCTGGTCGACTGCTCGACGAGGTGATAGGTGATTAGACTGAGCGGGATAAAGGACAACAAAAATGGAATGCCAAAACCGCATACGCGTCCGAAAACCAATACGGGCCAATGCCACAGATACAGGGAATACGAAAGCTTGCCGACGTAGGTCATTGGCGCACATGACAATAGCGAGTTAGTTTTCGTTTGCGGGATGCCTGAGATGATTACGAGACAGGCTCCGATGACAGGAAGGGCCGCCAATGGTCCAGGGAAATAGACTTGACCGTTTAGTCCCAAATACGTCCCTGCAATCAGTGCGAGGCCAAGCCATCCAGCCCATGGCGTGGACAGTCGAGCCAACTGTCCTGCTGAATTCGTCGCCTTGCAAGCGACTAGGGCACCGGCCAGAAGCTCCCAGGATCTACTCGGTGTTAAGTAAAATGCAGCAACCGGGTGATTCAGGCTGGCGTAAACCGAAAGCCCTAGACTCCCCACGAAAAGGATGAAAAGGCTCCGTGTTATCCATTTCAGCTTGAGGAACCAAATCAACAGCGGGAGCACGAGGTAGAACTGCTCTTCAACGGCGAGGCTCCACATGTGAAGCATGGGGACGGCTTCGGCTGCTGGCGCCCAGTAATCGCCGCTTTGCCGCCACATGAAAAAATTGGCAGCAAAGCAACTAGCCGCTACAACTTGCTTTCCTAGCGACGTCAGGGATGCGGGTTCGAGCCAGAAGTAACCTGCGACCATGCTCGCACAGGTGACCACCAGAGCAGCGGGGAAAATTCTTCGAATTCGCCGTGCCCAAAACGTGCGAAGCGAAAGAGTATCTTTCTCCTTATCTGAAATCAGAATCGAAGTGATCAGATAGCCTGAGATCACAAAAAAGACATCGACGCCTACGAAACCTCCTGTGAGCCGTGTTGGAAAAAAGTGATATAGAATCACACCAAGGACGGCGATGGCCCGAAGGCCATCGATGTCCTTGCGATAGGGGATAGACGAACTCATAGAATTCAGGAAAGGAACAGGTGCAAGCTTTGCCTGGTCAGGAACTAGCGTCTGGCTCTAAGTCAGTTTGTTTTCTAGGGTGGGCAGCAGGGCTTCGGCAAGCTCCAGATCAGCTTCTGTCTTAATGACATGTGCGGCTAAACGGCTTATCGGCGTGAACCCGACCCTGCCTGAATAGGTCGCACAATGCCCCGCGTTGAATGATTCCAAGTAGGTGTCCCGCCGCCATCCGGTTATGCTCCAAGAAACTCTTTGCACTGGCGTGAGTTCTTGTGAGTTCGTTTTTTCGTCAAGTGTGAAGTTGACCGGCTTGCCTTCGAAAGCGCACTCTATCTGTATCTCTTCAGTGCTTAACAGGCAGTCGTACTTGCCGGTGTTCATTTCATTGACAAAGAACGTGATATCCTGAATCGTCAACAAGGGGGCGATGCTGTGCACTTGAAAGACGTAGTCGCATGCATGTGCGGTCAGGAATTCGGCGGTGTACTGCTCACTGGTAGCTTGGTTGTTGCCAAGTGCCTCGGGACGTTGGTGAAATGAAACTCCCTCGTCTTGGGCAATCTGGCCAAAGTCTGGATGCTCCGAATTGACCCATATCTCATCGAAGACATTCGCTGCAACGCACTTGCGGATCGCACGGGAGATAAGAGGCACACCTCCCAACTCCCGCAGGTTCTTCTTAGCAAGACGCTGGCTGCCCATTCGTGCGGGGATCATTGCGATAATCATATAGGTAGTTTCTTGCCTTCAATTCGATTGGCAGAATTCATTGTTTTCGCCGAGTCTTCGCAGCGGCCTATTCGAAATTCAATTGCCCATTCGTTGCAATCGCGTGCACCGAATGCGTGCGGTTGCCGGGGCGAATTAATAGTCGTCCACCGGCACCGTCGACGATTGCAGCGCCCGCTGCAATGTCCCAGAGCATGATGTCTTCCTCGAAGTAAGCGTCGAAAACTCCCTTCGCAACGTTGGCCATCGATAGTGCCGCAGAGCCAATCATGCGTATCTTCTTAAATGCTTGAATGTGCCCAACAAACTGTGTCAGTTTTTCTTCATCGTAGTTTCGCAAGGATGGAAACCCCGTCGCCAAGATTGCACGGTCGGTGGAATCGACACTCGATACACGAATCGGTGTCTGGTTCATCCACGAAGCATGCCCAGCGATCCCTGTGTATAGGTTTTGGGTTGCTAGGTCGAGAATCACGCCAAGGACTGGAGTCAATCCATCCCACAACGCAATCGAAACAGCGAAAACAGGGAATCCCCTGGTAAAGTTCATGGTTCCGTCGAGCGGGTCAACTAGCCAGTGCAAGCTATCCTGAAGAGAATCGGAGGCGGATTCTTCCGCGATGATTGGAAGCTTAGTTTCCGACAGCTTTGACAGGATGATCGATTCCGCTTCTAAATCCGCCAGAGTCTTGATGTCTTTGCCGTCTTCACTGAGGACGTGCGGGTTTGCTTGGAATTGTTCCATTAGACAAGCCCCCGCTAACTCAGCGGCCCTTGTCGCAACATTCAGTTCTGCCTGCCAATTCACTGGGCCAAGAGCTCCATGTCGATTTTGAATACGAGCTTGTGAATCGATTTACTTGCGGGGTGCAACACCATGGGGCGATGCGGCTCACCCGAAAAGAAAATCACGAATCGCCTGGGTGTGAGTTCAAACGAACTGAAATCCGTTTCTCGAGCGTTCCACAGTTCGAAGTCGCTTTGCTCGTCATAATCGCTGGTGCCTTTGTCAAATCTCTCGTTTGTCCAGTCAATTCTCTCACTGCCTGAGATGCAATACTGGAGATCAACCGTTCTGCGATGTGATTCCCACCTGCAATTGGTGCGGTGCTTTGTTTCATACCCGTGTACATTCACAAAGAACTGATCGCCCTCTAGTTTCGTGATGCCAGCGGGGTACTGCGTCGAGTTTGCGTGCAACCATTCGATGCAGCGTTGGAAAACACTTGAATGACAGAGCCAGTCAATCGTCATTTCATCTTCTAGCGTTGACGCAAACATCGTGCGGCTCTATCCCTATCGCGTTTGTTGATCATGTTGTTTGAGCGTCAAGCCGAGAGCTTCGCAATGAAGTCCCTGAAGTCTTTAGCAGTCGCTGCGAGGAAGTCGCTGCAGGTGCTCGCGACGTGCGGTGACAGCGAGATTTTGTCCGGCGAGAGCTCGCACAGCGGACCGTTATATGGTTCGTTTGAGAATACGTCCAACGCCGCGAAAATTCGACCAGTCTGTAATTCATTCAGCAACGCCTGCTCATCGATAATTGGGCCGCGTGCGGTGTTAACCAAGCTCGCCCCGTCTTTCATCCATCTCAGTTTTTCCGAGTCAAAAAAACCGTGAGTGGAATCCAGTAAAGGAATGTGCAAAGAAACGCAATCAGCCATCTCGACCATCGGTCGCAGTTCGCCGCTCTCATTTGTTAGTGAATCGAACGTGATGGTGTTACAAAAAGCGGCCATCTTGTTTCGCACCATCGCACCAATCTTACCAGTGCCAACGACAAGGAGTGTTTTCCGCTGCAGCGCATTGCGAGGTTCTTTTGTCCAAGTCTCAAAGCAGCCTAGTTTTCGGTAGAGACACTGTAGGATTCGATGACAAGCAAAATCCGCAGTTTCTCGATAGATGATGCTGCGAGTTGCCTCGCATGGAAGGGCGATTTCAATTCCGCGTTTCTTGGCTTCTTCGAAGGGGAGATTATCCGTGCCGACACCAGTCTTGAAAATTCCCCGAAGATTTGGATGCGCATCCAAGTCTATCTTTCGGCCACCCACCAGAAGGATATTTGCTGTGCTTCGGTCATCTGTTGCCCTGCTAGTTAGTTCACTAACAAAACCATTGAGCGTCTGGGTATCGAAATAGATATGCATGTCAGGTTATTTAGGCAAATTTCGCCAAGTGGTTCCAAGTCAGGTCCGGCTGGAGATACATCTTCGAGCCAGCTCAGTTCTTCCTACTGCCGTAGATACAGAGTGATGCGTTCGCAAGGTTTCGCTGCGTAAATAAGGACCCCGCCTCGCGCGACGAACGATTTGGGGCAATCACGTAGTCAATTCCCGCCTGTCGCAAGATGCTCAGAATCCGTTCCAATCGTTCATTCGTCCACGACGGTCCGCGGTGATACTCGATGAAAATGCGGTCTACTGCTGCAAGATCATCTTTAATATCTTCCAAGACCTCGAACTCTGATCCTTCAACATCAAGTTTCAACAAGTCTACATGGTTTTGTAGGTAGTCCTTTAGACGCTTTACCTGGACAGTTTGTTTCTGAAGCGATGCATCTCCTCGCTCTTGCTTGCGGGTGGTCAATGAACCTCCCAAAGGATCGTGTTCACTAAACAGGAACTCGGCACTCCCCTCATGATCGGAAACCGCAGCCGTTTCGACAAAGATACTATCCCAGTTTCGACGTTGGACCATGTCCCGAACTGAATCGGCGAGTTTTGGGGTGGGTTCAAATGCGATAATCGATGCGTCCGGGCGTTTCGTTTTGAAAAACTCCGTCGCGAATCCTACATTTGCGCCGCAGTCCAAAATGCGTGGTGCTTTTGGAAAAGTAGCAGGGATCTGATATTCCTGATCAACGAAAATCTCATTGAAAACGACCCATAGTCGATCAAGAGTCAAGAGCATTTCGAGTTCTTCAAACGAACGGCTGCCATTCGCCAGCGCCGCCCGTAGAAGCTCTCGTTTTAGCGATTCTTCGCACGTGCACCGGTGTGCAATCCGAAGCACCTCATGGCGTGCAAAAGGGTGGCGGAATCCGCTTTCGTTAATTGCGCGGCTAAACTGACGGACGAGATAAAGGTTGTCTATAAGGCGTCGCATGCCGGTACTTTTGGGAGTCTTAGTCATTCGTCTATTCGACACAGAGTGTCTGATTTGCCAGCGTATTCAAGGGTTTTACGGACTTGATTTCTAAGGTGTTGATTTCCCGTTTCGTTCAAGTGGGTATCATGCCCATGAAAGTGAGAGAGTTCAAATCCTTCAGCAGTGTGACAAAATAGAACATGCTTTGCCAAAGCTGACTTCACTCGGCTCCAAGATATTTCAAGTGATTCTTTTAAGACCTCAAATCGCTTGTTCAAATGCGTCGTGGGTAGCAGCTCTTCCTTGATAGGGACTCTCAAACAAATAACAGAATCGAATGTACTGGCAAGTTGACAGAGAGTGCCTTTCTGTTGCTCGACGATGTCCTCGATCTCATCTGGCCGAATGTAGCAGTAGTTCGAATTGAAGCGGAACATTTCACCACGGTGCTCCAGTTCCACAATTTCACCGATTGCCATTCTTTGGGTCAACTGTTTGCGTTTTGATCGAGACAGCTTCCAGCAGTCCAACCATCCTGTTTTCCACCGATAGAATTCGAACGCTGTTTGTCCATTCTGGGTCATTGTGTGATATGCGTTTGCGATTGGTAAAAGGTTTGGATGGTAAATAAGGAAAGCAACGTTTCGGTTTCCCCTGTAAGTGCTGTCTAGCAAACGCTTCCATTGCAACGGCCCAACTGGGAGTCCGGCATTGAACCATTGATTGTAGTCAAGCAAGTTGTCGTACCAGTCCATGCCTGCATCTACCGCAAACCCCATCGCAAAAGACGTTCCAAGGATGACGCATGAACCATCGCGAGCGTTTGGGCCCCGAAGCCCAAATTGGTTTGAGCGAAATGCGAATCCAAGTTGGCGGCGTGAAAGCGAAAGGTTGGGAGCGATCCGGATATTTGATACAGGATCGCAGCGCAAGGCTCGCAACCAATTGCGAGCTTGGAAAGGGTCAGAGAAATCTAGCTTTTTCAAAGTGACGCCATCACAATTGCACTTTGCAGACGCCGTAGTGCTTTGCGAGCGAAGAAAAACGACAGCACTTTGCACCTGTGACCAGATAACGCACTTCATCGGCGTCATTGATCGAGAATGAAATGTAGTATTCGCCAAACGAGAGCCGAAGATCACTCAGCACGACGTCAAATTCATTGCTTCCTACGGAAATATCTATGGGATAATCGTGGTTGCGCGAGTCCCATTCAGCGATCGATTCACCAGAACTGTCAACAATATGAACACGAAGTATCAGACCAGAAAAGTGCGTTTTCGAATCCAACGCGATAGAAAGTCTTAAAGATCCCCCGAAAGGCAATTCATGAGCATCGAGTTTGCATGAGGGCGTATCCAGTGTTTCAATGGTTGTGAATTGCGTGGACAATTCGGTCGAAGTGTCTTCGTACTTAGAAATCACGTCTCGTGGTGAACCAAAGAACTTCGGAGTGCCATTTTCCATTAGGACGGCTTGCGTGCAGACTCGCGCGACCAGGGAAGACTGATGGCTTACGAATATAACAGCGCTTGTTGTCAGCATTTGCGAGACCCGTTCCATGCACTTAATTCGAAAATCTCGGTCTCCTACGGCAATGACCTCGTCCAATAGAAGTACATCTGGCTTAAACATCACTGCGGCAATCGAAAACCCGAGACGCACATACATGCCAGAACTGAACGTTCTTACCGGGGCATCGACAAACTTGTGGAGGTTGGAGAAATCTATGATTTCGTCAAATCGATCATCTGTTTGTTTTTTACTGAGCCCCAGTATGGATCCGTTGATATAGACGTTTTCGCGTGCAGTTAGAACTGGGTTGAATCCAGCGCCAAGAGCAATCATTGCCGCAACTCGGCCACTCATTTCTATGGAGCCCGTATCCGGCTTGATAAGGCCGTTCAGCATTTTCAGGAGCGTCGTTTTTCCCGCGCCGTTCCTGCCGACGAGCCCCAAACAATCTCCACGGCGCAGCTCAAAATTGATATCTCGATTTGCCCAGAACTCGTAGGGGCGTAGTTCGGGATTGCTGTTATCGCGATTTACTCCTACTAGATCCCTCGCTGAGTCTTTCACTGCATACCAAAGACTAGACTTCAGATCGCGGCAGAATTTTTTGCCGACGTTTTCGCAGCGGATTAGGACTTCGTTATCACTCATGGCTACATCCCCATCCGTTCAATGAGGTTTGGAAGCACGACGCGAAAAACAACAATCCCAAAAAACAGAGCCACAGTAGCGATGGCAGTACTAATTAGCATTGCAGGCATGTAATCGCTGTGACCGATGGTCAACCAATCGCGAGTAGTCATCACGACTGCAGTCATGGGGTTGTATTGGACAAGCGTCGCCGCCCAACCACTTGTTGGGGGCGGGTAGACCACCGGGGTTAAGTACATCGCAAAGCCCAAGGCGGTTACGACAAGGCGGCTGACATCGGTGTACAACGATCCAAGAGGAATCATCAGGAATCCAATGGAGACCCCGATCAGAACCGTGCATGCCATGCCGACGGGAAACAGCCACATTGTCGACGCCGGCATCATCCCAAGTGCCGCGAAGACTGGAATCAATACCAACATCTTGATGAGGAGCTCGAAGACGACCTTGCTCAAACCAGACAAAATAAACGCTTCAGGTGGTACCTTCAGCTTCATGAAGACGTTGCGACCCTCGTTGAACGATGCGAGTGGTTGGTTCAGTGAAGAGGTAAACACTCCCCAGATCATCGAGCCGAGAAGTACATAGGCCGGATATGGGATCGGGGTGTCGGCGACTTGAATGACCTTGGTGCTGTTCAGGAACATCCACACGATCGTGGTCGAAATGACGGGCACGAACAGCCAGATATAGCCAAAGTAGCTTTGGCGATATTGGGCTTTGAGGTCTCGTGTGAATAGGATCCATGTCAGTTCGCGACACCGCCACATATCCCCGAAGATCTCCTTGACAAGCTTGATGGGGTGTGCAAGCGGCGACTCGGGGGAGTACACCGTGACGGGAAGGTCATCCGGGGTAGCAGCGAGCGCCGAGGTGCTGGCTTCGAGAGGGGATGTGGTGGACAAAGTTTGCGAGTTGTGTTGAGAAACGTGGCTAGCGCCAAAACGGCTAATGGATTGCTAGTTGCTAGTTGCTAGTTGCTAGTTGCTAGTTGCTAGTTGCTAGTTGCTAGTTGCTAGTTGGCTGAGCTTGAGCAGGGGTTGGTAACAGGTTTGCCAGTTGAGAGTGGCGGCCTTTTGTTTGGCCGCTGCACTGAGCTCGTTCCATCGATTCTGGTCACATAGCAGCTTTTGCAGTGCATCAGCGGTCCAGTTGGGATTTTCAACCGGGCCGAATTCACCGGCCTCGGCACAGATCTCGGCGATCGCACAGCAGGTGGTGCTGACGACGGGGGTCCCGAAAGCCATCGCTTCGGCGGCTGGGATTCCGTAGGACTCGCAGTGACTTGGTAACGCGTAGACTTGGTTGATCGCGTATTGCCGATGAAGTTCTTCGTCGCTGACTCGGCCAAGGATCTCCACGGCCTCATCCAGCCCGAGTGACTGTATCTGCCTCCGGATGCGTTGTTCGTATTCAGGGTGCGGCCATGGGCCCACGAGTCGCAAAATGGCAGGGATGTCTCGCTTGCGAAGAATTGAGACCGCTTCGACAAGCGTGTGGGCTCCTTTCCATGACGCCATCGCGGAGACGGACAGGATTGAGTAAGGGTCGCGCGGCAGGTCGGCATGTTGCTGGGCGGCAGCATAGGTGTCGTCGTTCAGCCCCACATAGGCAATCTCACTGGGGGCTTCGCCGCGTCCAAGATTGTCTTGGCGATAGAGGTCGCGGAGGTGCCCCGAAATATAGATCATCAAGTCGGCCTTCTCGAAGGCTTTGCGATATCCGACTCTCTGAAGACGTGCCTTGATTCGCTCTTTCCAATCACGATGGACAACGGGACGGTAGCACCACGGGTTCTGGCAAAGGACGGCTTGAGGAACGGGACAGCGCGGCGTCAATGCTCCCGAGACGGTCAGCACCACGTCAGCTCTCTCGCTGAGGATAACGGATGGCAATCGGGTCGATTCCCAAAGCAACCGTTTGGACCATTTTTGGTAGCGGGCGGAGACGGGGATCGTTGTCGCGCCCTGGTCAAGTATCTCTTGCGGAGGCGGATTGTCCTCGTAGTGCACAATGAGAAGCTCGTCGTTGGGGAGAATCGCCGCCGCGTAGGGCCGCAAGAATCCATAAACGACGTGATTGCCGCTCATGGAGCCGATCGAGAGAGTGTTGACGAGGAGACGCAAGGGAGTTGTTGGTTGCTAGTTGTTCAGGTTAGTGATTTGCTTTTCGAAGGCCGCCACGGCGACGGATTGGTCGTAATTGGTTTCTGCTAGGCGGCGGGCTGTCTGGCCAATGGGGGCGATTTGCGACGTGGCGGCTTTCGCGACGGACTCTGCGATTCGTTTCGCATTGCCGGGCTCGCACACCCAACCGATTTTCTGTTCATGGACTGTGCGGGCGAGGTCGGTTTGGTCGGGGGCGATGGCGAGGACAGGGCGGCCGGCGGCGAGGATGCCGTACAGCTTGCTGGGGCATAAGCAGCCGGTGATGTTCTCGTGCATGGAGATAACATGCAGGTCCGCAGCCGAGAGTGATTCGGCGAGTTGTTCGCGGGGTTGGTAGGGGAGGAACTGAACGCGGGGCGTTGTTTTGTTTTTCGCTATTAGCTGATCGCTATTAGCTTTTAGCTTTTCGGGTTGTTGGTTTTGCGGTTCGGCCCTCCCCTCACTTCGCTCGACCCTCCCAGAGGGAGGGTGATGATTGGATGAAGGATCACAACCGTGGCTAGCGCCAAAACGGCTCACTTTGTCCGTCGGTGGGTTTGGCGGGGGGTGGGCGGATTGGTGTTGGAGTTGCTGTTTGGCGGCTCCGTCGCCGACGAGGAGGAGGACCGCGTTTTCGGGCCAAGCGGGATCGTTCGTGGCGTCAATGAGGAAATCGAGTCGCTGGGTCAGGCCCATGTTGCCCGAGTGCATGACGACAAATTTGTCGTTCAGGTTCCATTGCTGGCGAAGCGGGTTGTCGGTGTGTGGGATCGGCCGGATGGCCCCGCAGTCGGCCCAGTTGGGGATGATCTCGATCTTGTCAGCGTCGAGTGACCACGGTGGGCTGGCTAGCCGGTCTCTCATGCACGAGCCGAGGACGATCACTTTTGCGGCGGATTGATAGGCGTTTCGCAGCCGGCTGCGGATTTGGTTGGTGACTAGCCCCGGTTTTGCTTTGCCGATCGCTTCGGCGACGTCAGGGTAGATGTCTTGGAGGTAGGCGACGAAGTGAGCGTTGAACCGCCGAGCATGTTTGGCGACGACAGCCGGCAGTAAAAATGGGTCTGTTTCGCTGACAAAGACGTCGGCTTGGAGTCGGGTTTGTTTGAGGTACCGCTGCGCCGCGTGGGTGAACGAAACGAGGTTGAGGAGTCGACCGGCGGGGACCCTTTTGGGAAATCGGGCGTGGGTGAGTCGGTGGATCGAAACCCCGTTTCGGACTTCGACGCCATGCGGCAAAAAGGGGGTGTTCGCTCGTGGGCTGTTGGGTTGTCCGCATACGACGTGAACTTCGTGGCCGCAGCGACCGAGGTGTTCACAGAGGTCGGTGAGCAATTGTCCAGTTGCCTCGGTGTCCGGCCAGTAGCAACGATTCAGGAAGACGAGTTTGGACAGCAAAAAACCGACGATTAGCGCAGACTTCGTCCCCTTGGGTGACACTCTGGGGCGAACAATTTCGCTCTCGTGACACCTACGTCGGGGTAGGGTATGGGCGAAATGGCTTGCCGTTGCGGACAAGGCAAAGGATTCCGCCTGGACGCTCAAAGCATCGTTCGCGGGTCGTGAATTTGCAATGACGGAAGGGGGGGAATTTCACGTTTTGCTCGATGTCTACCGGATAGTTTGCGCAATCTGCGCAATCGGAGGGCGAGTGGGGAGGATTGGTTTTTTTGCTGCCACAGTCGTGGTTGGCACAGGAGGTTGGACTGGAGTGTCTCGTGGTTCTGGCGCGGTTGAAGGGAGCTGCGTGTTGGGTTGAGGGGGGAAGTAATTGGGTGGTGATGGTGGTGAATTTTTGAGCGCTAAAGACGCGGATGACTCGAAAGGCTCTGGGTGGGGCTGCGTGGGTGATTCTTTTGGGGACTTTCGGCGCGGTGGTGGCCCTTTGCTTCGTTTTGGCTTTGCCGGTGGCAGAATGGTGGGGTGAGTTGTGGGGGGATCCAATCGGCGGAGCGATTGGTCGACTATGAGCGTGGTTTTTGACCACGAAAGTTGCGAAAGACGCGAAAGTTGTGGGTAGGCTGAGGGATTGTTGTGTGGACTTTCGGCGCGGTGGTAGCCCTTTGCTTGGCTTTGCTGGTGGGAGAATGGTGGGTTGAGTTGTGGGGATCCAATCGGCGGAGCGATTGGTCGACTATGGGTGTGGTTATTGACCACGAAAGTTGCGAAAGACTCGAAAGTGGTGAGTGGGCTGGGGGATTTTTGTGCGGATTTTCGGCGCAGTTGTGGCCCTTCGCTTGGCTTTGCCGGTGGGAGAATGGTGGGCTGAGTTGTTGGGGATCCAATCGGCGGAGCGATTGGTCGACTATGGGTGTGGTTATTGACCACGAAAGTTGCGAAAGACTCGAAAGTGGTGAGTGGGCTGGGGGATTTTTGTGCGGACTTTCGGCGCGGTGGTGGCCCTTTGCTTCGTTTTGGCTTTGCCGGTGGCAGAATGGTGGGGTGAATTGTGGGGGGATCCAATCGGCGGAGCGATTGGTCGACTATGGGTGTGGTTATTGACCACGAAAGTTGCGAAAGACTCGAAAGTGGTGAGTGGGCTGAGGGATTGTTGTGTGGACTTTCGGCGCGGTGGTAGCCCTTTGCTTGGCTTTGCTGGTGGGAGAATGGTGGGTTGAGTTGTGGGGGGATCCAATCGGCGGAGCGATTGGTCGACTATGGGCGTGGTTTTTGACCACGAAAGTTGCGAAAGACGCGAAAGTGGTGAGTGGGCTGGGGGATTCTTGTGTGGACTTTCGGCGCGGTGGTAGCCCTTTGCTTGGCTTTGCTGGTGGGAGAATGGTGGGTTGAGTTGTGGGGATCCAATCGGCGGAGCGATTGGTCGACTATGGGTGTGGTTATTGACCACGAAAGTTGCGAAAGACTCGAAAGTGGTGAGTGGGCTGGGGGATTTTTGTGCGGACTTTCGGCGCGGTGGTGGCCCTTTGCTTCGTTTTGGCTTTGCCGGTGGGAGAATGGTGGGTTGAGTTGTGGGGGATCCAATCGGCGGAGCGATTGGTCGACTATGGGTGTGGTTATTGACCACGAAAATTGCGAACGACGCGAAAGTGGTGGGTGGGCTGGGGGGGATTCTTGTAGGGACTTTCGGCGCAGTGGTAGCCCTTCGCTTCGCTCAGTTTTGCCGGTGGGAGAATGGTGGGCTGAGTTGTGGGGAATCCAATCGGCGGAGCGATTGGTCGAATTTGGAGGGGGGCGTTTTGCGTGGTTGATGTGGGCGATGGCTGTGTTCTCGCTGCTCGCTACTTTTTTCCTAGCCGATCGAGTTGGTAGTCGCCGGAGAGGATGTTTTGCCACCAGGATTCGTTGTTGAGATACCACTGGACTGTTTTCCGGAAGCCGCTTTCGAAGTTTTCGAGGGGCTTCCAGCCGAGTTCACGTTCGATTTTGCTGGCGTCGATCGCGTAGCGGAGGTCGTGGCCGGGGCGGTCGGTGACGAAGGTAATTAGTTGCGAGTAGCGAGTCGCGAGCTGCGAGTTTGTATCTGATTTCATCTCGCTGCTCGTTGCTCGTGACTCGCCACTCTCTGCCCTTAGGCAGAGTTCGTCGAGAATGCTGCAGAGGGTCTGGACGAGTTCGAGGTTGGTGCGTTCGTTGTTGCCGCCGATATTGTAGGTCTGGCCCGGCTTGCCTTTCTCAACGACCGTCAACAGGGCGCGGCAGTGGTCTTCAACGTAAAGCCAGTCGCGGATGTTTTCGCCTTTGCCGTAGACGGGGATTGGTTCACCGCGGAGACATTTGAGGATGACGACGGGAATCAGTTTTTCGGGGAATTGATAGGGCCCGTAGTTGTTGCTGCAGTTGGTGACGAGGACGGGGAGGCCGTAGGTGTCCTGCCATGCGCGGGCGAGGTGATCAGAGGACGCTTTGCTGGCCGAATACGGCGAGTGCGGGTCGTAGGGCGTGGTTTCGGTGAACAGTCCGGTCTGGCCGAGGCTGCCGTAGACTTCGTCAGTAGAGACGTGCAGGAACCGGAATTTTTCCGCTTGGTCGTCCGGTAACGATCGGTAGTGTTGGAGACTCGCCTGCAGCAAGTTGAATGTGCCGATGACGTTGGTTTGGATGAATTGGCCGGGCCCGTCGATGCTGCGGTCGACATGGCTCTCGGCGGCAAGGTGCATGACGGCGTCGGGGCGGAAGTCCGCGATGGTTTGCTGCACGGAGTCCGCATCGGTGATGTCGATTTTCGCGAAGCGGTAGTTCGGGTTGTCTTCGATGTCACTGAGGGAGGCAAGGTTGCCCGCGTAGGTGAGGGCGTCGACGTTGAGGACTTGGTGGCCTTGCGATAACGCCAGTCGAACGAGGTTGCTGCCGATGAAGCCGGCACCGCCGGTGATGAGGGTTTTCATGAGGTGACAGGGACGGGTTGGTGGGTTGGTGGGTTGCAGGTTGCAGTGTTTTTTGACCACGAAAGTAACGAATGATACGAAAGGTTTTGGGTGGGCCTGGGTGACTCTTGTGCGGACTGTCGGCGCGGTGGTAACCCTTCGCTCGGTTTTGCTGGTGGGAGAATAGTGGGTTGAGTTGTGGGGATCCAATCGGCGGAGCGATTGGTCGACTATGGGCGTGTTTTTGACCACGAAAATTGCGAAAGACACAAAAGTTGTGGTGGGCTTGGGTGACTCTTTGGGCGGTGGTAACCCTTCGCTCGGCTTTGTGGGTGGGAGAATGGTGGGTTGAGTTGTGGGGATCCAATCGACGGAGCGATTGGTCGACTATGGTGGTGTTTTTTACCACGAATATTGCGAAAGACGCGAACGTTTGTGGGTGGGCCTGGGTGACTCTTTTGGCGGTGGTAACTCTTCGCTCGGCTTTGCGGGTGGGAGAATGGTGGATTGAGTTGTGGGGGATCCAATCGACGGAGCGATTGGTCGACTATGGGCAAGTTTTTGACCACGAAAGGTGCGAAAGACGCGAACGTTGTTGGGTGGTACCTCGTGTGGCTTGATTCGTGGAGTGCGGCGATTGAGGTGGAGTGCTTGCGTGTCGTGTTGATTGTGGACGGATGGGATCCGATCGGTCGGCGATGGTTTTTTTAACCACGAACGACGCGGAAGAGATGGATTGAAGTAGGCGAAAACGCTTTCTTTGGGGCCAGTATAATACGCAAATTTGAATTTGCTTTTGGCTTGCACGAAAGCATGCAATCTCGCGCCCGAATGGTGGTGCGGGGAAGGTTAATCAGCTCGCGGTATGCGATTGCGTTGGCCGGATTGGGGCTGGATATGCCGGTTATCCGACGAAGTGATGGGAGTGAAGTGGCGAGTGATTGGTGGTGTTTTGACCACGAAAGGTGCGAACGACGCGAAAGTCTTTGGGGGGGGGATTTGTAGAGTTGGTGTGTTTGTGGTTAGTGCTTGTGATGCCCCTTGGCTCGTTTGGCTTGGCTCTCCCGGGAAGAAATGAAGCGTTTTGTGAGTGCAGGTGCTGGGTGGAGATGTGGGGATCCAATCGACGGAGCGATTGGTCGACTATGGGCGTGTTCTTGACCACGAAAGTGGCGAATGATACGAAAGGTTTTGGGTGGGCCTGGGTGACTCATGTGCGGACTTTCGGCGCGGTGGTAACCCTTCGCTCGGTTTTGCTGGTGGGAGAATGGTGGGTTGAGTTGTGGGGGATCCAATCGGCGGAGCGATTGGTCGACTATGGGCAAGTTTTTGACCACGAAAGGTGCGAATGACGCGAACGTTGTGGCGGCTTTACCTGTTCGCTAGAAGCTAATTGCTAGTTCGTTTGAGTTCTTGGTGGGCTAGGGTTAGGTCGTGTTGGATCATGAGTTCGGCGAGTTCTTTGCAGGTGGTTTTGGGCTCCCAGCCTAGTTTCTCCTTGGCTTTGGTGTTGTCGCCGAGTAGAAGATCGACTTCGGAGGGGCGGAAGTATCGGGGGTCGATTTCGACGTAGTCGTTCCAGTCGAGATCGAGGACGCCGAACGCATAGTCGAGGAAGGTTCGGATGGTTTGGGTTTCGCCGGTGGCGAGCACGAAGTCGTCGGGTTCGTCGTGTTGCAGTATCCGCCACATGCCTTCGACGTAGTCTTTGGCGTAGCCCCAGTCGCGTTTCGCGTCGAGGTTGCCGAGGTAGAGCTTCTTCTGCAGGCCGAGTTTGATCCGAGTGGCGGCACGGGTGATTTTTCGCGTGACGAAAGTCTCGCCTCGTCGTGGGGACTCGTGATTGAAGAGAATCCCGTTGCTGGCGAAGAGACTGTAGGCGTTGCGGTAATTCACGGTTTGGTGAAACGCGTAAACTTTCGCGCACGCGTACGGGCTCTGTGGGCTGAACGGGGTGGTCTCTCGTTGCGGTGTTTCAACAACATCACCGTACATCTCGCTACTGCTGGCTTGGTAAACCCGCGTCGGTTTGGTTTTGGAGAGTTGTCTCGCTGCTTCGAGCACGTTGAGTGCTCCGAGGGCGACCGTTTGAACGGTGTAGGCGGGGGCGTCGAAAGAAACGCGGACGTGCGATTGAGCTCCGAGGTTGTAGATCTCATCGGGCTGCACATCGAGCACCAGATTGGTGAGATTCTGGCCGTCGGTCAGATCGCCGTAGTGGAGAAACAAACGCGTGTCGGCTTCGTGCGGGTCACGGTAGAGGTGGTCGATTCGTGACGTGTTGAAAGAGCTCGATCGGCGGACGATTCCGTGGACGGTGTAGCCCTTTTCGAGCAGTAATTCGGCGAGATACGATCCGTCTTGGCCGGTGATTCCCGTGACCAAGGCGGTTTTGGATTGTGTGGGCATGGGGGCGTGGGGAGTAGTTTTGATTACGGAATGTGCGCGAAGCGATTGGGTGGTGGTTGGTGTGATTGTGGTGGGGATTTATTTATTTGACCACGAAATACACGAACGGTGCGAAAGTTGTGGGCGGTTTTGTGTGATTGGGGGGTGAGGGGGGGATGCTTGGTGTTGGGTTGGCATCCGATCGGCGGAGCGATCGGTCGACTTTGGGTGGGTTTTGTTTGACCACGAAATACACAAACGGTGCGAAAGTTGTGGGCGGTTTTGTGTGATTGGGGGTGAGGGGGGGATGCTTGGTGTTGGGGTGGGATTTGTTTGACCACGAAAGGCGCGAACGATACGAAAGGTTGTGGGTGGTTTTGTGTGATTGGGGGGTGAGGGGGGGATGCTTGGTGTTGGGGTGGGATCCGATCGGCGGAGCGATCGGTCGACTTTGGGTTGGGTTTGTTTGACCACGAAATGTGCGAACGACACGAAAGGTTGTGGGTGGTTTTGTTTGATTGGGGTGAGGGGGGGATGCTTGGTGTTGGGGTGGGATCCGCTCGGCGGAGCGATCGGTCGACTTTTGGGTGGGATTTGTTTGACCACGAAAGGCGCGAACGACACGAAAGGTTGTGGGTGGTTTTGTTTGATTGGGGTGAGGGGGGAATGCTGGGTGTTGGGTGGCATCCGATCGGCGGAGCGATCGGTCGACTTTGGGTGGGTTTTGTTTGACCACGAAATGCGCGAACGACACGAAAGGTTGTGGGTGGTTTTGTTTGATTGGGGTGAGGGGGGGATGCTTGGCGTTGGGGTGGAATCCGATCGTCGGAGCGATCGGTCGACTTTTGGGTTGGATTTGTTTGACCACGAAATGCGCGAACGACACGAAAGGTTGTGGGGGGCGTGTGAGGTGTGCGTGATCGTGGGCCCTCTGGTTGCTTTGTTCGACTCGGGGGGAGCGAAGGTAGAGGGGCTGAGCGGCGCGGATTGTGTTTGCGCAGGCTTGGGAGAGAGGTTTTGGGCGAACGTTTTGATTGCGTTCGCTTGATACCTGCAGGGGCTCCCGTGTGGGAGAGAGAATGCGATTGATGATTGGTTGAATGTGTTTGGCGAGAGGGACAACGGATGCCGTTGCCCTCTCGATTCTACCCTGGATCGCGTGCTAGCAGCGGATCGTTTCGCTGTTGCGAATGAAATCGGCGTAGGTGGTTTTGAGACCTTCATCGAGGTCGATCGATGGGTGCCAACCGGTCGAGTTGATGAGTTCCGTATTGGTTCGTTTGACGGGGGTGCCGTCGGGTTTGGAGGTGTCTTGGATGATCTCGCCTTGGAATCCGACGACGCTCGCGATTTTGGCTGCTAGGTCGGCGATCCGTAAGTCGGTGCCGGTTCCAACGTTGACCCAGTGTGGTGGATCGGCCAGCGTGATCAGGTGCAGCACGGCGGTGGCAAGATCGTCGACATGGAGGAACTCGCGTCGCGGGTTGCCTGAACCCCAAACCGTGACCGAATCCGCTTCGCCCAGTTTGGCTTCGTGGAATCGGCGGATCAGCCCAGGGATGACGTGTGAATTTTCGGAGTGATAGTTGTCACCGGGGCCGTAAAGGTTGGTCGGCATGGCGGAGTGAAACATCACGCCGTATTGCTCTCGGTAGTACTGGCAGAGTTTCAGTCCCATGATTTTTGCCAACGCGTACGCCTCGTTGGTTTGCTCCAGAGGGCTCGACAACAGGCTGTCTTCAGGGATCGGTTGGGGGGCGTTTCGTGGGTAGATACATGTGCTGCCGAGAAACAGGAAACGTTCGGTTCCGTGTCGGTATGCAGAATGAATGGAGTTCATCGCCATCGCTGTATTTTGGTAACCGAACTCAGCGGGATAGGTTGCGTTGGCGTGGATTCCGCCGACTTTAGCTGCCGCGAACAGAACGCAGTCGGGCTTTTCAGTCGCGAAAAAATCGTCAACGGCGGCTTGGTTGCAGAGGTCGAGTTGATCGCGAGTGCGAGTCAGAATTTGGGCGGGCGGATTGGGGCTCGACGTGAGTTTGCGGATGAGAGCGCTGCCCACCATTCCGCGATGTCCGGCAACAAAGATCTTTTGAAAGTTCATAGTAGATGGCTGTTAGCGGTAGTTGTTAGTAAGGGCCTAGCTGATTGCTGTTTTCGGAAATATCGATCGGCCACGTTGTTATGGGGCGACCTTTACCACGAAAGTTACGAATGACACGAAAGTGTTAGGGGGCGGGTTGTTTGTAGAGCCGTTGTCTCAATTGCTGGTGCGGATCGTGCGATTGATTGGATGGAGATTGGTGCTCTCGTATCTGCGGGTGGTGTGGTTTGTGGTTGGGAATCTTGGTTGGTTGCCAGTGGTGACGTGTGTTTTTCGACCACGAAAATTACGAATGCCACGAAAGTGTTAGGGGGCGGGTTGTTTGTAGAGCTGTTGTCTCAATTGCTGGTGCGGATCGTGCGATTGATTGGATGGAGATTGGTGCTCTCGTATCTGCGGGTGGTGTGGTTTGTGGTTGGGGGGCTTGGTTGGTTGCCAGTGGTGACGTGTGTTTTTCGACCACGAAAATTACGAATGCCACGAAAGTGTTAGGGGGCGGGTTGTTTGTAAAGCCGTTGTCTCAATTGCTGGTGCGGATCGTGCGATTGATTGGATGGAGATTGGTGCTCTCGTATCTGCGGGTGGTGTGGTTTGTGGTTGGGGGGCTTAGTTGGTTGCCGGTGGTGACGTGTGTTTTTGACCACGAAAAGTACGAATGACACGAAAGTTGTGGGGTAGGGTTTGTTTCGTGTGTTTTATGGTTGGGTGATCAGCTAAGTGGGATGGGCTAGGAGCTTATGGGAGCTGTTTTTTCTTGGAGTAACTTCAAGTCGTGGTCGACCATCTGCTGTGCGAGTTCTTGGCAGCTTTCCGGTGGTTTCCATCCGAGTTTTTCGATGGCGTGAGACGGGTCGCCGCAAAGGTCGGCGACGTCGGTCGGGCGGATGAATTTGGCATCGGTGACGACGTAGTCACGCCAGTCGAGTCCGACGTGTTCGAAGGAGAACTCGAGGAAGTCCTGGATGCTGTGAGTGCGTCCGGTTGCGAGCACATAGTCGTCAGGAGAGTCTTGTTGCAGCATCATCCACATCGCGGCCACGTAACTTTGAGCGTCGCCCCAGTCACGGCGTGCATCCAGAGCACCGAGGCGGAGTTCGGATTGGAGGCCTAGTGAGATGGCCGCGGCTGCGCGAGTGATTTTGCGGGTGACGAAGGACTCACCACGACGCGGTGATTCGTGGTTGTAACAGATGGCGTTGCAGGCAAAACAATCGAACGAACGACGATACACCTGAACCATTTGGGTCGCGAAGGTCTTAGCGACGCCGTATGGCGTAACAGGCCGCATCGGGGTCGCTTCGTTTTGCGGCGAGGCGTCCGGGCGGCCAAAAATTTCGCTACTGCTGATGTGAAGCAGACGCGGTTGCTTTTCGAGATCTCGAATCATCTCGAGCAACCGGAGCGTTCCCATGGCTGTGAATTGGCACGTGGATTCGGGGATTTCAAAACTTAGGCCGACGTGGCTCTGACCGGCTAGGTGATAGATCTCGTCGGGGCTTGTTTTGAGTAAAATCCGACGGATGGTGGTGGCGTCATCGAGATCGGCGTAGTGCAGGAACAGCGAACGTTCGTAGACACTCTTGTCATGAAAGAGTGAGTCCAATCGCGACCGAACTGTGCTGCTGGTACGCCGGACGAGACCGTGCACGGTGTAGCCTTTGGCGAGCAACAACTCCGTCAAGTAAGAACCGTCTTGACCGGTGATCCCGGTGATCAGAGCGGTTTTGGGCTGCGACGTGGTTGGGGCTGATTCGGGCACGGAGATCAAGTGGACTAGAAAGGAATGGATCTAGGGAAAGATCCTCGGTCGGGAGGAAAGCGAGAGTTCTCAAGGGGCAACTTCGTCGTTTTTTGTTTACGGTGTTTTGTAAATGACGAAGGCTCTTGATCGGTCGCTGTGTTTGCTAGAGCGTGTCCACCGTCTAGCGACGCTGGCTGACACATGTTAGTCGGATCGCTTGGTTAATTCGAGCGAGGCGGGCGAGTTGGGCCGTTGTGATTGCGTTATGACGGGATGCGGGATTTGACGAGCGGACCGGCGTTCGTCGTGTTGATGGAGACATCAGGGGTAAAACCGGATCCCTAACGGTTTGGATTTCGCCAATGGGTGGGGGGCGGTCCGCGGTTCAGCTTCGTGATGAAATCAGCAAAAAAAATGTGCCGATTTTGGTGTCGGGATCGACATCGGTTGGCGAAGCCAGCCAATCGTGCTGTCGGTGAATGTTACTGGCGAAGTTTGGAACGGCAGGTGAAGAGATGATTTCGCGGGCCGGCGGGCGTGGGGATTCGGCGGAGGAAGGCGATTTGCGTTCCGTCTGGGCTGTAGACACACGCGAGGCTGAGAGGAGAGAGTTCGGGCGGACTTTGGGGTGTCAGACCGTCGATCATGCCTGTCTCGGTATCGACCTCGCAGACGCAGTGGTTGATCACGCAGGCGATTTTTTGCCCATCGTTGCGAAAGGTGAACGCGGATTGGATCGGAGTGCGGGAAGTCGTTAGTTGTCGAGGTTCGCCGCCGAGAGGGGAGACGAGCCATAGCTGTGACACACCGTGGGTGTCCTTAATGAGAAACGCGATCCGTTCACCGTCGGGGCTGCTGCGCGGCCAATGCCGTACACCGGAGATGCCTGGATATTTACGATCGGCGGTGTGCGTGAGTCTGCGTTGGTGCGTGTCGGCGGGCGGTGCGGGACGCGTCGTTTCGGTTCCTGATAATGGGCCATCACCCGCGACGGTAACGTCGCATGGTATATCGACCACGAACAGTTCCGTGATGGGGTGTCCGTGTTCGCTGAGGCAATCGCCGAGAAATGCGATCGCTCGTTTTTGGTGTTCGCCGTTGCTATTTCGGTAGCCATCGACGCCGACCCACGCGTCGCTGTAGGCTCGGTTGATTTGATCGCTACCTGGCTCTGGGCGATCCCACGTTCGCGTGACGAGAACGCTGAAGTGCGAACCGTCGTGGTTGCGTGGGTGGGTTTGGGGAACAGATACGTTTCGCACAGGGACGCTGATTCCGACGCCGCGTTGATTGAGTTCCGCGCCGGGGGACGTGCTCGAGGCGAGGACGTGATCTTCGTAAGTGAAACTGACCCAGCATCCGTCACCCGAAAATACGTGCACGTGGGTGCCGCCACGCAGTGCACCGGGGGTGTAGGGAGGCGAAAGATCGCGTGCGTCGAGGTTGCAGGTTTGATCGGGGTGGTTCGGGATCGCGATCACGCCACGACGGTGGTAGGCGTTGTATGGCCAATCTTCAGCGGGATCCTCAGGACGAACTTCGGGGCCGTGGATAAAAACGACTCGATCATCAGTGGGGCTGGCGGTAACGACACCGACGTGAGCGCCGTGATGAGCGTGGTAGACGGTTTCGACGCGGCCATCGTGAACATGGACCCGTGCGACCGTGGAACAGTCGAAGGCCGATCCGTCGGTATCGCTGCGTGTGTCGAAATAGATCCACTCGCTGTCGTGCGACCAAACGGCGGCGTTGGTCAAGAGATGATTGTTGGTCCCTTTGGTGATCTGACGCACGCGGATAGATGGTAGCGAGGAGAATGAATCGCTCGGTGCAACAGCACGTTACTTCGTCGAGCCGTGCTCGTCATCGAGCGGTGTTAGTATCCGTAGCCCGCTCGAACAATGAACGCTTCGCCGAGGTCTTGATCGTCTGGTGAGAATTCGTATTTGAGTTCCCGTTGGAAGACGCCACCGAATTCGATAAACGCGGTGCGTTGCCCTGCCCTGATGAGATCACTGCGGCCCCATTCCCATCCGAACGTAACGGCGATTTGATTGACGTCGACGCGTTCCTCTGTGCTGCCCACGTTGTTACGCGTGACTGTCCAGGAATCGCCACCGTACTCGCCGGCCAAGTACCACCAGACGTCTTGCGTGCCGATGGTTCGCCAGTATTTCGCGAGTTTGGGTTCGGGAAAGAAAATGTCGAAACGGGTGTACGGGTTCGGTTGCCAAAGCAGGCCACCGGCAGGCAACATTTTGATGCTTTCCCGGTCGAGGTAATACACTCCCGCTTTCAGCGTTGACGCGGGCGTCAGGCGAAACGCCACGAGTGCCTTGCCCATGTAGCGAATGCTGTCTGAATTGAACGTGTCGAAGTCCGTGAAAGCACCGACGCGAAACCCGAGTTCGCCGCCGATGATTTGGTTGGGGTCGGATTGCCAACCGAAATCCAGATAGCCGCCATACGCGCTGCCGGGCAGATCGGCGGGGTTGCCGGGCGTCGTGATCGGACCGTCAAACAGATACAGCGAGAAGGACGGTACGACGTAGAGGGGGCGGTTGCTGTAGAAAAAATTGCCAAACGCAAAACCGAGTGACACATCGGTTTGATTGATTCCGAGGTCGTCTTGGTCGTCGCCGCCCCCGCCGATCCATGTGTGACGCAATCGAGGGCCGTGCAGCAATTGGTACGCACTGAAGCCGCCTGCGGGAATCAGCCCGGCAGGCAACAGTGTTCCGCCGTAGCCGGGGCCGTTGAGTCCACCGGGGAAGAGTGATGTCGGTGAGCCAGACGGGTAGGCGGAGGGTGGAAACGGATCGCCGGAGAAACCGCTCGGCGACGGCGGGGCGATCATCGGGCCGGTGCCATAGAGCGATCCGCTGCCCACGGGCGGTGAATTGTATGCTGGAGGAGTGCTGTAGATCGGAGGGGCGTTGTAAGGGGCTGCCGTTGCGGACGGGTATCCGGCGCCCTGGTACAGGCCCGTGCCGCTGTTGCTTTGAAACCAGTTTCCCGAGAACAGTCCGCTGAGCAGGCCGCCGTTGGGGTAGGACGGGTTGGGGCCGACGCTCGGGCCTGCGCTGTACGACGGAGGTCCGACGGGTGTGGGGGTGCCCAGTGGTGTCGTCGTGCCGTATCCGGCCGTTCCGCCGAATCCAGGAGGGGCAAAGTTGATCCCCGGGCCACCGAGGCTGGCGCCGCCCGAGGTCGCGTAGGGATCAAAGGAAGGTGTCGTGGGGCTGAGCGTTCCCGGGTTGCTCGATCCGAACGGGTTGGCACCGTAAGTGCTCCCGTTGGTGGGCGGATAGGCATTTGCCGACGATGGGGGGCCGATCGGTCCCATGTTTGTTTGTGGCGTCGACGAAAAGCCGTTTTGTGCGGACGCCGAATCGAACGTGGCGAGGGTGATCAGCGCGAACGCCCCCACTAGCCAGAAACGGTTCAGGCGTAACGATAAACGGTTGTCCGATGCGATAGGCAAACAAAAAACTCCGCGTGATGACCCGCGTGGGCACGTCGACGTCGGTCCGACGAAGGAATAACTTGAGTCGATTTACTGATTTTGTGTGACTTCCGTCAAGGGAAGTGTGGATAGAAGCCAAACGTTTACCGCTGATTGAAAATCCGATGGAAGACCTCGATATCCCCCAACTCGCCGAATATCTGCACGTTACCCCTGATCAAATCACGAAAATGGTGACGCGGGGAAATTTGCCCGGACGCAAAGTCGGCGGGCAGTGGCGATTCAACGAAGCCGAAATCCACCACTGGCTCGAGGAGCGGATCGGGCTGAGTGACCCCAACGAGCTCGACGAAGTCCGCAGGGTGCTACATCGCAGTTCGGACGCACCGACTCGCCAGTTGAGCGAGTTGTGTACGGTCGACTTGATCGCCAATCCGTTGTCCGCACGTACACGTGGCAGTGTGATCCGCGGCATGAGCGACCTGGCATCGACGACGGGGATGCTGTGGGATGCCCCGGCGATGGCTCAGGCGGTCGCCGAGCGGGAAAAACTGCATCCGACGGCGTTGGACAACGGGGTCGCGTTGCTGCACCCTCGCCGGCCTCAAACTTCGATTCTGGCCGACTCGGTTCTCGCGTTGGGCATTTGTCAGGCTGGATTGCCGTTTTCGAATCGTGGGCAATTGACGGACATATTCTTCCTCATCTGCTCTTATGACGATTCGAGCCACCTGCGTATTCTCGCAAAATTGAGCCGGTTGGTTTCCGATGATGCGTTCCTCGACGGGCTCCGGTCGAGCGATTCGCCCGGCGACGCGTGGTTGATTTTGAAGGAAGCCGAAGCTGCCATCGATGAAAACATCTCGCTCTAATCTATCACTATCTGCGTCCCAAACCGTGGGCGTGCGTCCGGCATTGGACGCGTCAAAAGCCATTCGCTCGAGCGTTTCTAGGGCACCGCGACCTTACCGCTGCGACACATTGTTGTGGATCGGCGATAGCGAGCACCCCGAAATGCGAGCGGTGTGGCAGGTTTGTCAGCAGAGTTGTGACGTGATCGCGATTCGGCGAAGTATCGATGATGCGATTGGATCACCACCTCGGCACTCGCCCACGCACGTCATCGTCGCACAAACGAACCGACACGAGGTGGCGGGGTTCGTGATTGATGGCGAGCGATCGGTTTCGTTGCGATCGAAGTTTGCCGAGGCCGATGTCCTTGTCGTGCGTGGATCGTTGGTCGCGCCAACGGTTCGATTGCCAAACGGTGGCGGAGTGCCCAATAACACCGCATGCTCTGGCCATCCGGGCTCGTTAAATGAACCGCCAATGCCGGTTTGGGTTAATTCCGTATCAGTACTCGAGGCGGTGAATTATCTGCCGCATTGGTTCGATGATTCCACGGCGGTGGATGCGGTTGGTTCAGAAGAGCGTTCTGGCGTGTATTCAGGCTCGAGCGACGTGATCGTCCGTCCGGTTGTCGTGGTTGCGTCGCAATACACCGATGCCGAATGTTATCTCGATTCGTTGCAAGGTCTTTGGCGATGCGGTGCCCACTCGGCGCCTTTGGTCCAGTGGCAACGGGAATTGACGCGGCGCTCGTCCGCGGGTTTTGCGACCGTTCTCTGGGACGACTCGGCGGCCCCGCCCACGACAGGCGATCAATGGGTTCAGCGATGCGGACGGGCTCCTCACGCTCGACACATTTGGATGACCGGAATGGCGAATCGTGATCAGCGGCGAGTGGCTCGCGAGAACGGGATCGACGCAGTCGTTGAAAAACCCGGGCGGTTGGAGTGCTTGATTGCCGCGGTGGTTCAGGGCGTCCACTGAAACGATTTTCTGCCTAAAAGGCGTCTGCGCGAGGCACCATTTACAGGCGTCAGTTCGCTCTTGGGAAAACCTGCGGTCGCGTTTGATCTCGATCACATGTTGGGTTGCTTTGGGATAGAATGCTGCGCGGCCCGTTTACGTTAACGCGTGATCCGAATCTGATTGTGGATCGTCGGCGATTTACTTGGCGATTTACTTATCGGGCGTGCCCGAATTCCCTCCCCCGCCTCCTCGCATCCAGCTTAGGCAGCATGAATACCCAAACAAAATCCAGTCTCCGTACCCACTTCGCCGGTCGAGTTGATCGACGTCAATTGCTCAGTTTCGCCGCCGCCGGAATTGCAACCGCCGCGTTGCCTCGTGTGGTCCGTGCCTCGGCCAATGAAGAGGTGCGAATGGCGGTCCTCGGTGCGGGCGGACGTGGGGGCGAAATTGCTCGTGCGATCGACACTGCTCCGGGGGCGAAGTTGGTGATGGTGGCGGATCCGGACAAGGGCCGCGCCGAGCAGCTCGCCAAGAAATACAACTCTCAGGCGGTGACGGATCTGAGAACGGTTTTGGATTCTGACGACATCGACGCGGTGGCGATCACGACGTGCAACCATTGGCATTGTTTGGCATCGATTTGGGCGATCGAAGCGGGCAAAGATGTTTACGTCGAGAAGCCTCTGTCGCACTCTCAGTGGGAGGGCCGCCAGGTCGTTCTCGCGGCACAGAAGTCGGGACGCATCGTTCAACTCGGGACGCAGCAACGCAGTGATCCGATTCAAATGCAAGCTCGCCAGTTCCTCCACGAAGAGAAGGGGATCGGCGAGATCAAGTATGTTCAAGCGAACCGGTTGGGAACGCGTGGGTCGATCGGCAAACGCGACACACCGCTGACTCCGCCCGAAGGCGTTGACTACGATTTGTGGCTCGGACCGGCCGCAGATGAGCCGATCTACCGAAACAGCTTTCACTACGATTGGCATTGGGACTGGAACACCGGCAGCGGCGAGATGGGCAACTGGGGCGTTCACATTCTCGATGACGTTCGCAATGTCGCTTATCAAGATGAAATCTCGACGCCCAACCGCATCATCTGTGGTGGCGGACGTATCGGATGGAATGATGCCGGTCAGACGCCGAATGTTCACTTCGCTTTGTTTGAAACGGAGACGTTTCCGACGTTGATCGCGTTGAGCAATTTGCCACCGAAACCGGGCGTGAAAGGCACTTGGTCGGTAAAGGGCCAGATGCAGGTTTCGGCGCCTAACAGTGGTTATGCGATTGTCTGCGAAGGCGGCACTTATCTCGGCCAGCGAGGCAGTGGCAAGGTCGTTGATTTGGATGGGAAAACGGTGCGTACCTTCCGGGAACGCGTCAGTACCGTGCCCGCTCACGTGAACAACTTTGTCGAAGCGGTTCGGTCACGCAACGAGGGAATGTTAGCGGCGCCGATCGAGAACGGCCATCACAGCACGGGATGGTGTAACCTCGCCAATGTCGCGTTTCGCGCCGGCGGGGCGTTCGATGCTGAGCAATTGACTCAGGCGAGCGAGTTGCCTCAGTGGAAGGCGATCATGAACGACATGACGGCACCTCTGTCAGAGTTTGGTGCCAGCGTCGAGGATCTGGTGTCGTGCCCGATGTTGCAACACGATCCAGCGACGGAACGATTTGTCGGCGAACACGCAGAGTTGGCGAACCCGTTTCTGCGGCGTGAATACCGCAGCGGGTACGAGATCAAGCCAGCGGTCTAGGTATTGCCGTTTTAACCGTGACCACCGTCGTGAGGCGGTGCAAGTGGGGCAACGGAATCTCTTGCTTGCGCGGCGGGCCAGTCGATCAACCGCCCGCGAGCCATCCGGTCTTGTCCCGACGTTTTCGTGCAGGGATAGCACTCGGTGGGATGCGTTTTAACCGATTCGACTTGCGGAGCAATTCGGCGAGTGAGGTGCGGCCGTACGTGCTGAGCAAATCGGCGGCGTAGGCCTCGTGTGTCGTCTTTAGGCCGCTTTGGAGAGGCTCTCTGGAGCGGCTGTCGTCGACTCGTTGCGAGCTTGTTTTTGAGCCTGTGCAATGGCGGCTTCGTGGGGGTCTTCGATCTGTTCGAGTTTTTCGAGCGACGTTCCGACTTGGCTTGCGATCGCGGCCAGGTCGTCGCTCTCGCGAACGTAGATAGGGTCGCCGAAACGGCAGTCCAAACGGCAGAACGGGATCGGCAATTGCATGCGGTCCCACGCTTTCGCGAATAGCCAGCGACGACGCGCGACGAGGACGACGGGCAGGATCGGAATGCCGGCTTTCTGTGCCAACATCGCGGCTCCCTTTTGGACTTTGCCACGGGGGCCTTTGGGGCCGTCGACCGCGATCACGGCGGGGTGTCCCTGTTGGCAATGCCGGATCAACTGAGTGAGCGCCGTGGCGCCGCCCTTGCGTCCCTCACCGCTGCTGCCGCGGATCGGCACACAGCCGCATGACTCGAGCAACGGGACGAGAAGATCGCCGTCGCGAGACCGTGAGACCAACGCGCCCGTGTTCGGGTCCGATAACGCGGTCGCGGCGACTTGGTGGGCGTGCAGGATCGCGTAGATGAATTGGCGGTCGGAGTGGTACCGAATTTGATCTCGCTGGTCGTTGACGACGTGAATGCGGACGGTTCGGCGGATCAATGCGAAGAACCAACGCAGACCGAACAGTTCGAGACGTTTGCCGAGAGAGAGTTTCTTCGGGGCACTGTTTCGGCGTTTTCGCTCTGCCCGCCGGGCGGTGCGTTCGGATTGTGAATCAGCCGAGAGCGTTGGCTCGGGATCACGTTCGATGGATTCGTTCATTCAGTGCTCGTACTGATCCCACGGGATCTCTTGAAAAATGACACGCATGGATTGTGCGTCTTTGACTTGTTTGTTGATCGACGCGGTCAGATCATCCTGGATCACGGTGGTTGATCGCAACCGAATTTGTGCGGGAGTGCGCTCGGCGCCGATGTGCCGGGTCAGTGTTACGGCGGTCTCTTTGGGTAACACGTTTTGCCGTGTCATGACCGCGTTGAGTTTCATACGTGCGAATGGCGGCACACCGCGTGGGCGGGCAACGTTGAGTCGGCATGCCCAATCGACGAAGCGGCCGTATTCCGCGGCGAGTTTCGGTGCGTCGGGACGTGTGCCGGTAACCCGATAGCGTGTGTCTGCGTACGCGACATCGAATTGCAGTTCACCCGACCGGGTTGGTACCGCGTCCATGCCGTATCGTTGGCGATCGACGGGATCGGTGATTTCCGCTTCGGCGCGAGCGGCCAGTTGAACCAGGTCGTCGGTGGGAACGCTTGTTCGAATTTGTCGTTGGCGATCCAACAGGATCACCCGTGAGGCCTTCAGGTCGAAGATCGTCCAGGGTTGTTGTTCGTCGGCGGGAAAGTCGTAGTAGATCCCGTTTTCGAAAACGACGTGATGCGTTTCGACAGGGTTCGGGTCGTCACCCTGATAGATGTGACTGACGGCCATCCACGGACGAGGTTTCGGTGTTGAGGCGGTCTCGGGGCCCTGGTTCGCGACCTGGGTGATCCCGCTGCGTGCAAACACGTCTTGGGCGATCCCTTCGGAGGCACTGATGCCGAGGGCGCAGACGCATGCGGCTGTGAGGGCGAAAAGAGCACGCGTAGGAAAGATGCGTTGCAAGAGATTCATGCTGTCACCGCGGCATCGATAAAAGACCAAAAACAGGTCAATAACAAACCGCGGGAAATCTCTCTAGATCAGAATGAAACTGCCTTCCGTCTCGAAGGCGATCGAGAGGAAGGCAGGCGTGTCTGTCGATAACGACATGATCCGAATCCGGGTACCGGATTAGACCATTTCTTTGAGGCCCTTGAGTGGGCGAATTGTCAGCTTCTTGCTAGCCGGCTTTGGCGCGAGCCAGATTTCTTCGCCGTTGGCTGGGTTGCGACCTTTTCGTTTCGGTTTAGCTGGAACGTCTTTGAGGACGATTTTGCAAAGTCCAGGAATTGCGAATTGGCCGGGCCCACCCTTCTTCAGCGACTTTTCGATTTCGGCCGCCAGCGCGTCCAGGACGGCGGCGACATCTTTCTTGCTCAACTCCGTCTCTTCGGCGATGTTGGCGAGGATCTGGGTCTTTGTGGGCGCTTTGGGTGGAATGGCTGCGGGCATGGGCTGCACCTGTAAATTGGATACTGAGACAGGAAAAAACGAAGGAAAGCAAAATCGTTTCCACTTCGTTGCGGGTGCAAGTGTTATGTCGGCACTGGAAAACCTGCAACCCTCCTGACCGACAAAAACCTCGTGTTTTTCCGTGTTTTCGCCGAATCGGGCCCTCATGCCCCCCGGATTAGGTCCCCTCCGAGTTTGTCAAGACCTGATCCACCGCTTCGGTGAACGTTTGGACCCCGTCGGAGGTCTGCTCTGCGACACGGTCTCCAGCGGGTGAAATTACCTCCAAACTCTCCGAAACATCGCTCATTGCAGCATCAATGTTGGCGGATTGCTGCGTCGAAGCGGGCCCTGAAATGGGTTCGCCCGACGGTGCGACGGAGCTCGAGTCGTCGTCTGACTCGTCGGAGGATTCGGTTTCCATCGCCGCCAAATCGGCACTCGAGAGAGGCTCGCCGGCGGGGACGAAAGCGTCGTTGACCGACGAAGCGGCGACCGCGGCCGCGGCTGTTGACGATGAACTCACCTCGACGAGGCTCAATTCGCCGGCGCTGTTTTCCAGGCTGACCAAGACCAATCGCATGACGCCGGATTCACCGCGTGTTCGGATGACGGTCGAGTCGGCGACGTTGGCTGACAAACTGACCGCAACGTCGCTCGTGGTGCTGGAGTCGGCGGGTCGCGTTGCGCTGACGGTGACGGCCGATCCGGTGTCATTGAGTTGGACTTGCAGGTCCGTCACGGCGTCGAGTGCGGCGGTGGAGGATTGTGCGTAAATCGCAGAACCACCTGGGCTGACGGCGGCCAAGACGGCCAATCGTGGTGCCGAACCGAACCAGTCCGTGACGCTGTAGTAAGCGGCCTTCACCGAACCGAGGTTCAGTTCAACAGACTCGTCGCCCTCATCAACATCGCTTTCGATATCGATCGCTTGAGCACTATCGCCGTTATGTAAGAACGGGATCGCGGGAACGTTCAGTTTGTACGAACCGGGCAGCAAGTTCGGGACGCGGATGCCGTTGGCGGTCACGACCACGGAGCTGTGGTTGAGCGGTAGCGAGACCGATTGGTTGAGCACATCAGTGCCGGTCAGGGTGAACTGCGACAGGTCACTGCTGAGCAAACCGAACGTGCTGCTGCGGAATTGGACGTCGATCGCACGGCGTTGGTAATCGGCGACCGTGATCGTCATCGTAGCTGGACCGCTCTTCAAGCCGTTCGAGTCTTCGACGAAGAAGTCAAAGGTGACTTCTCCGGTGAAGTCGGCATCGGCGGGTGTGAACGAGATCGATTGCCCGTCACTCGAGACGGTCGCGCTGCCGCTCGTTGGCGTGGTGAGGTCGACGAACGATAACGTTTCGTTCAAATCAACGTTGGCGGGCAAGTCGGAGATCGAAAGAACCGTCGACGCGCTGGAGCCTTTCACCAAAACGATTGAACCGGCCGAAATCGGCGGTGCGTCGTTGACGCTGGTGACGACAAAGGTTGCCGTGGCGGTGGCGAGACCGCCCCCGGTGTCACGGATCGTGTAGGTGACCGTTTCGGTCCCGTTGAAGTTAGCGCTCGGTTTGTACAGCAATGTGGTGCCGTTGTTGCCGATCGAGACGGTGCCGCCCGCCGAAGGCGTCCCCAATGCCGTGATCACGAACGACTGATTGTCGGCGTCGCGGGTGTCGTTGGCGAGAACGTCATAGCTCGCTTGGGCGGCGTCTTCGTTGATTGCCGGATCGTTCGACGCGGGGAATGCGTCATCAACAGCGGTCGGTGGATCGTCGGTCGGATTCACCGTCACGGTAACTGAAACGGTGTCCGTGCTGGTGCCGTCGCTGAGCGTGTATTCGAACGTATCGGTACCGACGAACGATGCCGGCGGGGTGTAGTTCACCGACAGGCCGTCGGACGCAATCGTGACGGTACCGCCGTTGGTCGGCGTGGTGACTGCGGTCACGGTGAGTGTTTCGCCTTCTTCCGCAGCGGAGGCTTCGTTGGCGAGCACGTCGAGGGAATTCGCACCCGATCCGGCGTCGACGATGAACGTGTCATCGACACCGACCGGTGGGTCGTTGACGCCGGTGACGGTGACCGTCACGGGGACGGTTTCTTGCACGCCGCCCGGACCCGAAACACGGTAGGTGAATTCGGCCGTTCCTACAAAGTCGGTCGCCGGAGTGAACCGGACTTCGCCGTTGCTCAATGTCACGCTTCCGCCCGTTGCGGGCTGGGTCACGCTGACTACCGAGAGCGATCCTGAACCTGAGGTGATGGTGTCGTTGGCGAGCACGTTTAGGACGGTTGCGCCGCTGTCTTCGGCGACGGTGAATGTGTCCGCCAGGGCCGTGAACGATTGTCCGATGGCCAGCGAAACGCTGCCGTAGGCGACCGCGTCGGTAGGGATGTTGTCGTTGTTGAAGAACAGCAACACTTCCCGATTCGTTCCGTCGGCGGGGTCAGTGACGAAATTCACCGTACCTGAGGCGAGAGCTTCCATTTCGATGGTCGCGATCAGGGTCTCGACTTCGTTCGAAGGAGCGGTGCTGATGCTGACGGCACCGAGGTCATCGATCAGTCCGGTGCCGACGGTTCCCGATTGAGTGTTGCCGAACAGGGTTTCGAAATCGATGGTCGTTCCTGGAACCGCTCGCACGAGTGTTCCGTCAAAAACGACGTCCGCGTAGGCGGCATAGATCCCGCCCTGGCTGCCGCGTTCGCGTTCATCGGTGCCGTAGAAGCGGAGCAGGAATTTATCACCGACGTCGAGCGACGTGATCACGTTGCCGTTCAAGTCGGTGGCTTCGAGTTTGATTCCGGCGAGTGGTTCGCCGGCGACAGTGACGGAGAACGATTCGGTGCGAACGTTACCCGCTCGGTCGGTCAGGGTAACGGTGAAGTCGTTTGTTCCGGTGTGGGTTTGGGTCGGCGTCCAACTGATCACGCCAGTGGATGCCACGATGCTCGCTCCGGTTGGGAACGTCGACAACGCGTACGTCACTCCGGAACCTTCTTCGGCGCTAACCAAGTCGGTTGTGTAGAGCGTGCTGACGTTGCCCGTTGTCGTTATGTTCGTGACATCAAACGCCGGAGCGGTAGTGTCAAAGACGACTGTAATCGATGGCGAATTTCCGCCTGCGGTGCCATCGATCACTTGGCGTGCGGCGAGCGTGTAGCTGCCTTGTCCGAGGGCCGATAAATTGTTGGTTGTCACCGCGATCGTGCTGCCCGTCGCGGTGCCAACGCCAATCACGGTGTTGTCCGACGTATCAATGATTTGCACGGTGGCTCCGGAGGTCACACCCGTGATGTCAAACGTCAGCGATCCGACATTGGTGATGTTGTCCGTGGAGTTAGATCCCGAGTCGCTCGACGCTCGCAGGTCGATCGATGTTGGAGCCGCGATGGCTTGATCGTCGAACGTGAAGGTCACACTTTGGGTGTCCGAGGCGCTGCCGGCGCCGGTCTCGGCGAACACACCGACGGAAACCGTCACGTTGCCAGTGAATCCATCCACGGCGGTGACTTCGACCAAACCGGTGGTCGGGTTCACGACCGCGGTCGCGTTACTGGAACTCGTGCCACCGATGAAGTAACGGACTGAGTCGCCTTCAACGTCAATGCTTTCGAGTTGCAATTGTGCAACGTTCCCGTTGGCCAGGATCGGATCGGCGATCGGTTTGAGGTACGGTTGGCTGTTGATCGGCACGCCTTGGAGGCTGAGGTCTTCGGTCACCGTCACCGCGACGACCTCTTGGAATTGGTTCCCATCGCTGTCGGTGATTGTGAACGTGACGTTCGTGGTCCCGGTGCCGCCGAGTGCCTTCAGCATCACGACCGAGTTTTCGGTGTCGTCAAAGATGGTCGCGTTGTTGATGCGAACCGTGTTGGTGGGTTTCTCGTTCGCGTCGGTATGGTTTTGGCTGATCGCCTCGCGAACGTCTTCACCCTCGACGAGTTGTCCGAACACGGAGTGGTTGAAGTCGAGGAACCGTGCGTCCGTTTCGGTCACGAAAAATTGCGAGTTATTCGTGTCGTCTGATGATTTTGCGAACGAGAGCACACCGGAGGTGTTGTGTTGTAGATCGGGATGGAAATCGTCGTCGAACGTGCCTAAGTTAGAACCACCCGTGCCGGTACCGCCCGGATCACCGGCTTGGATGACGAAGTCACCATCGACGCGGTGGAAAATGATCCCATCGTAGAAACCACTTTCGGCGAGCGTTACGACGCGACCGGCAGCGACGGGGGCACGTTGTTCAAACAATTCGAAGACCATGTCGTCATAGCCGTCCATGTCCAGTCGCAACGAGCGGTTGCCCGTGATGACTTCGGCGGACAGCAGTGCCGGGTTGGCGACCGAGACCGTCACCGTGAGCGGGCCACCCTCGGCGTCATAAGCGTCCACCGGAATGTGCAGGGGCGATCCGATCGCAACTGTTTGCGAGCCGATTTGTGCGAAGGTCGGACGTTCATCGGTCGGATTGACGAATCCACTCGCTTGGATCAAATCTTCGATCGAAAGAATTTCTTCATGCCGCGTGTTGTCGGGGAAAATCCACGTTGGGTAAGTCGTGATTCCCAAACTCGCGAACTGTGGGTCTTGCGAGCGTGTCGCGTTGGGAAGCGTCACCTCGGTGAACGGAAGGAAGCTCGCACCATCTTCAAACAGTTGTTTCTGTTCGGTACACGCCGGGCACCAGTTCGCACCGTAGAATTCGAATCCCGTTTGGTCCAACCACTTTGCCAGTTCGACCAAATCCAGCGCCGCTTCGCCTTCGGCTTCCCGTTCCGACGAGCCACGATCGGTCGTTGAGGTATCGGTCGCCGAGGCATCGGTGAAGGCGGCTACATTTTCCGCAGGTGCCGACGGGTCGGTGAACAAAAGTTCCACGTCTCCCGCCATCATCTGTCGGCCTTCGAGAGTTTCGAGTAGCAGGCGACCACGATCAGCCGAAATCTTGGCCTGATCACCGCGACCGGAAGCGTCCATGGCGACCATGCGGGCGAGACGTTGGCGTAGTTTTTGAGCGAGATTCATCAGCGAGCGTGTTTCTTGCGGGGATTGAGTGGGCCTGCGTCACCGTGGCGATCGATCGCGGTACGTCGGGTCGGCTCCGCCACAACAGGGCGACGGCGGAATCGGAAAAGCAGGATGTATCGGAAAAGTCGACCAAGTACGGTCGCGGTAACAAGGTTTTTCAGTACAGGCGTTGTCGTCTCGCCATCCCGACGAGTTGTCCCAACCGGCGCAGTGGTCCGGATCCATCAACGGCAGGCTAATCCGCAAAGATTGCCAAAACAGGGATCTCCCCGCCACGCCTTTTACGAGGCGACAAACAGACCATTTACGTCGGAAATCCAACGTTTTTCCAATGTTTTCGCCCGGACCCATCGTCGATTTCGTGACTTTGACGCTGAATATGCAACGCAAGACCGCTGTGCCGACCTTACCGATATTGACGTTTGCGGGATGAAATAGGTTCCCGATTGACCGCTTTTTGGGTGGGTCCACCCAAAGTCGAACACGGCGTTTGGGCGGGGCGGTAACGACCACGCTCCTGTCCTCGAAGCAACTGTTGCCTTTGGAAGTCGCTGAAAGCCAGGGGGATACCTTCTGCCTAACGCCAAAGCAGGTCCGAAAGGGAGGCGTCCTAAGGGGGCGGTCTGCCGCGGCCTACTCGTTAGGCAAGAACTGCGTCGTAAAGCACTCTTCGGCTTGGACCGAATCGGCATCGATCACTTCCAGTTCGCTCATCTGACCGACGAGCGTTTGCCAACGATCCAAGCTCATCTGGCCCAGTTTGGTTTTTTCGGAAGGGTACGCGAGATCACGCATCTGCTCAGCCCCGAATTGCAATACCTCATCGGTCATGCCGTGTTTGTTCGCCGCCAGAATCTGTGCGTTGGCTTTGTCGGGTGCCGACAGATAGTTTTCCCATCCGAGACGGGTGGCGTCCACGAATTGCTGAACCATCTCGGGTGATTCGCGAATGAGGTCACCAGTCGTGACCAAGACACTCGAATACGGATTCCAACCGAGTTCACTGACCATTAACGTTCGTATATCAAGGCCTTGTTGCCGGGCGAGCAACGGTTCGGCAACCACGTATGCCTGAACGGCCATTTTGGGATCGTTCACCATTCCCGCGATCGAGTTGAAATAGGGAACCTCGCGCACGCCCTCGAGAATGCCACGCTGTCGCAGAAACGGCAGGAACGTTCGTCCCGGCTGGCATTGCAGCGTCATTCCGGACAAGTCGTCAAACGTCTCGACGCCGCTGTCCGACCGCACGAGCAGACATCGCGGGTTGTCCTGGACCGCTGCCAGCACGGCGACGATGTCCGCCCCCTGGGCTCGAAACAGAACCACGTCGTCCGCGTTGGTGATCGCGAAGTGGCTTCTGCCGAGCAGCAATTCGGGGGCGACGGGCGTTTCGCTGCCGCCCGGTTTGATTTCGACGTCCAGCCCGCGATCACTGTAGGAGCCGTCGATTAACGCCTGATAAACACCGCCGTGCTCGACTTCCGGATACCAATTCAACTGCACACTGACCGAGGTCGTCTCCGATGCCGAGCCCTCCGGTTCGGATTTTTGCGTCGAGCAGCCTGTGGTGCCCGTGACAAGGAACGCAGTCAGCGTGATAGCCCAAACGGTTTTGTTGGATTCGCAGTTGAACATTTCTGTTTTCACCGGTGATGAGTTTTCGAGGGCGAGATCAATCCACCCGAGTGTAGCGGCTGAAGAAGATCAGTCCGATGCCGTTGACCAAACCGAATAACGCCAGTCCCAGCAACGTCGACATCCCCAATGCGGCGATTAACGCGTCAGTTTGCAGAAGCCCCTGCCACCGCGTCATCAACGCGCCGAGCCCCACGTAATCGGCTCCATTGCTGACGAAGAATTCGGCCACGATCGCGCCAATCACGGCCAGCCCGCTGCTGATCCGTGCGCCGAGCAGCAAGTACCGAATCGATGTTGGGATTTGTAAACGCACCAACATTTGCCACCTCGACGCGCCGTAGAGTCGGAATAAATCGTGATGTTCGGGCCGACTCGATTCCAGTCCCGTGGTGATGTTGTTGACGATCGGGAACAGACAAATGATGACCGTCGCAATCACCGCCGTTCGGAATTCGTATCCGCTCCAAATGATCAGCAGCGGCGCGATCGCCACGATCGGGACCGTTTGTAGAAAAATGACGTAAGGGAAAAACGCGCGGCGAAGCATTCGTGATTGACTAAAGATGACCGACAGGACGCCCCCGATCAGGATCGCCACCATCAGGCTCACGGCGGCGGTGAAAAACGTCACCCAGCTCGCCATTAGCAGTTCGTCTCGTCGTCGCCATCCCGCCTCAGCGACTTGCCACGGCGTCGGCAAAAGGATTTTGGGCAGGTCAAAAATGCGAACACAAAGGTGCCACACGAGCAGGCCTAGAATCGCGACCACCAAGACACTGACGACGCTCCACGCCGCATCATGCCAACCATGGTTGGGCATGCGTTGGTGGGTTGTGGACGGTTTTCGGTGATCGGTTTGGTTGCGCTCGCGGGATATCATGTGCCGGCCGCCTCCCGCAATTGATCACTGACGACGCCGTAGAACTCGGCGAACTCGGGCGTGCGACGCACGTCTTCTGATCGTTCGACACTCGCGTCACGCTGCGATTGGGTGACGGGGTTTTCAAGGACCGAGCTGATTCGTCCGTCGTGCATGACACAAATGCGATCGCTCAATGCAATTGCTTCACTGATGTTGTGCGTGACCATCACGACGGTGAATCGATGAGCCCGCCACAGGCGAGTGACCAGTTCGCCGAGTTGTGTGCGGAGGAGATCATCGAGCGCCGCAAACGGTTCATCCAGCAATAACAAATCCGGACGAGTCACCAACGCACGGGCTATCGAAACTCGCATCTTCATGCCGCCGGACAGTTGGTAGGGAAAGCGACGAGTCGCATCGCTCAGCTCCACTTCTTTCAACGCGGCCGTCGCGGCGTCGCGTGCCGAGACGGCGTTGTGATTGCCCGATTGGAGTTCAAGGGGCAGTTGCACGTTGCGGATTACCCGTCGCCATGGCAGCAGCGCGGGCTGTTGAAATACAAACGACGTCGAGCCCGGGTTGTGGTGTTCACATTGGCCGGAGGTGAGCGATTGCAGGCCCGCGACCACTCTCAATAGAGTCGTTTTGCCACATCCACTCTGCCCGACGAGAGCCAGCCGTTCTCCAGCCCGGATCGGAATGTCCACGTTGTCGATGGCTTTGACACGGTCTCTTGATCGCCTGCCACCCCCAAATTCAACCGTGGCATGACGAACCGTCACCGCGTTTTCGGTACCAGCGTTGGTCTCGGGATTGGAGGTGGATTTCAAAACGACAGTGGACAAAGGAGGTGTCGGGAGGATGTCGTCACGACGACTTGACTCAATCGAATCGGACGTTCGAAGGAGTCGAAAACGAGTTTCCCAGGACATTGTGGGTGAGGCAACTAGACTTGCCAGCCACCACAGACGACGATAGCGGGAAGGAAATCGCACCCGCAGCGAGTATTTGCTGGAAAAAACACAATCTCATGCAGCTCCATTGCCTCGGAACGGCCGGCTACCACCCAAGCGAAACGCGGCATACGTCGTGTTACTTCGTCCCCGAGACGGGGCTGCTGCTCGATGCCGGGACGGGCATCTTTCGGCTGCCATCGCTGTTGAAGACCGACACGCTCGACATTCTGCTCTCTCACGCTCACCTCGATCACATCGTCGGGCTGACCTTTTTGCTCGATATCCTTTACCAGCATCCGCTTCAAAGCGTGCGGGTTTGGGGCGAGGCAGAAAAAATCAACGCGATCCGAACGCTGTTGGCGAGTGAATTCATTTTTCCCGTGGAGTTGCCTGTCCAGTGGTGTGCGATCGATGACCCTGACCATGCATCGGGGAATCAAACCTTCGAAATCAACGGAGCGTGTGTCAGTTGGCGTCGTCAGGAACATCCCGGTGGATCAATCGGCTATCGCATCCATTGGACGAACATCAACGAGCCAAACAGTCCGGACTCCGGTGCAACCTCACGCGTTCTTCTCTACGCGACGGACACGGTTGGTGCGACCGATGAGGACACGTTGCACTGGATGAAGGATGTGGACCTGTTGTTGCACGAATGCAACTTTCACGATCATCAGGTCGAGTGGGCGATCAAGACCGGGCACTGCTATCTCGACCGGGTCGCGCAAATCAGTGCCGCGGCATCGCCCAAACGTGTTCTGTTGACCCATGTCAATCCGATCGACGAGCTGACGTTGGACAAGGGTGACGAGAGATTTTCGATGCCGTGTGAAATCGTCAGCGACAAACAAGTCATCGAGTTCTAAAAGTCGCCGCCGTTGTGCGTGATGGAGCTCGCGTTTTGGGCGGTCTCGCGTTTCACGACGGGCTCAGTGGCGAGATTAAACCGCGAATGATTTCACAGGGGGCCGGGCGTTCGCAGGTCATCGGGGCCGCCAACGGGAGCGAAACCGAACCGTCGCCGCGAATCGTCATGCCGCGGCGATGCAGTCCGGCGGTTGAGCTGGAGCGGTAGGCGTGTGCCAATTTGGGGCCGGGGTCGATGCCTCCGATCTGCAATGTCGAGGGACACGAATCGCGGTTCAGCGGAGAGCCCAATCGGATATCAAACGTCACGTCGGTGTTGTCAGGGGCGATTGACGAGGGGCTTTCGTTTGTCTTCCACAAACAAACGCTTCGCAGCGTCGCGGCGGAATCGAGCGTCACTAAAACGCAACGAGAATCCGCGTTACGAAGACGGACGAGTCGGCACAACATCGCGGCCGAGATCGATTCTTCGCCGGGGGCAAACGCACCGGGGCCCACCAGGATCGCGGCATATTTGGACGAATTCCAACGATCGATCTGGCCGGCCGGGCCGAAGATTTCCGCAGACACATTCGAGACAGAGCCTGAGTCCGGGCGTGTCGCCGCAGCGAATTGGGATAGTGAATCGGCGGAGCATTCTCCGAACCGACAAACGTTATCATTCGCGTCGCCGCGTGGCCCTTGGCAAATCTTTTGCATCAGACGCGGCCATGCTTCGTCGACACGTCCAAACGTCCAAATCAGGTCCGCGTGGGTGGCGACGTCCGCGATGGTTGCCGAAACGATGCCGTCGCGGCTGATCACCTCGAGTATCGCTTGGATGCTCGCATCGGATTCAATCGTCAGATCGATTTGGCCGTCACGTTGCCAATCGGACAATTGCCGTGCGGTGGCAAGATCGACTCCGGTAGTGACCAGACGCCAGCGTTTGCCGTGATCCTCCGAGCGACTATCCGCTGAATCGAGTGTTGCCGATTCGCGGTCAGATGCTGACGAGGGCGCGTTGAACTCGTCGACAATGGGGCAATGGTCTGCGATCAGGTCGCCGGTTTCACCGAGGCGAACGTCATCGCAGTGCAGAGGGCACAACGGGCAGACGATCGATTGGTTGATCGCGGTGTCATCGAGCCGACCTGATAGGGTCATGAATCATCCTGTTCGTCGGAGTCATCCGGTGCACCGGAGAAGTCCTCTCGGACGGATAGTTCCTGAACGGCGCGAACGAGTTCGATTGCGTTTTCAACAGGCGTCATTTGCATTACGCCATGACCAAGGTTGAAGATATGGCCGGGACGATCACCGACTTGGTCGAGCAATTCTTTGGCGGCGGCACGGATCGTTTTAGGATCGGTCAACAGCACCGTCGGGTCCAAGTTTCCTTGAACCGAGATGTCGTGTCCGATCCGTTTCCATGCGGATGTCATGTCGATCCGCCAATCGACGCCGACGACGGTACGACGATCGCCTCGCAGCAGAGGCAACAATTCAGGGTTGCCGGTAGCAAAATTAATCAGAGGCACACCCGGCGCTACGCCCGCGATGATTCGATGCATCCATGGCAACACGAACCGGGTGTAGTCGGCAGCGGAAAGGCACCCCGCCCAACTGTCGAACAATTGCACGCATTGGGCTCCGGCCGCGATTTGTTCGTTGAGGTAAACGATGATCGCATCGGTAAGCCGGTCCATCAGCGCCGCCCAGCCACCATCGTTGGCACGCATGAGTTGTTTGGTCGCGGCGTACTGCTTGCTGCCACCGCCCTCGATCGCGTAGCTCGCCAGTGTGAACGGGGCCCCGGCGAATCCGATCAGCGGGATCGATTCGGGCAGGTCTTTGCGAGTTTGACGAACGGTCTCGTAAACGAATCCGAGATCCTGAGGGTTGTCGAGCGGTTTGACGCGATCAACGTCCGACGCGGTTCGAACCGGGTTGTGGATGACGGGGCCATCGCCTTTGACGAATTCCAGATCGAATCCCATCGGCACCAGGATCGGCAGCAAGTCCGAAAAGATGATTGCCGCGTCGACACCGAGACGTTCCACCGCCGTGCACATCACTTCGCTGCACAAGGCAGGGTTCGCACACAGTTCGAGAAAGGTTTGCTGCGACCGTACGGATCGATACTCCTGCATGTAACGACCTGCTTGCCGCATCAACCAAATGGGCGTGCGGGGCGTCGGTTCGCCGCGGCAAGCCATCATGAATAGGCTGGACTGCGACGGATGGTCATCAATGGCGGTGAGGGGTTCACGATCGGACGAAGAGGTCATTGAAACTCGAGTGGTTGATTCGGCTTGGTATGCGGTCCGCCGCTTTTCAACCAGTGCGGTTGCTTCGCGGGCGGACTCACTGACGAGGTGTCCCATCTTCGGATGCGACGGTTCCATGTCCACGTGGATGTCGCTCTCGCGAAGCATGTCACTGGTCGTTGGGCCGATCGAGACGATGGCGGTTTGGGCGAGTCCGTCACGCAGTGCTTCCGTCAGGTTCAACGAATCGGCCATCCGAAGCATGTTGACGACTTGGTGAGCGCTCGTCAGCAGCAGGATGTCACGTTCCCCCTTGGCGATCGCTTTCACGTTCTCTTCGAGCGGGCCGGTGTCCTCAGGGTATTCCCATCCATAAACGCGGACGGTTTCAGGGATCGCGCCGCGTGCCTCCAAACCCGCGATCAATGACGTGTTGGTGACACCATATTCTTGGATGCCGACGACTTGGTTGGCGACCGGGATGCCTTCGTCAATCGTCCGGAGCAAATCACGCCACGTGTTAGGCTCGGGGACACGATGGGTCGCCGTGATTCCAACCTGTTTCATTGCCGACGCGGGTTTGGGGCCGCGGGCGATCGTCGTGATGTCACTGAGTGCGTCGATAAAGCGTTGGGAGTCGACGTGCTTTTCGGTGCTCTTGAGCAAATAGCGAAATCCGACCCCGGTCATGAAAATCATGATCGGGATTTCACCGGTGATGACACGATAAGCAAAATCGATTGCGGGCCGATTAGGCTCGATAGGGACCTCGCGCATTGAGGGGCTCACGCAGGCCTCACCACCAAATTTCGTAATCAGGCGGGCCATGTCTTCAGCCCGGCGGCTCTCGAGCGAAGCGATACGGAGTCCAGAAAAATTCATAGGGTGGGTTTGAGGGCTGAGAGGCTGGTGTTGGGGAGACGCGGTGATTGAGACGTTCGTGGCGGAGAACTCAGGGGCGAGAAACGTCGAGCCTGGAAAGCTCGAGGGCCCGTGGCGATCCGATGTCGTTTTCGGGGCTTCAGAACCGCCGGATCGTGCTGTATCTGGTCCCGCCCAGATTGTAGAGCAATTCTGACGCGTTACGATGGCGGTTGGATCTCCTCATTTTTCCTTCCGTTTACCAGCCCCAGCCTTCGTTTCATGCCTCGCGCCGCACTGCGAAAACCGCATCCCGATCTCGATTTGTCCACCTGGTTGAAAACGCCGGAGGACCTGCCTCCGATGCTGTCGAGCCAATCGCTATTCGGCAACGATCTGCCGCTGGAAATCGAAGTCGGCAGTGGCAAGGGGTTGTTCATTCAAACCGAATCGGATCGGCGGCCCGAGCATAATTATTTCGGGATCGAGATCGCACGGAAGTATGCCGCCCACGCGGCCGCTCGATTGGCAAAACGTAAACGCGCCAACGCCATGATGCTGGCCGGCGACGCCACGCCGTTGTTTGCGTCGGGCATCGTTGTTGAGGGAGAGAACGTGGGGCAACCGGCGGTCGAGCGGATCGAGAGCGGTTCACTCGAAGCGGTGCACGTGTACTTTCCTGACCCGTGGTGGAAGAAACGTCATCGCAAACGACGTGTCTTGAGCGAGTCAAACATTCGTCAGTTCAGCCGTTGTCTGCGAACGGGCGGGCGATTGCATTTTTGGACCGACGTGCTCGATTATTTTGAACTCACGGTCGAATTGATCGCCGAGATCACGCCTGAACTCGGAGTGCCGTTGCCCGAGACGCAGCGAGAGTCATCCCATGACCTCGACTATCACACGCACTTTGAACGACGTAGTCGCAAGTTCGGCATTCCGGTCTATCGCGTTTGTTACATCAAACGAGATCGCAGTCGTTAGGCGTCCGAACGCAACGAACGTATGTATGATTGCGGCAATGAAATCGCGACACAGGAAACCGCCGCGTTTAACGACAGGCTGCGAAGCGATCTCGTGCTGACGACGCTGAGGCGCGCTGACGTGGGTGCGTTGGCAACTCGAGCATTCGTGGTGATCCGTAGATCGATTCCAACCGGATGCTGCCGTCGAGGTGCTCGACCAACCCGGTGCAGTTCTCAACCCAATCGCCTGTGTTGCAGTACAGCATCTCTTCGCTGTACACGATCGCAGGTGTGTGGATGTGTCCGCAGATCACTCCGTCACAATCTTGGTCGCGAGCATGTTGCATGATCGCGGCTTCGAAACCGCTGAGCATCATCACGACGCGTTTGACCGCCGACTTCAACGCCGCGCAGGCACCATAAGGGTTTTTACGCCGGCGGGTCGGTAATCGGTTGAATAGCCGATTCGCACTCAGGACGGAGTCGTATGCGAACGATGTCACTTTCGAAACCCACTGTGCTTGCGTTTCGACCATGTCGAACAGGTCACCGTGGGTGATCAAGAAACGCCATCCGCCGGCGGACTCGAAGACGAACTCGTTGGCGAATTGCACGTCTGCAAATTTGCCCGGCAACATCTCCAGGCTGTGTTCGCTCCGCAGAAACGAATCATGATTGCCCGGGACGTAGTAGACCTCGGTTCCCTCTTTGATGAGGGCTTCCAAGTGCTCGATGATTTCGTTGCACTCATCCGACCAATGCCATCCCTGATTGCATCTCCACCCGTCGATGAAGTCACCGACGAGATAGACCTTCTTTGGCGAGTAGGATCGCAGGAATTCGAGGCACTGCTTCGATTGGGAGTGTTTCGAGCCCAAGTGCACGTCGCTAATCAGGACGGTGCGGACTTCTGTCTTCGTGGAGTGTTTTGCCATCGTTGTTGCTGACCCTCACCAAAGTTGTGAACGCCGCTCAACGGAGACCGGCTTTCAGGGGACCAGATTCTAGCCGACGAGAAGAGAATGCAACCACTGTTTTTCGAATTGGCGTGCCCGAATCCTCTAAGTGGGGGCACGGGTTTGAGCACTCACGATTTCGTGACTATCATGCTGTTCGCTGGCTATCGTGGTTCCCTTGCCTCTGTATGCCAGTCCCGCCTTACTGCCTGCTATCGAGTTCCCGCTTAAAACGTGCGTGAGGGGTGTTTTTGCCTCCTTCGCGTCGTTTCTCTCCTGTTTTTAGTAGAAAACTGTTCGAGTTTTCTGAGGAAGACAGTTTCGTTTTGCCTATCCAAGTGAGATTCCCAAACGTGAATTGCCCTCTGTTGTGTCGGCCTCCGTCCTGGCGGACGATCTTGTTGATGTCTGGCATTTGCCTCATTCCGCTGTGTTTCCAGCGGGTTGCCGTCGCAACCGGAACGCCGGATCCAGAGGTGGCCCAGGACGATCCCGACTTCGCCATTCAGGGGGAGTACGTCGGTGTGGATCGAGCCATGCAGGTCATTGCGGCCGGCGATGGCGACTTTGATTTGGTCATTTACGAGGGCGGGTTGCCCGGGGCCGGAACGACCGGCCAGCCCCGTCGCATCGAAAGCGATATCGACGCAGTCGAAGATTTGATCGAGTCGATGGGGTTAGAAAAAGTCGAACGGGTCAGTCCCACGATGGGCCGAGATGCTCCCGCAGGAGCGATCGCGTTGTTCGACGGGACTCAGGACGCGATCGATCAGCATTGGGAAAAAGGGCAGCTCACCGACGACGGTCTGCTTAAGGAAGGCACGCAGACGAAGCAGCGGTTTCACGACTACACCTTACACCTTGAATTCCGAACGCCATACGCACCGGAGGCTCGCGGCCAAAAGCGAGGCAACAGTGGCGTCTATCACCAGGGGCGATTCGAAACTCAGATTCTCGACTCGTTCGGTTTGGAAGGGCTCGATAACGAAGCGGGCGGAATTTACACCGTGAGTGCTCCTTCGGTGAATGCATGTTTTCCGCCGCTGCGGTGGCAAACCTACGATGTCGATTTCACCGCGGCGAGGTACGACGCCGATGGCAACAAAACCGCGAACGCCAGAATGACGGTGCGGCTCAACGGCATCATCGTTCAGAACGATGTCGAGGTGCCAAACCCAACACGAGCGTCCACGGTGAAAGCCGGTCCCGAACCCGGTCCGATCGTTTTGCAGAATCACGGCGACCCGGTTCGCTTTCGAAATATTTGGTTGATGCCTCGCGATTCACGACGCGAAGCCGCCCGTCCGATCGTTCCTGGTTTCGAACGTTTTGTAGGTACCGCATCCACCTCCGTCGCCGACGCCGGTGAAGTGTTGATTGGGTCACTCGCGTGTGCGGCGTGCCACCGTGATGACGAGTCGATGTTGCCGGCGCAGCGAGGACCGAATCTCAGTGAAGTTGCCGGCCGCGTTCGGACTGATTCGATCGTTTCGATGATTGCCGATCCTCACATGACCAAGACCGGGACAACCATGCCTGACCCCTGGCCCGGTGCGGATGATCAGACTCGCCGGAAAAATGCCGAGGCGATCACGAGCTATTTGATGCTACGTGGTAAGGGGCAGCTCGTCGATCGCGTCGTTAGCCAAAATCTCGCCAACAAAGGTGAGAAGCTTTATCACGAAGTCGGATGCGTCGCGTGTCACGGGGCGATCGGCGATGACAACAAGAAGACACCACTCGCGACGACAGTGCCGCTCGGTCAAACCCACCGCAAATACACGGTCCCGTCGCTGATCCATTTTCTGCAAAATTGCACGACGATTCGTGAAGGTCTGCGGATGCCAGCGATGGTCGGATCGACGGAAGAAATTGCGGCGGTGGCAGCCTATCTGACTGCGGAAACGACAGTGGGGGAAAGCAGTGGGCAATTCACCCGCCGGCTTTATCGCGGGAATTGGAATCAGTTGCCGAACTTCGATGAAATGGACCCGGTTGCGACTGCCGAAGTTGGTGATTTGAAAATCGATGACATCAACCCCGCGAACAACTTTGCAGCTGTTTTCGAAGCGAATGTTTCGATCGAAAACAACGGCGAGTACACGTTCGTGCTGTCGAGTGATGATGGTTCGGCGATGGAAATTGACGGGCACCGGTTGGAACACGACGGTATCCATCCCGAGTCGTCTCGCGAGGCCACCTACACGATGAAGGCGGGCGTGTATCCGATCCGTGTTGAGTATTTTGACGGTGGCGGCCAAATCGCGCTGAGCCTGAAAATGAAAGACCCGCGGTTGGGGCAAGACGATATTTCGGTATGGCTGACGGGCGGCGAAGAAGGTGCCCCGATCGATTTGCTGCCCAGTGCGTTTGAGCCTGATGAATCGCTCGTTGATTTGGGGCAGAAACTTTTCGGTAGCGCGGGCTGCATTAACTGCCATGATTTCGAAGGCAGCGACTCGGCGAGTCTGAAGATGGCGATGCCGCTGCACGAATTGACGTTGACGCGAGGTTGTTTGGCGGTGCCAGCCAAGGCTCCCGCAGTCGACTACGGATTGGGGGCGACGCAGGTCAACGCGATTGCCGCAGCGCTGGATCGACGTCGTGCCGGTGAAGTGCCTGCCCAAGAGGATTCACGGCAGGTGCAATTCACCATGATGGCTCTGAATTGTTACGCCTGCCATGAACGAGATTCGATCGGCGGACCTGAGGCGAGTCGTGATGAGTTTTTCCACACCACGATCCCGGAGATGGGTTTAGAAGGACGGTTGCCGCCGTCGCTCACCGGAGTCGCAGATAAACTCAACGATGGTTACTTGAAGGATGTTTTGAGTGAGGGGGCGAACGCCCGTGGCTACATGCACACTCGCATGCCGGCATTTGACCAGGAACGGTTGGCCGGGTTTTATGATGCCATCGTGAGGCTCGATCGCAGCGATGAAGTGCAGACTTATCCGGCCACGAAAACGTTGCAGCAGGTGCAAATCGACGGCCGAAAACTTTGCGGCAACGCCGGTTTGTCTTGTATCAAGTGTCACAGCTACAACGGAAACGATGCTGGCGGGCTCGGCGCGATTGACATGTTGATGATGCCCCAGCGTTTGCGTCATGAATGGTTTCAACGGTATTTGCAGGATCCGACGAAATATCGACCGGGAACGCGGATGCCAAACAGTTTTGTAGACGGCCGTTCAGCGTTGGTGGATATCGATGGAGGTGACCCGGCGCGGCAAATCGATGCGATCTGGGAATACCTGGTAATGGGTACCAAGGCAAAAGAACCCCAGGGGCTTAATCAGAAAGCGATCGTTCTGGCTGCGAATCAGCGGCCGAGGATCTACCGCAACTTCTTCACCGACGTCAGCCCTCGTGGAATCGGCGTGGGCTATCCCGCAGATCTGAACTTGATTTGGGATGCAGAGCGAATGTCGCTCGCGAAGGTATGGAAGAACGCGTTCGTCGACGCTTCTCTGCATTGGCGGGGACGCGGCCAAGGTAGTCAGCAACCGCTCGGAGATGCGGTTTTGACCGTCGATTCGGCGTCACCTCTCGCGATGCTTGCGAGCGTGTCGGAGCCGTGGCCAAAGGAATCCGGACGCGATCTTGGCTATCAAATGCGAGGTTATCGTCTCGATGAGAATGGGAATCCGAGCTTCCGTTACACCATCGGCGAAATCCTTGTCGAAGATTTCCCAGTGCCGGATGCGGATGGTTTGCGACGGCGTTTCACATTTCATGCTTCGGACGCGGCGCCGGAGGGTGTTTTGGTTTGGCAGATCGCCACGGGAAAAATTGAGCCCGTCGATGGTGGGTATCGCATCGACGATCGAGCGACGGTTTCGGTCGAGGGTGTCAAGGTTCAGTTGTTGAGCGTGAACGGATCGCAGGTATTGCGGGCTGCCATCGCGGCGGATTCAACGACAACGGTGACACAGACCATTCGTTGGTAACGGTGGCCGGCGGATGCCGCACGCATTTTGAATTATTCCGTTTCGGTCGCTTCTTTAAAAAACTTTTATCCTCTTTGGTTCCTAACGATATGTCTCAATTCAAACCTGCATGGCCGCTCGTCGTAGCCGCGTTGCTGTTCGTTGTTCCGGCAAACGCGGCGAAGCCAACGGAAGATGATTTCTATCGCATCATTACGTTCGAGTTGCCGCCCGATGAAGTGATCGAGGCGTGTGGTTTTCAGCGGATGCCGGATGGAAAGCTCGCGGTGTGTTCACGTCGCGGGGACATCTTCATGATTTCTGATCCCCTCGCTGAAAAGGTGACCGCGGATCAGGTGCGAGTATACGCACGCGGGTTACACGAACCACTGAGTTTGGCAGAGCGAGACGGTTGGCTTTATGCGACTCAGCGTCCCGAGGTAACACGGATGCGTGATACCGATGGCGATGGATTGGCGGACGTTTTCGAAACCCATGCCGACGGATGGGGCGTGTCGGGTGACTACCACGAGTACGCGTTCGGATCCAAATTCGACGAAAACGGCGACATGGTTTTGACTCTTTGTTTGACGGGATCTTTCTCGAGCGCGGTGCCCTTTCGTGGGTGGGCGATGAAGGTCACTTCCGATGGTCAAACGTTGCCAATGTGTAGCGGGGTGCGTTCACCCGGCGGGATCGGGAGTGATTTGCATGGCAATCTTTTCTACACCGACAATCAGGGTCCATGGAATGGAACGTGTGGGCTGAAGTTGTTGCAGCAAGGTAAATTCGTTGGGCACCCTGGCGGGTTCCAGTGGTACGACTCGGCACCATCGATGGGGCCACGACCCACGGAGCCCGAAAGCGGCAGTCGCATGCACGTTGAAACGGCGAAGATTCCTGAGTTGGTTCCTCCCGTGATCCTGTTTCCTTACGACAAACTCGGTAAGAGTGCGTCGGGGATAGCGTGTGATTCGACGGCAGGAAAGTTCGGGCCGTTCGCCGGTCAACTCTTCGTGGGTGACCAAACTCAGAGCCGGATCATGCGAGTGTTTTTGGAAGAAGTGGATGGGGTTTGGCAGGGCGCCTGTTTTCCGTTTCGGAGCGGTTTTGGGTCCGGAAATGTGGGCGTCGAGATGGACGCCAGTGGCGCATTGTTTGTCGGCGGGACGAATCGCGGTTGGGGATCGGTGGGGCGGCGTCCGTTTGCCGTTGAACGCCTCGATTGGACGGGTAAGGTTCCGTTCGAAATCAAAGAGATGCGTTTGACTCCGAACGGCTTTGAGTTGGAGTTCACGCAGGAGGTTGATCCGGATGCCGCGGGCGATGTTGGCGCGTATCGAATGTCGACTTACACCTACGAATATCGGTCGCAGTACGGCAGTCCGGAGGTGGATGCGACGCAACCGACGATCCAATCCGTGAGTGTCTCGGACGATCGCAAGAGTGTGAGTCTGGCGGTTAATGGATTGCAGTTAGGGCATGTTCACGAGTTGCATGCCGATGGCGTGCGCGGTGCCGATGACGGTGAACTGCTTCACAATGTGGCGTATTACACGCTGAACCGGTTTCGCACGGCCGAGTAGGTCCGCGAACGGGATGTTTCTTCGCCGATGGTGTCTCGCGGTTACTTCGGTGCCGCGTCGAAACGAATGACATGAAGGGTCCGGACTTTGTCAGCGTCGCTAATCATGAGGATGGCTTGGTCAGTGTCCTCTGATAGTCGGACGCGGCGCAGATGTTGGTCCGTGTTGGCTTCGGGCCAAAGCGGCCCGATCTTGTTGTAGTCTCGCATGCTCCAGGCCTGAGTGTCGCCCGCCTCGTCGATGCTGATCAAGGTCTTTTGGTCTTGGCTGATTTCGAGTTCGGACAACTGATGGTCATGGCCTTGGAGTACCGCTAGCTGTGACCCTGATTCGACATCCCAAACCCGAATCGAGTGGTCCAAGTGTCCGATCACCAGTCGGCGGCTGTCGTCAGTGAAGATTCCTCCGAGTGTTCCGTCGCCTGCTTCAACGGTCCAGCGTGGTTGGAAATCGTTCGTAGAGAAGACGGATAGATCTTCGTACCGACCTCCCACCAGCATCCATTTACCGTCGTTAGAAAAGAGGACAATTTCGACATTGTCAGTGTATTGGCGTTCGAATCGTTTGGTCTGGTCGTCGACTGACCACACGATCAAGCTTCGGTCAGAACAGCCGATGGCGGCAAATTTTCCGTCAGGTGAAATTGCGACTGAGACAATCCACTCATCATCATGCGGATCCAATTCGGTGTGAAAGTGCGCGATCGGGGATTGGGACTGTAAGTCCACAATCGCAATGCTGCCAACGTCGTAACAAACGATCGCACGTGATTCATCGTGACTCACCGCGAGCCATTGCTCGTCTGCATGTTTCCATTTCTTGATCCGGGATTTCCAGTCCTTCGAAGTCTCTGTTGTGCCGCTGTCGAAGACATGATAGGCAGCGGTTTGTGACCACCGTGTCGGGTCCTTCGTGTCACGATCGAAGAGAGTCAGTTTTGCGTTTGTGTCGAGCGTCAAAACACGTGTTCCGTTTCGGCTGCACCAGCAGTCGTAGACTTGGTGTTCGGGCCCCGTGAGAGGCCTGATCGCGGTCCCTAGGGCATTGTATGCGGCGACCACTCCGTCTTCGCCACTGCACGCGAGCCAGTCGTTGTCGATGTAAGCGACCGACATGCAGGGGCCATCGTGCAACGTGCTGGCGTGAAATTGGTCCAAGGAGTTCGGCGGAGGTGTTTTGGCATTGGCTTTCTTGGGCGGACTAGCTTGGGGGGAATCGAGCGCCCATGTTTGAACCATCCCGTCGTCGGTAGCAATCGCAAGTTGAGTCGCCTGGGCGTTAAGGGCCATGGCCCTGGTCGTTCCTAGGACGCGCCCTGTCAGGGCCGTTTGCCGCCATTTGTCGGTAAGGCGGCTGATATAGGGGGTTCGGTTTTTGGGGCTGTGGTGCGCAATCGTGTCCCCCGATGGCGACATGGCGAACATCAATCCTCGGTTACTGTCCGCGATGTTTTCTGTCGGCTTACCGGTCGCGATGTCGTGACTGCCAAATCTCTCAGGCGTTGATAGGACCAGTTCGTGCGGTATTCCGCGGATGGCAATTTGCATGTTTCGAGTTCCACTGGCAAACGTGCGGGAGATTCCATGGCCGCGGTTCCACAGAAAGGCGTCCCCATATCGAGCCGCCAGGGCGAGCCATTGGTCGTCGCCGGACCAGGCTAATGCTTCAACCGTGGTGGGCACTCCTTCGATGTCGTGTGAGACTGACCTGGTTTTAGGATCGACGAAGGCAATCGCGTGCAGTCCGAATCTGCCTTTGCTAACGCCAACGGCAATTTCTGACCCGTCATTTGTAATCGCGATGGCATTCATCTCACCGGACTTCAAGTCAATTCGATCTGTCTCGCGTTCCTGTTCAAAGCTGAACTTTCTCATGACGCCGTCTTTGCCAACGCTCCAAGTATCGCCGGTGGTTGGGTCGATCGCGACTTCGGTGGCGGGGCCGTTGTGTTGTCCGAGAATCCGGTATCGGGCTCTGAGTTTGGCATTGAGCCATTTCCAGCTGAGGTCTCGATGGTCCGTTGGGTAACCGAGCACCGGGTATTTATCGAGCAGCTTGCGAGTGTCTTTGAGGCGGTTCTCTTCGTAGAACCGGTAGGCTTGTTGCATGTCGCTTTCGTAGACGAGTTGTCGTGCAAGCGATTCTTGACGTTGTGCTTCGGCTTGAGCTGCGAGAGATTCTTTGAGCAGCCGGTCGGCCCGTGCGCGTTCTACGCGAGAGTTCGTCAGGGCGACGGACAGTTCTTTCTCATGTTGAAGTAGGCGGCCTGAGTAGATCGACAATCCCCAAACGCCAAACACGAGTGAGGCAAGGCATACGAAGACAAGTGCGGCGGTCGAAGGTGAGCGACGACTCCAGCGATGGAGTTCCTCCCACATCGGTACGGGGCGAGCCTGTGTGGGTTGGCCGCTGAGAAAGCGTCGAAGGTCGTCGCGCAGTTCCTCGGCGGTGCCGTAGCGGTTCGCAATTGTTTTTTCCAAGCACTTCATGCAGATCGCGTCGAGGTCCCGAGGCACGTCGGGGCGGATCGCGCGCGGACGCCGTGGCGTTTCAACTTCTAATGCAAGGTGAGTGGCACCGATCGATTTCCGGGAGAAGGGTCGGCGGGCGGTCAGCAGTTCGTAAAGGATGACGCCCAGCGAGAAAACGTCGCTGGGAAAGCTGACCTCATTGTGTCTCGCCGATGCTTGTTCGGGCGATGCGTAGCCGGCCGATCCTAATAACTGTCCCGGTTCGGTTAGCGCGAAATCATGCTGTTCGGTACGTGCTAAGCCAAAGTCCGTGATCCGGCCGACGTATCCCGAGAGAGACTTCAGCGACATCTGTGTCGCGTCCGGATCTCGTAGTTGCAGCAAAACGTTTCCAGGCTTCAAATCCCGGTGGAGGATGCCCAGGGCGTGTGCGGTTTGCATGCCATCGGCGAGCGACTCGATCAACGTGGACGTTTCAATCACGTCCATCGGTTCGGTGCGAAATCGTAGTAACTGCGCCAAGCTCGGGCCTTCGACGTATTCGGCAACAATGAACGGGGTTCCTGAGTCGACACCCGTTTCGTAGACGCCGATCAGGTTCGGGTGTCGCAGTTGAGCCGCGGTGGTCGCTTCCTGGTGGAATCGCTGCAGAACTCGTCGGTTCATTAGCGAAGTTTGCTGCGGGATTTTGATTGCGACTTTGCGGTTGAGTAGAGAGTCGTTCGCAAGGTAGACGCTCCCCATGCCTCCCGCGCCGATCAGCCGAATGATTTCAAAACGGCCGATTTTGATGGGGGCTTCACCGTAGATACCATCGTTGTCACCTAGCTCATAAGCGAGCGGTCCGGTCGCGGCATTCGTGATACTGCTCGACCCGCTGTCGCTGTGCTGCGTTTGAGAGCCCTGTTGGGTGTCGCTCGACGCACTACGGAAATCACTCGATCGTGAATCCGGCTGGTGCCGGTTTGACCACGAACTTGCCTTGGAGTGCAGCCACGCGGGCAGGTAGCGGTTCAGTAAAGTCGAGGTTCGTGAAACCATTGAGCATATGTCGGCGGCAACGCCGTTTCCGGAACTGAACTAAGAGTGTTCGTGGCATCGTGCGCAAAGGGTTCGATCGTCCCGTCGGTAACGTTCGTTCCCCCGACGTAAATTCGAGGGAGACGGAATTGGGGGATGTCCGATATTGTAGACGAATCACCGATCGATTGTGCAAACGATGGGTTCGTGTCCCTGATTCGGTCGCCAGTGAAACGGCAGACGAACCCGCGTTCCGAGGTGTGACCACATCGAGGCCGTGGCGGCGGGGGCAGCCTATCGTTTACTTGGTCACGCGGCGAACGTTTTTGAATATTTGCCGTCTTGTTCAGACACGCAGTGCGTCTCAATGCAAAAAAGAACCCGTGGCGGAGGCCCTCTTTATAGCCCACATCTTATTAGCTAGTTCCGAAGACGGTGTAGGCTTCGCGGTAGGCTTCCATTCGCCGCAGTCCTCGCCAGATGGTCTTTGATCCAGGCGAGCCTTGGCCTTTCTGATCCAGGTAGCCTCCCAGCTTTGCCAGGATCAGCATGAACTCCGCGATCGTCGGCGGTGTCGGCGGAAGCTTCCGCGTCTTCGTGGCAACCATCATTGCGGGTTTCCACTCACTGGCCTCAAAGTAATCCTCGCAACTGGCATCGCCGTCGACCCGAGC